>DATJXJ010000029.1:0-39876 GCA_035500255.1 Verrucomicrobiia bacterium | reverse complement strand
CCTACTGTGTGACGCCTCATCCCAAGCGCGCAGGCGACGCTTGGGGAGACGCGCTACCTACTTTTGGTTAGGCAGCGAGAGCCAACTGGGAGTTGCCAGTTGATTAGTTTCACCCTGTTGCTCCCAGTTCGTCATCACCATGATGCGCGAACGTTCGTCCGGATCCGAGCGCTTGACAACGAGCAATCGCCTGCCGTCCGGAGACAACGCGTAGGACATGTTGGGCGTATCTATGAAGTCGGTTTGAAAGGATGGACGCGGGGGATCCCAGCTTAGTTTGGGCTGTGTCCGGATGGCAGTTGACATCCAATGGTTTCCGTTGCGCCAGAATAACTGACCGCAGCGGCACCAACGCACCTCGATCCCACCGTCCGTAGAGATCTGGCGGACCGTTTCGCCGCCAGGAAAAGACTGAACAAAGACCTCCCATCGTCCTGAGTGGGATGAGCTGTATGCGATCCAACGGCCGTCGGGAGAAAAGTCCGGATATATGGCATCATCAGGCAGCTTCGCAGTTCCATCCTCCTTGCCGTTACGCATGATGAAAGGCCCCGGCTGCAGTAGTGCGAGAGCCTTGCCATCGGGTGACCATCGTGAGGCTACCAACACATGGTGGGTGGCAGACAGGACCGCTTGAGGGGACCCGCCGTCGGCTGGTAGCGCCAGAATCTTCCAGCCGTGGTCGCGCGTCTCCCAACTGGAGAACGTTAGCGTGGCGCCATCGGGATTCCAAATCGGCCACCCGCTCTGTTCCTCCCCCGTAAGCCTGCGTCCTTCGTTGCGTGTCAGGTCGTAGAGCCAGACGTAATCCGTGGCGTCCGCCATATGTACAGCCAGACGATCTCCTTTCGGTGAGAGGTCGACGGCGCCGTAGTGCCCCGGCGGAGGGGGCAGGAATTCGGTGTGACCCTGGCGATCAATCCAGGCGAGCCGCCCAATCGCGCGGTCGCCGCCCGGCACGTACGCCACCAAGCCGTTATCGGACGCCCCGAAATGTGCCTGCCCGAAAAACGATTCCATGCTGACCCCGGACGATATGAGAAACGGATCGCCTTGGATTTGCTCTCGAACGGGATCGAAGCGCACGGCATAGAGGCCGCCACTCCGGGCGAATAGCAAGTGATTTGGAGCAACATAGCGCGCGGCATATCCAGAGTGGATGAGTATTTTCGCTTCAAAGGTCACGAGAGAAACAAGAATCACGTCCGCGTAGTCGCAGCTAATTCCCCCCGAGCGCCAGGTTACCAGAGCAGACTTCCCGTCGGGAAATACCTGGCTGACTTCTTGGTCAGGTTTGGAAAAGGTTGGAAGCACCTCTCCCAGTTTCGTTTGTGGCCCCACCTGTTGCGCCGTACCCCCAGAGGCGGACACGCGCTTGAGGATCCTGCCCTCATCCGCACCGAAATAGATCCAGTCGTCTGGGGTCCAGGTGGCGTTGACAGGCGCGTGCGCATCGCACAGAGTCGCGGGAGCGCCCCCATCCAGCGGCACCTTCTTGACTTTGTCGTCGGTTAGGAAGCCAAGCCAGCGGTTGTCAGGTGAGAAGAACGCATAGATTGCGCCTTCCGTGCCAGCCACGGGCCGAACGGCCGAGCCTGCCATTTCGCGCAGGTAGATCACATTCCCGGAACCCGATTGGCCCACGTAAGCCAGATAACGTCCATCCCGCGAGAAGGTGACGGCGGAATTGTCAAAACCCTCCAGGGGAACTCGCGTGCCAATGGCCAGTTGCGCGTTCTTCGGAAGATCAATTTCCGTGCGAGTGAGGGGACCGAGGATTTGGGGTGTCCCAGTCTCCAGAGTGAAGTGCCACACCAGAAAGATCGCTAGAGTCGAGATCGCAAAGACCGCTACGCTCCAAGGCAAGACGCGACGCCAACGCGGCAGGCTCTTAACCGGGTCAACCGGTGCGGAAACGTTCCCGTTCGAAACGACAGGCGCAATGAAGCGATAGCCGCGGCGCGGCAGCGTTTCGACGAATCGCGAGTTCTCCGCCGAATCCCCAAGAGCTTCTCGGATTTTGTTAATGGCCTTGTTCAGACCGTGCTCGAAATCAACGAACGTCTCGTCCGTCCACAGTTTCTGCTTGAGCTCTTCTCGGGTGACGACTTCACCCGGCCGTTCCAACAAAGCCTCGAGAACACTAAAGGGTTGCCCGTGGAGCTTGATTTTGAGCCCGCCGTTGCGCAACTCGCCGGCGCCCAGGTTCACGTCGAACGCGCCAAAGTGCACGACGCGTTCGCCGTTGCGATGGGAATTACCCGAGATTGGTTCGTCCATCAAAGGGCTCCAACTGTTCATCCGGGCTTGATGGTGCAGGCCGTGGGGACTGACGTGAGCGGGGATGTTACTACGAGTCATCCTTTGCTTTCAATCAGTTAGCAAAGGACAAACATTCCACGATCGCGAAGTCTGCCTTCCATTGACGTTCTCGCCAAGCCGCTGTGATAGTGCGCCGTCGCGCGACTTGGCTTCGTATCGAGTGAGATCGTGCGAGATCCGCGAGGCAACGAAGAATCACCATGAAGAAGTGGACTCGAATGACGCTCTTGGCCGCAGTCCAATGCGAGCGCAAGTGCCGCGAGCGTGCGCCCAAACAAACCACGCGAAGGGGATAACCGAATGAGATACGAAGTTGCGATCTGGTCTTTTGGTCATGTTCGTATGACTTGCTCGGTCTTCCTCTGGCTGACGATCGTATCGGCGGCTATCCTCTCGGGTTGCGGCGGCGGTGCGGGACCGGTGCAGATCACCTTTCCGGGTGGAGCGACTTTGGTCATTGACCAGGGTCAGAGCATCGCCATAAACGCCACGACCACGAATGACGGCGGCGCCGGCGTAACCTGGACCTGTTCGGGCGCGGCTTGCACAACACTGGCGAGCGCGACGACCACTTCTGTCACCTTCAACGCTACTGGAGCGGCGGGCATGGCTACGATCACCGCAACTTCCGTCAAGGACACCAAGGTATCTCAGGCGGTTACCGTCACTGTTACCAATGCGCCCACCGTCACTACAACCCAAGCGCAACTGAGCGGCACGGCTGCGGTCGCCGGACAGAGCTTCGCCTTCACCTTTGCGGCATCGGGCGGGGCAGGCACGCTCACCTGGAGCGCCACGGGGCTCAGCGATGGTCTTTCGATTAACGCGAACACGGGGGCTATCGGCGGCACTCCCACTTCGAAAGGGACGGTCACGTTTACAGTCACCGTGAAGGATTCCAGCGCCGCGGGCGCGAAATCGTTCACTACGGCATCGCTCACGATCACCGTGGCCAATCCGCCCGCGCCGGCGATTACCACAACACAAGCGCAAGTGACCGCAGCGCCGGGAACGGCTGCCAGCGCTTACAGCTTTACGTTCCACGCTTCGGGCACTGGAACGCTCACCTGGGCAGCTACCGGCCTGCCCGCCGACGGATTGTCGCTCGCGGCAAGCACGGGCGTGGTGTCCGGCACGCCGTCATCACAGCAGTCCATCAACATCATGCTGACGGTGAGCGACACGTACGGACAATCCTCCGCCGCGACGCCCTTCACCATCACGGTCAACAATCCGCCAGCGCCGACAATTACCACCACGCAATCGCAGGTCACAGCCGCCACGGTTGACACGGCCTACTCCTTCACGTTTCACGCCAGCGGCGGGGGAACTATCACCTGGACAAGCACCGGGTTGCCCGCCGACGGACTGTCGCTCAATGCGGCGACAGGCGCCGTTTCAGGTACGCCGACATCGAAGACGACCGTGGCCCTCACGTTGACCGCACACGACTCGTTCGGCCAAGCTTCTGCTGCGACGGCGTTCAACATCACGGTCAACAATCCAGCGCCTCCGGTTATCAACACCACTCCAGCCCTGCTGCCGTCGGCGACGGTTAATATCGCGTACAGTTTCACGCTGCAAGGATCGGGCGCAGGAACTCTTAGCTGGAGCACCACGCCCGCGCTTAGCGATGGGCTTTCGCTCAATGCTGCGACAGGCGCCATTTCCGGGACTCCGACCACGGCGACGACTCTAAACTTCAGCGTGACGCTTACCGATGGTATTGGCCAACAAACGACCGTCCCAGGCTTCTCGATCGTGGTGAGCACGGAAAGCATCGCTTTTATGTCGACGGTACCGTCGAGAAGCGTCCAAAGCGGATCGTTCAGTGTCGCGGCGACTGTCGCCGGAGATCCGAATAATCCTGCGGGTGGCGTGGACTGGACCGTTACTTGCGGAAGCACGCAGTGCGGGTCGTTCACTTCCACTCATACCGCAAGCGGAGCCGCGACGACCTTTACCGCGCCCTCCGCAGTCCCGACCGGCGGTACGGTAACCATCACCGCGACCGCGCACGACGCTCCGAGCCCCAAGGTTTCGGCGGTGGTGATCGTAAACCAGACCGCGCAGGCGGGCTGTGCGGACAAACCCACAGGAGACGAATCGGCTCTCAATGGCCATTACGCGTTCCTCACTCAAGAGTGGCCGGGAATCACTCCAGCCACTGTGCTATTTTCCGCGGACTTCGACGGTCACGGGCATCTCGCCGACCTCGGCGGCGGCGTCACCGGAGAAGCAGACGTGAACGATAGCGGCACCGGCAATGTTGGGACTGCGAACCTAGCCTCAACCGATCAGAATGCCGCTACCCTGTACACTGTTGGAAAAGATCCAAGCGGCTCCGGCGACATAGCTTGCTATGCGTTAGCGCTGGCCGGAACGACTTTCAAAACAACGTACCTCATCTCACTTGGTAAGAAAAATGGCAGCGGCATCTACACCAGCGGTCGCGTCATCGAGTTCGACCCGGCCGCGGGCGAGTTCAACGCCGGGATCATGTTACTTCAGACCACGCCCTTCGGATTTGGGTCAGGCTCGCAGAACTTGGCGTTCGGAGCGAATGGATTCGACACGGGTTTCAAGGCGTCCTCCGAGGCTGGGTACCTTACGCTCAGCAGTACGGGAGCCATCAGCAACCTTAGCGCCGACTTCAGCGACGCCGGAAATCTGAATTTCGGAGTTGCGGGGCCGGTTTTGGGGAAATCGGGCAGCAACGGTTCCTTCAGCACGCCCGATTCGATAGCGGGACGTTCGACCGTCATAGAAAACTACACTGTCGGCAGCGCGACCGTCACGTTGCACTACGCAGCGTACCAGGTCAACCCCAGTGAGTATCTCTTCATCTCCACTGACCTGGTTGCGCCAATGGACCTGGACGTCATCGGGCGAATGGTCGCCACAGGCGCGCCCGGATCTTTTTCAGACTCGTCGCTAAGCGGCAATTTCGTCGTGCATGAAACGGGAATCGACAGCGGGAAGGCTGGAGTCCTTCTGGGACTTTACGACTTCTCGGCGGGAACGATTACCGGGAATGACTACGAGTATGAGGAAGGCCTCACCAGCGTCTCAGGCAACGCTCGAAGCGGCACGTACTCGGTGGCGTCGGCGTCGGGGCGCGTGACTCTCGCCGGAGCAGGATTGGGAAACCATCCCCCAATCCTTTACCTTGCCGCACCGACCGCCACGACGGAACCAATTTCGGCCTTCGTCGTGGGTACGGATCCGAGTGGAAGTTTCGGTTTCGCCGAGGCGTCCAGTGGGACGTTCACAACCGCGGGACTGGCCGGAAATTACTTTTTCGCCGGTGAAGATCCTGGAGACGCAACCGTGGGGTATCGAGTGGGGGTTATTGCCGCTTCTTCGTCGGGAAGCCTGGCCGGCACGTTCTATGAAAACAACCCGCCGAACGGTGAATCTCCGGCAGGGCTTTCCGAGAGCCAGAATTTCGGCGGAGCCGCCTTCAGCTTCAATGCGGATGGCAGGGGCACTGTGGGCTCCAATACAGTGGCCATTACGAACGGGAACCGTATCTTCTTCTTTGACGAAGGCGATACGGTGGGCGAGATTCCGGCCAAAATCACCACGATCGAAAAACAATGAGAGGATGAAGTTGCACGCTGGGGACGGAGGATGAGGCCGGCCCGCGTTAGCATCATCGTCACCATTCCGAGTCCGGCGCTTTTTCAGTTCGGGCTTCGGCCAATACCCGTCTGTATGGCGTGAATCTCCTTTTCTGAGGTACTAGATTTTGCCGGAGAATAACTCTTGAGGGGGATCAAAAACACCAGGGCCGATCAACGGTGTTCCGCGACGCTCGGCAACATTCTGTACTCGAGTGTTCCCCGAGGCCGACACTTGTCAGGTGTGCCTCAACGCCAGTTAGAAGATCCGCTGTTCCAGAGCATGCCTGGCCGAAATTCATTCCCAGAACGTCCGCAAGCTTATGCTTCTGAAATACTACAATGGAGGCGGGGGGAGTCGAACCCCCGTCCGAGAAGCCTTGCCACCCGAAGACTACATGCTTATCCCGTTCCAATGGTTTCGCCGACGGAACTCAGAGCGGGCAAGACGCGCCGCCGGCTAGTCCGATTGATCTCGCCGGCGCGCTCCGGACCGAAGCGCGACGGCCAGCCTACTGTGTGACGCCTCATCCCAAGCGCGCAGGCGACGCTTGGGGAGACGCGCTACCTACTTTTGGTTAGGCAGCGAGAGCCAACTGGGAGTTGCCAGTTGATTAGTTTCACCCTGTTGCGGGCGAGTGAGCCCCGGCATGCCTTCGAGCCGCGACAGCTTCCGTCGAAACCGTGTCGCCCCCGATGGATACTTCATTCTACCACCCGCAGCGCAAGCCGCGCAAAACCCTCCTGTTCGTGTACCCTTGGGGGGGCCGCAGGCGTCTTCAGCAAAGCGTGGCATCGGACGGATGGGAGGCCCAAAGTGCTCCCGCCGTGCAGAGCCGCGGGCAGGCAGGACGCAAGCGACGGTGGCGAGGCTCTTTGCACTCCGGCTCCGGTATCCGTAAGATAGACGCGGTGAACTCTTCGGCGGGTGGCTCCGTCCAGTGCAATTCGCACCGAAAACCGGCAGGCTCCCAACCGATCCAACCCAGAGGAGCAGATGAGAAAGACACTCGGCAGGCGTGTGATCCAGCTGGCGCTGCTCGCAGCGGCGATTCTGGCGGCGGGCGCTCAGGTTTCGGCGGAGGCCGCGCCGGGCCCCATTCACGTGGATGTGGACGAAACGCGCGCCCCGCAGAAAATCGTGCACACGCACCTGCAAATGCCCGTGCAGCCGGGTCCGCTCGTCCTCTATTACCCGGAATGGATTCCTGGCGAACACATGCCCGACGGCCCGATCGCCAATATGGCCGGGCTGAAATTCACCATCGGAGGCAAGCCGATCGCCTGGCGGCGCGACCTGCTGGACATGTTCGCCTTTCATCTGGACATCCCGCAGGGAGCGAGCACGCTCGAGATCGATTTCGATTTTCTTCTCTCGGCGCCGGCATCCGGCTATTCGGCCGGAGCGTCCGCAACGGCCTATCTGAATCTTGTCAGCTGGAATCAGATGGTGCTCTACCCGAAGGGCTACGACGCCGCCAATCTGACGTGTGTCCCGACGCTGCGCCTGCCCGCCCACTGGAAGTTCGGCACGGCGCTGCCGGTGGCGAAACAGAGCGGCGAGACGGTGTACTTCGGCGACGTGTCGCTTGAAACGCTGATCGATTCGCCCGTGCTCACCGGCCGCTATTTCCGCGCGATCGACCTGACGCCGGGCAAGACGCCCGATCACGAAATGGATATCGCGGCCGACAGCCAGGCGGCCCTGGCGATGACGCCGGAAATGCAGGCGCACTTTCGCCAGCTGGTGGCCGAGGCGGGAGCGCTCTTCGGGTCGCGCCACTATCGCGACTACCACTTTCTCGTCACGCTGAGCGACGAAGTGGCGCATTTCGGGCTCGAACACCACGAGTCGAGCGACGATCGCGCGAGAGAGCGGAGCCTGATCGACGAGTCGGGACGCATCTCGTTTTCGGGACTGCTGCCGCACGAATACGTCCATTCCTGGAACGGAAAATATCGCCGCCCCGAAGGCCTGATCAGCCCCGATTACCACCAGCCTATGAAGGACGATCTGCTGTGGGTCTACGAAGGCTTGACGGAGTACCTGGGCGAGGTGCTCACCGGACGCAGCGGATTGCGCAACCCGCAGCAATCGCGCGAAGAAATTGCGCGCCTGGCCGAAACGCTCGACGATGAACCCGGACGCGAATGGCGGCCGCTGCAGGATACCGCCGATGCAGCCGTCTTTCTCTACGACGCGGACGACACGTGGGAAAACTGGCGCCGCCCCGTCGACTTCTACGAGGAAAGCGAGTTCATCTGGCTCGATGTGGATGCGACGCTGCGCCGGCTGACGAACGATCAGAAGTCGATGAACGATTTCTGCCGCCTGTTTTATGGCGGCACAAGCGGCCAGCCGGATTTGAAAACGTACACGTTCGATGACGTAGTGGCGGGGCTGAATCGCGTTGCGCCGTACGATTGGGCGGCTTTCCTGCGAAAGCGCCTCGATTCCGTGTCCGCCAAGACGCCGGACGAGGCGATCGAAGACAGCGGCTGGAAGGTCGTCTACAACGACCGGCCGAACGAAATCGTCGACGTTCGCGAAGGGATTCGGAGCCGCGTCTATCTGATGTCTTCCGTCGGCCTGACGCTCGACCAATCGGGCCGCGTGATCGACGTGCGCTACGGCGGACCCGCGTTCAATGCCGGGATCGGTCCGGAGATGAAGGTCACGGCGGTCAATGGACTGCAGTTCTCGCCCGAGGTAATCAAGGACGCGATCGAAGCCGCCAAGACCGAGAGCGCGCCGATAGAATTGATCGTCGCGAACGGCCCGCAGGTGCAGACCTATGGGGTGGATTATCACGGCGGCCTGCGCTATCCGCATCTGGTCCGCGACGAAAATCATCCCGATTTCCTGAGCGAGATCCTGAAGTCACAGGCGCCGTGACGAGGCTTCGCACATGAAGAATCCGGTCACGCTGATCGGAGCCGTTCTCGTTCTGCTCGGGCTGGCCGCTCTGATCCATCCCAGCGTGAAGATGCCGGCGCACCGGACGGACGTCGAGACGCTCGGCCACACATTCGAAATCGAAACGCAGCGAATCGTGCAAATTCCTGGAATTCTGAGCGCCGTGGTGATGATCGCGGGAGCGGGATTCGTACTGCTCGGCACGCGCAGGCCCTAGCGGGCGTCGGAGGGAGGCCGCATGAAAATCACTCTTCGCAGTGTTGCCACTGGGATCGCCGGACTGGCGCTGGCGTTCGCGGCAGGCGCGCAAACGAATCAGAAGCGCGCCATCACGTTCAAGGACCTGGTTTCGATGCACCGGATATCCGACCCGCAGATTTCGCCCGACGGCCAGTGGGTCGCATATGCCGTCGCGACGCCGGATTACGACGCGAATCATTTGACGCGCGATATCTGGATCGTCTCGATTTCAGGCGGCGACGCGCGCCAACTGACGCACGACGGCAAATCGGACCGGCCGCGCTGGTCGCCGGACGGCAAGCGCGTTGCGGTTCTTTCCTCGCGCGATGGCGAGGCGCAGGTCTACGCCGTTCCGGTAGCAGGAGGCGAGCCCGCGCGCGTCACGTCGCTTTCGACCGGCGCGGACAATCAGCTGTGGTCGCCGGACGGAAAATGGATCGCGTTCGTGTCCGCCGTCTACCCGGACTGCGCGGACGACGCCTGCAACTCGGCGCGCGACGCTGCGGCGGAAAAAAGCAAGGTGAAAGCGCACGTCGCCGAAAAATTGCTCTACCGCCATTGGAACGCCTGGTCGGACGGCAGGCGAAGCCACCTTTTCGTCGTCGCGGCGGAGGGCGGCGCGGCGCGCGATCTGACGCCGGGCGCGGATTACGATGTGCCTCCCTTCAGCCTGGGCGATCCCGAGGCGATCTCGTTTTCGCCCGATAGCGCGGAGCTTGCCTTCACCGCGAATACGGACAAGGACGAAGCGACGAGCACAAACGGCGACGTCTTCCTCGTTCCCGTCGGCGGCGCCGCCGCGCCCAAGCGCATCACCACGAATCCGGGCAACGACTGGGGGCCGATCTACTCGCCCGACGGAAAGTGGATCGCGTACCGCGCGCAATTCCAGCCGGGATATGAAAGCGACCGCTGGCGGCTGATGCTCTACGACCGCAAGACCGGCCGCATCGCCAACCGCACCGAGGATTTCGACGCCAACGTCGAGACGTTTGCCTGGTCGCCCGACAGCGGCACGATCTATTTCGAGACGGAAGAAAAGTTCGAGGACCCAATGTACGCGGTCGCCGTCGCTCCGGGCACTGCGCCGAAGCCCGTGCTCGCCAACAGCTCGAACGGCGATTTCGGCGTGAGTGCCGACGGCCGCACGCTGGTATTCACGCGCACGAGCCTGGCGATGCCCGCCGAAGTGTTCGCCGCGAATTCGGACGGCGCGAACGTCCGGCAGATCACGCATCAAAACAGCGCGCTGCTGGCGCAGCTCGATCTGCCGCAGCCGGAGTCGCTGTGGTTCGCAGGAGCGGGCGGCACGCAAGTGCAGGGAATGTTGCTGCGCCCGCCGCATTTCGATCCCACGAAGAAGTATCCGTTGCTGCTGATCGTTCATGGCGGCCCGCAAGTGCCGTGGGAGGATTCGTGGGGCTATCGCTGGAATCCGCAGGTGATGATCGCGCCCGGCTACGTGGCGCTGATGATCAACCCGCGCGGTTCGCCCGGATACGGCACGAAATTCGTGCGCGAAATCAGCGGCGATTGGGGCGGCAAGGCGTACGTCGACCTGATGAATGGCGTGGACGCGGCGCTGGCCAAATATCCATTCATCGACGGCACGCGCATGGCGGCCGCGGGTGGATCGTTCGGCGGCTACATGGTCAACTGGTTCGCCACGCACACGGGCCGCTTCAAATGCCTGATCAGCCACGCGAGCGACTGGGACGAGGTCAGCAGCTACGCCACCGAGGAGCTTTGGTTCGCGGACTGGGAGTTCGGCGGGCCGCCCTGGGCGAAGCCGGAGCTTTACAGGAAGTGGTCGCCCGATCAATACGCGAGCGCGCTGGCAAAGTACAAGACCCCGACGCTGGTGATCACGGGCGAGCTCGACTACCGCGTGCCGTACACGCAGAGCCTGGAATTCTTTTCGGCGCTGCAGCGGCAGGGGGTGCCTTCGAAGCTGGTCGTCTTCCCTGACGAGGGCCACTGGGTCCTGAAGCCGCAGAACAGCGAATTCTGGTACAAGACGTTTCTCGATTGGCTGGCCAGATATCTGTAGCGCCGGCTGCTCCGTATTTCATCGGATTGACAGCCCCAGCCGCACGTGTGATCGTTCGCGCTCTAACTTCCTCGGAGGGCTCCGATGCAGCCGTCGAGGCGCACCTGTCTATGGGCATCGCTCGCGCTGCTGGCGCTGTTGCCGGCGGTTCCGCGAGCGCACGCTGAAACTCTGACCATCACCAGCACTCCCGCCGGCGCCGCCGTCGAAATCGACGGATCCGTAGCAGGCGTCACTCCGTACGAAACCCACTATCCCGGCGGGTACTTTCACAAAACGCACACCGCGTTCGGCGAGCGTCTGGCCCATGCCATGATTCTGAAAATCTCCATGGACGGCTATTGGACGCAACACGTCACGCTCACCGACGGTCCGTTCGAATGGGTCGCGATCACGGGCCGCCGCCGCGGGAATTACTTTCTGCTTCGCTCCGATCATTTCAGCATCACGCTCGAGCCGGTTTCATCCGGCGCGGGCCATGCCGCCGGCACGAGCGGAAACGCAGGGCCCCTGCGGCCCGCCTCGACCACCCTGCTGCGTCGCAACGAGACGGCGGGCGAAACGTCCTCCGGAAGCGTGAAGATCGAATCCGAGCCGGCGGGCGCGGAGATCTACATCGACGGCAAGTTCGTGGGACAGACGCCTGCGACGCTCCAGCTTGCGACCGGCAGCCACCGCATCGAAATGAAGTTTCCCGGCAGGAAAGACTGGCAGCGCGATCTGGACGTGCTGCGCGATGGCCAGCTCACCTTGCACCCCATCCTCGAACCGTCACCCTAGCTCCGCACCGCGAAGAGCACAGCGCCGCGAATCGAAGTTGACATCTCCTGCCGCAGATTCTGTAATGAATTGCTCCACATTCATGCGCGCCGCGCTCTCACTTTTGCTGTGACCGAATCCAGCACGAACAATCCGCCGCGGGACAGGACCGGGCGGTTCGCGTTCCTGGTGGCGGCGGGAATCCTGGCCAGCCGCATCGCGGGCCTCGTCCGCGACCGCGTCTTCGCCCACTATTTCGGCCTCTCGGCGGTGGCGGACGCATTTCGAGTGGCACTGCGCATTCCGAATTTCCTGCAAAACCTGTTCGGCGAAGGCGTGCTCTCCGCGTCGTTCATCCCCGTCTACGCCAATCTGCTGGCGCGCAAGGATGAGGAAGAGGCGCGCCGCACGGCCGGAGCCGTGGCCGCGCTGCTGACGCTGAGCACCGCCGTCATCGTCCTGGTCGGCGTCTTCGCCACGCCGTATCTGATCGACGTGATTGCGGCGGGCCTCGAGGGAGAGCGGCGCGCGCTGGCGATCCGGCTGGTGCGGATTCTCTTCCCCGGCGTCGGGCTGCTGGTTCTTTCGGCGTGGTGCCTCGGAATCCTGAACAGCCATCGTAAATTCTTTCTCTCCTATTCGGCGGGCGTGATCTGGAACGCGGCCATGATCGCCACGATGTGGATCTGGGGCGGCCGGTCGACGCAGTACGACCTGTCCATCATTCTGGCGTGGGGATCGGTCGTGGGAAGCGCATTGCAAGTGGGCGCGCAGCTGCCGGTGGTGCTGCGGCTGCTCGGCGGTCTGCGCGTTTCGCTCGGATTGCACGCGCCGAACGTGCGGACCGTCGTAACCAACTTTTTCCCCGTGTTCGTCAGCCGCGGCGTGGTGCAGATCAGCGCGTTCGTGGACGCATTCCTCGCCAGCTTCCTTCCCGTCGGCGGCCTCGCGGCCCTCGCGAACGCGCAGACGCTCTATCTGCTGCCTGTCAGCTTGTTCGGGATGTCGGTCTCCGCGGCGGAACTGCCGCAGATGTCCGGCGAAATCGGCAGCGAAAGCGAGATCGCGGAGGCGCTGCGCAGTCGGCTGGACGCGGGCCTGCGCCAGATTGCGTTCTTCGTTGTGCCGTCTGCGGCGGCGTTTCTGTTTCTCGGCAACGTCGTCGTCGGCGCGATCTATCAGACGGGAAAATTCCAGAGCGCCGATACGACCTACGTGTGGGGGGTGCTCGCCGGCGCCACGGTCGGATTGCTCGCCTCGACGCTCGGCCGACTTTATTCTTCCACCTACTACGCGCTGCGCGACACGCGCACGCCGCTGTGGTTCGCGATCATCCGCGTCGCGCTGACCACGATCCTCGGCTACGTCTCCGCGCTGCCTCTGCCGCGGCTGCTCGGCGTCGATGCGCGATGGGGCGTGGCCGGTCTGACGATTTCCGCCGGAATCGCGTCGTGGGTGGAGTTCACGCTGCTGCGCGTGACGCTGAATCGGCGCATCGGCCGCACAGGCCTTTCGAAACAATACTTGCTCAAGCTGTGGAGTGCGGCCATGATCGGATCGGGAATCGGCTGGGCGATCGATCACTACGTCGGCCGGCACTCGCACGTGCTGGTCGCGATTTTGGTGCTGGTTCCCTATGGGCTGGCCTATTTCGCCGCCACCTGGCTGATGGGACTGACCGAAGCGCACATGCAACTGGGAAGGTTCATCGCGCGATCCGCATTGCGCAAGTAGACGCGCGGGCGCGTGCGTGGCGAGGGGGGAGCGGGCTCGCTAGTATTTGAAGACGACGCCCGCCGTGACTCTCGGGCTGTACTGGTAAGTGCCGAAAAAGCGCGATCCCACCATATCGGCTTCGAGCCGGTATGAAATGCGCCGATGGTGCGCGCCGACGTCTACTCCGCCGCCAACCTCGTAGGCGAACGCGTCCATGTTCCCGAGCGCCGTTCGCGGCGTCAAATGGGCGCCGCCGACCATGCCGTGGCCCCAAATCTCAAGTCCGCGGGGCGCCGACCAGCGGAAACGCGGTCCGCCCAAACCCAGAGCGTATCGGGAACTGTCTCCAATCAGCGTGCCGAATTCACCCACGAAGTCGCCGTCGAGGCCGATCCACCAGCCCTTCGGGTAGTAGACCAACCCGATATCGAGGCCGTTCATGTTTTCCACGTAGCTGGGCTTCTTCGAAATATAGAGCCGAATGAAGGAGTAGCCGCCGTAGAGCTGCCAGTTGTAATTCTGAAAGACGCCGTAAACGCTCGGCACCTGCTGCGCGGAATCTGAGTCGCTCGATGAAGAGGCAGCGGCGCGCGGCGCTTCCGCCGCGCCAAACGCCGGCGGCGTCGCGAGGGCAAAAGTCGGCGAAACCTCTTGCGCGGAGGCCGGAGCCGCGCTTTGAGCCGAAGACACCTCCGGCAGCGAGTAGTTAGGATTGACCTGCGCGCGAGATCCCCAAGCGACAACAAGGATGGCCCCAAGCAGAACTGCGGTGTGTCTCATCGCCTATCCCCCAGTGCTTTCGCTGCTCTGACCCGCACCACTAATTTGAACGAGAGCAGGCCAAAGTGTCTATTCAAAATTCAATAATGAGAGAGAACGAGTTACCTATGGGTCGCCATCGGGCTGGGGTGCCAGGTTGACCGTGTGCGTTGCGTGTCTGCGCCGCGCGCATGAACAATTCGATGCGCGGAACCGGATCGATAGCTGCCCGCGTTCGGATTGTTTAGCAGGTCCATGTTGCGGCTCGTTTCGTTCCTGAAGCAACCGTGTTGCGCGGGGAAGTCCCACGGCGACGCGGCGCCGGCCCGGTCCGAAAAACTGGTCCCCTGGGCCGCATCTGTGTGCTAAAATATTTCGCTGAGTTCCGTCGGTGCCGCAGCCGCCGGACTGGATGTGGCTGATTCCGAGGAAGTTAGAGGTGGGATCGGATGAGCAAGACGCAGGAATGGGACGCTGAACGCGCGCGAACCCGCATCCACGAACTGGCGCAACTCCCCGGTGCCCTGCTGCCGATTCTGCATGCATTGCAGGATGAGTTTGGATACATCGACAAGACGGCAGTTCCCCTCATCGCCGACGCCCTGAATCTATCGCACGCTGAAGTTCACGGCGTAATCAGCTTCTATCACGATTTTCGCTACACTCCGCACGGCAAGCACGTCCTGAAGATGTGCCGCGCCGAAGCCTGCCAGTCGATGGGCTGCGAAAATACGATCCGGCACGTCGAAAACCGTTTGGGTGCGAAGCTCGGCGGAACGACGGAAGATCAGTTGTTCACGCTCGAACCGGTGTACTGCCTGGGAAATTGCGCGCTCTCTCCGGCGGTGATGCTCGACGGCAAGCTTTACGGCCGCGTTTCGGCCGACGTGGCCGATTCCCTGATCGACAACGCGCAGAGGCACGCATGAGCGTGAAGGTCTACATCCCGTGCGACGCGGCGGCCGTATCGGTCGGCGCCGATGCCCTGGCGATGGCGATGAACAAGGAGATTACGCGGCGGCATCTCGATGTCGAGTTGGTCCGCAACGGTTCGCGCGGAATGTTCTGGCTTGAGCCGCTCGTCGAAGTGGAGACGCCGCGCGGACGCGTCGCCTACGGACCCGTGCCGGTGGCCGCGCTCGCGGGACTGCTCGATGCCGGAATGCTGGAAGGAAAGTCTCACGAGCTGTATCTCGGCCCCACCGAGGAGATCCCGTTCTTGAAGCGGCAGGAGCGGCTGACCTTTGCGCGCTGCGGCGTCACCGATCCTCTTTCGCTTTCCGATTACGTGGGCCACGGCGGATACCGCGGCCTCGAACGCGCGCTTAAGATGACGCCCGAGGCGATCGTCGAGGAAGTGATCAAGTCCGGTTTGCGCGGACGCGGCGGCGCCGGGTTTCCCACCGGAATCAAGTGGCGGACGGTGCTGCAAGCGCCGTCCGACAAAAAGTACATTGTATGCAATGCCGATGAGGGTGACAGCGGCACCTACGCCGACCGCATGATCATGGAGGGCGATCCCTTCGTCCTGATCGAAGGCATGACCATCGCGGCGATCGCCGTGGGCGCGACGGGCGGCTATATCTACCTGCGCTCCGAATACCCGCACGCGTTTCGTACGCTTCGGCGCGCGATCGCGATCGGCTACGACAAAGGCTATCTCGGCGCGAACGTCGCCGGCAGCGGCAAGCGATTCGATCTCGAGGTGCGGCTCGGGGCGGGAGCCTATATCTGCGGCGAAGAAACGTCGCTGCTGGAGAGCCTCGAAGGCAAGCGCGGCCAGATCCGCTTCAAGCCGCCCTTGCCCGCGATCAAGGGGCTCTTCGGCAAGCCGACCGTCGTCAACAACGTGATTTCGCTGGCCACCGTGCCGATCATCTTGGACAAGGGCGGCGAATACTACCGCGACTTCGGCATGGGCAAGTCGCGCGGCACGCTGACGATTCAGCTGGCCGGCAACATCAAGCATGGCGGCCTGGTCGAAAAAGCATTTGGCCTCAGCCTGCGCGATGCGATCTATAATTTCGGCGGCGGCACGGCCTCCGGCCGTCCCTTGCGCGCGGTGCAGGTGGGCGGACCGCTGGGAGCTTATTTCCCGGAGTCGCTGCTGGACACGCCGCTGGACTACGAGGCGTTCGCCGAACGCAAGGGCATGCTCGGCCATGGCGGCATCGTCGTGTTCGACGACACCGTCGATCTGGCGAAGCAGGCTCGTTTCGCGATGGAATTCTGCGCCGTGGAAAGCTGCGGCAAGTGCACGCCCTGCCGCGTGGGATCGACGCGCGGCGTGGAAGTGATCGACAGGATCATCGCCAACGAAGACCGCGCGAAGAACATGGTCTTGCTGAGCGATTTGTGCGAAGTGCTGACGGATGGCTCGCTGTGCGCGCTGGGCGGACTGATTCCCTTTCCGGTGCAGAGCGCGATCCGCCATTTTCCGGAAGATTTCGATAAACCGGCTCCGCCGCCACCTGGGCGCGGCGCCGTTCAGAATCGGGAGACACAGTCATGGCGCTGATTCGAGAGATCGATTACGGCACTCCGAAGAAAGTGTCCGATACGCTCGTGCAGCTGGAGGTCGACGGCAAGCCTGTCACCGTGCCCGCGGGCACGTCCGTGATGCGCGCCGCCGCCGAAGCCGGCGTGATGGTGCCGAAGCTCTGCGCCAGCGACAATCTTGAGCCCTTCGGCTCGTGCCGGCTCTGTCTGGTTGAAGTCGAAGGCCGCCGCGGCACGCCCGCATCCTGCACCACGCCCGTCGAACAGGGAATGAAAGTGCGCACGCAGTCGCCGAAGCTTTCCAAGTTGCGGCTCGGCGTGATGGAGCTGTACGCCTCCGACTACCCGCGCGACATGTTTGAAAACGCGGCGAGCGGCGAGACCGAATTCCAGCGCATGATCACCGCAGTCGGCTTGAAGGATGTCCGCTACGGCCGCAACGGCAAGAATCACCAGCATGCCGAGAAAGACGAATCGAATCCCTACTTCAGCTTCGACCCGGCCAAATGCATCGTCTGCTCGCGCTGCGTGCGCGCTTGCGACGAAGTGCAGGGAACGCTGGCGCTGACGATCGATGGCCGCGGGTTCGCGTCGTTCGTTTCTTCGGGCGACAAGCCCTTCATCGAATCCGAGTGCGTTTCCTGCGGCGCGTGCGTGCAGGCGTGCCCGACGAACAGCCTGGTGGAAAAATCGTACGTCAGCGCGGGCGAGCCCAACCGCAGCGTCGTGACGACGTGCGCCTACTGCGGCGTCGGCTGCTCGTTCAACGCCGAGTTGAAGGACGAACAGGTCGTCCGCATGATTCCCAACAAGGAAGGCAAAGCGAATCACGGCCACTCCTGCGTGAAGGGCCGCTTCGCATGGGGCTACGCGACGCACCGCGACCGCATCCTGAAGCCCATGATCCGCGCCAAGATCACCGATCCGTGGCGTGAAGTCAGCTGGGAAGAGGCGATCAACTACACCGCCAGCGAGTTCAAGCGCATCCAGGCGAAGTACGGCAAGGATTCCATCGGCGGCATCACGTCATCGCGCTGCACGAACGAGGAGACGTACCTCGTGCAGAAGATGATCCGCGCGGCGTTCGGCAACAACAACACCGACACCTGCGCGCGCGTCTGCCATTCGCCGACGGGCTACGGCCTGAAGACGACCTTCGGCACGTCCGCCGGCACCCAGGATTTCGACTCGGTCGATCAAGCCGACGTGGTCATGATCATCGGCGCGAACCCGACCGACGCTCACCCGGTGTTCGCGTCGCACATGAAGCGCCGCCTGCGCGAGGGCGCGCGGCTGATCATCGTCGATCCGCGGCGCATCGATCTGGTGAAAACGCCGCACATCAAGGCGGACTATCATCTGCCGCTTCTCCCCGGCACGAACGTGGCGATGATCAACTCGCTCGCCCACGTGATCGTCACCGAAGGCCTGCTCGCCGAGGACTACATCAAGGAGCGCTGCGAGCTGCCCGCGTTCGAGCAATGGCGCAAGTTCGTCGCCGAGGAGCGCAACTCACCCGAAGCAATGGAACGGCACACCGGCGTTCCCGCAGCGGACGTCCGCGCGGCGGCGCGCCTCTATGCCACGGGCGGCAATGGCGCGATCTACTACGGCCTCGGCGTCACCGAGCATAGCCAGGGCTCCACGATGGTGATGGGAATGGCCAACCTCGCCATGGCCACCGGCAACATCGGCCGCAACGGCGTGGGCGTCAATCCGCTGCGCGGCCAGAACAACGTGCAGGGTTCGTGCGATATGGGGTCTTTCCCGCACGAATATCCGGGCTACCGCCACGTTTCGGATCCGGCCGTTCGCAAGCAGTTCGAGGACGCGTGGCACGTGCCGTTGCAAGCCGAGCCCGGCCTGCGCATCCCCAACATGCTCGACGCCGCCGTCGACGGCACCTTCAAGGGCATCTACATCCAGGGCGAGGACATCGTCCAGTCCGACCCGAATACGCAGCACGTCTCGGCCGGTCTCGCCGCGATGGAATGCGTGGTGGTCCAGGACCTCTTCATCAACGAGACCGCGAGCTACGCGCACGTCTTCCTGCCCGGCTCGTCGTTCCTTGAAAAGGACGGCACCTTCACGAACGCCGAGCGGCGCATCAGCCTGGTCCGCAAAGCGATCGAGCCCATGGCGGGTCTGGCCGATTGGGAAGCCACCATGGCGCTTTCCAACGCGCTCGGTTACCCGATGCACTACAACCACCCGTCGGAAATCATGGACGAGATCGCGCGCCTGACGCCGACCTTCGCCGGCGTGAGCTTCACGAAGATCGAGCGGCTCGGCAGCATCCAGTGGCCGTGCAACGACAAGGCGCCCGAGGGCACGCCCGTGATGCACATCGGCGGATTCGTCCGCGGCAAGGGCAAGTTCATGATCACGGAATTCATCCCGACGGACGAGCGCACGTCGTCCAAGTTCCCGCTGATCCTGACCACCGGCCGCATCCTTTCGCAATACAACGTGGGCGCGCAGACGCGCCGCACGGATAACAACGTCTGGCACGATATGGACGTTCTCGAAATCCACCCGTTCGACGCGGAGCAGCGCGGCATCAAGGATGGCGACCTGGTTTCCCTCGCCAGCCGCGCCGGAGACATCACGCTGCCCGCGCGCATCTCCGAGCGCATGCAGCCAGGCGTGGTCTACACCACGTTCCATCACGCCATGACCGGCGCGAACGTCGTGACCACGGACTACTCCGACTGGGCGACGAACTGCCCCGAGTACAAGGTGACGGCCGTGCAGGTGCAGCTCGCGCGGCACATCTCCGAATGGCAGGAGCACTACCGCCAGACGCGAGAGATCACCACGCAGATTTCGCGGGATGAGGAAGCTATCACGGGCGATTGAGCATGGAAGAAGCTCACATGGTTCACATGGCGAACCAGATCGCCCAGTTCTTCGCCGGCTATCCGCACGATGAGGCGGTGGCCGGCGTTCTGGGCCATTTCAAGAGTTTCTGGGAGCCGCGCATGCGCAGGCAGATCGTCGACTACGTCGCGCACGGCGGCAGCGGTTTGCACGCGCTCGCCCTCGAAGCTGTCAAGCAGCTGCAGTAACGCTACCCGGCGGCTGCTCCCAGCTGCGCCCGGCAGAAATCCACAATCCGCGCTTCGGCCCAGAAGCGCTCCGCCCAGCCCTCCGCCGAAATGAACGCGCAATGCCCGCCATGCTGCGGCGCAACAAGTTGGATATTCGTGTTCTCGCGTAGCGCGGCGTGTTCGAAAATCCGGAACGGGACGAATGGGTCGTCCTGCGCCGTCAGGACCAGCGTCGGCCGCCGGATTGTCTCCAGAAAATGCATGGCGCTGGAACGCTCGTAGTAATCGTCCGCGCCGCGGAATCCGCAGAATTTCGCCGTGATCGACTCGTCGAAATCGCGCACGTTGCGCACGCGCGCGAGCTCGGCCATCAATCCGTTTGCGGAGTAGATTTCTGGAAATATCTCCGCCTTGTGGCGCATCCGGCGTTTCAGCCGGCGGACGAAATGCCGGTTGTAGAGGAAATTGCGCGGCTGGCTCAGCGCGTCGCAGCACGCGGCCAGATCGATGCATGGCGCCACGGCCGCGATTCCGCGAAGTTCATCCGGCACGGAATCGCCGAATTCGCCCGCCATCTTCAGCACCAGATTTCCGCCCATCGAAAATCCGGCGATGAATATCTCGGGCAGCCGGTCGCGCTCGATCAGCTCCAGCACGATCGCACGGAAATCGGCGCTGCGCCCCGAATGGTAGAGCGTGGGCGTCAGCCGCTCCGTGCCGCCGCAGTTCCGCTGGTTCAGCCGCACGACGTTGAATCCGGCCGCGTATGCTTTCTCGGCGGTGCCGAACATGTAGCTCGATTCGCTCGATCCTTCGAGCCCGTGCAGCAGCAGGAGCGTCGGACGCCGTTGGGGCTCCGGCTGCCAGTGGCAATCGCCGCGCATTTGAGTGTCCGCAGCAACCTGAAAAAGTCTCGCCGTGCTCGCCGGCAATCGCGGAAATCGCCGCCGCAAAAATGAGCCCGCGATCGTCATCAGGTGCGTATTGCGCAGCGCCGGATGTGGCTTGAATTCTTTCACTCGTTCGATGGTATGCACTTACCGTTCCCGGCGCAATCGGCGCGCAGTCGTTGCCGCTGGAACCGGAGCCCCTTCCTCCCACGCCTTGCTTTCACGCAGGCAAGAGCCTAGAATCAATTGATTCATGAAGTTTGCTCTCGATCAGGGAACCTTTTTCCAGCCCGGCGCACCGCGCTGGGCTTTTGATTTTATGGACGTGTCCGGTTTCCCGAACTCGACTCGCCCTGCCTCGTGGGCGGGCGGGTGTCGACCTGGGAGCCCTTTCTGGGGGGAAGCGCATGGCTAGAGAGACGCTTTTCGTAAGCACAAAAGAGGAAGTTGCGGGCGACCGGGTGGTCGAACACGCGATTCCCGAAGGGCTGACGTTCGACGATGTGCTGCTGCTGCCCGGCAAGTCCTCGGTGATTCCGGCGCAGGCCGATACGCGCACGTTCCTTGCCCGCCGCATCTCGCTGAACATTCCGATCGTCGCCGCGGCGATGGACACCGTCACCGACTCGCGCCTCGCCATCGCCATCGCGCGCCAGGGCGGGCTCGGGTTCGTGCACCGCAACATGACCATCGATCGCCAGGCCGAGGAAGTGGACCGCGTGAAGCGCTCGGAAAGCGGCATGATCGTCGATCCCGTCACGATCGCGCCGGAAATTTCCGTGCGGCAGGCGCTGGAGTTCATGAACAAGTACAAAGTGTCGGGCCTGCCCGTCACGCGCGGACAAAAGCTCGTCGGCATCCTGACGAACCGCGACCTGCGCTTCGAGCGCAATCTGGACCAGCCGGTGAACAACGTGATGACGAAGGAAAATCTGGTCACCGTGCCGGTGGGAACGACGCTCGATGAGGCGGAAAAAATCCTCCAGAAGCACCGCATCGAAAAGCTGCTGGTCGTCGACAAGGACTTCAACCTCAAGGGCCTCATCACCGTCAAGGACATCCAGAAGAAGCTGGAATTCCCCAGCGCGACGAAAGACGAGCAGGGCCGCCTGCGCGTGGGCGCGGCGATCGGCGCGACGGGAGATTTTCTGGAACGCGCCGTCGAAATGGCCAACGAGAAGGCCGACGTGCTCGCCATCGACACCGCGCACGGCCACACCACGCGCGTGATGGACGCCATCCGCGCCGTGAAGCACCGCCTGCCGGAGATGCAGCTCGTGGCCGGCAACGTGGCCACCGCCGAAGCGACGCGCGATCTGATCGCGCTCGGCATCGACGGACTGAAGATCGGCATCGGCCCCGGCTCGATCTGTACCACGCGCGTCGTCACCGGCGCGGGCGTGCCGCAGATCACGGCCATCGCCGAATCGGCGCGCGCAGCGGAAGGCTCCGGCGTGCCGCTGATCGCCGACGGCGGCATCAAGTTCTCCGGGGACATCACGAAGGCCATCGCGGCGGGCGCGTCCACCGTGATGATCGGCAGCCTTTTCGCCGGCACTGAGGAATCTCCGGGAGAAACGATTCTCTATCAGGGCCGCACGTTCAAGTCGTACCGCGGCATGGGCTCGCTGGGCGCGATGGAGGCCGGCTCCGCCGACCGCTACGCGCAAGAGGGCGCCGAGCGCGGCAAAACGGTGCCCGAAGGAATCGAGGGCCAGGTTCCTTACAAGGGCCCTCTCGCCGGTCTTGTGGAGCAGCTCGTGGGCGGGCTGCGAAGCGGCATGGGCTATTGCGGCGCGGCCACGCTGCGCGATTTGCAGGAGCGCGCCAAGTTCATCCGCATCTCCCAGGCCGGTCTGCGCGAAAGCCACGTCCACGACGTCATCATCACCCGCGAAGCGCCGAACTACCGGTTAGAGTAAGTGCGCTGGCTCAAGCGCTGGTGGCCCGCGCTGGCGTGGGCCATCGTCATTTCGGGATTCTCCACCGGCGCGTTCACGTCCGAAAACACCAGCCGCGTTATCATTCCCGTGCTGCACTGGCTTTTCCCGCACGCGGCCATGCACACGCTGGAGCACATCCACCATCTGATCCGCAAGACCGGACACTTCACCGAGTATTTCGTTCTGAGCTGGCTGATCCTGCGCGGCATCCGCGGCGAAAAGCGCGAGACGCATCTGCGATGGGCCGTCGTCGCCGTGATCATCGTGGCGGCGTACGCGGCGCTCGACGAGCTGCACCAGGTTTTCGTGCCCGGACGCACGGCAGCCATCGGCGATGTGCTGATCGATACAACGGGCGGCATCGCCGGGCAGGCCGTCGCGGCGCTGCTGGCGCTGTGGGTCCACGCGCGCGAACGGAGCAGGCGGGTGGGAGAAACAGTCGCGCAGAAATGAAAAGCCCGTTCCGGCGAACCGGAACGGGCGGTGATGATTCGATTGTGCGGCCGCGCTACTTTTCGTTGACGGCCGCTTCCTTTTCTTCCGGAGCCTCTTCCGCCGCGGCCTTTCTTGGCTTCTTTTCCTTCTTCTTCAGCTCCGAGCCGATGAACTCGATGATGGCGAGCTCGGCGCCGTCGCCGATCCGCCATCCGGTGCGGATGATGCGCGTGTAGCCGCCGGCGCGATCCGCGAAGCGCGGCGCCAGATCGGCGAAGAGCTTCTTGGTCGCGGTGGTGGTCATCAAGAACGCGGCCGCCTGCCGGCGAGCGTGGAGCGAGTCGCGCTTGCCGAGAGTAATCATTTGCTCAGCAAGAGGACGGCACGCTTTCGCACGGAGGATCGTCGTCTGAATGCGCTCCTTCTCGATGAGATTGGTCACCAGGTTGCGCAGGACCGCGCGGCGATGCGCGGGCTGCTTCCCCAGTTTTGATCCTGATCTAAGATGTCTCATGTCGTCGTCCCGGGCCAGCGAACCGCCTAGATGGCCGCGTTATCCTCCGGCGGCAGGGGCGCGGTCTGGCTTGGCAGCGGCGGCCAGATGATGCGTCCGTGGTCGTCGAACTTCATGCCGAGGCTCAAGCCCATCTTGTTCAGGATGTCCTTGATCTCGTTCAGCGACTTGCGCCCGAAATTCTTCGTCTTCAGCATTTCGGACTCGGTCTTCTGCACGAGCTCGCGCAGGTTCTGGATGTTGGCGTTCTTCAGGCAATTGTACGAGCGGACGGAAAGCTCCAGTTCCTCCACCGAGCGGTCGAGGAATTCGAGGCGGGGGTCGGCGTAGTTCTCCACCGCTTCCTCGGGAAGCTCCGGCTGCTCTTCGAAATTGATGAAGATGCTCATGTGGTCCTTGATGAGCTTCGCCGCCAGGCCGATGGCATCCTGCGGCGTGATCGCCGCGTTCGTCCACGCCTCGATCGTCAGCTTTTCGTAATCGGTCATCTGTCCGAGACGAGCGGCTTCCACCGCGTAGTTCACCTTGCGCACCGGCGAGTGGACCGAATCGATCGGGATGTAGCCGATCGGCAGATCCTCGTCGAAGTTCCGGTCGGCGGCCACGTAGCCGCGGCCGTTCTTCACGCGCAGTTCGAGCTCGAGCTTGCCGCCCTCCCCGACCGTCGCGATGTAGACGTGCTTGTCCAGCACCGCGATATCGGCGTCTTCCTCGATCCTTTCCGAGGTGACCGGGCCGGGCGTATCGACGCGCAGCGTGATGGTCTTCGGCTGATCGGTATTGAGCTTCAGCGGAATCTGCTTCAGGTTGAGGATGATGTCCGTCGCATCTTCCACTACGCCCGGAATGGGCGAGAATTCGTGCAGCACGCCCTCGATCTTGACGGCGGTGATCGCCGCGCCTTCAATCGAGCTCAGCAGCGCCCGGCGGAGCGAATTGCCCACCGTGGTTCCCCAGCCGCGCTCAAACGGCTGCGCGGAAAACTTCCCGTACTTGTCGGTCAGCGACTCGGGTTCGGCCGCCAAACGCTTCGGTTTCTGAAAGCCCTTCCACATATTCGCCCTTCCTCCCGGCCCGCCCGCGGCGAGCCACGAACCGTCCGAAGAAAACGTGTGATTACTTGGAGTACAACTCGACGATGAGCTGCTCATTCATCGGCGGCGTCTGCACGTCCTCACGGCGAGGCAGCGCCACCACCCGCGCCTTGAAATTCTCGCGGTCGATATCGAGCCACGGCGCGAGCCCCTGGCTCTGCGCCAGGTTACGCGCCTCGAGCACCATGGCGTTCTGGTGCATCTTGTCCTTCAGCGCCACTTCGTCGCCCACTTGCACGAGGTAGCTGGGGATGTTCACCTTGTTGCCCTTCACGCGGACGTGGCCGTGCAGCACGAGCTGCCGCGCCTGCGCGCGCGATCCGGCGAGGCCCGCGCGATAGACCACGTTGTCCAGGCGGCGCTCCAGCATCACCACAAGGTTCGATCCCGTCGGCCCCTTGGCGCGAACCGCCTTCTCGAAGTACGAGCGGAACTGCCGCTCCAGCAGGCCGTACGTCCGCTTCATCTTCTGCTTTTCGCGCAACTGCACGCCGTAGCCCACCATCTTGGCGCGGCGCGCCTGGCCGTGCTGGCCGGGCACGAAGTTGCGCTTCTCGATCGCGCATTTTTCCGTAAAACACCGCAGGCCCTTCAAGAAGAGCTTCTGCCCTTCCCGGCGGCACAACCGGCAAACTGCTTCACGATGTCTTGCCAAGTGCTTCTCCTTCGCTCAAACCTTGCTTCAGGGGCCAAAGCCCCCTTGGTTATTCTCGCTTACAGCGGGGCTGAAGCCCCGCAACACAAAACATTCTCAAACGCGGCGGCGCTTCGGCGGACGGCAGCCGTTGTGCGGCACCGGCGTCACGTCCTTGATCGCGTTGATGTGCAGCCCGGATGAAGCCAGCGCGCGGACCGCGGACTCGCGTCCCGCTCCCGGCCCCTTCACGCGCACTTCCACCGACTTCATGCCGTACTGATCGCGCGCCACGCCCGCGGCCGTCATCGCGGCCTGCTGCGCCGCGTAGGGCGTGCCCTTGCGCGAACCCTTGAATCCGACCGAACCCGCCGACGCCCAGCTGACGGCGCGGCCGTCGGGATCGGTGAGTGTCACGATCGTGTTGTTGAACGTCGCCTGAATGCAGACGACGCCGTGCGGCACCACGCGCTTTTCCTTCTTCTTGCGAAATTCCTTCTTTCGCTTGGTCGGCTTTGCGCCTGCTGCCGGAGCTGCTGCTGCGTCCTGCGGTTCCTTTGCCACTCTCGTTCCTCTCTTCGCCTCGGTCTGATCTCTCGGCTACTTGCGCGCCATGGTCTTCTTCTTCGCGGCCACGGCGCCCTTGCGCGGTCCCTTGCGCGTGCGCGCGTTGGTGTGCGTGCGCTGGCCGCGCACCGGAAGATTCCGGCGGTGACGCAGCCCGCGGTAGCACTGAATTTCAATCAGGCGCCGCACGTTCATCTGGATCTCCTTGCGGAGATCGCCTTCCACGCGGCCCTCGGCTTCGATCGCCGCGCGCAGGCGGCCCACTTCGTCTTCGGTCAGGTCCTTGATCTTTTTGACCGGGTCGACGCTGGCCTTCGCAGCCAGGTCGCGCGCGCGCTGCTGCCCGATTCCGTAGATCGCCGTCAGGCCGATCCACAGCCTCTTGTTCGGCGGCAAGTCCACACCTGCAATGCGTGCCATTCTTTTCTCCTAGCCCTGGCGCTGGCGGTGCTTCGGGTTGCTGCAGATCACCCGCACCACGCCGCGCCGATGGACGATCTTGCACTTCATGCAAATTTTCTTAACCGACGCCCTGACCTTCATCTCGACTCCAATCCTTCGCTGCTACTTATAGCGATACACGATCCGGCCGCGCGTCAGGTCGTAGGGTGAAAGCTCCACGGCCACGCGGTCGCCCGCCAGAATGCGGATGAAATTCTTCCGCATCTTTCCCGAAATATGCGCGAGCACTTGATGCTTGTTCTCCAGCTCGACGCGGAACATCGCGTTGGGCAGCGGCTCGATCACCGTCGCCATCACTTCGATGGCATCTTCCTTCCCGCTTCCCTCGCCCGGCTTCTTCTTTTCCGGTAATGGTCTTTTTGCCATGCGCTCCTTCGAGTCTTCGCGCCTACCAGCAGGACCCCGTTACATCGCGCGGCCGCGTCAGAATCCACGGCCCGCTGCTCGTCACCGCCACGGTGTGCTCGAAATGCGCCGAGTCACTCGCGTCCAGCGTGACCGCCGTCCAGTCGTCGTCCAGGATCCGCACCGCCGGCCCGCCCGCGTTCACCATCGGCTCGATCGCGAGCACCAGCCCTTCCTGCAACCGCGGACCGACTCCCGGCGAACCGTAGTTCGGGACCTGCGGCTCTTCGTGCATCTTCGTTCCGATGCCGTGGCCCACGAATTCCCGCACCACCGAGAAACCATTTTCTTCGACGAACCGCTGAACCGCCGCCGAAACATCGCCGAGCCGGTTCCCCACCCGAACTTTTTCGATCGCGCGATCCAGCGATTCGCGCGTCACCCGCAGCAGCTTTTCCCGCTGCGGCGAAATCTTGCCGACCGGCACGGTCAGCGCGGCGTCGCCGAAGTAACCGTTCAGCTCGACGCCGAAATCCATCGACAGGATATCGCCTTCCTTCAGCTTCCGCGACGCCGACGGGATGCCGTGAACGACTTCCTCGTTGATCGACGTGCAAACCGAACCCGGATATCCTCGATACCCCTTGAACGCCGGCCGCGCATGACGCTGAGCCGTATACGCCTCGGCGAATTCGTCCAGCTCTTTCGTCGAGACGCCCGGCCGAACCATCTCGCGCATCTTGTTCAGCGCGCCCCAGACGATAAGCCCTGCCTGGTGCATCTTTTCGAGCTCGGCCGGCGACTTACAAACGATCGCCATTTCAGCTCTGCGCGCCCTTCACAATCTCCCGCAGCGAGCGACTCACATCTTCCACGGTCGCTCCAGCATCGATCGTCTTCAGCACTCCCTGCCGGCTGTAGTAGTCCGTCAGCGGCTTGGTCTGGCGTTCGTACGCTGCCAGCCGTTCCTTCACCACTTCGGGCCGGTCGTCCGGGCGCTGCACCAGCTTGCCGCCGTCCACATCGCAGATCCCGTGCCGTTTCGGCGGCGCGTCGAACTCGTTGTAAATCTCGCCGCCCACGCTGCACGTCCAGCGGCCCGAAAGACGCCGCAAAAGCTTTTCCTCGGTCACCGCAAAATCGATCACCAGCGGCTTGCCGAATCCCCGCTTCGCGAGAATCGCGTCCAACCGGCTCGCTTGCCCCAGCGTCCGCGGAAAACCGTCGAACACGAAGCCGTGCGCGCATTCCGGTTGCGCCAGCCTCTCTTCCACCAGCCTCATCACCAAGTCGTCCGGCACCAGCTCGCCGCGCTCCATGATCGGACGGACCTGCCGTCCCAGCTCGGTGCCGCGGCTGATCGCGTCGCGAAACATGTCGCCGGTGGATAGATGCGGCACGCCGCAACTGCGGGCGATCTGTTTCGCCTGGGTGCCCTTTCCGGCGCCAGGAGGCCCAAGAAAAATCAAAGCCCTATCAAGAGCCATCGTCATCGCCTGCCCGGCTGCCATCACCCTCGACGACTCCGCACCCGGCCTTTCCGCACGAAGCCCTCGTAGTTCCGCATCACGAGCTGCGCTTCCAGTTGCTGCACCGTGTCCATCGCCACGCCGACGACGATCAACAGGGACGTCCCGCCGAAATAGAACTGCACGTTCAGGCCGTCCAGGATGAACCGCGGCGCGTGGTTGTCAAACCACGTGCCGATCGGACCCCACAGGTGCTGCAGGTGAATACCGGAAATCATCCATTCCGGAATCAAGCAGACGAGCGCCAGGTAAACGCCTCCCACCAGCGTGAGGCGCGAAAGAATCTTGTTGATGTATTCCGACGTGTTGCGTCCCGGGCGGATGCCGGGGACGAAACCGCCGTACTTCCGCATGTTGTCGGCCAGCTCCGTGGGATTGAAAATGATCCCCACGTAGAAGAACGCGAAGAAGATGATCAGCGCGACGTAGAGTACCGTATAGATCGGCTCGCCCCACTGAATCGCCTTCCCGAAACTGTCCAGCGCGTGCGACCGGCTCTGAAAAATCAGCGCCAGCGTCTGCGGAAACGTCAGCAAGGAGCTGGCGAAAATCGGCGGAATCACGCCGCCGGAGTTTACGCGCAGCGGCAGGTACGTCATCTGCCCGCCCATCACCTTGCGGCCCATCACGCGCTTGGCGTACTGCACCGGAATGCGGCGCTGCCCGCCTTCGACGAAAACGATGAACGCGATCACGGCCGCCATCAACAGCAGCAGCGCGATCAGCGCAATGCCCGTGAACGAACCCCACTGCCCGTTGACGGCTTTGTTCCAAAGATCCTGGACGGCGCGCGGCAGGCCGACGATGATGCCTGAAAATATGATGAGCGACATGCCGTTTCCGATGCCGCGGTCGCTGATCTGCTCGCCCAGCCACATGATGAAGGCCGACCCGGTGGTCAGAGTCAGCATCGTCATCAGAATGAACCGCAGGCCGGGGTGATAAACCAGCGATTCCCCCTGCCCCAGCGAACCCGATTCCAGCGTCCGCGCGATCGCGAACGACTGAAACGCGCTCAGGATGATCGTCAGGTAGCGGGTGTACTGCGTGATCTTGCGCCGGCCGAGCTCGCCTTCTTTCTGCAAACGCTCCAGGTACGGCCACACGACCACGAGCAGCTGCAGGATGATCGACGAGGTGATGTAAGGCATGATGCCGAGCGCAAAGATCGTCAACCGGCGAAAATTGCCGCCGCTGAACAGGTCGATAATGCCGAGCACCGAGCCGCGATTCTGTTCGAAGATGCGCTGCAGCGCATCGGTGTTGATGCCGGGAGTCGGAATGAACGAGCCGAGGCGGTACACCGCGAGCAGGCCCAGCGCAAACAGGACGCGCTTGCGCAAATCCGGCGTCGCAAAGATGTTCCGAAATGCCTCGACCAGCTTCCTCATGACAAGACTTCGGTCTTCCCTCCGGCCTTGGCGATTTTCTCCGCAGCCGACTTGCTGAAGGCATGAGCCTTCACCGTAAGGGCGATCTTCAGCTCACCATCGCCCAGCACTTTCACTCCATCGCGCTGGGCGCGCAGGATGCCGCGCTCGGCGAGCAGTTCCGGAGTCACCGTGTCGCCCGCGGCGAACTCGTTCAGCGTGCCGACGTTGATGACGGCGAACGCCGTCGAAAACGGCGCGGTGAATCCGCGCTTCGGCAGGCGCCGGTGGAGCGGCATCTGGCCGCCCTCAAATCCCGGGCGGCGCGAATAGCCGCGCCGGGACTGCTGCCCCTTGTTGCCTGCGCCCGAAGTCTTGCCCATCTTCGAGCCCATGCCGCGCCCCACGCGCACCTTGCGGTGCCGCGAGCCGCGCGGCGGCTTCAAATTCGATAGTGTCGGTGTGGCCATTGCCGGTTAGTCCTCAACTTCCACGAGATGGTGGACCTTCGCGATCATGCCGCGCGTTTCCGGAGTGTCGGCGCGCTCCACCACCTGCTGCATGCGGCGGAAGCCCAGCCCGCGAATCGTCTGCCGCATCCCGCGCGGGCAGCCGATGAAGCTGCGCACCCACCGAATCTTCAAAGTTCCCGATTTCTTCTTCGTCGCCATGGATTTTCGAGCGCGCTGCTACGACGCAGTCGCCGCTTCCTCCGCTGCCGCCTTGCCGCGCGTTTCCGCCACCTTCGACGCGTCCTTCAAATGCAGCAGTGCGTCGAAAGTGGCCTTGATCACGTTGTGCGGATTCGACGTCCCGAGCGACTTCGTCAGCACGTTCTGGATCCCCGCAACCTCCATCACCGCGCGCACCGGGCCGCCCGCGATCACGCCGGTTCCTTCCGGCGCGGGCTTCAGCAGCACTTGCCCCGAGCCGTACGAGCCAATCACCTGATGCGGAATCGTCGACCCCTTCAGGTTCAGCTTCACCATGTTCTTCTTCGCCTGCTCGATCGCCTTGCGGATGGCCATGGGAACTTCGCGAGCCTTGCCCATGCCGAAGCCGGCGTGGCCGCCCTGATCTCCCACCACGACGAGCGCCGAGAAGCTGAGATTCTTGCCGCCCTTCACCACTTTCGTGACGCGGTTGATCGAAACCACCTGATCCTTGAGGTTGGCCTGATTGGCCGAGACCGGCCGGCGAACCGCAAGCGTGTCTTTGAGCTCTTGTTTCGGCATAGTTTTTAGAACTTCAGGCCCGCCTCCCGGGCCGCCTCCGCGAGCGCCTGCACGCGGCCGTGATACTGGTAGCCGCCGCGGTCGAACACCACGCTCTCAATTCCCTTGGCCTTGGCGCGCTCCGCGATGATCTTCCCCACCACCTTCGACGCCGCGATGTTGCCGCCGCCCTTGATCTTCGCGCGCACATCTTTGTCGAGCGAGCTCGCCGACGCCAGCGTGCTGCCCTGGCTGTCGTCGATCACCTGCGCGCGAATGTGGCGCGCCGAGCGGTGCACGCAAAGGCGCGGACGCTCCGGCGTGCCCGCCAGCGTCTTGCGCATGCGCACGTGAATTCGCTCGCGGTGCGCCTCGCGCGATAATCTTCGGACCGATACCGCCACGCTCGTTCTCCTTTTCCAGCGGCGCTACGCTGCCGCCGTCTTGGCGCCGGCCTTGCCCGCCTTCTTCTTCAGCCGCTCGCCGGTAATGCGAATGCCCTTCTGCTTGTACGGATCGGGCGGACGCAGCGCGCGAAGGTTCGCGGCCACCTGACCGACCTGCCCTTTGTCCGCTCCGGAAACCGTCATATGCGTCTGCTTCTCGACCGCGATCTGAATGCCCTCGGGAATCGGGAATTCGATCGGATGCGAATACCCGAGCGCGATCACCACGTTCTTGCCCTTCACTTCCGCGCGGTAGCCGACGCCCACGATGTCCAGTTCCTTCTTGAATCCCTGCGTCACGCCCGTCACGGCGTTCGCCACCAGCGCCCGCGCCAGTCCGTGCAGAGCGCGGTGCTCTTCGGTCTCGCGCTTCGCAACCAGCGTCCCGTCCTTCTGCTCGAACACGATCCCGCGCGGCACCGCCACCGTCATCTTGCCCTTCGGTCCCTGGACGTCCACAGCGCCGTCCTTGATCTGGACCTTCACGCCCGAGGGCACCTGAATCAGCTTGTTTCCAATTCGCGACATGTGTCTCTAAGCCTCTCCTACCAAACTTCGCAAAGCAGCTCGCCGCCGACGCCTTCTTTGCGCGCCGCCTGGCCGGTCATCACGCCGCGCGGCGTGGAAAGAATCACGATGCCCATGCCGCCCACCACCGGGCGAATGCCCGTCTTGCCCGTGTAGCGGCGCGAACCGGGACGCGACACGCGACGCAGGTCCGTGATCACGCCGCGGCGGTCCGGCGTGTAGCGCAGGAAAATTCGCAGCGTCCGTCGGCCCTTCTCGTCCGCCACCTTGAAATTCGCGATGTAGCCCTCGTCCTTCAGAATGCGCGCGATTTCCACCTTCAGCTTCGAGGAAGGCAGATCGACGCGCGGATGGCGCGCGCGGCTGCCGTTGCGGATGCGCGTCAACAGATCGGCTATGGGATCAGTGGTCATTCGCTCCTCACCAACTCGCCTTCACCACGCCGGGAATTTCTCCCTTGAGCGCGAGGCCACGGAAACAGATGCGGCACATGTGGAATTTGCGAAGAAACGCGCGCGACCGCCCGCAGATGCGGCAGCGGTTGCGCTCGCGAATCTTGTACTTCAGCTTGCGCTTCGTCTTCGCGACTTGACTGGTTCGAGCCATGCTGAATCGTTCTCCTTAAGCGCCCTGCGCGCGGAAGGGCACGCCGAGCAGCTTCAGCAGCTCGCGCCCCTCTTCGTCGCTGCGCGCCGTCGTCGTAATGGTGATGTTCATGCCCTTGATCTTGTCCACGCGCGTGTAGTCGATCTCCGGAAACACGAGCTGGTCCTTCAGTCCCAGCGTGTAGTTGCCCCGCCCGTCGAACGAATTCGGCGCCAGGCCCTTGAAGTCGCGCACGCGCGGGAAAACCACCGCCGTCAGCCGGTCCAGGAATTCGTACATTCGCTCGCCGCGCAGCGTCACCATGCAGCCGATCGGCATGCCCTTGCGGATTTTGAAATTCGCGATCGACTTCTTGGCGCGCGTGATCACGGCCTTCTGCCCCGCGATCTGGCCCAGCTCGGCCGCCGCCGTGTCCAGCAGCTTCACGTTCTGCACGGCCTCGCCCATGCCGATGTTCAGCGTCACCTTCGCCACGCGCGGCACGGCCATCGTGTTCTTGTAGCCGAAGCGCTTCGTCAGCGCCGGAACGGCCTCTTTGCGATATTTGTCGTGCAACCGGCTGATCATTTCTTCTCTGCCTCGAGAACTCGTTTAGTGCTCGAACGTCGCATTGCAGCGCCGGCAAACGCGCACCTTCGTGCCGTCCGGCAGCGTCGTATGCCCCACGCGCGCGTGCTTCCCGCATCCGGGGCAGACCAGCATCACGTTCGAGACGTGGATCGGGCCTTCCTTATCCACAATGCCGCCGCGAATGTTCTTCGACGGGTTCGGCCGCGTGTGCTTCTTGATGATGTTCGCGTGCTCCACGGTCACTCGGTTCCGCTCCGGGAATACGGCCAGCACTTTGCCCGTCTTTCCCTTGGACCGGCCCGCCATCACCTTCACCGTGTCGCCCCGGCGAATGCCGATGCTCGCTGCGCTCTGATTCGGTTTGCTCACCGCTACCACACCTCCGGAGCGAGCGACACGATCTTCGTGAAATTCTTGTCGCGCAGCTCCCGCGCCACCGGCCCGAAAACGCGCGTTCCGATCGGCTCGTTCGCTTCATTGATCAGCACGGCGGCGTTGTCGTCGAACCGGATGTACGTCCCGTCCTTGCGCCGGTGCTCTTTGCGCGTCCGCACCACCACGGCGCGCACCACCTTGCCCTTTTTCACCTGGCCGTCCGGCGACGCTTCCTTCACCGCGGCGGTGATCACATCGCCGAGGCCGGCCGTCAGTCCCGCGTCTCCTCCCAGCGGAAGGATGCAGGTGATCTGCCGCGCGCCGGAATTGTCGGCGACCGTCAGCCATGTCCGCATCTGAACCATCGTCGTGCTCCCTTATGTTCCGTCCGGCGCTAGGCCACGCGCGTCGAGCGCGCCAGAACTTCCTTCAGCCGCCAGCGCTTCAATTTCGATAGCGGACGCGTGGAAACGATCCGCACCGTGTCGCCCACGCGCGCTTCACCCGTTTCGTCGTGCGCGTAGTATTTCTTCCCCGACCGCAATACGCGGCGATAGAGCGGATGCTGCGTCGTGCGCGTTACCTTCACGACGATCGTCTTCTGCATCTTCGCGCTCGTCACCACGCCGACCAGCTCCTGGCGGGCGCCGCGTTCCTGCGCGCCTGCCGAAGCCGCCGCTGCGGGGGCTGCCGTTTGATTCGCCATTACGCCTTCCTCACTTCAGCCGCGCGCCGCAACGTCTTCACGCGCGCCAGGTCTTTGCGGGCTTCCCGCAGTTTCTTCAGGCCTTCGGACTGGCCGGACGAAAGCTGAAAGCGCAGCCGGAAAATCTGTTCGGACAGCTCGCGCTCCTGCGTTTCCAGTTCCGTCGCACTCATTTCGCGGTACTTCTCCACGCGTCGCGGCATCAGAGTTCCTCCGCGCGAGTGACGAACTTCGTCGCAATCGGCAGCTTGTGGGCCGCCAGCGCCATCGCTTCCGTCGCCGCCGCCAGATCGACGCCCGCCATCTCGAACATCACGCGCCCCGGCTTCACCACCGCCACCCATCGCTCCGGTGGCCCTTTGCCCTTGCCCATGCGCGTCTCGGCCGGCTTCTTCGTGAACGGCTTGTCCGGGAAGACGCGAATCCAGAGCTTGCCGCCGCGCTTGATGAAGCGGGTGATCGCCACGCGCGCCGCCTCGATTTGCCGGTCGGTGATCCACGCCGGCTCGAGCGCCTTCAGCCCGTAGTCGCCAAACGCAAGAGAGCCGCCGCGCCAGGCCTTTCCCGTGCGCCGGCCGCGCTGCTGCTTGCGGTACTTCACTTTTTTCGGCATCAACATGATCGTTCGCCCGTTTCCTTACGCTTCCGCGCTCGCGGCGCCCGGCTTGCTGCGCGGCGGAACCTTCTCGCCCTGATAGATCCAGCACTTCACGCCGATCACGCCGTAGGTGGTGTGCGCCTCGGCCGTGCCGAAATCGATGTCGGCGCGCAGCGTTTGCAGCGGCAGCCGCCCCTGCAGGTACCACTCCTTGCGCGCAATCTCGGCGCCGTTCAGCCGGCCCGCCACGCGCACCTTGATGCCCTTGCAGCCGAATCGCAGCGCCGAATCGACCGCCTTGCGCATCGCCCGCCGGAACGCCACGCGCTTTTCCAGCTGCAGCGCGATCGATTCCGCCACCAGCGTCGCATCGAGCTCCGGCCGGTGCACTTCCTGGATGTCGATGTGCACCTCGCGCTTCGTGCGCTTCTGCACTTCGCCCTTCAGCTTGTCGATCTCCGAACCCTTGCGGCCGATGATGATGCCGGGCCGCGCCGTGTAGATCCGGACGACCAGCTTGTTCGCGGCGCGCTCGATATCGATCGCGTCGACGCCGGCCGACTTCAGCCGGTCCTTGAGCTGCTTGCGCAGGATCACGTCTTCGTACAGCAGGTCCGCGTACTCCTTCTTCGCGAACCAGCGCGAGCGCCAGCCCTTGTTGTAGCCCAGGCGAAATCCGTACGGATGTGTTTTCTGACCCAAACTCGCCTCCTACTTCTTCTTCTGCGCTTCTTTCGCGCGCTTTTCGATCGCTTTGCGGGCCTTGCGCACCGCGCCCTTCACGCCCTTCGACGCGGCCTCTTCCGCCGCCGCGGCCGCCGCGCGGTCCGCCGCCGCGCGCTGGTGCTCCGCCACCTGCACCACGATGTGGCTCGTCCGCTTCTGGTAACGGAACCCCCGGCCCATCGGCGCCGGACGCATCCGCTTCCACCGCGGGCCTTCGTTGACGAAGCACGTCGTCACATAGAGCTGATCGACGTCGAGCGACGTGCCCGCGTCGTCCGCCTTGCGCTCCGCGTTGGCGATGGCGCTTCGCAGCGTCTTTTCGATCTCCTTCGCGATGCGCTTCTTCGTGAACCGCAGCGTCTGCAGCGCGTCTTCGGCGCGCTGCCCGCGGATGAGATCGATCACCAGCCGGGCCTTCTGCGGCGATACGCGGACGAACCGCGTGTTCGCCAGTCCTTCAATCTGACCTTGCGTTGCCGTCGCCATCGTCTATGCCTTCGCCGCCGGCGCAGCCGGCGGAGCGGCCGCGGCCGCCGCCTTTTCCAGAGCGGCCTTCACGCCGTGGCCCTTGAAGCTTCGCGTCGGAGCGAACTCCCCGAGCTTGTGTCCCACCATCTGCTCCGTGATGTACACCGGGATGAACTTCTTCCCGTTGTGCACCGCGATCGTGTGGCCCACCATCTCGGGCAGAATCGTCGACCGCCGGGACCACGTCTTCACCACTTTCTTTTCGTTGCGGGCGTTCATCCCTTCCACCTTTTCCTGCAGGTGCAAGTCGATGAATGGACCCTTCTTCAGCGAGCGTGCCATCGGCCTTCTATTCCTCCACCCGGCGCAGCTTGACCCACTGCGCCCGGCGCATTTTTCGAAACCCGCGCACGGGGCCCGGAACGCGGTGCGATACCGGACAGAAGGGACATACGAAGCGAGTCCCCTGCGCGTTTGGAATCTTGTCCACAATCACGGACCAGCCCGGCTTGCACAGCCGGAACAACACCTGCGGCGCCGGACCGTTCTTCGAACCCAGCTTGGCCGCGGGCTTTGCAACCGGCTTCGCGGCCCGCCGCGGAACCGCTTTCCGCGTCCGCGCCGTTCGCCGGCTTGATGCTCGTCTTGACGTTCGTGTGGCTGCCATAGGGGTGACCTCGATCACCCGCCGCGCCGGGTTCTTTTTTTCTTCCGTCTTCTCTTCTACTGCTCTTCTCACCCTCCGAACCGGACCCGCCGGCTCGAAGAGTCGCGCAATTCGTTACGGCTTGCGCCGCTCCACGATCATCCGGTCGCTCGGACGCTTCTTCCGCGTCTTCGCTCCCAGCGTCGGGAATCCCCACGGCGTCTGCGGGTGATTGCCCTTCACGCGGCCTTCACCGCCGCCGTGCGGGTGATCCACCGGGTTCATCGCCACGCCGCGCACCGTCGGGCGCTTGCCATGCCAGCGCGTCCGGCCCGCTTTGCCGTAGGTCACGTTCTCGTGGTCCAGATTGCCCAGCTGGCCCACCGTGGCCATGCAATCGACGCTGAACTTCCTCACTTCGCCCGACGGCAGCTTGATGAGCGCCGTGTCGCCGTCCTTGCTCAGCAGCTGCGCCGCTCCGCCGGCCGCGCGCACGATCTGCGCGCCCTTGCCGGGGAAAAGCTCCAAATTGTGGACCATCGTGCCGGGCGGGATGTGCCGGATCGTCAGAGCGTTGCCGGGCAGAATGTCCGCGCCCTCGCCGCTCTGCACCGTCATGCCCACTTCCAGCCCCACCGGATGCAGGATGTACCGCTTCTCGCCGTCCGCGTAATGCAGCAGCGCGATGCGCGACGACCGGTTGGGATCGTATTCGATGGCCGCCACCTTCGCCGGGATTCCCGTCTTGTCGCGGCGGAAGTCGATCGACCGCAGCTTGCGCGCGTGCCCGCCGCCACGGTGCCACATCGTCACTTCGCCGTGCGAATTGCGGCCGCCGGTGCGCTTCTTGGGTTCCGTCAGAGACTTTTCCGGCGTCTCCTTCGTGATCTCGCTCTTGTCGAGCATCGTCAGGAACCGCCGTGCCGGTGTGTATGGTTTGTACGTTTTCAGCGCCATTGTTGCCTCTTGCCTCCGAGCGGCAAACTCGCTCCGCTCGCCTTGCCGAAACTACAGATTCTCCGCGTACTCGATCATCTTCTCGCCGGGAGCCAGCTTCACGTACGCCTTCTTCCAGTCGCTGCGAAAACCCTCGGAGCGTCCGCGGCGGCGAAGCTTGCCGTGATAAATCGCCGTGCGGACCCGATCGACCTTCACCTTGAAAATCCGCTGCACGGCTTCCTTGATCTCCGTCTTCGTCGCGTCCTGGGCGACCTCGAACACCACCGTGTGCTGCAGCTCCTTCACGCCGAGCCCCTTCTCGGTGATGATGGGCCGCCGGATCACTTGATAGAGCCTCGTCGCCATCGACTAATCCTTTTTCGCCTTGGGCTTGGCCTTCGGCTTTTCCTTTTTCTCAGCCGCTGGCTTTTTCGCCGCGGACGCCTTGGCAGCTGGCTTCGCCGCTTTCGCCGGCGCAGCCTTCTCCGCCGCGGGCTTTGCCGCAGCCGCTTCGCTCGCCGACGGAGCCTCGCCCGTCTTGGCGATCGAAAGCGCGTGGCTCAGCTTCACCGCCGCTTCGCGCGAGAGCATCAGCCGGTCGTGCCGCATCAGGTCGTACGGCTTCAGCGCCGCCGACGCCACCAGCGTCACGCCTTCCAGATTGCGGCTCGCGCGCTCCAAGTTGATGTTGTCGCCGTTTTCGACCAGCAGAATCGTCCGCGTCTCGCCGTCCAGCTTCGTCAGCGCCGCGCGGAACGGCTTCGTCTTGTGCGATTCGAGCTTCCAGCCGTCGACGACCGTCAGCTTTTCCTGCGCCAGCTTCGACGAAAGCGCCGAGCGCAGCGCGCCTACGATCATTTTTTTCGGCAGCGCGTAGCTGTAGTCGCGCGGCACGGGACCATGCACGGTGCCGCCGTGCCGCCACAGCGGCGAACGAATCGAGCCGATGCGCGCCCGGCCCGTGCCCTTCTGCCGCCAGAGCTTGCGGCCCGCGCCGCTCACTTCGCTCTTGTCCTTCGTCTTGTGCGTTCCCGCGCGCTCGCCGGCCAGATGATGCCGCACCGCTTCGTGCAGCAGGTTCTGATTCACCTTTGCCGAAAACACGTCGTCGGCCAGCTCCACCGTGCCGACCTTCTTGCCATCCAGATTCTTCACGTCCACGACAGGCATTGTCTTCTCTCGATCGTCCGTTTACTTGGCGGCCTTCGCCTTGTGAATCACGATGTACGTGCCCGCCGGACCCGGCACCGCGCCGCGCACCAGCAGCAGATTCTCTTCCGCGTCGATCTTCACGACGCGCAGATTCTTCGACGTCTTCCGCTCATTCCCCATGTGCCCCGGGAAATGCTGCCCCTTCCACACGCGCGACGGAAATGAGCTCGCGCCGATGCCGCCGGGCGCGCGATGGAACATCGAGCCGTGCGTCGCGTCGCCGCCGCGATAGTGCCAGCGCTTCACGCCGCCCTGAAAGCCCTTGCCCTTGCTCACGCCGCTCACGTCCACGTACTCGCCCACCTTGAATCCCTCCACCAACACGCGGTCGCCCGGCTTCGTCTCGTCCTTCGAATCCTCCAGCCGCACTTCTCCCAGGCAGCGCATCGGCGCAACGCCGGCCTTCTTGAAGTGGCCGGTGAGCGCCTTGTTGATCCGCTGCGGCTTGATGAATTCCACCAGGCCCAGCTGCACGGCCTCGTAGCCGTCCTTGTCCTTCGTGCGGCGCTGCACCACCACGCACGGGCCCGCCTGCAGCACGGTGCACGGCACGGCTGTGCCGTCGTCCGCGAACACCTGCGTCATTCCCAGCTTGATTCCGAGTATGCCGTTGACTGACATTTCTCTCGCTCTTTCCTGTTCGTTACTTCGCGGCGTGCTCGCGTCCGAAGGCCTTGATCTCGACGTCCACGCCCGGCGGCAGATCGAGCTTCATCAGCGCGTCCACCGTGTCCGGCGTCGGCTCGAGAATGTCGATCAGCCGCTTGTGCGTCCGCATCTCGAACTGCTCGCGCGATTTCTTGTCCACGTGCGGCGACCGCAGCACTGTCCAGCGGTTGATCACCGTGGGCAGAGGAATCGGACCGGCCACGTCCGCGCCGGTGCGCTTCGCTGTGTCCACAATCTCCTTCGTGGACTGGTCCAGGATGCGGTGATCGTACGCCTTCAATCGAATCCGAATTTTTTCTCCGTTGGGCATGTTCTACTCGATGATCTCGGTGACGGCGCCGGCGCCGACCGTGTGGCCGCCTTCGCGGATCGCGAACCGCAGCCCCTTCTCCAACGCCACCGGCGTGATCAGCGTGATCTCCGCGCTCACGTTGTCCCCCGGCATCACCATCTCC
>DATJXJ010000028.1:0-65497 GCA_035500255.1 Verrucomicrobiia bacterium | reverse complement strand
TTCCACTCGCGGCCGCTGCAGCGCGCCGACAGTGACGTTGTTTCCGCCGCTTTCGCGCGTCGTTCTTCCGCTCTTCCCCCAACGCGAATCATAATGTCCAAAAACATACTCTATCTATTCGCGGAGTTGCGGCGACTCAGCGGAATGAAGTCGCACATGCGACGCTCGCGCGCGCGTGGGCCTCGCGCATACATAACAACGGGTCATCATCAAGTGACGCCGTTCGTGGACGAGCTCGCACGAATGTTCCGCTCGGCGATCGTTTTGCAGTTGCCTACGCTCAGCTGACTTTCGCATCCGCTGCCGTGAGGGATCGTGTCGCGGGTGTTTCTTGCTACTTGGCAAGCCTCTGCTCTTGCCTTCACCCGTGTCACTCGGCTTTGGTTTCAGCTCGACCGTTCCTTTGCGGATTCTTTGTGGGCGCGTTTACGGCGGCGAACCTGAGCAGTTGATAGGCGAGCGCGTCGGCGGTAGTTCCCGCCAGATTCTCATCCGCCAAATAACGGAACGTGCTTCCTACTCTTTGCGGCCTGGACCGGGGCCTCCCCGTCGACGGGCGAAAAGGGGCGCTCCACGAACCGAGGCGCCGCTCTAGTCACTGGACATGGTCGCGGCGTGGCTCAGCGCGCGGTTAAGGACTTCGACGACGGCATCGAACGCGAACCCACACCGTTTCCCGCGGCGTGGGCGATACACAAGGGAAGAGAAATCTGGAGAGCGAGGAGCGGGGCGAGCGATGACGGGCGAGAGGCGGTCGGGACCTCGACTTGTCGGCGAACCTCGTCGATTTCACGACTCTCAGTGGGAGGCCCAAATCAATAGGTGCAAGGGAAACCGGTGGCATGAATTCTGCGGCGGCGTTTCTAGATCCCACAAAACAACACGGATTAGAGCGGACGCAGGAAGCTAACTCCAAGCCGCAATCGCCGCCGCGGAACCGGCGATAGCCGCTCTATGCGCCAGACTTCCGGGGCGGCCAAGATTCGAGCAGCTGTTCCTTGCGGTAGATCAGGGCGTTGATGTCGTAGGGAGCAAGTTCGAGATTATGGCCATGCGTGATGGCGTCTGTTGGGCAAGCCTCGACGCAGTAACCGCAGAAAATACAGCGCGAGTAATCAATGTTGTAGACGGCTGCGTACCGTTCGCCTGCGGAGATGCGATTCGCCTCGGTGTTTTCGGCGGCCTCGATGTAGATGCAGTTCGCAGGGCATGCGGCGGCACAGAGAAAGCAACCCACACACTTTTCCAATCCGTTTTCGTCGCGTTGCAGGACATGGATTCCGCGATAGCGTGGCTGAACGCTCGGAGCGACGACGGGAAAGTTCTCCGTCGTCGTCTTTTGAAACATCGTGCGAAACGTGACGCTGAAGCCCTTCACGAGCGTCACGAACGTTTCCCCGACTTCTCTAACGATCGATGGCATCGACCCTCACTGTATCAGATTCGGTGAAATCGCTGCTCGGTTTTTGAGGGCTCCCCTCGTCATTCATGCACACGAGCGACCCCTATTCGCCCGGAGGCGCGACCGGCGCGGCCTCGGCAACGCGGCCCTTGCCCGTCATGGCGGCTATGATCTGCCGCCCGTGGAAGCGTCCGTTCTCAATAAAGATGTCGGAAGTCAGCTTGCCGCCAACGACGACTCCCGCCACGTAGATGCCCGGCACGTTGGTCTCGAGCGTTTCCGAATTGCATTGCGGACGACGCGTTTCGGGATCGAGGCGAATTCCCTGTTGCTCCAGGAATTCGAAGTCCGGGTGGTAGCCGGTCATCGCGAACACGCGGGAAGCGGGAACAGCCGTCTCACCGCCACCATTCTTCACCCAAACGCGGCCCGGCTCGATGCGCGTCACGTGCGTTGAGAAGAGCGCGCGGACTTCTCCGGCGCGGATGCGGTTTTCGATATCGGGCTTGACCCAGTATTTTAGGTTCCTGCCCATCTCCGAACCACGGTGGATCAGCGTGACGCGCGCGCCGGCGCGAAAGAGATCCAGCGCGGCTTCGGCCGCCGAATTCTTGCCACCGATGACCACCACGTCCTGATTCCAGTAGGGGTGCGGCTCGGAAAAGTAATGGGCCACGTGTGCGAGATCCTCACCGGGAATGCCGAGGCGGTTGGGCAGGTCATAGTAGCCCGTCGCGATGATCACTTTGCTACTCGCGTATTCCTGGCGGGCGCCGCTTTCGCCGGACGTTTCAACGACGAAGGAACCATTGGCGCCGCGAATCCGCGTCACGCGCTGGTAGAGTTGCGTTTCGATCCCATAGTGCTCGACGGCGCGGCGGTAGTATTTCAGCGCCTCGGCTCGCGTGGGCTTGCCGCCCGTGGTGGTCATCGGGAGGCCGCCGATTTCCATGCGTTCGGGCGTGGTGAAGAACAGCATGTTGATCGGATAGTGCAGCAGCGAATTGCAGAGGGCGCCCTTGTCGATGACCAGCGCGCTCAGACTCGCGCGTCGCGCCTCGATCGCGCAGGCGAGACCGGTGGGTCCGGCTCCTACGCAAATGACGTCGTAGGGGCGGCGATTCTCGAGTGATGGCTGTAGATTCGCGCTCACCGAAGGCCCCTTGAAATCCCGGAAAATTGGCGATTAGAGATGACCGCCGTGCTTTGTTTCCAATGAGATCGGAGGGCTTCTAATAACGGGATGTGGCGATTAGAAAACCATAGGCCAGGAGGATGTCCGATCTGAAGTCCGCGAGCACCGGCCCGGGTCAGCGTCACGACTTTCTCCCGTTTGTGTCTCACAATCATCCGTCTGTTCTCCTATGCTCCCCTCTCCGGGGACCTGGGAGCCCTTTCTTGAAGCTAGCGAATCGGCGCGGCAAATTGCAAGCGGTTGTTGGTGTAAGCAGAATGACAGCGAACGTTCCTAGGCGACCGGAAGGAGCGCGTTCGCCAATTCTGCGGCGAAGCTTTCCAGTTCCGCCGTGCGCTCGGGAGTGGCCTGGACCTTCTCTTTCTTGCGAACGAACCAGTGGCCGTCGGACTGGATCAGACGCACGCCGGGCTGACCTCCGACGAGATAGGAAGGCTCGCCATAGAGCTTGAATCCGGTCTGACCATCGGGCGAAAGCAGCGCGCCGCAATTCCCTTTTCGCACGCCGACGAGGTTCTCGTACATCGGGAAGGCCACGATGTCGAAACCGCGAGAGCGAAGCTGATTCAGAAAGCTCACCTGCTGGGGCGTCAGATCCATCGCCGAACAAGGATAGCAAGAGGAAGTGACTCGTGGCGAGCGGCTAGCAGCAAACAGAAATGCGCGGAACCGACCCGTGCGTCGCGGAAGGGCACCGGACGAGATCGCGTCGGCCGGAAACTTTCCGCGATGCGGGCTTTCCATTCGGGCGGTTCCGCGTCTATAAGATCATTGCAGTCAGTCTTTGCGTCCGAAATGGCGCAGCCAGGAGGCAGGCATGAGACGAGCGGTCCTGATCGGTGTGGCCGCGGCTTTGTGCGTGGCGCTCGGCCATGCAGTGGCGGCGCCGCCGAACGACAACGATCCGAAGCCGCAATACACCGGAGACAAACTGATCCGCCCGGAGGGCTACCGCGAGTGGATCTACCTTTCTTCGGGTCTGGGCATGAACTACAACCCATCGGCCGGCGGCGGAGAGATGTTCACCAACGCATTCGTCCCGCCGTGGGCGTACCGGCAGTTCATGGCGAGCGGAAAGTGGCCGGACAGGACAATATTCGTCCTCGAAGAACGGGCGTCGCAAACGAAAGGCTCGATCAACAAGACCGGGCACTTCCAGACCGACCTCGCGGGACTGGCTGTGGAAGTGAAGGACGCAGCGAAGTTCCCTGCCGACACCTGGGCCTATTTTGGATTTGGGCCCGACACCAAGACGGCCGAAGCGAATCCAAAGCAGAATTGCTGGCAATGCCACAACGACCACGCCGCCGTCGAGCATTCCTTCGTGCAGTTCTACCCGACGCTGAAGCCGATCGCGCAGAAGTTCGGGACATACCGGCAGCAAGCGGAGAGCACCACGCCTTAGAGCCTTGCGCGAGCGCGCTTACGACCGCGCTCGCGACATGGATCCGAGGCCTACGCGGCGGAGGAAGAGATCGAGCCGGATTCGAGGCGGCGCAGCACTGCGCGAAGAGCCGCAGCGAGTTCTTCCTCGCCGACGTGGCTCTTGCGGAATTGCAGCCGCACGCTGAAGGCGCCGTCGTCCGACTGGTAGTTGAAGACAAAGGGCTGCGGGCGGGGAGCAGATTCGGTTTCGTCCTTGCGCGCGCGGCGAGCTTCGTCGCGCGTCAGGCCGCCCTGCGCGATGCGATGCACCATGTCGTGCATCTTCTTTTCATTGGGCTGGCGCGCCACCTGCAACAGCAGCGACTTCGTAACGATTCCGCCTTCGAGGCATTCCCGGCGCACTTCATCGGGAATCACGCGCAGCGACATGGTCTCCGTCACGGACGACCGGGCTCGCCCGATCTTCTTCGCGATGTCGTCGTGCGTGTAGTCGAATTGATCGGCCAGACGCTGGAGACCATCGGCTTCTTCGAACGGCGTCAAATCCTTGCGCTGGAGGTTTTCGATCAGCGCGAGCTCGAGCGTCTCGGCGTCGTCGGCAATCTTTTCAATGCACGGCAGCTCGCGAAGGCCCGCGGCCTGCGAGGCGTGATAGCGGCGCTCGCCGGAAATGATGTAGTACATGTCTTCGCGCGGGACGTAGCGCACCAGCAGCGGCTCGAGCACGCCCTTCTGGCGAATCGAATCGGCCAGCTCGCGAACGTCGCCGATGTGCTTGCGCGGCTGATCGGGGTTCGGCCGAATCTTGTCGATCGGGATCATGCGCCCGACCGACGCGCCGCTAAAGCTCGTCAGCGTTTCGACGTAATGCGCGTCATGCCGCATCTTGAGAGTGACGGGCAACCCGATCCTCTTCGACACGTTGTAAGACCTCCTGGGCCAGTTTCTTGTATTCCTCGGCGCCGGAAGATTTCGGCGCGTACGTGAAGACCGTTTCCTTGTACGCCGGACTCTCTTCGAGCCGGACATTCTTGCTGATGCGAGTCTTGAAGAGCGCGTTGCCGAATGTGGCGCGAATCTGTTCGTGCGTGTCGCGCGAAATATTCGTGCGCTTGTCGTAGAGCGTGATGACTACGCCGAGGACTTTCAGATCGGGGTTGGGGCGGGCGCGGATGCGCGCGTACGTCTCAAGCAGATCGTCGGTGCCTTCGATGGCGAAATAGGCGGCCTGAATCGGCACGAGCAGATGCGTCGAAGCAACCAGCGCGTTGACGGTGAGAATGCCGAGCGCGGGCGGGGTGTCGAGCACGATGTAGTCGTAGTCCTTGCGGACAGGAGCGAGCGCGTCCTTCAGTTTGTACGGCGCGTCGAACTGGCCGGCGAGCTGCTGCTCCAGGCGGGCGAGCGCGAGGCGCGCAGGAGCGACGAACAGACTCGGATCCTTGGTCGGGCGGATGATCTTGGTGATGTCAGCGGGATGGTCCGCGAAGATGTCGTACATCGTGAGCTGCGTTTCATCTGGAGAGAAAAAGGCGATCGAAGAATTCGCCTGCGGGTCGAGATCAATGAGGAGCGTGCGCTTCTTTTTCAGGGCTAGCGCGGCAGCCAGGTTGATGGATGTAGTGGTCTTTCCGACGCCGCCTTTTTGATTGGCAACCGACAGGACGCAGGTCAAACTGTTGCCCCTCACTCCCGACGGCAAGCCCACGCCTATATATGGCACCGGCGCGCGCCTGCCCTACTACGAGTAGGCCCCACTCTACCCACTGTGGCCGCCGCAGCGCAAGCGAAAAGTGACAATGGCGGCTTGAGCAACGCCGAAACCCCGCTCCGACGCAACTCTCGGACGCCTGCTACACTGAGCTGCGAGCGACTCCTCTTCCGCCATGGCATCGATCGCGACAGTCACCGAACCGCCGAATCGTCCGGAGCCCGTTGCGTCCGCGTGGCACACGGTCGGATTTCTGGCGTTGATGTTCGGCGGCGTGGCCCTGCAAGTTCTGCGCATCGTTCCCTTTCGAGTACATACGCGGGCGCAGCTCTACGCGTTCACGATCGCCTTCGAATTCCTGATGGTGGTTTACGTGTGGGGACTGGGCCTGCGGCCGCGCGGCAAGACGTTGCGCGACCTCATCGGCGGAAAATGGAATAACCCGGCCGCCGTCCTGATGGACATCGCCATCGCGATTCTTTTCGGGATGATTGTGATCTTCGTCCTGCTCGTCTTGAACTACGCTCTCGGCCCCAATCCTGCGGCAGCTCGCGCGCTCAAAGTCATGGGCCCGCAAAATGCTCGCGACGCGTTCGGCTGGATTCTTGTCTCGTCGACGGCGGGATTCTGCGAGGAGTTCCTGTTTCGCGGATATTTTCAGAGGCAATTGGCCGCGCTCACGGGACACGTTGGATTCGCCGTGCCGCTGCAGGCGATCATCTTCGGACTCGGACATCTCTACCAGGGCTGGAAGGGCGCGGTGGCGATCACGGTGTACGGGACAATGTTCGGCGCTCTGGCTGTGATGCGGAAGAGTCTGCGGCCGGGCATGCTGCAACACGCGGGCTACGACAGCTTTGTCGGCGTGACGGCGTTGCTGCTGACCAAATACAACCGCTGGCCGCCGGGACTACTGTGACGCCTGCGCGGAATCGCTGTCTTTGAAGACGACCGCGATGAAACGCCCGTGAGCATTCGGACCCGTCCGCAGCGCCGTTCTTGATCCCGCCAGGAGCCACACCACGCCGGCCTGCGGCACCAGCCGCGAGTCGCCGTTTGCAGTTACGTTGACCACGCCGCTCATGCTTCCGACGAGCGTGCTCGAGCGAGATTGCGCGGCGGGCGTAACCGTGACGTTCGGCCAGACTTCCCACTCGCGGACACTAATTTCGTCCGTCTCGAACAGCGTCTCGACCGAGGAAAGCAATCGTCCCGAATCGGGGTCTCTCTCTTTCAAGTCGACGCAGTTGTGTTGCGGCTGCTCACGGACGATCTGCTGGCACCGGTTGCGGAGCTCGCCTTGCGGGCGCAGCAGCTCGACAGCGATATTCCGCAAGGTGATGTCGCGTGTGTTGTGGACGGCGTGCGAGAATCCGCCGGGCGCGTAGCTGACGGGCGCAACCGATGACGCTGTCTGTTCGTTTGGCCCACCGGCTTGCGCCGGCGCGTCCGGCATTGCCGGCGGAGCCAGACTCAGGTACGGAAAAGCGTGCCGGTGATAGAGCGTCGATTCATGCGCGGCAATCTCAACGTAGAAAACTCTGACGTACGCGTTCTCGAAGACGAGATGATGATGTTGCTCCTGCTCCATCGGGATCGGCGCTGGACTGGAATCGGCAGGCGGTGTGGGTGCTTGCGCTGCGAGGGACAAGACCGCGCAAGAGAAAAGCGCCAGCGAGAAACAAAGCTGCGGGACTGTCGACTTGGAAAGCATGCGCGAGACTACATCTTGTAGCGGCCGAGATCCTCATCGTTCAGGTTCTCGAGCCACTTGCGCAGCTCTTCGCCGGAGCTCTTATCGGAAACCGACGACGCCATCTTGGAGCTCTTGAGCACCTGGTCTTCGACGAAAATCGGGCAATCGAGGCGGAGCGCCAGCGCGAGCGCGTCGCTCGGGCGCGAGTCCATGGAGATCGTCTCTCCCTCGCGCTCCATCCAGATCAGGGCGTAGAACGTGTCGTCCTTCAGATCGGACACGACGACTTTTTGAACGCGCACATTGAGGCCGGTCAGAACGTTTTTCAGCAGATCGTGAGTCATCGGGCGCGGCGTCTGGACTTTTTCGATTTCCAGAGCGATCGCGTTGGCTTCGTAGACTCCCACCCAGATCGGGAGGACCCCGGGACCCTGGGTTTCCTTGAGGACTACCACCGGCATGTTCGTGACGGGATCCATCATCAGGCCGCGAATCTTGACTTCCAATTCCATGATGGCCTCCCTTTCGAACCCGGGCCGCACGATCCAGCGCCGGCGGCGCCGGCGCCGCTCACACTGGCGCGACGTGCTGGCCGACCAAACTATACGGCGACGCGCGCGTGACCAGCACCTGAACGTATTCTCCCAGAAGATTTTCGGCGGCCGAAGTGAAATTTATCAAGCGGTTGCTCGTTGTGCGTCCGGCCCACTGGCCTCGCGCCGCGTTGTGTCCGTCAACCAGCACCTCGAACGATTCACCGACCACCTGTGCGTTGCGCGCCATCTGAATCTGGCGCTGCCGCTCCTGCAGAATCGCCAGGCGGCGCGATTTTTCGGCCTCCGGAATCGCATCGGGGAGCGAGGCGGCGGTCGTAATCGGCCGGGGCGAATAGATGAACGAGAACACGCCGTCGTAGCCGACTTCGTCGAGCAGAGTGACGGTATCTTCGAATTCGCGCTCGGTCTCTCCCGGAAAGCCGACGATAATGTCGCTGGTGATGCTGATCGGGCGCCGCGCCGCGCGAATCCAGGAAATCTTCTCGAGGTACTGATCGCGCGTGTACGTGCGGCGCATTTCGCGGAGCACGCGCGTGGAACCCGACTGCACCGGCAGGTGAATGTGATCGCATAGCTCCGGAGTCGAGTCGATCGCTTCGACGATCTCGCGATGAAAATCGTTCGGGTGCGACGTCGTGAAGCGGACGCGGCGAATGCCATCCACCGCCGCCACTCCGCGCAGCAAGTCGACGAAGCTCAGGCCGCCAGGCGAAGGATCGCGATACGAATTCACCGTTTGGCCGAGCAACTGGATTTCGGTGTACCCCGCTTCCGCGAGGCGGCGTGCCTCGGCGAGCACCGATTCGCTCGCGCGGCTGCGCTCCGGCCCGCGCGTATGCGGCACGACGCAATAGGAGCAGGCGTAGTCGCAGCCCTCGATGATCGTGATGTAGGCCCGGATCGGATTGTCGCGGCGCGTAACCTCCGTTTCGAAGGTCTGATCCGTATCGAGGTCGAGACCCATCACGCGCCGGCCGCCCGCTTCCAGCTCAGCCACAAGATCGGGAAGCTTGCGATAACTTGCCGAACCGCAGACCAGGCTCACCCAAGGCGCGCGCTCGAAGATTTCCTCGCCTTCCTGCTGGGCGAGGCATCCGAGCACGCCGATAATCTTTGTCCGTTCTCCCAGGCTCGCTGTACGGGCGACCTGGGAGCCCTTTCCTGCGCCGCGCCATTCGCCGAGCCGCGAGAACACCTTCTGCGCAGCCTTTTCGCGAATGCTGCACGTGTTGTAAAGCATCAGATCGGCGTCGGCGGCGTCCCGCGCGGCGCGATATCCACGCTCCAGCAGGAAGCCGGCAACCTTCTCGGAGTCGTGGACGTTCATCTGGCAGCCGAACGTTTCGATGTAGAAACTCTTCCCTGCCCCGGCGGCGGTCGCTTCGCTCGTCACTGCTTCGTGAGTGTCCGAGACGAACGGAGACGAGGCGACTGTCTCACCCGCCCGCGTAAGCGATTCAATTCCGATGTCGAAAGCCGCTTTCATCGCTGATCACCGAGTCTAGCATAAGCGCCTTGCGCACAGCGGCCGCCCGCCGCCAGGCCCGGCCTCTACTAGCCCTCGTTTTTCTCCTGCCCTTCTGTAACCTTTCCCGTCCAACCCGGTATTCATCCATGACAAGCAGCAACCAGAACGGACACGACCGAATGAACAGGCCGGAGCCGGACGAGGAGCTGATGCTGATGGTGCGCGAAGGAACAGGAGAGATGCTGGGGGTGTTGTTCGACCGCTACCAGACCCGCCTGTACAGTTTCTATACGAAGCTGACGGGCGACCGGGCGGCGAGCGAAGACCTCGTGCAGGACGTTTTCCTCCGGATCCTGAAATACCGCCGCAGCTACCGACCGGGCACTCCGTTTCGACCGTGGATCTACCAAATCGCGCGGAACGCCCGCCACGATTACGCCGTCAAGCAGCGTCCGCATCAGGATCTGGAAACGGGCGCCGAGATGGCAGCGGCACCCGGCGTATCGCACGAGGCGAATCATCAGCACGAGTTGCTACACCGAGCCCTGGGCGCGCTCAGCGAGGAGAAGCGGGAGATTCTCCTGCTGAGCCGCTTCCAGGGGCTTCGCTGCGACGAGATGGCTCGGATCTACGGATGTCAGGTGGGCACGATGAAGGTGCGAATTCATCGCGCCCTCGAAGAGCTGCGCGAGGCGTTTCGCCGCCTAGAAAGCGGCAGTACAGCGCCGTCGAAAAGAGCCGCAGGAGCACGCAATGAACTGTGAACAGATCGCCGCGTTGATGCCCGACTATCTGGAAAATGCCCTCGGGCGAGACCAGGAAAGGCTGGTGGAGCAACACATCGAGAGCTGCGCGGAGTGCCGGCAACTCGCCGCGCTGGGGCGGAATCTGGCGCTGCTGCCGCAGGAGGAACCGAGCCCGGCGCTGCGCGAGCGGTTTCAAGGGGTGCTGGCGTCGTTCGACGACGGCCGATTGGAGCAACTCGCGTTCGCGCCGGAGCCGGTTCGGCGCGGCGCGTGGGCGATGGGCTGGTTCCGGTCTCCGCTCGCCGCGGTGGGCGCCACGGCCGCGCTGCTTGTCCTCGGATTCCTGGGCGGGCGTTATTCGACGACGCAGACCAACGCGCAGGCGCAGCAGCAGGTGGCGTCGATGGAAAACGAGCTGACGAGCATGCGGCAGCTGATGGTGCTTTCGATGCTGCAGGAGGAATCGGCGAGCGAGCGATTGCAGGGCGTGAGCTGGAGCACGCGGCAGCAGCAGGCCGATCCGCAGATCCTGGCGGCGCTGCTGCGGACGCTGCGCTACGACAGCAGCGTGGACGTGCGCCTGGCGGCGCTCGACGCGCTGGGCCGCTACGGCAACCATCCCCAGGTGAGGCAGGGCCTGGCCGAGGCGCTGGCGTCCCAGCAGTCTCCGCTCGTGCAGGTGCAATTGATCGATACGCTCGTTCAACTGCGCGACCGCAGCGTGGTGGATGAACTTCGCAAGATCCAGCAGAACTCGGACGTCGACCCCGCCGTGCGCGAACGCGCCGAGCGGGCGATCAGCCAATTGAGTTGAGGGAGGAATCATGCTCAGAACGCTTTCCATCGCACTTCGAGTGATCGCGGCTACCGCGTTGATCTGCGCCGCGGGAATCCGGCTCAAGGCCCGCGCCGTGGCGCAAGAAACGCCTGCTCCCCCTGCTCCGGCTGCACCGCCAGCGCCGGCAATGATCCAGGCGCCCGAGGAGGACAGCGCGAGCGTCCGCGTGATCGATTGGCCCGGCTGGCCGGACGACGATGACTGGTTCTCGCGCGTCCACGACGAGGAAACGATCCGCAAGACCTTCACTCTTTCGGGAGACCATCGCTCGATCGAAGTCGACAATGTTTTCGGCTCGATCGAAGTGGCGGGCACCGATGGCAACGAAGTTCAGTTGGTGGTCAAGAAGACGCTGCACGCGGAGTCGAAGGAGAAACTGGAAGAGGCGCGCAAGAAAGTAACGCTCGGTATCGATCAGAGCGGCAATTCCCTGCGCCTGTACGTGGACGGCCCCTTCCGCCATCACGACGACGATTTCTGGGGATTCGGCAACGAGCCGGGCTACTGGGTCAGCATGGAATTCCAGCTCCAAGTGCCGCGGAAGAGCAGCGTGCAATTGAAGACGGTGAACGGCGGAGTCCGCGTGCGCGACGTGAGCGGCGAATTCACGATCCGCTGCGTCAGCGGCGGAATCGGGATGGAGAACGTGGCGGGATCGGGGACGGTCCACACCGTGAACGGCCCGCTGAAAGTGAAGTTCCGCGAGAATCCGACCGAAAGCTGGGACTTCGGCTCCATCAACGGGGCTGTCGAGCTTTCGTTCGCGCCGAAACTGAACGCGGATTTCCGGCTGCACACGTTCAACGGCAGCGTCGACAGCGCGTTCGCGATGGATGCGGCCAACTCAACCGAGATCTCGCACGAAGGAATGAAGACGATCTATCGCGCGAACCATTTTGGCGGACGCGTGGGCTCCGGCGGGCCGGAGATCCGCGTGAGCACGTTGAATGGCGCGATTCGGCTCCTGGAGAACCATGAATAAGCAGACGCAATCGAGAAAAACGCGGCTTGCGGCGCTGGCGGCGGCTGTGCTGGCGCTCTGGGCGGCGCCGGGAACGTTCGCCCAGAACGGCAACGCGGATGAGGCGACGGATCGCCTGACGGTCCATCTGACCGATCCTTCGCGGCCGGGCACCGTGAGGGCCAGCCTGGTGAGCGGCGGGATCACGGTGAAGTCGTATGACGGCAAAGACATCGTGATCGAGGCGCACACGCGCAACCAGGCGCCGATGGCCGCGTGGGGCGGAATGCACCGCGTCTACGGCAGCACGGGGCTGGCGGCGTCGGAAGAAAACAACGAGGTGATCGTGAACGCGGACTCGGTTTTTCACTCGATCGATCTGGTGCTGACCGTGCCGGTGCACACGTCGCTTTCGCTGCGCACGGTGAACAACGGCAACATCAGCGTCACCGGCGTGGATGGCGATCTCGACGTGAGCGCGATCAACGGCAGCATCGCGTTGCAGAACGTGTCGGGAACGGCTGTCGCGCATACGCTCAACGGCCGGCTCGGCGCAACGTTTGCGCGCGTGAATCCGGCGAAGCCGATGGCATTCAGTTCTCTGAACGGAGAGATCGACGTCACGTTTCCGGCGGACCTCAAGGCGAATCTGAACCTGCACGCGAATCGGGGAGAAGTGCTCAGCGATTTCGATGTTCGCGTGGTGCAAAGATTCGATCAAAGGACCGTTGAGGACTCAGGCGAGCACGGCGCGACGTACCACGTTCGCGTGGACGGCGCCTTGCATGCAACGATCAACGGGGGCGGGTCCGACATCCAGTTCAGCAGCATGAACGGCAACATCTACATTCGGAAGGCGGGCAGCACGCGCAACTAGCGGCGCGCGTTATGCGATTGGCTTCGCCGCGAAAACGAGAACCGGCGAGCCGTCGGCGATGAACGCCGAATCCGGACGCCGACGAATGACCCTCGCCAGGTCGGAGCCGTAGAGCGAAGCGGCATCCCCTTGAAACACCGCTCCATTACTCGCCCACACGCGCCACGGCACGTGCGAGACGTGATATTCCACCGAACCGCCGCCCCGGCGAAGCGAGTAACCCCAGTAGTGCTCCGTGATGAACTGCTCGAGGCTGCCTTCGCGCGGATGCGCGGGCGCGCCGGATGCGCTTGCTTCCATGGAGCAAAGCCCGCCATCGAGGCGCCATTCGTAGCGGACCGTGCCGCCACCGCTGCCGGTGCTCACGCAATGGCGCATCGGAAGCGCGACATATTTCTCGCCGTAGGCAAGCCTCGCCACGAAAGCGATCGCGGCGCGCGGCACGATCTCGCGAATGAACACGACTCCGCGGCGGACTTCCGCTCCCTCGCGCCGCCGAACGTAAAAGCGCAGATTCACTTCGTCGAAATTCGCGTGGAACGGCAACGGAAGAAATTCAAACAGCCGGGTGCGCAGGAAGCGGAATCCGACCAAGCTGACGTAGGTGCGTCCTTCGAAGGAATCAAGCTCGGTGCCGGACGGAACGTACTCCCCCAGGAGGCGCGGATCGACCTCGTAGTTCAACATCAGCAAATCGCGCCACTCGGCGGAGAGGAAGACCCGCCCGCCTGCGGGCCGAGCTGAGATCTCCGCCATGGCCACTCCCGGTCTCGGCCTACGCCGGCTGCGATGCTGCGCCTACCAGCCCAGGACGTAGGCGAACATCAGCGGCGCGACGATGGTGGCATCCGACTCGATCACGAATCGCGGCGTATCGACTCCGAGCTTGCCCCAGGTGATCTTCTCGTTCGGGACGGCGCCGGAATAGGAGCCGTAGCTGGTGGTCGAATCGCTGATCTGGCAGAAGTAGCCCCACAGCGGGACGTTTTCGCGCCGCAGGTCCTGATGGAGCATCGGCACGACGCAGATCGGAAAGTCGCCGGCGATGCCGCCGCCGATCTGGAAGAAGCCGATCGGCGTCTTCGGCGCGGTCTCCGTGTACCAGCGGGCGAGCTCGATCATGTACTCCACGCCGACGCGGACGGTATCGACGTTCTTCACTTTTCCGCCGATCACCTGCGCGGCATACATGTTGCCGAGCGTGGAATCCTCCCAGCCGGGAACGATCATCGGAAGATTCCGCTCGGCGGCGGCGAGCATCCAGCTGTCTTTCGGGTCGATCTGGTAGTGCTGCTTCAGCTTTCCGGCGCAGAGCACCTTGAAGAGGAATTCGTGCGGGAAAAACCGCTGGCCGCTGCGATCGGCCGCGTACCATTCCTCCATCACCACGCGCTCGATCCGCCGCATCGCTTCTTCTTCCGGAATGCACGTATCGGTGACGCGATTCAAGTGATGATCGAGCAGGTCCACTTCCTCCTGCGGCGAGAGCTGCCGGTACTGCGGCACGCGCTTGTAGTGGTCGTGCGCGACGAGATTGTAGACGTCCTCTTCAAGATTCGCCCCGGTGCAGCAGATCGCATGGACCTTGCCCTGGCGGATCATTTCCGCCAGCGAAAGCCCCAGCTCCGCTGTGCTCATCGCGCCGGCGAGCGTGATCAGCATCTTGCCGCCGCTGTTCAGATGCTTCACGTACGCCTCGGCCGCGTCGATCACGACCGCCGCGTTGAAATGCCGATAGTGATGCTTGATGAACTCCGAAATGGATCGTCCCGCCGCCTGCCCTGTAGCGCTCATCCATCCTCCTTGAAAGGTTGAGGTTGGGAACACCCGTGCCCTGCGAGTGTTTTCCTGATGGCGCGTGGTTAGAAATAGCTTGCGGTGTATTCCAGGAGACGGAAAAACTTGTAAGGTGAGATTCGAAACTGAACTGCTTCGTGGCTGAATTCGTGAGTCACGAGCCAATAGATAGCACAAGTCGCCAGGCACACCTACGAAATTCTGGAGGCCGCGCGCAGATTTTTCGGCGATCTTCGCTGTGTCGTTTCAGGCAGCAAACATTTTCGAGAGCGCGTTTGAAACTCGAAATTGCGTGTGCTACGGTAGCTGCGCCTGGCAAAAAATCTTTTCTGGGGGAAAACTATTTCCAGCCTGGCGCTTCTCCTGTTCGCGAACCCGCTGGCGCTCCTGGAACAGACCAGCGGCGTCGCGCGCGTTATCCTGGGTCTGCTGTTGGTCCTTTCCGTATTTTCGTGGGCGCTGATCCTGCAAAAGTACGCTCAGCTCGGCGGCATGGATCGCAAGACCGCGCGTTTTCTGGAGATGTTTCGCTCAGGTCGCGGGCTTTCCGATCCGAATACGCTTCGCGCCGGAGGCGGGGCAGGCCCGCTTGTTTCGGTTTACGCGGCCGGCTATCGCGAGCTGGAAGCGCAAATGAACGGCGCGAACGCTCGCGCGGGCGGCACGGGCAGGCTCAAGAATGCGAACGCCGTCGGCGTGGAAATGCAGGTGGCCGCGGGCGAGGAAGTGCGCCGCCTGGAAAAGGGAATGTCTTCCCTTGCGACGATCGCTTCGGTTTCGCCGTTTATCGGATTGTTCGGCACGGTGTGGGGCGTCATGGACGCGTTCGCGGGGCTCGGCGACGCGGGCGCGGCGAGCCTTCGCGCCGTCGCTCCCGGCATCGCCGAAGCTCTGATCACGACCGCAGCCGGGCTCTTCGCCGCGATCCCAGCCCTCGTCTTCTACAACCACTATCTCTACGGCATCCGCGGCCTGGCTTCGCGGATGAGCGACTTCGCTGCCGAATTCGTGGCGAAGATCGAGACTCTCTACAGCGCCTAGACCAAATCGATGCCGCAAGCGCAGCGCGAAATCGGCACTTCACTCTCCGAAATCAACATGGTGCCGTTCATCGACGTCGTGCTGGTGCTCCTGATCATCTTCATGATCACCGCGCCGATTCTGCAGTCCGGAATCGACGTGGACGTGCCGAAAACAAAGACGGTAAAGGAATTGACCGAGGCGCGCATGGTGGTCACCATCGACCGCGCCCAGCGCGTCTACTTGAATGACAAGCCGGTGAATATTCACGAGCTTGGGCAGCAGATTCTTTCGCAGGCGCGCGACGGCAAACGGCAGGCGGTTTACCTCCGGTGCGACGAAACAGTCCCGTTTGGAAGCTGGGCAACGGTGGTTGACGAGTTGCGACAATCCGGCATCCAAAACATCAGCGTGGTCACCCAGCCACTGAGCGAACGGCCACGGACTCCCTGACATGACAGCGGCGGCGATAATCCGGCCGGACGAGACCCTCAGGCGATTTGTCTACGCCTCGCTCATTCTTCATTCGCTGCTTGCCGGAGTAGTCGCGATTTCGACCTACTTTTCGCACGGCGGCGAGAGCTGGGGCGGACCCGGCGGCTCCGTGACCGTCGGACTGGTCGGCAATCTACCGGCCATTCCACTGCCGCAGCCGGACGTCGTCTCGCCCAATCGCGTGGTCGATGAATCGAAGGGCCTGTACAAGTCCGAACCGCAGCCCAAGCCCAAGGTCGAACCGGACGCGACGCCGATTCCGAAATTCGAGCGGAACAAACCGCCGAAGTACATCACGCGGCCGTCGAAGGTGCTCGAAAATCCGACTCCGCCGCCGACCAACGCGGTTCCCTACGGCGGAGGCGGCACGCCCTCGATTCCCGTCACGTCGTTTGCGATGGGCTCAACGGGGGACACGGCCGCCGGACTCGCCGTGACCGGCGCAGGCGGCGGCGACTTCGCATCGCGCTTCGGCGCGTACGTCATGGCCGTGCAACAACGCATCAGCCGCGAATGGTTGCAATCCACGGTCGATCCGAGCTTGCCCTGGGCGCCGCGCGTCACCGTCACGTTCGACATCCTGCGCGACGGCACCGTCACCAACATCCAGCTCACGCAATCGAGCAATAACCGGTCGCTCGACACGTCCGCGGTTCGCGCCGTGCAGTCGGCGAGTCCTCTGCTCGCGCTGCCCGCGGCATATTCCGGCTCGCGCGTGAGCGTCGAATTCTTTTTCGATTACAAAAGGTAGCTGAGAGCCACATGGCACGAAAAAACGCAATCCTGTTCGCAGCGCTAATCTCAGTTGCAATGTGGTTTCTTTTCGCCGCAACTCCCGTGAGCGCGCAGGACTGGTTCAAGACGGGGACAGGCCTCGGCATCACCAAGGCGCGCGTTGCCGTTCCGGAGACGGCCGCCCGATCGAGCTTCACGCAGCCGTTGCCCAAGACGTTTCACGACGTTCTGTGGGCCGACCTCGACTATTCCGGGATTCTCGATCTGGTGAGCCCGAGCTTCTATCCGCTGCAGACTCCGGGCCAGCCGAGCGAGTTGAATGCGCAGGAATGGGCGGCCGCCCCGACGAACGCCTACATGGTCGCCTACAGCAACATGACGATCGACAACATCGGCGTGGCGTTTGCCGGGTATCTTTCGGACGTGCACAACCCATCGGCGCCGCCCGCGATCCAAAAGATCTATCGCGGCCAGGCCACCGACGCCGACGCGCGCCGCCTGGCGCATCAGTTTGCCGACGATATCATCGCGTTTCTCAGCGGCGGGCAGCCCGGCATCGCGCAAACGAAAATCGCTTACGTGAGCGCGCGCGGCGGCAACAAGGACATCTGGGTAATGGACTACGATGGCGCGAATCAGCAGGCGGTGACGCACCTGAAGTCGATTGCGTTGACGCCGCGCTGGTCGCCGGACGCAACCCGCATCGCGTTCACCTGCTTCGTTCCCGGCCCGCGCAATGTCGTCTCCGCTCAGATCTGCATGTATTCGGCGGTCTCCAACCGGCTGATTGCCTTTCCGCGCTTTCGGGGAACCACCGAGGCGCCGGGCTGGTCGCCCGACGGATCGCAGATTGCGTTCATGTCCAGCCAGAGCGGCGACCCGCAAATCTACATATCGGACGCCGATGGCTCCCGGGCGCGGCGGATCACGTTCACGGCCGGTGTCAGCACGTCGCCGGCCTGGAATCCGAAGACGGGCAAGCAGATGGTGTTCGTCAGCGACCGCGGCGGATCGCCGGTGCTTTATCTTTCGAATTCCGACGGATCGAATGTCGAGAAGCTGGACCTGCCGGATATGGGATACGTCGTCGATCCCGCGTGGTCGCCCAACGGACAGCTGCTCGCCTTCAGTTGGCGCCGGCCCAGCGGAAACTACGATATTTACGTGATGGATATCGTCAGCCGGCAGCTCGCCGAGCTGACCAAGGATGCCGGCCGCAACGAGCGGCCCAGCTGGGCTCCCGACGGACGCCACATCGTTTTCGAATCCACACGCACCGGTCCTCGCCAGATCTGGTCCATGCTGGCGGACGGCAGCCACCCGCGTCAGCTCACTTTCGAAGGTGACAACGAGTCGCCCAACTGGTCCCCCAAGTGATGCCGCGGAGCAGCGGTCCTTCTTCCGCTCATGGCCGAGCGGTGATCTTGCTGGAGGTTCTCGTACGAACGGTATAAATTCATTCGCGGCGATTCCGCAAAGCCCTCGCGGTGGCGCCGAAGGAGGCACCTGATGCAGCGCAGCACGGTTCGGACGTTGGCACTCACGATCGGCCTGGTGGCCCTGGGTGCTTTTGCAGGAGGCTGTAAGAAGCAGGTTGCCGCCACACCGCCGGCGCAGACTCCCGCACCGCCGCCGGCGCAGCCTACCGTCACGTTGAATGCGTCCCCGACGTCGGTGAATCCGGGGCAATCCGTGACGCTTTCGTGGTCCTCCACGAACGCGACCGATCTGGATATCGAACCCGGCGTCGGCAAAGTGGCGCTGCAGGGGCAGACGCCGGTGAATCCGACGACGTCGACCACCTACACGATTACGGCCACCGGCGCGGGCGGCAGCGCCACGGCCACCGCTCGCGTCGATGTGAACGCTCCGGCGCCCACCCCCGCGCCCGCTCCGGCGCAGCCGAACCTGAGCCAGCTTTTCTCGCAAAACGTTGCCGATGCCTTTTTCGACCTCGACAAATCCGATCTGCGGGAGGACGCGCGCAGCGCGCTGACGAAAGACGCGGAATTCCTGCGCTCCTATCCGCAGCTGCATGTCTCGCTGGAGGGCCACTGCGACGAGCGCGGTTCGACGGAATACAATCTCGGCCTTGGACAACGCAGGGCGGAGGCCGCCAAGAATTTCCTGATCTCGCTCGGGATTTCCGCCGACCGAATCGAAACAACCAGCTGGGGCAAGGAGCGCCCGTTCTGCGGCGAGCACACCGAGGAATGCTGGCAGCAGAATCGCCGCGCCCATTTCGTGATGGCCCAGTGAAGTTCCGTTCGCGCCGGTGACGGAGGTCGCGCGGGACCGCCGTCGCGGGCCGTTCAGTTTCCAAGGAGGCACGACCTTGCGCACACGATGGCTTGCGCTCGCACTCGCGGCAGTTTGCTTCGGCGCTCTCGGCGGCGCCTTGCTGGCCCCGCAGCCGGCGGGCGCCGTCTCGAAAGAAATGATCGAACTACAACAGCAGGTCAGCCAGTTGCTGCAAGGCCAGCAGGACCTGCGCAGCACGGTCGACAGCAACAACGCCGCCCTGAAGACGCTGGTGCAGCAGTCGCTCGATTCCGTCAACAAGTTGAACGGCGAAATGGTGTCGCTGCAGAAGTCGGTGCAGGAGGTGCAGGCGAATACCGGCGCGCGGATCGACACGATGACGCAGCAGACGCAGGGCCTTTCGGACAACCTGCAAGATGTTCAAGCCCGCGTCGGAAAGCTTTCGCAGCAGCTGACCGACGTCCAGAACCTGCTGCAGAGCATCGACGCGAAAGTTTCCGGCGGCGGCACTCCCGCTGGAGGAGTGACGCCCGGCGGTCCGACGGGAGCGACCATGGCACCACCAGCGATGCCGCCGATTTCCGCCGACACTCTCTATCAGAACGCGCTGCGCGATTTTACCGGCGGCAAATACGATCTCGCGCGGCAGGAGTTTTCGGACTACATCAAGACTTTCCCTTCCAATGATCTGGCCTCGAATGCGCAGTTCTATCTGGGCGAGGTGTCCTACGCGCAGGGAGATTTCAAGAACGCGGTTGCGGCGTACGACACGGTGCTGGTGAATTATCCGAACAGCTTCAAACTGGCCGCGTCGCTGTTGAAGAAAGGACTCGCCGAACTGGAGCTCGGCATGAAGACCAGCGGCACGCGCGACCTGCGCGAGGTGGTCCGCCGCTATGCCGGGTCCGATGAAGCCAAGCGCGCGCAGGCCAAGCTGCACGAGATCGGCGCCGCAACCACTCGCCCGTCGCGATAGCGTTCAGTCGCCACTTACGCGCGCAACAGATCGGGCTGCCAATCGCGGATCAGACGCTTGATCGCCTTGCGGTCCGTCACCTTTTCGTCCAGCACCTTCCGCGCCAGCGCCGGCAATTCCGCGTCGCTCGCAAACCGCAGCGAAACCAGCTGCCCGACCGTGAACTCCGGAATGCGCGCGCGCAGATCCTGAGGCAGCAACTGCTGCAAGCGGAGCCGCATCTCCAGCCGAATGACGCGATCCTGCACGGTCAAGGCGAACAGGCGGCCGTACAGCGCCACAAGCAGCAGCGCCGCGGCGACGAAGACGGCGACCACAGAATCGATCGAGCGGAGTTGCGTCAAGCGATAGACGGACCAGCCGAAGTTCCCCATCAGGATCGGCAGCGCCACCATGTGGAACATGGGAACGGTCCGCGTGTGATTTGAAAAATTCTGTGCCTGAGCCATCGAAGGCCTCCAGTCGTAATACGGAAGATCGCCGCGGATTCTAACAGATCGAGACCTTCGCCCGCCGAACGCCGGCCTTCCCGCGCACCGGCCGGCGATTTGTTCTTGCCCGGGTTTCGGCTATACTCCTGCGCATGTCCGTCAACAAAGTAATTCTAGTGGGCCGTCTGGGCCGCGATCCGGAGACGCGCTACACCTCCGGCGGCCAGGCCGTAGCAAACTTCACGCTCGCGACCGACGAATCGTTCAAGGACAGGTCCGGCGAACGCCAGAAGCGCACCGAATGGCACCGCATCGTGCTGTGGGGCAAACTTGCGGAGATCGCGCAGCAGTACCTGAAGAAAGGAATGCTGGTCTACGTGGAGGGCCGCCTGCAGACGCGCCAATGGGAAGACAAGCGCGACGGCCAGAAGCGGCAGACCACGGAAATCGTGGGCAACGTCATGCGCATGCTGACTTCGCGCGCCGAGGGCGCGGCCGCCGCTCCGAGCGGCGGAGGCGGCGGTTACGGACGTTCCGCGGATGCCGACTTCGACGTGGCCAGCTCCGGCCCCGAAGAGGGCGGCGGCAGCCCGGGGATTTCCGACGAGGACATTCCCTTCTAGGAAGTTCAGCTCCGCGGTCTGCTCAGGAGCAATGCAAGTCTAGCCGGGCTGCGCGCCATGGCCCGGTTTCGCCGGAGCCCCGTTGGCAAGCGGGTCGAAGTCGTCGGCATCGGGCGACGGCAGGGTCGGCAGGACTTCCGAAGCAACCATCCGGTTGTGCACCGCCACGTCTCGCCGCAGCTTTCCGTCCCGGAACTCGAGAGCACGCTTCGCATACTGCGCGATATCCGGCTCGTGCGTAACGATCACGACGGTCAGTCCTTGCTTGTCGTTCAGATTCTGCAGGATTTCCATGATCTCGACGCTGGTTCGGCTGTCGAGGTTCCCTGTCGGCTCGTCGGCGAGCAACAGCGAGGGATTGTTGACCAGCGCCCGGGCGATCGCCACCCGTTGTTGTTGTCCGCCCGAAAGCTGCGAGGGAAAGTGACCCTTGCGCTCCGCCAATCCGACCTGCGTCAGGGCCTCTTCGGCGCGCTTGGCACGCTCCTCAACCGGAACGCCGGCATAGATCGTCGGCAACTCCACGTTTTCGAGCGCCGAAGTCCGCGGCAGCAGGTTGAACTGCTGAAAAACGAATCCGATCTTGTGGCTTCGGATCGCCGCAAGCTGGTCTTTCGTAAGCTGGGAGACGTCCTTGCCGTCGAGAAGATAGCTCCCGCGCGTGGGGCGGTCGAGACATCCGAGAATGTTCATGAGCGTCGATTTGCCCGAACCCGAAGCGCCCATCACCGCCACAAACTCGCCCGGATAGATCTCCAGCGAAACGCCGCGGAGCGCCGTGACCTGGATTTCCCCCAGGTCGTACACCTTGTACACGTTCTCCAAGTGGATCGTCGCCTGCTTTTGTGCCGGGGCCGGACCTTGCGGGGATGGCGAGACCTGAGATGTGCTCATGCGGAACCCATAGAGGACTGCACGCGCGTGTTCCTGGCGGGAAGTCGGCGGCTGCCGGAACGCATCAGTGCGCCGTTTGCTTCTCGGCTTCCTTCTTTCGCTGCTCGTCCAGGCGCTTCAGGAAATCGTCGAACTTCGTCTGCTGGTCCGGAGTCAGTATCGCCCGCATCTTGGCGCGGCCTTCCTGGCGAATCTCCTCGCGGGGAGCGTCCAGCGGCGCGTAGAGAACCTGCCAGCGGGCGCGCGTTTCATCCACGATTGCGCCGATCTGCTTCTCCTGATCGGGAGTCAGCTGGAGGCGCTGCCTCATGTCCTCCATCACCTGCGCGCGAGTCGGCTTTGTGTTCACAGTCGCCGCCTCACCGGAGACTCGCTGGTTCCAAACGTGTACGCCCACCGCGCCGAAAACCACACCCAGCACGAATACCACCAGGAAAAGCGCGGCCGCCTCGATTCGAGCCCTAGTATTTTCCATTGCTGCCATCCGCGACCATGATCAGAACTTCGTCTCCTGTTGTCGGAGCCTTGACCGGCTCCGGTGCGAACAAATCGGTTACAGTTATTGGACGTGCCGCAAGGCCTCCGGGTTGCGATTGCTTTCCCCAGCCGGCGTTGTAAGTCACCAAGGCCACCAGAGCGAGCGCTGCCGTCGCCGCGAATCTCCAACCGAGCGTGACGAACGGCTGCCAGAAATTCGGGCGGGCAGCGACACGTTCGGCTTCCGCCGCGCGAATCCGCGCCATCACCACACGCGCGAACCCTGCCCCGGGATCCGCCGACGGCTCCGCAGCGCGCAGCAGGCGCACACTCGCCGCGACATGCTGCAGAGCCGCGCGGCAACCGGCGCAGGTCTGCCAGTGCTCAGCCGCGCGCCGAGCATCCACGTCGCTCAGATCTCCGCTCAAATAATCTTCGAGCAGCGCTTCGTACTGCTCGCACGCCCCATTCCCGAATTTGGTTTCCGCTGACATCCTCTTACTCCTTCCTTTGAGCCGCCGGTGTGGCGCCGGCCTTACCGACCGGGTTCAACCTGCGCCGATAGATATCCATGATTCGGCCGCGCGCACGGAACAGTCGCACTTTTACCGTGTTGACGTTGAGGTCGAGTATTTCCGCCAGTTCCTGCACCGAGAATCCCTCGATTTCCTTGAGCACCAGCAGCTGCCGGTCCTGCTCCGGAAGCGACGCAAGCATGCGATCCAGAATCTCGCGCGTTTCGGCCCGCGTGCTGGGACCTTCCGGAGGCCGCTCCGCCGAAACGATTCCGTCCAGCCGCGACACCTGCTCTTCCGAGAGGTCCGCCTCGTAAACCAGCGGCCTCACCTTCTTCTTTCTTAGATAATCCCAACACTCATTGACCGCAATCTTGTAAAGCCAAGTGGAAAAAGCGGCTCGCTGATCGAAGCGCTTGATCCCGACGTACGCCTTCAAGAAGACCTGTTGCGCCACGTCTTCCACGTCGTCCGGCCGGTGCAAGATCCCTGCAACGAGCCCGAACACGCGCTGTTGGTGTCGACGCACCAGCTCTTCAAAAGCAGCCTGTGTTCCATTTTGCGACAGCCGCACCAATTCGCGATCGTCTGCCTTCTTCTCTCCCGGCTGAAAGGAGAGCGTAAGAGCCGGAGCGCTCGCCGCCATACCTTTTGGGACGTGCCTCATTTGCGTTCGGTTACGCCAAAAAAATCGTTTGCCGCACCATGTTTCTTCTTGCGACCGCCACTAGTCCATGTAACAATACCTGCCATGATAATCGGCGAACGTATCCGGTTGCTACGCGAACAGAAGAAACTCTCCCAGGGCGATATCGAAAAGCGCACTGGCCTGCTTCGATGCTATATCTCGCGCGTCGAAAACGGCCACACGGTGCCGGCCATCGAGACTCTCGAAAAGCTGGCTCGCGCCATGGAAGTGCCGCTTTACCAGCTATTCTACGATGGCGAAGAGCCTCCCGTGCTTCCGAATCTTCCGAAGCGCCGGAGCGCCGACGACATCGCGTGGGGCAGCACTGGGAAGGACGCGCGGTATCTCGGCCGCTTCCGACGGCTCCTCGGACGCATCGAAGAGGGCGACCGCCGGCTTCTGCTTTACGTAGCACAGAAGATGGCCAACCGCTAGCGGAATTCCAAGGTTCGCGTTCTCCGCTAGCTCGTCCAAACAGTAGAAGCGTCTCCACCGCACAGCCCGAGTGTCTCCGCAATCCGCTAGAGCCGGCGCCTTCCCGCTCCCTACTCCCATTCAATCGTGCTGGGCGGCTTCGAACTGATGTCGTAAACGACGCGGTTGACACCCGGTACCTCGTTCACCACGCGCACGGAAATCCGCTCCAGCACGTCCATCGGCAATCGCGCCCAGTCGGCCGTCATCGCGTCAAGCGACTCCACCACGCGCACGGCGATCGTATTGCCGTACGTGCGGCCATCGCCCATGACGCCGACGCTTTGGACCGGCAGCAGGACCGCAAACGCCTGCCATGTTTTCTCGTAGAGCCCGGCGCGCCGAATCTCATCGACTACAATGGCGTCCGCGCCTCGCAGCGTCGCGAGCCGCTCCGGAGTGACCTCGCCGAGCAGCCGCACTGCCAGACCGGGCCCCGGAAACGGCTGTTTGGTCAGAATCTCGTCGGGCAGGCCAAGCTCTCGTCCGATCTGGCGCACTTCGTCCTTGAAGAGATCGCGCAGCGGCTCGATCAGCGAGAACGGCATGTCTTCGGGCAGTCCTCCCACGTTGTGATGCGACTTGATCACCGCGGAAGGCCCTTTGACTGACACGGACTCGATCACGTCCGGATAAAGCGTTCCCTGCACGAGAAACTTGACCGGCAGCCCTTTTGCCGCCGCGACCAGCTTGCGCTCCTCCTCCGCGAACACGGCGATGAACTCATTGCCGATGATCTTGCGCTTTTTTTCGGGGTCGGTTACTCCCTTCAATTTCGAAAGAAAGCGCTCGGACGCATCCACGCCGATCACGTTCAGGTGCAGCCGTTCGCGGAGCATCTCGAGCGTGTCGTGAAACTCGTTCCGCCGCAGCAAGCCCGTGTCGACGAAAATGTTCGTCAGCCGTTCGCCGATTGCTCGATCCACGAGAACGGCGGCGACCGTCGAATCGACTCCGCCGCTCAGCGCGCAGATGGCCCGCGCCCCTTCGGCCTGGCGGCGAATGTTTTCGACCGTCTCCGCGACAAATCCCGCGCGATTCCAGTTCCGCTTCGCGCCACAGACTTCGAACACAAAATTGCGCAGGATTTCCACGCCGCGCTCCGTGTGGTTCACCTCCGGATGAAACTCGACGCCGAAAAATCGACCGGCCGCATCCTCGATGGCCGCCACGGCGTTGTCGGTATGGCCGGTGACATAAAAGCCCGGAGGCAGCCCCACGACGTGATCTCCGTGGCTCTCCCAGACTTTCAGGCTTTTCGGCATCCCGGCAAAGAGCTTTGACTCGCGGCCGACCTGCAGCTGGGCCGGGCCGTATTCGCGACGCTCTGCCCGCTCGACCTTGCCTCCGAGCGTCCGTGTGAGCCACTGCATTCCGTAGCAGATTCCGAGCACGGGAACACCCAGCTCAAGCGCCTTCGGATCGCAAATGGGCGCGTCTTTGTCGTACACGGAGCTGGGTCCGCCGGAAAGAACGATCCCCACAGGCTCCTGCGCGCGAATTTCCGCGAGCGACGCCGTGCAAGGCAGAATTGCGGAGAACACCTGCTGTTCCCGCACGCGCCGCGCAATCAACTGCGTGTACTGTCCGCCGAAATCCAGCACCACGATTCCGCGCTTCGTGCTCACCGTGCCTCCACGTTCTTGCTGCGTTGCCGTTCCGCCGTGTGCCATGTCCCCGCCTATTTCAGTACGATGTTCACCAGCTTCTTCGGCACCACGACCACCCGGGCGACTTCCTTCCCAGCGACCAACGGAGCGATGCGCGCGTCCGCCATCGCCCGCTCCTTCAGGTCGTCATCATTGAGATCGGCCTCGACGACGACTTTCGCTCGCACGCGGCCATTGACCTGCACCGGAATCTCGATCTGCTCCTCACGCGCCAGGTCTTCGCGATAGGCGGGCCATTTCTGATCTCCAATGGTGCCCGAGTTGCCGAGCATCTCCCACATTTCTTCAGCCACGTGCGGCGTCATCGGAAAAAGCATCAGGACGAGGATCGAGAGCACCCTCTTCAGAACCGCCGGTGCTACGTCCTGATCCAGCGGCTCCTGCGCCGTCAGCTCGTTGACGAACTCCATGATCAGCGCAACCGACGTATTGAAATGCCAGCGCGCCTCGAAGTCGTTCGTCACGCGCTTCAGAGTCTGATGCGCCTTGCGCACCAGGACTTTTTCTTTCGCGGTGGCCGTCGCGAAGTCCGTTCGCGCGCTCCAGTCCAGGGTGACTGCCCTCAGCCTTTCGGCGTGCTTGTCGACCAACCGGAAGACGCGATTCAGGAAACGCGCGGAGCCTTCGATTCCCTGCTCGCTCCACTCCAGGTCTTTTTCGGGCGGAGCGGCAAACAACGTGTACATGCGCCCCGTATCGCAGCCGTACTTGTCCGCCATGTCGATCGCGCCGACCACGTTCCCTTTCGACTTCGACATCTTCGCGCCGTCCTTCAGCACCATTCCTTGCGAGAAAAGCCGCTTCACCGGCTCGCGATGATTCACCAGTCCCAACTCGTTCATCACCTTGCAGAAGAAGCGCGAATAGATCAGGTGCAGGATCGCGTGCTCGACTCCGCCGATGTACTGGTCGATCTGAAACCAGTAGGCGGCTTTCGCCTTGTCGAACGGCGCGCGGTCGTCGTGCGGATCCGTATACCGGTAGAAATACCAGGACGAATCGATGAACGTGTCCATCGTGTCCGTCTCGCGCTCGGCCGGGCCGCCGCATTTCGGACAGGTCGTGTTCAGAAACTCCGGAACGAGAGCCAGCGGCGACTTGCCCTGCCCGGTCAACGTGACGTTCTCCGGCAACCGCACCGGCAGCTGATCGTCCGGCACGCCAACGACGCCGTCGTTCTTGCAGTAGACCACGGGGATCGGAGTGCCCCAGTATCGCTGACGAGAGATGCCCCAGTCTTTCAACCGGTACGTCGTCTCGGCCGCGCCGAATCCCTTCGCCGCCGCGTCCGCAGCCATCTTTTCAATCGCCTGCTCCGAAGCGAGTCCGGTGTAGGGTCCCGAGTCGGCCAAGCGGCCGTATTCGACATAGGCTTCGGCCATCCGATCGGCGCTCAGCGGCGCTCCGCTTGCTGGTTGCACCACTACCTTCACGGGCAAGTGATACTTTTCCGCGAATTCGTAGTCGCGCTGGTCGTGCGCCGGAACGGCCATCACTGCTCCCGTCCCGTATTCCGCGAGCACGAAATTCGCCACCCAGATGGGCACGCGCTGCCCTGAAAACGGATTCACCGCGAAACGGCCGGTGAAGAATCCGATTTTCTCGGCCTGGGCGATTTCTTCCGTCTTCACGCTGCGCTGCTGCATCGCCTTCAATTGCTGCCCGATCGCCCCGCTGCCCGGCACGCCCGCCAGCAGCTCCGGCAGATTCTTGTGCGCCGGCGACAGGAGAACAGCCGAGACGCCGTAGATCGTGTCCACGCGCGTGGTGAAGATTTCCAGCGGATCCGTCTTCATTTCGGCCACGGCAAATCGCACGCGAGTGCCGCGCGACTTGCCGATCCAGTTCTGCTGCATGATCAGGACGCGTTCGGGCCAGCCGCCCGCCAGATCCTTCACGCCGTCGAGCAGCGCGTCCGAGTATTTTGTGATCCGCAGGAACCACTGGTCGATCTCCTTGGCTTCCACGGCCGTCGTGTCGTGCTGCCAGCAAAATCCGTCGATCACCTGCTCGTTGGCCAGCACCGTCTGGCATTGCGGGCACCAGTTGACGCGGCTGCGCTTGCGGTACGCCAGCCCGCGCTCCAGCATCCGGAGAAAAAACCACTGGTTCCACCGGTAGTATTCGGGCTCGCACGTGGAGATTTCGCGCTGCCAGTCGTAGCTGAAGCCGAACCGTTTGCACACCGCCTTCATCTGCGCGATGTTCGAGTTCGTCCACTCCCGCGGCGGGATTCCGCGCTTGATCGCCGCGTTCTCGGCAGGCAATCCGAACGCGTCCCAGCCGATCGGGTGCAGCACGTTGTAGCCGCACATGCGCTTGTAGCGGGCCACCGCGTCGCCAATCGTGTAGTTCCGCATGTGGCCCATGTGCAGCGTGCCCGAAGGATACGGCAGCATTTCGAGCAGGTAGTACTTCGGGCGCGATGCGTCGTTGTCGACGGCGCGAAACGCGTCCCGCCCCGCCCACACTTTCTGCCATTTCGCTTCGATTCGCTGCGGATCGTACTCGGCCACGTTCACTTCCCCCGTGATCTCTGCCGCCGCCGCGCGCCGGCTTTTCGCGCGCTCAGCATTCTTTTCTTCGGCCGCGGCTTCATGCCTTCGCCCGTTGCGCGCACCACGCGGCCCGTCAACCGCCACAAGGCGGCCACATTTCGTTTGTCGTCGCCCGGCTTGTCGATCGGCGTCTCCAGAATGAACGCGCACGACGAAAGCAGCGGGTGATTCAGGATCCGGCGGAACGCGCCCAGGCCAATCTTGCCTTTCCCGATGTGCTCGTGCCGGTCCACGCGTGATCCCAGCGGCGTCTTTGAGTCGTTCACGTGAACCACGGCGACGCGATCGATTCCGATGATCCGGTCGATGTCGCCAAGCGCCCTCCCCAGGCCTTCCGGCGTCCGAATGTCCCATCCGGCCGCGAAAGTGTGCGCCGTATCGACGCAAACGCCCAGCGGCAACTCCGGACACGCGCTCAGGATCGCCTTCAGTTCTTCGAATCGCGAGCCCACCGAACTGCCCTGCCCGGCGGTATTCTCGAGCAGAATGCGCAACTCGCCGAGCTTCAATCCGCGCGCCGCCTGCTTCAGCCCTTGGGCGATCGCGGAGATCGCGGAATGAGTGTCGCTGCCCACGGAGCTTCCTGGATGCAGCACCAGATAGTCCGCGCCCAGCGCCATCGCCCGCACGATTTCCTGATGGAACGCTTGCACGGATCGCGCCCGCAACACCGGATTGGGCGAAGCCAGGTTGATCAGGTAATTGCAATGAATTACCAGCGGCCCGAGCGCCAGTTCTTTGCGCCGCGCGCGGAAGCGCTGCGCATCCACATCCGCGATCCGGACGCTTCCCCGATCCCACATGCGCGGGCTCGACGAAAATATCTGCAGCGCGTTGGCGCCCAGACCCGCCGCGATGTCCAGGGCGCTGGTGATCTCGCCAGCGATCGAGGTGTGAATACCGATCCGGATGTTGCCGTCTTTCCAGGCGGGAATTTCAGGTGCGGGAGTCGGTTCCGGACGGTACTCGTCGGCGGCGTCGAAGGTTAACTCGGCTCGATACTTTTCTTCCGCCATTCCCTCAGGTTGTCCGGGAGATCAGAACGACATTCTAGCGGAATCGCCGTGGACGCGCAAACCGGGTCCATCGGCGCGGCAAACGACGTTTGGCGGCGCGAAACGGTGTCAAAGGGCGCCGTGTGGCGACGGGCGGGCGGCGGTGCTATCATCGACGGGACCGGCGCGGTAGCCAAGTGGTAAGGCAAAGGTCTGCAAAACCTTCATCGGCGGTTCGATCCCGCCCCGCGCCTCCAAATCATCGCCCCCGTTTTCCGCAGACCGATCGCCGCTTGCCGCGCCTTTTGCTTCGGCGCGTCCTCCTGCGCTAAACTTTCCGTTTCGCCATCGCTCGAGGAGCCCTTCCGATGCTCGTCGTCATGCAGTCCCACGCGACCGAAGAACAGGTCCGCGCCGTGTGCGAGCGGATCGAAGCCCTGGGCCTGCGCGCACATCCGATTCCGGGAGCGGCCCGCACGGCCATAGGGATCACGGGCAACAAAGGCGAGGTGGACACCGGCGCGCTCGAATCGATGCCCGGAGTGATCGAATGCATCCCGGTCAGCAAGCCCTACAAGCTCGTCAGCCGCGACGCAAAAGAGGAAAACACGGTCGTGCGCGTGCCGACGGCTTCCGGCGAAGTCACGTTTGGCGGCAAGGCCGTCGCCGTCGTTGCCGGCCCCTGCGCGGTCGAAACGCGGGAACAGTGCTTCGCGATTGCCGCCCGGGTGAAGGCGGCAGGCGCGCGCCTGTTTCGCGGAGGGGCGTACAAGCCGCGCACCTCACCATACAGTTTTCAAGGTCTCTGTGAGGACGGGCTGCAGATTCTCGCGGAAGTCCGCGACCGGTTCGGCCTCGGGATCGTCACGGAAGCGATCGACAACGAATCGCTCGACCTCGTCGAAAAATACGCCGACGTGATTCAGATCGGCGCGCGCAACATGCAGAACTTCTCGCTGCTCAAGCGAGCCGGGCGCAGCCGCAAACCCGTCCTCTTGAAGCGCGGCATGTCCGCCACGCTCGACGAGCTTCTCATGGCTGCCGAGTACATCCTTTCCGAGGGCAACTACCAGGTGATTCTCTGCGAGCGCGGCGTGCGCACGTTTGCCGACCACACGCGCAACACGCTCGATCTGAGCGTGATTCCCGCGGTGCAGCGCCTTAGCCATCTTCCCATCGTCGTCGATCCTTCGCATGGGACGGGCAGGCGCAACAAAGTGCTGCCGCTATCGCGCGCGGCCGTTGCCGTGGGCGCCGATGGCATCCTCGTGGAAGTGCACAACGATCCGGCGCGGGCGCTATCCGACGGACCTCAGTCGATTCTGCCGGACGAATTCGACCAGCTCGTCCGGGAGGCTGGCGCCGTGGCGGCCGTGCTGGGCCGCACACTCAATTGAAGATTCGCCTCAATTACCGCGTGGTCGCCCTGGTCGTTATTCTGGGAGCCCTCGCGATCCGTCAGGTTGCGCTCGAAATTCGTCCCTCCTTCTTGCGGCCCGGCCTTCATCTGTTCGCATACGTAGGCAATACCGCGGATGGAACGCTGAGCGCGATCGATCTGGTCAAGCTCTCGCCTGCGGCAACAATCCCGGTCGGCCCGGAGCCGGCCGCGGTCCGCGCGCATCCCACGCGCAAGGAAATCTGGGGGCTGAGCTCAGGCGGCTATGCGTGGGTCCTCGACGCTCCGACCAATCAGGTCGTCGCGCGAATCCCGGTGGGTGCCGCTCCTTCTTCGCTCGATTTCTCGCCGGACGGCTCGCGAGCCTACGTGGCCGCCTCCGGCGCGAACGCAGTGATCGCCATCGACTGCGCGACGCGGGAAATCATCGGTCGTGGGCGCACGGGCCGCAAGCCATCGGCGATTCGCGTCTCTCCGGACGGCAAGATCCTGGTCGTCTCCAACCGGGACGATGCTACGGTCTCGATTCTCGACGCGAATTCTCTGGCCGTCCGCGGGGTGGTGAGCGCGGCGCCCGATCCGGAGCAGATCGTTATTTTGCCCGACAGCTCGAAGGCGTTCGTCATGTCGGGCGCGCGCGACGAAGTGTCCGCGGTCGACCTGCGCACGGCTGCGCTTTTGGCCAATCTCGGGCTCGACGGAAAACCCAACGCGCTGCTCCTGAAGCCGGATGGCGGCGAACTTTACATTCCCTCCACGAGCGCGCACGGGCTGCTGGTGATCAACACGCAGACGAATGAGGTGGGCGATTTCTCGCTGCTCGGAATGTCTCCGGCGGCGGCCACGCTGACCACCGACGCGCAGACGCTTTACGTTTCCGACGCCGCCGGCGGCCGCGTGATTCCCGTCGCCATCGCCGTTCGCAAGGCCGGTCCGGCCATCTCCGTCGGTCAGGCGCCCCGCGCCTGCCAATTGACGCCGGGCGGCGACATGCTCGTCGTGGTGGACACGGCGTCGGACGAAATCGCGGTCATTCGCGCGCAAACCTCCAGCTTGATTACCCTGGTGCCCACCGGCTCGCATCCTCGGGATCTCGCGATCAAAGAATTCTAGCGCCCTACTGAATCTGCACGACCTCCGTCCAGGTTCGTGTGATGCTCCCCTGTCCGGTCACCGTGATCGTGGCGGTGATCACAATGTTGTAGTTTCCGGGCGGTGTGCCGGGGGCAGGGTCGGAGACAGCGGCGCCACCACCACCGCCGCAGGCTGCCATTCCGACGCTGATCGCAAGCAGCACCCCGAGCACGACGCCCGTAAGCGACGCGGGCGCCATGCGAGGCCGCTCTTCCCTGCGCGCCCAGCTCAAGAAGATGACCAAGCCAAGCAGTGCCGGAACCAGCCAACCGGCAGAACCAGTCAGTGGCCACGGAGGGTTTTTCCGGGTCGTGGAAATCGGACCGGATGCGGTTCCCGGAGCGGTCGAAGTCACGGTCATCTGGAACAAGCCCGGGTTCGTCGAGGAGATCTGTACCGCCGGCGGAGTCGTGGCAGGCGTCGTTGCGATCGTGCAGCCGCCCAGCATCGCGGCGGGCACCGCGCACGCCAATTGCGCCGATCCCGAGGAGGCGTCGGATGATGCGATCTGAAAATTGAATGTTTCCGGCGTGCCTGCCGGAACGGGGGTGGCAACTCCCTGCCCCTGCGCCACGTTGATGCAGAAATCGACGGCGCTGCCGCTCAGCGCCACCGTCTGCGTTCTGCCCGGAGCATTGTCGTTGATCGTCAGAGTCGCGGTCCGCGTTCCGGTCGTGGTCGGACAAACGGACGCCGGCTGAAATACGAGCTGGATCGAACACGCCTGACCCGGCGCGGTGCTCGAACCGGTGCAGTTGTCCGCGGCGACTGCGAAATCCCCGTTCAACCCTCCGCTTTCTGCGACTGATACGGACGAAATCGCGAGCGTTCCCGCGTACGGCCCATTGCTGCTGTTGGTGATGGCGATCGGCACAGCGCTTCCCTTGGTCCCCGAAAGCTGCGCCCCGAAATTCACGCTCGGCGGCGTAGAGACAGCCGCCTGCGTCGCCGTCCCGGACAGGGCCACCGTCCGCGGAGTTGCACCAGCAACACTGAGCGCGGCCGATCGCGCTCCGGGCGGAAACATCGTCGAGGGGATGAACGTAACGGTGATCGGGCAGCTTTTTTGCGCCGGGATGCTTGTGCACGAAGCTGCGGCCGATGCCGAGAAGTCCGTCGCGTTTGCCCCGGACACGCTGACCACGCCGATTCCCGCCGCGGCGTCGCCATTGTTGGAGACTGTCACGGTCTGCGAGGCGCTGGTCGTCCCGATGCCCTGCGGGCCAAACGCAAGGCTCGCTGGCGACACGGAGAGCGAAGGCGCAGGCGTGGCACTGCCGCTGAGAGAAACCTGTTGCGGATTCCCAGCCGCGTTGTCCGTGAAACTCAGGCTGGCGTTCTTCGAGCCGGCCGTCTGCGGCACGAATTGAACGGCGACAGTGCAGCTGGCCGAGATCGCGAGCACGCCGCCGGTCAACGGGCAGTTCGTGCCGGTAGCTGCAATCGTGAAATCGGCCGCGTCCGATCCGGTGACCGCGATGCTCGTCAGCGACAGCGCGGTGCTCCCGCTGTTCGTGAGGCTGACGCTCTGCGGCCCGCTCGCGCTGCCCACCGTCTCACCGCCGAAGCTCAGGGCTGCGGGCGACGCGTTCGCGATCGGCGCGGCCGCCACTCCCGTTCCCGTCAGCAGTACGACCTGCTCGGCGTTCGCCGAGTTCGCCGATGTGTCGAAGAAATCGAGTTCGGCGCGAAAGAAACCCTGCCCGCTGGGATTGAAAGCGACCTGCACGGCACAACTTGTGCCTTGCGGCAGCGACATGCCGCTTTCGCAGGGACCGGTTCCGTTGGCGCCTCCGCTCTCGATCACAAACTGGGCAGCACCGAGGCCGCCCAAATTGAAGCCGCTGAGCATGAGCGACTGATCGCCGACGTTGGTAAGAGTGACGACCGCCGGGTTCAACGCCTTCGTATTCTGCGGCTGGCTGCCGAAGCCGACTGCTGTTGGCCAGACCGCCACCAGCGGCCCGTCGCCGCCCGCGCCCGTCATTTCCAGCATCTGCGGACTGCCCGGCGCATTGTCTGTGACGGAAAGAACGGCCACTTCCGGTCCGACCGTTGTCGAATGAAACGCCACCTCGAAAGAACATCCCAGTTGCGGTCCCGGAGCGATCGGTTGATTCAGACACGGGCTTTGGCCACTCAAAGAGAAATCGACAGCGTTGGGTCCCGCGATGGAAACGTCCGAGATGACGAGGTTGGCCTCTCCTGAGTTCAAAATGCCGACGAGGGCGGGCGCGATTGATCCGGCCGTGAACACGAGCCGCGGCAGATTGAACCGAACGCTCGGCGCCATGTTCGTCGCGTTCTCGGCGATCTCGGCGACGAACGCGTCGCTTGCCGGATTGAGCGGCGAACAACTGGCGCACGACGGCTGGAAGCCGTTCACCGGATTGTCCGTTGTGACCGCCGTCGGAAAGCTGCTCGAGGTCGTCGCGCCAGCGACATATGCGTGGCCCGCGCCGTCCGCTGCCACGGAGGCGCCGGTCGCGCTCGCCGAGCCTCCGACGGGCGACATCCCGCCTAACGGCGTAGCGTAGATGAGAGACGCCGCGCCCGCTGTTGTAGGGTCGAGTTTCGCGACGAAGGCGTCGCCCGCGCCGTTGAACGGCTGCAGATTGTCGCGCCACGGGAAGTCGTTCGACGTGGTGTTCCCGGTGATGTAAACGGCGTTGGGCGCCGCCAGCGCGATGCCCTGCCCGGAATCGGCCGACGATCCGCCGAGAAACGTGAGATAGGCGAGCGACGTCGCGCCCGAACCCGCGTCCTGCGAGATGACCGCCACGAACGCGTTCGATGTCGCCCCCGGCTGCAGCGCGCCCTGATAGCCTGCCTTCGCGCTGCTCTCGGGAAACGTCGCCGAACTCGTGACGCCCGTGACGTACGCGTTGGGCGTCGTTGCTGAATCAACAGCCACACCCAGCGCCTGGTCCATTCCGGCGCCGCCGAGCAGCGTTGCGTACACAACGTCATTTGAACCGTTGCCCTTCGGCAGGATCTTCATCAAGAACGCGTCGGATGTGCCGCCGCCGTATGCGGATTGAAATGCGTGGACCCATGGGAATCCATTGACCGTGTTCTCCGAGAAACCGGCGACGTAGACGTTTCCCCATTTGTCCACGGCGAGCCCTCCGACTCCTGGCACGCCCGATGAATTGGTGCCCAGATACGAGCAGTACTTCAGCGTCGCCGCGCCGCCCGCCTGCGACGGCGGCCGGAACATCGCCAGAAATCCGTCGGCCTTCTGGCCGTCCCAGGCAAATCCAAATGCTCCCGCGCTTACCGGCAGGTCCGGAGAAGCGGGATCGACCGACGTTGTGCCCGTATCCGAGGCGACGTACACGCTGCCGGTGGAATCGAACGCGATCCCTCCCGTCCCTTGTGCGAACTCTTTTCCGCTTCCGCCGAAGAGCGTCGAGAAGACCAAGTTCGTTCCGGTTGGGTCGATCTCGCTCACGATGACGTCGTTGCCCGTGCCGTTCATCAGACCGTTTGTGGGTCCGGTAGCATCGGTCACCGGAAAGTCGAACGACGTAGTCGCGCCGGTGATTGCCACGTCACCCGCGCCATCGACGGCGATTTGCCCGCCCGTTTGGGTGCCGCTTCCGCCGAGAAACGTCAGATAGATCAACGAATCCGGACCGCTCACCGTCGGATCGATTTTCGCGATGAAGAATTCGCTCGGACCGTCGGCCGGCCCGATGCGATTTTGCGGAAACTCCGGGAATGTCGAGTCCGAGGTGGTGACGCCGCCGACGTAGATTTTCCCAAACGAATCCAGCGCGATACTCGCTGCAGTATCGCTGCCCGCGCCGCCGAGAAAGCTTGCATACGCAACCGAGAGCGATGGATCGATTACGAGTGTGGAATTCCGGTCGTACGAGCCAAGGCGAAATCCGATCGATCCGTCCGGTTCCAGAACGTACGCACTGGCCACGCTCCTTCGTTGACTCCCATCGCCGGCGCCGGAGTCTTCGTAGACCTGCGGCTTTCGCATCGTAATCATGTCCTCGCCCGTGCGGATCGAGAGGTCGCCGGCGTCGTTCAAATCCGCATGGCCAGCGCCGTCTAGCCTCAGACGAAGTTTGGTCACATCCGCCCCGGCCGCGATGCGCAGGTCGTATTCGATTCCGCGATCGTTTCCGTAGACCGACATGCCGACGCCCGGCGCGACGTTCGCCGCCTTGACGCGTCCGAAGTGTGGGACGCTTGTGCGCCACGCGCGTCTGTCCTTGCCGATCAGGTAGTTCGTTTCGCCGCGCAGCTTTTCGTCGCCGCGCCAAACGATCGGGGAAGCCGCTTTGGGCTTTCGGCGACGTTGCGTCTTGGTCTCGAACCGGATTCCGAGGCTTCCGCCGCGGCCTGCGCGGACTGCCAGGCCGCTATTCGTCAGCAGCACGGTCATCCCCATCCCACGTCCGACGAACTGCGCCTGTGACGCCACCTGCCCCTGGCTTGGCTCGAACGCGATCGGAAGCGCGATATTGCCGCTGGCTTGGTTTGCTGGAAGGTTCACGCCGACGGCAGTCAGCCGCGGAAGCTGATGCCCTGCCGCAGAACGGGCGAGTTGCAGGTGTGGTCCGTGCCGGGGGCCGAATTCCGGGGCCGACGGAGCAACGAAGGACGTTCGCGAAGGCAGCCGCCAAACGCTTCGACTTCGCCCGATGAGGAAAACACTCGCGCCTCCGGCGAGCGCCAGAAGGCACATCACAATACTATTCCTGCTCATTTAGGCCCTCTTCCGGAGACGAGTTCGTGCACGCGTCTCCAGCTTGGGCGGCTCGCGAACCGCGGAGCCGACTGCCGTTAGTTGTGAAGCAAAGACGACGACAACGCGACGCGCCGACTATCGCGCTCTGTTCTCGTCATGTCTATCCGTATTAATGCGGTGGAGGAGTTTTCGCTTGCGGACGGATCGCGACGCGTGAAATGGCGCTATCCGGCGCTCCAGGCGAAATTCTCTTCGCCCAGCGCGACTTCCAGCATGCCTTCCAGGGGCAGAACGTCCACAGGCAGGCCCGCCTGCCATACGGCCACGCTGAGGAGCAAACTCTTTCGGTCGTGCAGGTCGAATAGCTCTCGCGCGATGCCGATTTCCAGGATCTTTCCGTAGGCTGCCGAGACGAGCGCCTCCGGATGGAGAGGACAAACGCCTCCATTTTCGACGACGAGCTTTGTCACCTTGCCCCCTTCAACCATCAGCGTCACGCGCGTCTCCCGCGAATCCCAGATCGTCACGCGAACTTGAAAGTCCGTCATGTCAGCCGTCGCTTCCGGCACCGGATCGACTCGCAGCCAGAATCGCTCCGGCCCGAAGCCGTAGTAGAACTCGCTGAGTACGCATCGGCGGCCGTGCATGGCGCCGCCGCTCCGGTCCGTCGCATAGAGGCCGGCGCCAAGCCATTCGAAGTAACTGCTCTCCACGCCGTCGACGGCCACGTCGAGATAGGCCGTCGCCGGTTCCCGCCTCCCGCGCTCCGGCGCGCGCTTGATCGGATGGGCCAGCGCCACTGGAGGAGGTTCGCCGAGCGCGTCGTAGATTTCGGTCAAGTGCTTGCGGTAGAGAGCGTCGAACTCAGCGTCGTTGGCGGACGCGTGCTCCGGCCCGTACCACCAGCACCAATCGCTGCCCTCCGCGGCGAGCACCGCTTCGTACGCCCGCTGTCCCTGGAACGTCCACTCGCCCAACCCCGTGGACTTCGTCAGGACGCCTCGTTTTCTCGCGCGCTCGAAGGCCTCCCGCGCATCGCGCAACAGCTCCCAGGCGCGCACATCCTCCGCGTGCCCGATCCAAACGTCGAAGTTCGCGTTGATCCATGAGGCGGGGAAGATTCCGTCGAGGCTGGGCGCGCCGGGGACGGCCTCGATCGCCTCGCTCATTGTCAGCGCCTGGATTTCGGGATCACTCTCAATTCGCTCGTAGAAGAGACGCAGGAAATCCCTGCCATTGCCCGGGTAGTATTCCCACGCGTTCTCGCCGTCCAGAATCAGGCTAACGGTCGCCGTCCTTCCCAGCGGCTCCGCATCGCCGATCGAGCGAATGCGGCGGTGCAGATCGGCGGCCGCGGCATCCGCGCTCATGCGGCTGTATACGAATCCGATCAGGTCCGATACGTAGTGGTCTCGGAAGAATCCGTACATCTCGCGGCCACCGCGCCTGAACCGCCACGGCGTATAGAGTTCGGGGCCGTTCTCCGGATATCCCGAAGCGTCCCGCCAGAACCCGATGTTCCGCGTGCGGCCCAGCACTCCTTCGTCCGTCGCAAACCACTTGAAACCCAGATCAGCGGCAATCTCCAGGGCCTCATCGGAAACGGACCCTTCCGAGGGCCACAATCCCGCAGGCGGTCCGCCGAACAGCTTCTCGTGAAACTGGCGCGCTCTCGCCAGTTGTTCCCGCGCATCCTCCGGATAGCGAAATGCAGGCTGGGGCGACGGCGTGTGGGGATTCGCGACGCGCGCGATATCGGTATTGCAGAGCAGCGGAAGAATCGGATGGTAGTAGGGCGTGGTCGAAATCTCGATCTGGCCTCGCGCCGCAGCCAGGCGATATTCCGGGAGGACCGCGGCGAGCAGCTCATGCTCTTTCTCGCGCAGCAGAGCCTTGTCGTCCTCCGTGAAGTCGCGCCCGCGGTCCGACAGGCCTTTCACCGCCGGATCCTTCGTCAGATACTCCTCGTCCATCCACGCCAGCTGCGAAAGCACCTGAAGATCGCGCCAGTCCCGCGAACTCCATTGCGCGACGCACGCCTCCACGCCGCCGGAGCGCATCTCCGCCGCCAGTTCCCCGAAACGCGGCCAGCGCAGCAGGAAGTTTTCGTTGACCTGGAATGCCCGCTCGATCGCCTCCCGCTTGGCTTCGGGAGTCAGTTTTTCAGCGGGTGCGAAGGCGATCTCGAACCAGCTTTCTCGAAATCGTCCGCTGGCGTATTCCTGAATCTGCTCGGCGACGAGCGGAACCACGTTAAACGTCGCGTGAACGCCGGGGAATTCCTCGAGAATCTTGACCATTCCCCAGTAATCCTTCAGCGCGTGCAGGCGCGTCCATGGCAGCAGATAGCGCCCCGTGGCCGGATCGCGGTATTGGGGCTGGTGCATATGCCACAGCATCACCAGGTTTACCCGGCTCAATCCGCAGCTCCGAGTGTTAGAATGTGCGCCGCGCTCATATGCGCCTGCTCGACCGATATATTGCCCGCGAAGTAATTTCCCACGCTGTGCTGGGCCTCGCCGTCTTCACGTTCGTGTTCTTCGTGCCCCAACTGGTCCGCCTGATGGAGCTGATCGTGCGCCACTCGGGAAACGCCGGGACCGTGGCGCTGCTGTTCCTCTGCGCCATTCCGCCGGTTCTGCGCTTGACGCTGCCGATGGGCGTGCTCGTCGGCGTGCTGATCGGACTCGGGCGCCTCTCGGCCGACAGCGAAATCGTCGCGCTGCACGCGTCGGGCATCAGCCTGCGCCGCCTGCTCCGGCCCGTCGGATTCGTGGCGCTGATCGCCGGCGCCGCCACGCTCGCCACCACATTCTGGCTCAGCCCCGCTGCGCTGCGGACCGTCACGCGGCTGGAGCAGAAGCTGCTCTCTTCGCAGGCCACGTTCTCCGTGCAGCCGCGCGTGTTCGACGAACGGTTTCCGAAGTTCGTATTATACGTGCAAGACGTGGAAGCCGCAGCGACGCAGTGGAAAGGTGTCTTTCTCGCATCCTCGGGCGACGTAGCCGCCGGAATTTCCCCTCTTGCCGGCGGCCACGCGAAGGCGTCCGCCATCACGACGGCATCGGAAGCATCGGTGATCGCGGGCCCGGCTGAAGGCCAGCTCGAGCTTCATCTCGGCAGCGGCAGCACGCACGAATACGATCCCGCCGCCCCTGCTCAGTACAACGTCACGATGTTCGGTGAAACGGACATCCCCGTCGACATCTCGTCGGCCGCGCTGCCGCAGAAGGTCAGCGCACTGTCCATCGCGGAGCAACCCGTGGATAGGCTGCTCACCAATAACGGCCCGGGCTGGCTCGAGGCGCGAGTCGAATTTCAGCGCCGCATCGCGTTCCCCGCTGCCTGCCTCGTCTTTGCGCTTCTCGGCGTGCCCATCGGAGTCCGGCCGCGCCGCGGCGGCCGCTCCGCCGGACTGATCCTCACGCTCGTCTTGATCGGCAGCTACTACTTCCTGTTCGTCTCCGGCGATCACTTCGCGGCGCAAGGGCGCATTCCTCCGTGGCTGGGCGTCTGGGCCGCGAACATTGTCGGCATGATCGTCGGGCTGTTCTTCCTGCGGCGCGTCGAGAACATTCGCAAGCCGAGCCGAATTCTGGAATGGATTGAGTCCTGGCGCGCGCGCCGCCATGCCGCTTCGAACGGCGCGACCGTGCAGTCCCTTCGGCCCGGGGTTCGGCCACTGGCGGCGCCCGGCGGGGGACTGCGGCAGGCGCTGCGGGTGGGGCGCACGATGGCGTTCCCCATGCTGTTCGACATCTACCTCTTTCGGCAGTTCTTGTACTTCCTGATTCTCCTGCTGGCGGCGTTTGTGCTGATATTTGACGCGTTCACGCTCTTCGATCTGCTGGGTGATATCGCGCGCAATCGCATCCCGTTCGTCACCGTCGTGAACTATTTCCGCTTTCTCGTTCCGCTCATGGTGTACCAGCTCGCGCCGCTGGCCACCCTTGTGGCGACGCTTGTCACACTCGCCGCACTTGCAAAGAACAACGAAGTTGTCGCGCTCAAGGCCAGCGGCGTCAGCCTCTATCGCGTGGTGCTGCCGCTGCTGCTCGCCGGCGGCCTGATTTCCATCGGAATGTTCGTTCTCGACGACACATTCCTGCCTTACGCGAACCAGCGTCAGGACGCGCTGCGGAACCAGATCAAGGGGCGCCCCGCGCAAACGTATATCGAGCCGGCTCATCAGTGGATCGTCGGCGAGGATGCGAAGATCTACAACTACGAGCTGTTCGACCCGGATCGGCAGCTCTTCGGCGGGCTCAACGTCTTCGAGCTGGACCCGCAGACCTTTCAGATGCGCCGCCGCATCTTCGCGGCGCGCGCGGCGTGGGAACCGTCGGAAAGCGCGTGGGTGCTCACCGGCGGCTGGGTCCGCGATTTCGACGCAGACGGACGCGTGAGCCGCTACCAGCCCTTCACCGCCACGTCCCTGCCGGAACTGATCGAGCCGCCCGGCTACTTCCGGCGCGAGGTCCGTCAGTATTACCAGATGAACTGGCGGCAATTGGGCGAGTACATTGCCGGCCTGCGGCAAGCCGGTTTCGATACGGCGCGGCTATCGGTCCAGTGGCACCGCAAGTTCGCCTTCCCGTTGATCGCGGCTGTGATCGTATTCCTCAGTGCGCCATTTGCCTTCCTCGTCGGCACCCGCGGCGCCATTGGAGGATTGGCGCTGGCGGTCGGCATCGGCATCGCTTACTGGGCGGCGGCAGCTCTCTTCGAGGCGATGGGCTCGCTTGGCCAACTGCCGCCGGTGATTGCCGGCTGGGCCCCGGACGTGATCTTCGGCTTGCTGGGCGCTTACTTCTTCCTCAGGATTCCGACCTAGCCGCAACAGTGCCAAGCCACTAGTAAGTGATTGACCAACCGTCTCGTTGCGCCTCCCTGCCGACTTCAACTTCTCCCCTACACTGGAACCAGGTCTTTCCGTCCGGAGCGCAACGAACATGCCGTATGTCCTGGGCGCGTTGGCACTCGCAGTGGGAGCGTCGGTCAATATCACCCGCGCCGACGGCTGGGCCGTCATGGGAGCCGTGGTCGGCACGATGCTGTTTATCCGCGGCTTCATGATGCTGCGGTTCAAGCGCCTGATCATCAATACTCCCGCATCGAAGGTGCGCAGCGCTTCGATGGGGCTTGTCGAACTCAGCGGCCTGGCGAAGGGGCCGTCCACGATTCCCGCGGGCGTCACGGGCGAAGCGTGCTACTACTACCGCGCGATCGTCTGGCAACTGAAACAATCCGGAAAAGATCAGCAGTGGCAGAAAGTCGCCGACGAAAGCTTCTACGTGCCCTTCTTCGTCGAGGATTCCACCGGCCGGATGTTGATCGATCCTCAGGGCGCCGACCTTGACATCCACCGCAACTTCAAAGACGAGTTCGATACGTCCTTCTTCTCAAGCAGCCGCAACATGCTGCCCGAAAACGTGGCGCGACTCATGGCGCGCAACGGCGTGGCCTTCGACCACAACACGCGCATCGAGGAATACTGCATCAAGCCCGACCATTCGCTGTTCGTTCTGGGCACGCTGGGCGACAATCCGGATCGCCTCTCCTGGACGCCGGGCGCGCACATTCCGGCCGGCACGTCGCTCCATTCTCATTTCAACATGCTGGGTTTCGGCGGCGGCACGTTCCACTCGCTCAGCGCAAGCTCTGGGTTCAACATCACGTTCTCGAAGGCAAGGGTCCCGATAAGCTTCGTGCCTGCGGCTTCCTCCGGGACACGTTCAGTATCTCCGGCACCAGCGCCCGCCGCGTCGGCCTGGTCCGAAGTCTCGATGGACGAAGCGGCGCTCGGCCGCAAACCATCGGCAGCCCAGCCGGCCGCGGCACAGACAACGTCGGCGTCCGTAGCGACGGCCGATCCCGAGCCAATCACCGCTAACGCCACGGACGGTGCGTCCGCGAGCTCCGGCTTCGATCTGCGAGCCCCGGTGTGCATCAGCTGCGGGGCGAACAAGGACCCGTTCATGATTTCGTGGCGCAGCCAGCGGGAGGTCGTGCAATCGCTCGCCTGGAAATCGGCGCTTTGCATCTGGGGCGGCCCGAGTCTGACGCTCGGATGCCTCTACTATCTCGCTTTCACGCTCGGATGGACCTAAGGCTAGAAAGGGCTCCCATCTCCCCGGCAAGGGGAGCCCGGGAGATCAGATCTAAGGAGAGACAATGAGCTGGATCGCCTTGCTTCTCGTGCTATTCGTGGTCGGCGGAACGCTGGCCTATCTCGTCACGCTCTACAACGGCCTGGTCTCGGTGAAAAACAACGTCGACAAAGCGTGGGCCAATATCGACGTTCTTCTGAAGCAGCGGCACGACGAGCTGCCGAATCTGATCGAGGTCTGCAAGGGCTACATGAAGTACGAAGGCGAGACGCTGCAGCGCGTCACCGCGGCTCGCACGGCCTACGCCCAGGCCGCCACCGTGGATCAGAAGGTTCAGGCGAGTGCTGACATGACCGCCGCCCTCGGACGCCTGATCGCCACGGCCGAAAACTATCCCGACCTGAAGGCCAACGCCAATTTCGCGCACCTGCAGGCGCGCGTCACTGAACTCGAAAGCGAAATCGCCGACCGCCGCGAGTTCTACAACGATTCGGTGAACACCTTCAACATCCGCATCCAGGAAATGCCGGATGCGATTCTGGCCGGCATGATGAATCTGCAACCGCGCCAGATGTTCCAGGTCGCCGCGGAAGACAAGGAGCCCGTCAAGGTCTCCTTCGCCGACGTTTCACACTGATTAGGGCAAGGCCAACGGCGTCTCAGCAGGGACCGGCTTAGTGTCCGGAATCGATTTGATCTGGGCGAGTCGCTCTTCAAGTCTGGCTTGGGCTTCAATCGAACCGTTTGGTTCCCGTTGGCCCAAGAGCACGAAGGTCTGCAGCAACCGGATCACGCCCTGGCGCGAATAGCCTGCCTTCATCGCGAGCGTGACGCCGTCTCGGTCCGCATTGAGCTCTTTGTCGTGCCCGTAGCTTTCAAAAAATACCTCGACTTTGATCTTGCTTACCTCGCTCGCCGAAACGTGCTGCTCCGACATCGCCTCGATGAGCCGATCACGACAGTGATTTAGAGCAACATGTTCGATCTCATGCCCCAGGACGGCCGCGAGCTGGTCCTCCGTGCCCATGTAGGCGAGGATGCCCGCGCCAACGAAAATCTGTCCGCCAGGAAGAGCGACGGCACTCTTAAAGTTTGGATCCGGGTCGAAGTGAAAGCGGTAGCCAAGATGGCGCTGCGCATTAATCGCCACTCTGTCGCCAACTTTCTGTAGGTATTCGTCGATCCGCCGGGACTGAGGCGTCGGTTGAATGCCTCTCGCATGCTCATATTTCGCCGCGAAGACTTCCCCGGCGTGAATTTCATCAGCATCGCTGACTGACGGTTGCGCTCTGGAATTTTGTCCGGCTACCGGCCCGGTCAAAACGAAAATCAGCAACAGGATCTTCATTTCCACAGCCCCGTGACTCATAGGTGTTGGCGTTTTACCTGAGATTCTTGAGCGCCTCTCGCTTGCTCAGCCCGCTCAGCCGCGCCTCGTTGCGACGCACATATCTTCTCACTTCCGCCGGATCGGTCCACGCATACTGCCGCAGCGCCCAGCCGATCGCCTTGCGCAGGAAAAATTCAGTCGAATCGAGCGAAGGCTCGATGCATGCGTAGAGCAGGTCGAGGTCGGTTTCCTTCTTGAAGCTCAGCTGGCAGATGATCGACGTGCGGCGCTTCCACATGTCGTCTGAGACGCTCCACGCGAGCATCAGCTTCTTCATCGGCGCGCGATGGCTTTTCAGGATCGGCCCTACGCGGTGGCTCGCGAGGTCGTCCACGTAGTCCCACCACGCTCCCGTCACGATCATCTCTTCATAGAGCGGCATCACCGCCGGCGTCTGATATTCCCGCGCCCGCTTGTCATCCGTCAGCTGGACCGCCGCATAACGCTCTTCGCGAAACTTCGCGCCGCGCCATAGATCGCGAACGTGGCCGCGCCAGGCCTTCTCCGTCTTCCATTCCAGATCGCTGAAAAGTTTCCGGCAGGTCTCTCGCAGCAGAGTCGATTGAACGCCGTGATACGGCATCGCCGACTTCATGTACGCCTGCATCTGCGGCGCCTTGCGCGGGTCCGCCACGCGTTGCAGCTCGCGCCGCACGCGCAGCAGGAGAGGCGATGCTTTCGGAGGCTTCGTTCGAGCGCGGGCTGCCATCGGAGTGTGGACCAAATCTCGTTCTGCAGTTACGGCTGGGCGAGCGACTTGTCGCGAATCGCCTTGAATTCCGCCCGCGGCATCCAGACGGGCATCTTCGCGGCGTTCGCCACGCGATAGCCGACCGCAAAATAGAGGCGGCAATCCTCCTCGGCTCCGCTCATGTCCCAGTAGGGCTTAATCACGTCACTCGGTTTGTGGTAATCCTCGGCCGTGTATTGGTCGTGCATCCGGATGCCCCAGCCCGCGGGCTTGCCGATGTAGTCGATTCCGGGGTCGGGATCGAACGCCGGCACGCCCGCTTTGGCGAAGCTGAAATGATCGGAGCGGTAGTAACCGCCCTTCTCCGGTTCGGGATCGGGCCGAACCACGCGCCCCTGCTCCCGCGCCACCGCGTCCGCCACGCCGTCCAGCGACGATTTCCCTCTTCCGATCTCCGTGATATCTCGCGTCCGGCCGAGGACGTTCATGCCGTCCATATTGATGTCGGCCGCGGTCCGCGCGAGTGGATAGAGCGGATGCTCCGCATAGTACTCCGACCCGAGAAGCCCCTGCTCTTCCGCGGTCACGGACAGGAAAACCATCGTCCGCTTGGGCCGCGCCTTCAGGCTCGCGAAGGCGCGCGCCAGTTCCATCAGCGCAGCCGATCCGGATCCGTTATCAAGCGCGCCGTGATAGATGTTCTGCCCGTTGACCGGCGGACCGATCCCGAAATGGTCCCAGTGCGCGCTGTAGATCACATATTCATTCTTCAGCACGGGATCGCCGCCGGTTAGCCGGCCGATCACGTTGTGCGATTCGATTGTGCGCACGGCATTGTGAATCTCGATCTGCGCCCGCATGCCCAGCGGGACCGGCCGAAAGGCGCGGCTCGCAGCCTTCGCCTTCAGCTGCTCGTAGTCGTATCCCGCGGCCTTGAAAAGCTCCTGCGCCTCTTCGTGCGTAATCCATGCCTGCACCGGGATCGGTTGCGTTCCTTTGTCCGCCACGGGCAGCGCGAACTGTTCGCCGGCCCAGCTGTTGCGCACCACGTCCCACGGATACGCAGCCGGCGCGGTTTCGTGGACGATGATGCAGCCCGCCGCCCCGAGCTCCGCCGCCTTGTCGAACTTATATGTCCAGCGGCCGTAGTACGTCATCGCCTTGCCGCCAAAAACTTCCGGATCAAGCTCGCTGCCTTTCTTCACCGGCGGATCGTTTATCAGCACCACGATGACTTTGCCCTTCACGTCGAGCCCCTTGAAATCGTCCCACCGGTATTCCGGCGCCTGCACGCCGTAGCCTGCAAACACCATCTCGCCGTCCATCTTCACCGACTCGACCGGCCGCTTCGTCCACGCCACGAAGTCCTTCTCGAATTGAGCTGCGATTGTCGCGCCGTGCCCCGTGAAGGTCATCGCCATCTTCGGGTCCGGCCGGATTCCAATCAGGGGGACCTTCTGCAGATATGTGCCGTCCGGATTGCCCGGCTCCAGGCCCGCATCGCGGAACTGCTTCTCGACGTACGCGATGCTCAGTTCCTCGCCCTTGGTTCCCGGCCCGCGCCCCTGAAATTCATCCGACGACAGCGTCCGGATATCGGCGAGCATGCGCGCGCCGGAAATGCCGGCCAGACTGAGGTCGCCGCCCGTTTGGCCGTCTGAGGGAAAAGAAAGCAGGCACACAAGAACCGCTGAGGCGGCCATTCCAGCGGCCGCCATCTGGATCGATCGTGCCGCACTGATTCTCGGATTCACGGTCCTACGCGTGTTTCTTCGATTTCTTGCTCTCGACCACGGCCTGGGCGGCCGCCAACCGCGAGATCGGGACGCGGAACGGCGAGGCGCTGACGTAGTTCATCCCTACCTTGTGACAGAATTTGACGCTTTCCGCGTCGCCCCCGTGCTCGCCGCAGATTCCGATCTTCAGCTTGGGCCGAGTCTCCCGGCCCTGCTCGATGGCCCACTCAATCAGCTTTCCCACGCCGGCTGTGTCGAGCGTCTGGAACGGGTCTTCCTTGAAGATCGCCGCCTTGCTCTGGTCGACATAAACCGGCAAAAAGCGGCCCGCGTCATCGCGCGAAAGACCCATGGTCGTCTGCGTCAGATCATTCGTGCCAAACGAGAAGAACTCCGCCACCTCGGCGATTTCTTTCGCCAGCAAAGCCGCTCGCGGCAGCTCGATCATCGTTCCAACCAGATAATCAAGCTTCACTTTAGCTTTCGAAATGATTTCCTCCGCCACTCGCCGCGTTTCCGTCTCGAGAATCTTCAGCTCCTTCCTGTCCAGCGTGAGCGGATGCATGATCTCAGGTAACACTTTAATGCCGCGCTTCTGGCAATCGATCGCCGCTTCGATGATCGCCGTCACCTGCATCACCAGAATCTCCGGATACGTGATCGCCAGCCGGCATCCTCGATGCCCCAGCATCGGGTTCGCTTCCTTCAGTTGCTCCACGCGGCGCTCCACCGCCTCCACGGAAATCCCGATCTTCTTCGCAAGCTCCGCCTGCTTGGCGTGATCGTGCGGCACGAACTCATGCAGCGGCGGATCGATCATGCGGATCGTCACCGGAAAACCGTCCATGGCCTCGAAGATTCCGATGAAGTCGCGGCGCTGGAAAGGCAGCAGCTTGTCCAGCGCCCGCTTGCGCGCCTCGGAGGTGTCCGCCAGGATCATTTCCTGGATGGCGTCCTGCCGCTCGATGCTCTTCTCCGGCTGCTCGAAATCCTTGAAGAACATATGCTCGGTGCGGCAAAGCCCGATTCCCTGCGCGCCCATTTCCCGCGCCACGCGCGCGTCGCGCGGAGTATCCGCGTTGGTTCGCACGCCGAGTTTGCGAATCCTGTCCGCCCATTTCAGCAGCGTTTCGTAGGCTTTCGGAGGCTCCGGCCGCACCAGCTCGATCTGGCCCACGTAAACGGACCCGTCGCCGCCGTCGAGCGTGATCCAGTCGCCTTCCTTCACCGAGCGCCCGTTCACGCTCATCTTCTTCGCTTCCGCCTCGATGTCGATGCTCTCCGCGCCGACGATGCAGCACTTGCCCCACCCGCGCGCCACCACCGCCGCATGGCTCGTCTTCCCGCCGGTCGCAGTCAGAATTCCCTGCGCCACGTACATGCCGCCCACGTCCTCGGGACTCGTTTCCCGCCGCACGAGCACCACTTTCTCGCCGCGCGCCGCCCACTCCTCGGCATCGTGCGCGGTGAACACCGCTTTGCCCACTGCCGCGCCCGGCACCGCATTGATTCCCTCCGCCAGCTTGCGATGGATCAGCTCGCTTCGTTCGAGCTTCGGATCGAGCACGGGATAAAACAGCCGCTCGATATCCTCGGCCTTGATTCGTTCAAGTGCTTCTTCCACTTTGATCAGTTTCTCGTTCACCATGTCCACCGCGATGCGAAACGCAGCTGAAGGGGAGCGCTTTCCCGTCCGCGTCTGCAACATGTACAGCGTCCCGGCCTCGACTGTGAACTCCATGTCCTGCATATCCCGGTAGTGCCGCTCCAGCCTTTCTCGCACCCTCTCGAGCTGCTGATAGACCTTCGGCATCTTGCCCTTGAGCTCGCTCAAGTGCATCGGCGTGCGGATTCCGGCGACCACATCTTCACCCTGCGCGTTCAGCAGGAAGTCGCCGAAGAACGTCTTCTCGCCCGTGGAAGGGTCGCGGGTGAAACAGACTCCGGTCCCCGAGTCCTCGCCCGTGTTGCCGAACACCATCTGCACCACGTTCACCGCCGTGCCGAGCAAGCCTGCGATCTTCTCCACGCGCCGGTACGTGACGGCCTTCTCTCCCATCCACGACTCGAACACCGCGCCGATCGCGCCCCAGAGCTGTTCGACCGGATCTTCGGGAAAATCCTTGCCCGTCTTGCTCTTGAAGTGTGCCTTGTACTCACCCACAAGCTGCCGCCAGCCATCCGCGCTGACCTGCGTGTCGTCCTTCACGCCCAGTTTTGCCTTCATCGCGCGCAGTCGAGTCTCAAGATCTTCCTTCGAGAGCCCGATCACCACGGTGGAATACATCTGCACGAACCGGCGATACGCGTCCCAGGCGAACCTGTCGTTCTTCGTGGCCTTGGCGAGACCTTCGACCGATTTCTGGTTCAGGCCGAGGTTCAGAATCGTCTCCATCATGCCCGGCATCGAGCGCGCCGACCCGGACCGCACGCTGACCAGCAGCGGGTCCGTTGCGTTCCCCAGCTTTTTCTTGGTCAGTTTCTCCAGGCGCGCCAGATGTTTTGCCACCTCGGCGCGCAGCTCCTTCGGGTATTTGCGCCCGTGCTTGAAGTAGTAGTCGCACGTCTCTGTCGTGATCGTGAATCCGGCGGGCACGGGCAATCCGATGCGCGTCATCTCCGCCAGCCCGGCGCCCTTTCCACCCAGCAAGTCTCTCTGGTCGCCTTTGCCGTCCGCTTTTCCTGCCCCGAAAAAATAGACGTATTTCATTTCTCTCCCTCAGCCCCACCCAGGTCGCGCGTGCCGCATCTTGTCGGCGCGCCGATAATTGAAGTAAATGTTGATGATCGACTATTTGGTTTCTTCCGCGCCCAGCTCCGAGAAATCGGCAATCATCGAGAATTCCTTTAACAATCCTCTCAGCAGCGCGATGCGGTTGCGGCGAATCGCCTCATCTTCAGCCATTACTAGAACTTTGTCGAAGAAGAAGTCCACGGAGGGGCGGAGCTCGGAAATTTTCTCAAGCGCCTTCTTGTACTTCTTTTCTTTCTTCAAACGCGCCGATTCCTGTCCGATCTGCTGCGCGACGGTGTGGAGTTGCAGCTCCGCCGCCTCACGCAAAAGTGAGCGGTCGACGGCCTCCTGCCCTCTGTCGCCCTTTCCCGCAGACTTCTCCAAAATATTTCGGATGCGCTTGAAGCTGGCGGCCAGAGGCAGGAAATCCTTCGTCCCGCGGATGGCCTTCACTGCGGCCACCCGCTCCACGGCATCGCCCACGTCGTCCGCGCCGGCAGCGAAGGCGGCGTTGATCTCGTCATATGCAAACCCGCGGCGCTCGCGCAGAATGTAACGCGCGCGCTCCAGCAGAAACTCGAGCACTTGCTGTTGAACGGCCTCGGACGCCTCGATGCGCGGCGCGTGCTCCTTCAGCGCCTTGGCGGCGGCAGAGACGGCCGCGGAGAGTGAAAGCGGGAGTTTCTTTTCGAGAATGATCTTGATGATTCCGAGCGCGGCGCGACGCAAAGCGAAAGGATCACTTGAACCCGTGGGAATCGCGCCGACCGCAAAGCACGCCACCAGAGAATCGAGCTTGTCCGCCAGCGCTACGGCAGACCCGATCAAGTTGCGTGGCAGCGGATCGTCGAGGCCCAGCGGCTTGTACTGGTCGTACACGGCCCAGGCGATTTCTTCCGGCTCGCCCTGTGCCTGCGCGTAAAGTCCGCCCACCACTCCCTGCAATTCCGTAAACTCGCGAACCATGTCGGTCACAAGATCGCACTTCGCCAGCTCCGCCGCGCGATCCGCGCCCGCCACATCCGCCTGCGCGATGCCGCCGGCCACCCACTGCTCCGAAAGCCAGCGCGCCATCCAGCGCATCCGCTCCACTTTGTCGCCGTAGCTGCCCAGCCTCCGCTCGTACGTGACTGCCGCGAGCTTCGGCAAATACTCGCCGAGACGAATCTTCTGGTCGTTCTTCCAGAAGAACTGCGCGTCCGCAAATCGTGCCCGCAGCACGCGCTCATGTCCCCCGCGAACCAGTCCTTTCGGATCGCGCGGCAGATTGATCACCGCCAGGAAGTGCGGCGCCAGTTCCCCGCTGCGGTTTTCGACGGCGAAGTACTTCTGATGCCCGCGCATCACCGTGATCAGAATCTCCTCGGGCAGAGCCAGAAACGCCGGGTCGAAATCGCCTAGAATCACCGTTGGGTATTCGTTGAGGTAGGTGACCATCTCGAGCAGCGCCGGGTCGTCGTGTGGCTTGATCCCCTTGCGTGCCGAAATCGATTTCAGTTCCGCCTCGATCTTCTTGCGTCGCGCCTCGGGACGACAAAGAACGAAGTTCTTCTTGAGCCGCGCTTCATAGTCTTTTGGCCCTGAGACGCCCACCTGCTTCTTGCCGAGAAACCGATGCCCGTCAGTGCGGTTTCCCGACCTTACGTCCGCATACCCGCACGGCACCACCTTGCCGCCAAACGTTGCCACGATCCAGCGGATCGGGCGGATGAAGCGCGGGCCATGCGTGCCGGACCAAACCATCGAACGCGGCCAGGAAATTTCGCGAATGGCCTCAGGCAGCGCCTCCGCCAGGATTTCAGGAGCCTGCTTGCCCTGGACGGTGATCTTGGCGCCCAGATATTCGCCTTTCGGCGTGCTGACAAGAGTCAGCTTCGAAAGCGGAATTCCCTGCTTCTCGGCAAAGCTCAAAGCGGCGCGCGTCGGTTCTCCGGTTCCGCCGAAGGCAACCGCCTTCGGAGGCCCCAGCACCTCGCGAGTCACATCTTCTTGTTTTACTCGAATATTTCGAGCGATCGCCACGAGCCTTCGCGGCGCGCCAAAAGTTTCAATTGATTGTTCAAGTGTCGGCTCGTCGACAAGATTGTGGGCCGACAGTTGCCTCGCAAGTATCGCTTTAAGTTCTTGCGAAGCCTTCGCGATCATCCCGGCGGGAATCTCCTCGCAGCCGATTTCGAAGAGTAGATCTGCGGTCGCGCGCCCGTTCGTCGACTTGGCCACGGCTTTCATCCGCCCGCCTTTGCCATAGCGGCCGCTGCTGCTCCGGCTCGCTGATCGAGCCATGCCCGGGCCACGTGCGTCGCAAGCTTCCGGACGCGCGCGATCATGGCGGCCCGCTCCGTCACCGATATCGCGCCGCGCGCGTCCAGCACGTTAAAGAAGTGCGAACATTTCAAGCAGAAGTCGTACGCCTCCAGCAGCGGGAATCGCTTCTTCCCTTCGCCCTTCATCCTGTCGTACTCGACCAGCAGCCGCGCCGCCTCCGCCTCCGCCAGGTCGAACTGCTTCCGCGTCGAAACCGTGTCCGCGTAATCGAAGCTGTACGCCGAAAACTGCTGCTCTTCCGCCAAACGCACCTGCCCGTATGTCATGCTCTTCGACCAGCGGACGTCGAACACGTTGTCTACGCCCTGCAGATACGCGGCTATGCGGTCCAGTCCGTAGGTCAGCTCCACTGAGATCGGGTCGAGATCAATCCCGCCGCACTGCTGAAAATAGGTGAACTGCGTGATCTCCAGTCCGTCGAGCAGCACTTGCCAGCCGATTCCCCAGGCGCCGAGCGTGGGTGACTCCCAGTTGTCTTCCTCGAAGCGAACGTCATGCTCCTTCAAGTTGATGCCCACCGCGGCGAGGCTGTCGAGATAGAGGTCCTGAATGTGGGCTGGCGAAGGCTTGAGTATCACTTGAAGCTGGGTGTGCTTGTAGAGGCGGTTCGGATTTTCGCCGTAGCGGCCGTCCGCCGGGCGCCTGCTGGGCTGCGCGTAGACAACGCGGTAGGGGTCGGGACCCAGCACGCGAAGAAAAGTTTCCGGGTGCATGGTGCCCGCGCCCACTTCAATGTCGTACGGCTGCTGGAGCACGCAGTCCTTATGCGCCCAGTATGCTTCAAGCTTTAGTAGAAGATCCTGAAACGTCAGCCCCTGCGGCTTCACGCTTCCCTTTTGTGGTTTCGAGTCGTGCGCTTGACGCTTCACGCCGGCTGCTCCAGCAGTTCTCGAGATTTCAGTTTGCGGTCGATCTGATGTTCGATCACGTCCAGCATCGAATCGGTCAGCTCGCGCGCCGGCCGGATCGAGTCCGGCCTCGCGCTTTCGGCCAGCCGATCGAGCCGCTCAGCGAGCATCCTTCTCGCGAGCCCGAGCGACGCGGGTGAAAGCGTTCGCATTCCGGGCGTTCGGCATTTGTTGCAGGCCAGCACCGAACCGCTCGCAGAAAAATACGCGGCGGAGCCCTCTGGGAGAGCGGCGCCGCACCTCCCGCACCGATCGAGCGCGGGCAGCCATCCGCCCAGCTTCACGGTCCACAACGCGAAATACGCCAGCGGCAGTTCCGGCTTCGCTGTGCGCTTCACCGTCTGCGCGGCCAGCAGGAGCAAACGGAAGTTTGCGTCCGACGCCTCATGGTCCGGCAGCACCGCTTCCGTCACTTCGCTAAATACACCCAATGCGACGCTCGACGCGTAGTCTCGAAATGCATCGAGGAACGACTCGATCATTTCGCACTGGCTCACGCGGACCAGGTCGCGATTCTCTCGCTCGAAGAACCAGATGCGCACGTGCGACAACCGCTCGAGCGTCGACCCGAACCGGCTCTTCGGTCTGCGCGCTCCCGCAGCCACGCCGCGCACGCGCCCCATCGTCCGCGTCAGGAAACTGACGAGCCAGTCTGCCTCGCCAAGCGCATAGTGCTGCAGGATGATGGCGTCGGATTCTCGGAGTGGCATCGGCGTGTCGGCGCGCCGACCGGCGAACAGCCCGCTCTCTTGCCTCCATACTGCGAAAACGAGCCGCGCAAGCCGCACACATCGAAACAAATTTTTCTACCATAGCCATCCTGGCCGCGCAATCGCTAAACACTTCTTCGCCGAAATTCGGAGCGCGTTTGAAAATTCCGCAAGCTCGGCTAGAGTAGTCCTCCGATGAATCACCCGACGGAATCGCACGGCGTGGACGTCGTGGGCGTGGGAATCAACGCCACGGACACGATCATTCGCCTGCCGCGCTTCCCTGCCTCCGATTCCAAGATCGAGCTGGTCTCCGCGGACGCCATGCCCGGCGGCCAGGTCGCAAGCGCGATGGTCGCTTGCAGCCGTTGGGGTTTGTCCGCGCGCTACGTCGGGAAAATTGGGGACGATGCCGCCGGCGATCTGCAGCGGCGCGAGATGGCACGCGAAGGCGTCGAGGCTCACTGGATTCCCGCACGCGGCTGTGCCAGTCAGATCGCGTTCATTCTCGTTGACGACTCCTCCGGCGAACGCACGGTGCTCTGGAAACGCGATCCGGAGATCGCGCTCCGCCCCGGCGATCTGAAGCGCGAATGGATTTCCTGCGCAAGATTTCTGCTGGTCGATGGGCACGACACGGCTGCCGCAGCCCAGGCCGCGCGCTGGGCCCGCGACAATCGAATTTCTGTCGTCGGTGACTTCGACAATCTCTATCCGGGAGTTCAAGAACTGCTTCACTTCGTCGACTTCCCTGTCACATCGAGGGATTTTCCTGAAAGACTCACCGGCGAGCGCGATTTGCTCAAGTCACTTCCCAGAATTTTCGCCGAGTTCAAGTGTCGCTTGATCGGAGCCACTCTGGGTCGAATGGGAGTTCTCGCCTGGGACGGCCGGCGATTCCTTCTCTGCCCCGGCTTTCAGGTGCGCGCCGTCGACACGACCGGAGCAGGCGACATTTTTCACGGTGCTTTCCTCTACGGCCTGACCCGCGAGTGGCGAGTTGAAGAGATACTTGAATTCGCCTGCGCGGCCGCCGCGCTCAACTGCACCGCCCCTGGGGCACGCGGGCACATTGCCCCGCTCGAAGAAATCGAAAACTTGCGCCGCAATGGGGAGCGGTCCGACTTGGCTTACGCGGAAGCGGAGCTTGGCGAAGCGGCTCGCACCGCGCTCGGCTCAGGGGCCCGAGCATGATCCCGCTGAAGGACTTGACGCCGCGGCGTTCGTTCCCCGTCGTCACGCTGCTGATCATCCTCGCCAACGCCGTCGTATTCATCTACCAAATCACTTTGGGTCACCACGCCCAGGACGTTTTCGCCATGACCTACGGGCTGGTCCCCTACAAGATCTCGCAGGCTCTGGCCGGAAAGCACTACACGATCGGGGAGGCATTTCTGCCTCTCCTCACTTGCATGTTTCTTCACGGCGGCTGGTGGCACATCATCAGCAACATGTGGTTTCTTTGGGTCTTCGGGGGCAACGTGGAAGACCGCATGCGGCCCGTCCCTTATCTGCTCTTGTATCTGGTGGCGGGCGTTGGCGCGGGAGTTTCGCAGACGCTCTTCTCCTGGGGGTCGCACATCCCGACTGTGGGCGCGAGCGGCGCCATCTCAGGAGTCCTTGGCGCCTACATCGTCTTCTTTCCGGGTTCGCGCATCCTGACGCTTATTCCCCTCTTCATCATCTGGTTCACCTGGAAGATCCCGGCCGTGATTTTCATCGGCCTCTGGTTCATCGCGCAGGTCTTGAGCGGGCTCAGCGCCGTTGCCTCCGCGTCAATGGGTGGCGTCGCATGGTGGGCGCACGTCGGGGGTTTCCTGATCGGCGTCGTCGTAGCTCTGATCGTGCGTTCTTCCAGCGGCGGTGGCCGGCCCGCAGCTTCATACTATTCTTGAGACATGCGTCGCCCTGCCGACATCTCGAGTCGAAGTTGAAATTTCAGCCAGATTTGGGATTCACGTGCTCGCACTTTAAGTGACACCTCATGTTTCTCCCAAAAGAAAGCGCGAGCCCGATCGTCGATGCCTGCTCGGTCCGCTCCTCGTTCCGCCGCTCGTTTCCGTCGCTTCCATCGAACGAAACTTGTGCTAAGGTTATCGGTCCGACTTCGGGCCACGCAATCAACAGTCCGCGCGTTTGCGCACGGTTGGGGGTGGAAGCAGGTCATGAAGAATTCCTATAGCGGCGTCGCAGTCCCTTCGGACGGCAAACCGATCGAGTATGCGGGCGGCCAGTTCCGCGTTCCCGACCGCCCGATCATTCCCTTCATCGAAGGCGACGGTACGGGACGCGACATCTGGCGCGCCTCCCGGCGAGTCTTCGACGCGGCCGTCGAAAAAGCCTACGGCGGCAAGCGCAAGATTGCCTGGCTGAAGATCTACGCAGGCGAGGAATCCTACAACCTGTTCAAGGACTGGCTGCCGCAGGATACGGTCGACGCAATTCGCGACTTCCGCGTGGCTATCAAAGGGCCGCTCACCACTCCCGTGGGCGGCGGCATTCGCTCGCTCAACGTCGCCCTCCGCCAATTGCTCGATCTCTACGCCTGCGTTCGCCCGGTCCGCTATTTCGAGGGCGTTCCCACGCCCATGAAGCGTCCCGAATTGATGGACGTGGTGATATTCCGCGAGAACACGGAGGACGTCTACGCGGGCATCGAATGGAAATCCGGTACGCCCGAGGCCGAAAAGATCACGGCATTCATCAACAACGAAATGCTCGCCGGGACAAACAAGCGCTTGCCCGAACATCCCGGCATCGGAATCAAACCCATCTCCGCGAAAAACACCAAGCGGCTGGTCCGTCGCGCCATTCAGCACGCGCTCGAAAACAACCGGCGCGTCGTCACCCTGGTGCACAAGGGCAACATCATGAAATTCACCGAGGGCGCGTTTCGCGACTGGGGCTACGAACTCGCCGTCGAGGAGTTCCGCGCACAGGTCGTCACGGAACGCGAGAGCTGGATTCTCGGGAACAAGGACAACGATCCGAACATTTCACTCGAGAAAAACGCCGAGCTGATCGAGCCCGGACTCGAACACGCCACCGAAGACTTCAGGAAGAAGGTCGCCGCCGAAGTTCAACAAACACTTGATGCCATCTATGCCACGCACGGCCGCGGCCAATGGAAGAAAAAGCTTCTGATCAACGATCGCATCGCCGACTCCGTCTTTCAGCAGGTACTGACGCGCGCGAATGAATACCAGGTCTTTGCCACGCCAAACCTGAACGGAGACTACATCTCGGACGCGTGCGCCGCTCAGGTCGGGGGCCTCGGCATGGCGCCGGGCGCCAACATCGGCGACGGCTACGGCTGCTTCGAAGCCACTCACGGTACCGCCCCGAAGTACGCGGACAAGGACGTGATCAATCCCAGCTCGGTGATGCTCTCCGGCGTGATGATGTTTGACTTTATGGGCTGGAAGGAAGTGGGCCGCCTGATCGAGACGGGCATCGAGCGAACGATTCAGCAAAAGCGCGTGACGTACGATCTGGAGCGCCTGATGACCGGTGCGACCAAGCTGAGCACCACCGACTTCGCCAGCTCGATCATCGAGAATATGGGCGCGCCGGCCCCGGTTGGCCGCTGATCACTCTGATTTGTCATTCCGAGCGCAGCGAGGAATCTGCTTTTGCAGTGCGGCCCGCGGCACGACACTCCGCGCCGCAGCAAATATTGAACTTTCACAGGAGAATTTGAATGCGCAAGAAAGTGACGGTCGTCGGCGGCGGTTTTGTCGGCTCGACGACAGCTCAACGAATACATGATGCCGGTCTGGCCGACGTGGTCCTGACCGACATTCTCGAAGGCGTTCCGGCCGGCAAAGCCCTCGACATGGCCGAGTCGGCTCCGATCCTCGGTTCCAACGCCAGCGCGGCCGGCATCTCGACGGCCGGCGGCGACTACAAGGAAACGGCCAATAGCGACGTCATCGTCATTACCGCCGGCTTCCCGCGCAAGCCGGGCATGAGCCGCGACGATCTGCTGAAGGCGAATTACGACGTGATCAAAGCCGTGGTGGAAGCCGTCGTGAAGCTTTCCCCCAACGCGATCCTGGTCATCGTCACCAATCCGCTCGACGCCATGGCGCAGGCCGCCTTCAAGGTCAGCGGTTTCCCCAAGAATCGCGTCCTGGGCATGGCCGGTGTCCTCGACTCGGCGCGGATGAGCACTTTCGTCGCGCGCGAGTTGAACGTGTCGGTGGAGAACGTTCATTCGTTCGTCCTCGGCGGGCACGGCGACGACATGGTTCCCCTCGCTCGCTATTCCACGGTCGCGGGAATTCCGATCACGGAACTCATCCCTAAAGAAAAACTTGAAGCTATCATCAAGCGCACGCGCCAGGGCGGCGCCGAAATCGTCAACCTCTTGAAGACTGGCTCGGCCTACTACGCGCCGTCGGCGGCGGCGGTCGAGATGGTCGAGGCCATCTTGAAGGACAAGAAGAAGATCCTGCCCTGCGCGGTCTATCTTGAGGGCGAATACGGAATCAACGGCCTGTTCGTCGGCGTCCCCGTGAAGCTGGGAGCGAAAGGCGCCGAGCAGATCATCGAGATCGCGCTCACGCCGGAGGAAAAGGCGGCGCTCGACAAGTCGGCGGCCTCGGTCCGAGAGTTGGTGAAAGTCATCGGCGTCTGACGTAGCCCCGGCTCCGCCAGACAAGGATATCGCCTCTCATGTCACCAACGCCCAACACTTCCCCGGTGCAGCCCGTCGGCGGCTTTCGGTCGATCTTTGTGACGCCGACCGGCCTGCGAGCCGGGTGGCGCCTGCTTGCGTTCATCTGCTTTTTCGTCGTCTCGCAGGCCTGCCTTCAATATCTGCTCATCCGGTATAGTCCCCTGCTCCGCGAACTCTTGATCGCCACTGGAACGCAAAAGGGCGAGTTCCGGCCGACCGGCCTCCTTACTTTGGAAGTCGTGAATCTGGTTGCGCTCGGCATGGCTCTCTTTGCCATGACCACGATCGAGCGCAGCCGGGTTCGCGACTACGGGTTCGCTTCGCCGGTCAGGCTCGGAGCCTTGCGTTTCGGCGAGGGACTCGTGTGGGGGCTCGCCATGGTCACGGCGCTTTGCCTCGCGCTCAAGGCGGAGGGCCACTTCTCTTTCGGGCCCGTGGTGCTGAGCGCGCCACTGGCTCTGCGCTATGGCCTTCTTTGGGCAGCGGCCACCCTGGCGGTTGGGCTTTTCGAGGAAACTCTCTTTCGCGGCTATGGGCAGATTACTCTGGCGAGCGGCATCGGTTTCTGGCCCTCGGCGATCCTGCTATCCGCGGCTTTTGGGCTGACGCATCTCGGAGATGTCGGCTATACGTGGCTGGGCGTCGTCACGGCCGCGCTCTTCGGAATGATCTTCTCGCTGTCCCTGCGCCGCACGGGCAGCTTGTGGCTCGGCATCGGATTTCACGCCGCCTTCGATTTTGCGGAAACCTTCCTTTTCTCTCCCCCGAACGGCGGGATCGCCAACATCTCCACCCACCTCTTCGCGTCTTCTCTCAGCGGCCCATCGTGGCTCACCGGCGGCGGCACGGGAGTCGAAGGCGGCATCAACGGCTTGGTGGCGTTTGCAGTGGTCTTCCTGCTCTTCAACTGGATCCATCCGGCGCGCACGAAGAATCTGGGCCAACAGTCCGTGAGCGCGCCCTGATCGCGATGAAGGTTCGGCCGGCCCTAGACGGAGAACTTCTGCGCGATGGGAAAGCGGCGGCCGACGCTGAACGCCTTCGAGGTGAGCTTCAATCCCGGCGGGGCCTGCTTCCGCTTGTACTCGTTGCGATCCACTTGCAGCGCGACGGAGCGAACGACATCGAGCGGCAGTAGGCACTCTTCGGCAATGCGCTCCGGGTCGTGCATCTCTTCCACGTAGGCTTTCAGGATGCGGTCCAGGTCTTCGTAGGGCTGAAGAGTGTCCTGGTCGGTTTGGTTCGGGCGCAATTCGGCCGAAGGCGGCTTCGTCAGCGTCTCGCGCGGGATGATCTGCTTTCCCCGGTTCACGTAGTTCGCCAGGTCGTAGACCATCGTCTTGGGCACATCCGCGATCACGCCGAGGCCCCCGGCCATATCCCCGTATAGCGTGCAGTACCCGACGGCCAATTCCGATTTGTTGCCCGTGCTCAACACCAGCGCCCCGAACTTGTTCGACAGCGCCATCAGAAAATTTCCTCGAATCCGCGCCTGGATGTTCTCCTCGGTGACGTCTTCGGGGCGGCCGCGGAAGGGTTCCGCCAGCGCGCGGCGGTACGTCTCGAACGTCTCGATGATCGGCAGCGTGATCAGTTCAATCCCCAAATTGGACGCGAGATGCTTGGCGTCGCGCAAGGCGCCCTCGGAGGAATACGGCCCCGGCATCGCCACGCCCAGAACGTTGGCCGGGCCCAGCGCCGCCGTGGCGATCGCCGCCACGAGCGCCGAATCGATGCCTCCGCTCAACCCGATGACCACTTTCTTGAAGCCGCACTTGCGAACGTAATCCCGCGTTCCGATCACGAGCGCACGGTACGCCGCCTCGAATTCGTCGTCCAGCGCGGGCCGCAAGTCTCCAGTGCCGCTGGCCGTGTCGAAATAGATCAGATCCTCGTCAAACGACTTCGCGCGCGCCGCCACGCGTCCGTCCGCCGTGAACGCCACGCTCGATCCGTCGAAAATCAGGCTGTCGTTTCCGCCGACCTGATTCACGTACACGACGGGAACGCGTCGCTGCTCCGCCACCGCGCCGAGCATGTCTTGCCGCAGCCCTCTCTTCCCCAGCGTGTACGGCGAAGACGAAAGATTCAGGATGATCGAGCTTCCCTTCCCTACGAGTTCTGCCACCGGGTCGCGTTCGTACAGCCGCTCGGGCCAGAAACTCTTGTCATTCCACGTGTCTTCGCAAATCGTCACGCCAAGCTGTTCCGGACCAAGTGGAAAGACGAACTGCGTGTGCGCGGGCTGGAAGTAGCGCGTTTCGTCGAAAACGTCGTAGGTGGGCAGCAGCATCTTGCGCTGTTCGAAGAGAATCTTCCCGGGCGCGATCAGCGCCGCCGAGTTCGCGACGGGTTTTCCGGTGTCGTCCTGCGCTTTGCCGACGAACCCGACCAGGGCATGCATCGGGATTTCCTTCGCCAGGCACAACAGCTCGCGCTGATTGCGCTCCACGAAGGAAGGCCGTTCGATCAGATCCTGCGGCGGATAGCCGCACAGACACAGCTCGGAGAACAGGGCCAGATCGGCGCCGGCTGCGTTCGCTTCCCGCGCCATCTCCAGGATGCGCGCTCGATTGCCTTCGAAATCGCCTACCGTTGGATTGAATTGCGCCAGGGCGATCTTCATATCAGCAAAACAGCATACGGATCAGGCCTTCGGTTTTCAATCCTTGCGCCTTCTCTCTGTTCCGGGGCCAAAAACGAAAGCTCCCGGAACCGATGATCCCGGGAGCTTCACAAGGAGAGAAAATCCAACGTTGTCGGCTAGACCGTAAACGAACTGCCGCAGCCGCAGGTGCTCTTCACGTTCGGATTGTTGAACTTGAACCCCGCGCCCTCGAGCGTCTCGATGTAATCGATGGATACGCCATCCAGATACATCTCGCTCATCTGGTCGACCATCACCTTCAGGCCGTCAAATTCGTAGACGTTGTCGCTGGCCTCGTTCACCTGATTCTCGAAGGCCATCCGGTAGCTGAAACCGGAACAGCCGCCGCCTACCACCGCGACGCGCAGCCCGGCCGGCACAGGCGCCTGCTGACCAAGTATCTCTTTCACCTTGCTTACCGCCACAGACGTCAGTTGAACCATTCTCGACCCTCCATGATCGGCGCGCGCAAGCAGCTCCCGCGCTCCACTCGACAGCCCGATTATATCAGATTCAGCCAGGGCCCGCACGGATGCATTCCACAGTGTTGAGAATGAAACGGTGCGTGCGGAACCCGACTACAGCCGGAGCGCGATTCCGTATACACTGATTGAGTCACCATGAAACATACCATTACCTTGATTCCCGGCGACGGGATCGGAGTAGAAGTATCGAAAGCGGTGCAGGAAATCCTGGCGGCCGCCGGCGTCGACATCACCTGGGAAGGCACCGAGGCGCGCGGCGATCTGGAGCGCCGCGGCATCGACTTCATGCAGTCCGGCGTCGTCGAATCCATCCGCAAGAATCGCGTTGCGCTGAAGGGCCCCCTGACGACGGCCGTGGCATCGGGACCGCCCAGCATCAACGTCGGCCTGCGCAAGGCGCTCGACCTCTACGCCAATGTCCGCCCGGTAAAGAATCTCAACGGCGTGCAGTCGCGCTTCCACAACGTAGACATGGTCCTGATCCGCGAGAACACCGAAGACCTCTACGCGGGCCTCGAGCACGAAGTCGTGCCCGGCGTCGTCGAAAGCCTCAAGATCATCACCGAGCGCGCCTCCACGCGCATCGCCCGGTTCGCGTTCGAGTACGCGCGCAAGCACGGCCGCAAGAAGATTCACGCGATCCACAAAGCGAACATCATGAAGATGTCCGACGGCCTGTTCCTGAAGTCCATTCGGGCGGTCGCCCAGGAATATCCGGACATCGAGTGCAAGGAACTGATTATCGATAACGCCTGCATGCAGATGGTCTTGAATCCGCGCCAGTTCGATATGCTGCTGCTCACGAACCTCTACGGCGATATCATGAGCGACCTCGCCGCCGGCCTTGTGGGCGGCCTCGGCGTCGTGCCCAGCGGCAACATTGGAAAGGACGTCGCCATTTTCGAAGCGGTCCACGGCACCGCCCCCGATATCGCGGGAAAAGGCATCGCCAATCCCACCGCGCTGCTGATGAGCGCGATCATGATGCTGGACCACATCGGCGAATCACCCGCCGCGCGCACGATCGAAACCGCTCTCTACAAGCTCTACCACGACGGAAAATCCCTCACGAAGGACGTAGGCGGGACTGCGACGACGGCGGAGTTCACCGCCGCGCTCATCGGGGCAATGCGGAAATAGCGCCTTTGCGGTCAGACGCCGGCCCGGCCTCAGGGCATCTTCAGCGGATCCATCGTGTGGACGGCAATGATGTTCGTCTGAGGATCGAGCGTGCCGGTGATCTTCACTTTCTTTCCGGCGTTCTTCTCCGCCAGTTCCTGGTTGTCCAGCTTGTAGACCTTTTCCTTCACCACCAGCACGAACACGCCGCCAAGATTCTTCACGCAATATCGCGCGCAGTCTCCCGCCGACGTGCCGACGCCCTGCTTCTTCAACATCTCCGCATGTGAGCGGCTGAGTGAATGGACGTTCAGCGCGCACTGCGAGTCGCCAATCTCTCCCACGAACACGCGCTCGGTCCCGCCGCCCGCGAAGCACGCCAGCAGTGCTGCCGCCGCGACCAGCGCCGATATCGCTCCGCCCTTCCGCTTTCGTTCCATGGCCCGCTTCCCCCAAATCATTAGAACGCCCTCCGCCGTGCGTTTCATCCGACCGCGGCCCCATTCACTGCGGCAATACCACGAACTTCATGTGCATGCCTTCGTGCTCGGAGCTGCAAATCACCGTGCAAACAACCACGTACTCGCCCGGTTCGTTCGGCGCCGCGGCCGTAATCTGATTGAGCCCCGGCTTCAGCTCCCAGTCCCAGCCTGGGACGTGCGACCGGTCCTTCGCTCGCAGCAGGCAGAAACCGTGTATCGCGCCATTTCGGTTGTGATCCTTCGCCTTGATCGCCGTGATACGCAGAAGAACCGTTTCGCCCGCGTGAACCGTGATCACCGGTTCTTTCTGTCCGGCGATCTTGTACCGGCTGTCGTGATCCGCCAGCACCTCGATCACCCGCGGAGTCGGCGCCTGCGCCCGTACCAGGTGAGCGATCAGCACCAGAGCCGCAATCGCGCCGACGACGCGAACGAATCCCGGTCCTGCGGTTCCCCGCCAATCAGCAGTTGCCGGCATGCCGTCGCTCTACTGCGTGAGATACAGCAGTATCGACCGCATGTCTTCGTCTGTGATCGTCGCGCGCACGCGCATGTGCCGGACAACCGTCGCCATCATCCTCGGCGGAAAGTGGTGCGGCGACTGGTGGCACCGGCCGCAATTCGTCGAAAACCGCTTCTCGCCTTCGGCGAGCATCGCTTCTCTTTCCCGCACGGGTGGCTCCGCTGGCGTCTTTGCGGCGGCGGAAGCGGAACTCGTTGGCGCGCTTGCTGTCGAAACGGTGCCCGCGGCTGAACTCGTCGCAGGCGTCGGCCTAGCCGCCGGAGCCGGCGCCGAAGCCGCAGGCGCTGGGACGCCCGCCGGAACCGCCGCCCGCGTAGCATCCTGCTGAGCGATTGCCGTGCCGCACATGAGAAACGCTCCTGCGGCCCATGCGAGCAAACCCGAAATCTTCGTCTGCCGCCTCATCGCATCTCTCCGGGACCGATCGGCATCGCCAGCCGATACGTCAGCCCGACCGTCCAGACGTTCATGTTTCCCCCATCCGGCGCGAACTGCCTGCCATAGCTGCTCACGAACCGAATATCGTCGCGGAAGTAGTAGTTGATCCCGTACTCGAACATGTTGGTGTTCGCGCCGGGCACGTCCTCCGACCATCCTGCTCCCTCGTAGAACTGCTGCATCCGCCCGACCATCTGCACGTGCCGCAGCGTGTTCCGCCACACCGGAATCTGGCTCAGTTTGTACGCGCCTTCCACCCAATAGCCGCTGCCCACCCAGGAGCGGGCGTACTCCGCGCGAATGTCGAGCGGCAGTGGTCGGGGCTGCCATTCGAAGTGAACTCCGACGGAATTCTTGCGGTACTCCTGCAAAAGGTGCTGAAACGATCCGCCGACTTCCAGGCGGGGCCCCGGCAGAAATATGCCGCTCCGGAATCCGAAACTGCGGTCCGATGAAAGGTTCTCGATGGTGCTGTTCGCCGAAAAATAGGCCGCGTAGTTGATCTCGATGGCGGAGGTCGCGTCGAAGCCGCCGCGCACCATCGCGCCGTTGCTCGAGCCGTATTCCCCTCCTTCCAGCGGCAGGATCAGAGGGTCGGTTTGCAGATCGCGGATCCAGATCGGGTACAGCCGCTCGTTGTAGATTCCGAATGGCGTCAGAAAACGCCCGGCAGTGAACGTCACGTACTTGTTCGCGATGTAGTCGATCTGCAGGTAGTCCACGTTCGTTTCGAGGTTCCCGGTGAAGCCTCCGCTCCCGGGAGGCGGCGCAAGATCGGACTCCAAATCGCCGCGCGCCTCGATCAGCCAGTTGTTGCCGACCGGCACCAGCAGAACGGGGTTGATCAGCGGGCCCAGGTGCGGCGTACCGCCCTGAAACGTGGTGATGAACCCGCTGCCCATCTGAAAGACGGGGGCGGGAGTGATCGGCTTTTCGTCCGGGCTATCGGTTTGTGCCTGGATCGCCGGAGCGACCAGCAGCGCGGCAAAGACCGCAAACCCGCGCAGGAGCCGAAGGGTTCTCCTTGCGAAGAACGACCGCATTGACCTCATATGCGACCTTCCTTGCGATAAGGTTGAGACCACCTGGTCTGATCGAAGGTCCCCGAACCCTCGATGTCTCAGCTTTACCTAGTACTAGAACCACGTCAATAGCTTGTGCCTCAACTTGCACGTCTGGGTTATTGGTTGGTTCGTCATCCCGGCGCAACTCCCAGGGATGAAATTGGGGTCTCGCCGGCTGACCGCAAGGCCAGTGGACGATTGGCGACCGTTGGATGGCCGGGCCGCCTGCCGCCTCCCCTCCCTTGCTAAACTTTTGAAGGAGGCGCGCAATGCCCGAAGTCACGATCGCGACAAAGTTCTACCGGGTTCTGACGTGGATCAGTTTCCTAGGCGTGTCGCTGGTCCTGATCCTAATCCTGCGCAAATCGCCGCCTCCGAACGTTCCGGTTGACCCCGCCGCCGCCCTTCGCGCCGAACAGAAATTCTCCGCAATCGACGAGCAAAGAGCGGCCGGACAGAGTGGCCCCGCGTCCGTAACGCTCGATCGCTCGGAGCTGAACTCGTTTCTGGCAAAGGACCTCCAGCTTCAAGGCTCGGCGCCGCCAACGGGCGCGGCCGTCGCGCCTCCATCGGGTGATTCGGCTCAGGTACCCGCCGGCGACGCCGCCACGCTCGAGCAGGTGCAGTCGTCGGTGAAGGATGTGAAGGTCGACATGGACGGCGACCTCGTGAAGGCCTACGTCATCTTCGATTTTCACGGGAAGGACATGTCGCTCGAGCTGGATGGACACCTCGGCTCGCAGGACGGCTACCTGAAGTTCGACCC
>DATJXJ010000027.1:0-155224 GCA_035500255.1 Verrucomicrobiia bacterium | reverse complement strand
AGCGCCGTGCCCACGCGGATTTCGGTCGCGCCTTCTTCGATGGCGACTTCGAAATCGTGGCTCATTCCCATCGATAGGACGGGCAGCGGAAGGGCGAGTTGTTCGCGCAATCTGTCGCGCAGCGCGCGCAGCCTACGAAAGTAAGGACGCGCCTCATCCGGATCGTCCGAGTATGGAGGGATTGTCATCAGGCCGCGCAGGTCGACGTGCGGCGACTGCGATAGATAGTCTGCCAGGTCACGCAGATCGCTCTCGGCGACGCCGCTCTTCGTCGCCTCGTGGCTGAGGCGCACTTCGATCAGGACGGGAATGCGTTTGTGCTCGGTGGCGGCAGCGGTGTCGAGCTTGTGCGCGAGAGAGAGGCTGTCCACGCAGTCGATGCGGTCAAACAGATGCACGGCGCGATGGGCCTTGTTGCTTTGCAGATGCCCGATAAAGTGCCAAGCCACGCCACCGAGATCGGACAGCTTGGCTCGCTTCGGCTCGAACTCCTGCACGCGATTCTCGCCGAAATGGCGCAGTCCGGCGTCGTAGGCCGCGCGAATCGCCTCAACCGAGAAGGTTTTCGAGACTGCCACGATCGTGACTTCACCCGCGGCGCGGCCGGCGCGCTCGGCTGCGAGCGCGACTCGCTCCTGCACACGCGCGAAATTCACGGCAATCAAGCTGGTTTGCGTCACCATCGGCGCGATTCTAGCATGTGGCAAGCAGAGCACTAGGCACTCGCCGTCGGCGGCTGCTAAACTGGCTGCCACTTCCATGGCCGACCGCGGAAAACTGATCGTTCTCGAGGGAATCGACGGCTCCGGGAAACGCACGCAGCTGGATGCCCTGGCGCTGGCCTTTGCGCGCCGTGGAGTGGCTATCTCGCAGATCGGCTTTCCGAACTACGGCGGTTTTTTCGGCAAGCTGGTCGGCCAGTTCCTGAACGGCGAATTCGGCAGCCTCGCAGCCGTGGACCCGCATTTTTCTGCACTCCTTTACGCTGGGGACCGCCTGGAATCGAAACCGGCGATGGAGGCGGCGCTGGCCGCCGGGAAGACGATCCTGGCCGATCGCTACGTCGGATCGAATCTCGCGCATCAGGGAGCCCGCGTGCCGCGCGAGAGGCGCGGGAACTTCCTCGCGTGGCTAAAGCAATTGGAATATCAGGTCTACGGACTACCCGCCGAAGATCTGGTTGTTTACCTGCGCGTGCCGGTAGGGGAGGCGCACCGACTGATTGGGAAGAAGGCCGCGCGCGACTACACGACGTTGCGGCACGATCTGCAGGAGTCGGACGTGGCCCATCTGGAAGCGGCCGCCGAGGTTTACGACGAGCTCGCACGCCAGCCGAATTGGGTGAAGATCGAGTGCTTCGACGCAGGGGCCGGCGCGCTGCGGGCTCCCGCGGAAATTCACGAAGAGATTCTGGCGGCTGTCGACGCGCGAATCTCTTCCGCTCTGAAGGCAAAGGGGTAGCCGAATGGGCTTCAGCGAATTCATCGGCAACGAGCGAATCGTCAGCGCCTTGCAGGGCATGCTGCGGCGGGAGCGCGTGCCGAGCGCGCTGCTGTTTACGGGACCTCGCGGAATCGGCAAGTACACTCTGGCGCGAATGTTCGCCCAGGCGACGAACTGCGAGCGGCTGAAGGACGACTTCTGCGGCGAGTGCGGTTCCTGTCTCCGGATCGCCCGTCTCGCCGACCCGGCGCCGCTGATTGAGGCGGGCCTGGCCGAGCGGGGCGAAAGCGCCGATGCGGCCGCCGTCGAGCGCACGCCGTTGATTCTGGAAACCCATCCGGACGTCTGGCTGATCGTGCCCGATCCGGTGCGGCTGCGGACGCCCGTGGCGCGGCCAATGATCCGCGTGGGACAGCTGCGGGCCGTGCAGCGTGCCGCCTATTTCAAGCCTCAGGGCCGCCGGCGGGTTTTCATTCTGGACGGGGCGGACACCATGCGGTGGAACGATGCCGACCTGTTTCTTAAGATTCTCGAAGAACCGCCCGAATCGGCCACATTGATACTGCTCGCGTCGACGCCGGATTCGATGCTGCCGACGATCCGCTCGCGCTGTCTGCAGTTTCACTTTGCTCCGGTTTCGGAGGAGAAGATCGAGGCGTTTCTCGCCGAACGCGGCGATCGGAAGGCCGCGGAGCGCAAGCTGGCTGCCCAGCTTGCGTACGGCAGCCCCGGCGCCGCGCTCTCGCTCGATATCGAGCACTCGACTCGGCTGCGGAGAAGCGTTCTCCAGCTTGTGGAGAAGGCCGTCGCCGGCGAGCGCTACGGCGAGATCTTCGCAGCCACCGCGCAACTTTCCAAGCAGGAGCAGGAATCGTTTGAAATCGTCCTGGACGTGCTCTATAGTCTTCTTACGGACTTGTTGGAATCCTCTCAAGGTCCGAAGAGCAGCCTCCCTCGCAACCCCGACCTGCGGCGGGAAGTGGAGACCTTAGGCAAGAAGATCGATAGGGAGTGGATTCTGCAAGCAACGCGCGGCCTGGATCGGCTTGAGGCCAGACTGCGCCGCAACATCGGCCGCCAATTGGGTCTGGATGCCCTGATGGCATCACTCAGCGTTCGTTAGGTCCCGGACCCGCCCTGAATTGTTTGTAAAAAGTTGCAACCGAACCCCTTCTACTGCAGTCATAAGAAGTATCAAACTGAGGAGCAATCCTATGGTGAACCGCAAGCTTTTTCGCCCCACTTTGACGGAACCGAAGGAGTCCTACGCGTCGCGGCCTGCCCAGGCTGCTCCGCAACCTGCACCCGCGCCGCGCAAGAAACCGGCGCCGCCTGAGCAAACATACGCCGAGAATTTTTACTACGTGAAGCAGATGCAGTCGCGCACGCCTGTTGCCGTGGTTCTGACGGACGGCGAAGTGCTGCGCGGCACCGTCGAGTGGTACGATCGGGATTGCATCAAGCTGACGCGCTACGGCAGCCCCAATCTGCTGATTTACAAGCACTGCATCCGCTATCTATATAAAGACGGTGAAGAGGCCGCACAGGGCGGAACCAACGGCCAGTAGTTGCGAGCGGCACGGAATCTTCAGGCAAGGCGCAGGCCCCGCGTGAAGGAGCGAGCCTGCGCCGACAACGACCATGCGAATCGGGATCACCTGCTACCCAACCTACGGCGGTTCGGGTGTGGTCGCCACCGAACTGGGCATCGAACTCGCCGCCCGCGGGCACGAAATCCATTTCATCAGCTACGCGATGCCCATCCGCCTGAGCAACGCGAGCGAGCGGATATCGTTTCACGAAGTCGAAGTCACGACGTATCCCTTGTTCGATCACCCGCCGTACGCGCTGGCGCTGGCCACGAAGATGACCGAGGTGGCCGAGAGCGCGCAGCTCGATCTGCTGCACGTCCACTACGCGATTCCGCATTCGGTGAGCGCGCTGCTGGCGCGAATGATGTCCGCGCCGCGGAAGCTGCCTTTCATCACCACGTTGCATGGAACGGACATCACTCTGGTCGGCAACGACCGGAGCTATCTGCCCATTACGCGGTTCTCGATCGAGCAGAGCGACGGCGTCACGGCGATCTCGAACTATCTGCGCGAACGCACCCTGAGGGAATTCGAGATCAAGCGGCCCATTGAAGTGATCCCGAACTTCGTCAACTGCGATTTGTATCAACGCTCCCAAGACGCGAAGGCGCGCGCGAAATTCGCGCCGAACGGCGAGCCGATCCTGCTGCACCTTTCGAATTTCCGGCCGGTGAAGCGCATCACGGACGTGGTGGAAATCTTCGCGCTCGTGCGCGAGAAGATTCCCGCCAAGCTGATCATGATTGGCGACGGCCCGGATCGCGGCGCGGCGGAGTACGTGGTGCGGAAGAAGCGGCTTTCGAAGGACATATTTTTCCTCGGCAAGCAGTTGAACGTGCAGGACAAACTCGGACTGGCCGACCTCTTCCTTCTGCCGAGCGATGAGGAGTCGTTCGGCCTGGCGGCGCTGGAGGCGATGGCGTGCGAAGTGCCGGTGATCGCGACGGCCGTCGGAGGCGTACCGGAGGTCGTCACGCACGGAGTGGACGGCTATCTCTTCGAGCCGCGCGATGTGGCTACTGCCGCGAAATATGCGCTGGAGATTCTGACACGCTCCGATCGGGGCCGCCCAATGGGCGAGATGGCACGGATCAATGCACGGCGCCGGTACTGCTCGAACGACATCATTCCGCGATACGAAGCCTACTACGAGAAAGTGCTCGACTCGGTGCGACCCGCAGTTGCTGTCGGCAAGTAGCGGGGCGCCTAGCGCAGCCAGACGCTCCAGAGCAGCAGCCCGAAATAGACAGCGACCAAGAAGACGAACAAGAGCGTAAGGAGTGCGTGGCCCACGACGAAGCCTACGCCGCGCGGCCAGTCCTCGTGATCGTAGTACGTGAAATCGACAACGATTCGCGCCGTCCAATAGACGGCGATGAAGGCGGCCAGGCAGAGAGCCGCTCGGTCGCCGCGCAGCATTTCGTCATGGAGAGCGAGCGTGAACACGCCGAAGGCGATAATCGTCAGCACGGCAAAGCCGCCGTGGACCCACATCAGTTTTCGGTTGAACGGCGTGAGCTTCGCCAGGTCCTGCCGCCAGCCGAGGCGGCTCGGTACCTGGAAGCTCGCGATCAGCACGCAGAAGTGGCCGAGGCCGGCCGCCCAGAGCGCGGCGCTGAGGAGGCTCGCCAGAGAGGGGAAGTAGCTCAGCTCGTGCGCGGTTTGCATGGCGCCTCCCACGGCAGTCTTTCTTACGCGCTGCCAATCCAGGCGAAGAACGGCAGCATGACCTGCCTCACGAATACCGGATGAAACAGCCAGAAGGCCGGGCCAGCCGTAAGGAGCAGCGTAAAGACCCAGCCGCGGACGCCGCTTCCGATTCCAGCGCGCTTGCCGAGCGCGGAACGTTCCACGAGCACTCCGATTCCCTGGAGCACGAAATATCCCGTCGGCAACCCATAGCCGCCACCTGCCGGAAGCGAAATCACGAGATCGTGGATCAGGCCAGAAACGAAAAACGCGGCGAGAGTGGCCGCCGGCGGGCCCAATCGCCTGCGAATCGGCTGAAAGATCAGGCTGTGGCTGAGTTGCCGGAAGCCCAAATTCCAGCGCCGGCCCCAGAATTCGCTGAGCGAAGTGGCCAACATCGGCGCGCGCATGATGGGCTGCGCGTCCACTCCGGCTGCGCGCCACGCGAGCGACAGCAAATGGAATGCGCCGAAATGGAGAGTGAGGATGAGCCCCACCATTCCAATCCACCCGTCGAGGAGAGGAGGCACGCCGATACTGACGGCCTGGCGCGCGACGTACCAGACGAGAATGACGCCGCACAAAGTGCGGGCCGCGGCCGAGAGCCACTCTGTCGCCCCCGGCACGGGCACGCGGTCGCGACGGCCCAGAAACGCTTCCGCGTCCATCCCAGGCCAGAGGAACAGATAGCCAAAGTCGCGCCATATCGTTGCGCGAATTCCCGAGACCTCGGCGCGAAGCCACGTCTCCCACTTGCATGCGAAGAAGATCGCGATCGAGAGCGCCCACATGAGCTGCCATGGAGCGAGCGGGTGGACGAGACTCACAATCGCAGGGAGGAGAAGGAGCGGTACCAAGCTGGCGACCCGCTTCCACAAGGATGAGCGGTCCCCGTCATCTGCAGGCCGATTGATGACAGAGTGTTTCATCGCGTGCAGCATCGAAGATCTCCAGCAGCGAAGGGTCCCGGCTCCGGCAATCCGCGGCGGATCTGATCATCGGTGAAGTGCGTGGCGGGCACCAGATCGGACGGAAGCTCTTCGTATGGCGGCCAAGGGTCCACGATTCCTTCCGCAAGAATTCGCACTTGCGCACGAGAAACGAGCGGGATCGTCATCACCCTTTCCAAAGCAAAGGCCAGCATGCGATGGAAGGCGATCGGTATACGGAAATAGAGAGGATGCCTTCCGATGACATTCCCGACGCGCCGTGCGGCGTCGCCGAGCCGCATCTCCTCCGGACCAGTGATGGCCACCGTCTGCCGTGAGAGGCGGCCGTCGCACAACGCGGCGGCGACTACACGGGCCAAGTCTTGTACTGCAAGAGGCCGCACGGGTTTGTCCTTCATGCCGACGAGAGCGAAGAAAGGGAACGTGTGAAGAGCGTGGCTCAGATGATCGAGCATGTGGTCGCCGCGGCCATAGATCACGCCGGCCTTGAATATCGTGTAATCGAGACCGGAGCGCCGAACAGTTTCCTCCGCTGCCCACTTGGATTCGTGGTAGCCAGAGCCGCAATGCGGCCTCGCTCGCAGAAAACTGAGCAGAGCGAGCTTTCCGACGCCGGCCATCCGCGCGGCTCTGACGACATTCTGAGTGCCGATTACGTGAACGCGTTCATAGGTCTGCCGCCCGATCTCGCGGTTGATACCCGCACAATGAGCAACTCCGCCGCATGCCGAGAACGCACGCGCGAGCTCGTCCGCGTTCGAGAGATCGGCCGCGAAGAAATGCGTGTGGGGGAGTTGGTGCACGGACGCGTCGCGACAGTCCACTCCGCGCGCGATTAGCACCACTTCGTGCCCGCGTGCGACGAGTTCTTCCGCGAGATGACGACCGACGAAGCCTGTTCCGCCCGTGATCGCAACTCTCATGACTGTCCTCCGTGACTCGGTTCGTCCGTTTCGCCGGCCACAAGCCAGCCAAGCATGCCGCACAACGTGAAGCAGAATGCGTTGGCTGTGCCGTGAAAGCGCTCCATCTGGTCGAGGTTGATGAAATGCTGGAGCGGGTACTCCCCTATGGCCCACACGGCGGCGAGCGCCATCGAAAACGCGACGGAAGCCGCCGCGAGCGTCAGAAGCAGCTGCGCCGCGAACGGACGAACGCGAACCAGTGCCCGCACGAAAAAGAGAGCGAGGCCGACTTCGCTGAGCGCAAGAATCAAAGCCGCCGCGAGCTTGACGCGCGGGCCAACGACGAATCCCATCGCTAGCACGCCGGGGCCCAGCAGGATGCCAGCCGCAACTGCCCGATAGAGCGCGATTGCGAGCGTGCTTTTGCCGATGTGGCCTAAGCCGCGGCCAGCCGGGCGGGCCAGGAGCGGAGCCGCGAATCCCGCGTAGTGAAAGTGCACGGCGGTGAGCAGCACAATCGGTTCCTGGAAGCCCATCGGATTCAGACCGAGCCGCGACGCCACAAGCCACGTCGCACCCACGAGCGAGTACGTGAAGGCGACGGCGGGAAAGAGTGCATCGAGTCGCGCGAATCCACCGCGAAGGAGTCGCAGGGGTACACTACCTGCGAGCAGGGCACAAAACGCGATCCAGGCAGACGCAAACGCACCTGCCAGTAGACCGGGAGCAACAAGCAGCGAAATCACGGAAAGCGGTGCTGCGAGCACGTGAATTGCCTTCGCCCATCGCTCGGGAAGGGAATTGGCCTCGCGTCCTTCTATTCGGTCCGTCAGGTGAAGGCCCAGCGGCACAATAACGAGCGGCGCGAGCGTGAAGAGCAGCGCGATCCAGCTCAGGTTCACGATGCCGGATAGAGTCGAGAGCCAGAGCCCAAACCAAACCACGGCGCCGACGATGGCGTTTCGCTTCATGCCTTCAGATCCTCACGCCGAGCGCTGCCGCTGCGAACACCGAGACGATGAATGCCAGCGCGAACAGCATCGCGACATCTCCCAGCCGGTTCCGGCGGCGCAACTCCGCGTCGTAGACAAACAGTTGGATTGGGATTCGTGGCAGCCAGAAAAGAGCGATGGCGGCGCTCAAGAAGCGGCCCAGGCGGCTCGCACCGGCCAGTTCCGGCGCGAAACCGAAGCAGAGCGCCGCGAAGATCGCCAGCATGAGCAGGATGTAGGCCCAGTGCACGATGAACACGCTGCGAATCATGGAAGAGACTTTCGCCAGATTCCGGCGACAGTCCAGCTTGCCGGGGAGAACGAAATTGGCCGCGAGAATGGCCAATTGCACGACTCCAGCGGCCCAGATGAGCATTACGATGATCTTCATGGCTTCTCCGATCCGGTTGGAGCTCGCCGCCATCTGTCAGTCATTTCTGTAATCACTGAAATAACCTCCCATCAAAAAAGCCCGGCGCCGCCGGGCCAACGGGCTCTAGCTCGGCAACAGCTTTCGGATTCTCCCGCGCAGCCTCGCAATCCCGCGCACGGCCGCGGGGGAGAGAGTCTGAAACTCGCTGAACAACGTGTCCATGGTCGTGATGAAATCGAGCAGCTCTTCCAGCCGCTGGCGCGCGAATGCCTCCGACGCTCCCGCCTTGCTGGCCTCCTCCACGCATTCGCGGACGACGCGCACGGTCGGGTCAAGCTCCCGCTTCTTGCGCTCCTGCACCACGATCCGAAACAGCTCCCAGACGTCGCGAACGGATTCGAAATGCTGGCGCCGGTCGCCGAGCACCGGAACCGGGCGGACGATGCCCCACCCGAGCAATTCGCGGAGACTCGTGCTGACGTTGGAGCGCGCCACGGAAAGAGTATTGGCGATCTCTTCCGCGGAGAGAGGCGCCGGGGAAATGAACAGCAGCGCATGAACCTGGGCTACGGTGCGATTGACGCCCCATCGGGTGCCCATCTCGCCCCAGTGGAGGATGAACTTTTGAGCGACTGCGGAGAGCCGTGTTTTCTCTGTATCTGTCATTTCTGTATGAACAGAAGTTACAGGAATTGCAGGCTAATGTCAAGGGTGTTTTCGACACGGGACGGACCCTGGCCCGAGAGAGCCTCGTATCTAACAGTCAGATAAGAAGTTAGTGCAGCCCGTGCGCTTCTTGTGGAGTTCGCGGTGGACGTCCGGCCAAAACTCTTTCGCCACGTTGGAGACGGTGTCCGACTGATGTCCGTGCCCCAGACATTCAGCGCGGCGGCTCTGAGGACGGATTCGGGTTTGCAGAATGGGAGGCGCGTCATAGATTTCGATGGTGACTCAGACGGACCGAATACGGGAAAAACGTGGCCGGTCGACATTCCGAGCGTGATGATTCACTGTCTCGCTAGTTCCTAGCCAGGCCGGTGGAAGTTTCGGGATTTGCCACGAATTGTGCCGCACTGGACCGGATTCACCGGGGCCCGATCACCCGGCAGGCCGTAAAACAGAAGGCCCGCCGGATGGCGGGCCTTCAAGGGGAGAAAGCCCTACGGCCAATGCGCGGATGGCCACAGAACCCTTTCCTCGACCGCAGTCTAGTGGGCGGTTTCAGCGAAGTCAAGCTCGAAAGCCAAATTCCACCCGCTACTAAGTCAATTGATTTCAGCGGAATATGCGAAGGGCGATCCGGTCGGGGAGATTCTTATCCACGGTGCCGCTACCCTGCGTTGTACCGACGGAACCGTAGAAGTCCTCTGAATTGATAGGCTTACTGCCCAAGCCCAGCTGCAGAACCTGCATTTGCGCGCTGCGGTCGAACACCTTACCCGGCATGATCCGTTTGATAAAAAGGCGGAATCCCCCGAAAGCCAGACCGGCTACCAGTGCGAAACCGCAAATGACTCCCGTGCCGAGAATGGCTCCCGCGACCATCATTTCAATGCTCGGCTCTTTGAATTGGAACGTAGGCTCGTCCCACGTCAGCTGTGTGCCGGACTGAACGTGATCGAGCAGGGCGTTCGCATCTGCTTGTGTGGGCACCCCAGAGACGATTGCGATCAACGTGTAGGTGCGCTTGGCGAAGAGAGGGGGCGACGCGCTGTCCGGCTTCGAGCCATTCACGTTGAACTGCTTCTGGAGTTCGGCGAGCTGCTGCATCGCGAAGCTTGGAGTCGGAAAGTCAGCGATCACCAGGGTGGCATCGCGCCCGTTCAGTTTGTAACGGCCCAGCTCCGCCTCGGCACCTTTGGAGAACCCGAGTGAATCTCCGAGGCTGACAGGAAAAAGCTGATTGAGCGTCTGCGGCCCGAGGATGTAACGGTCCGATCGCTCGACGAATCCCTTTTGTGGCAAGTGTTGCCAGAGCTCGGGTAAGGGACCCGCCTGCGCGCGTGGCTGGACGGCCGCCACGAGAGCCTTGAGATCGGCAACGCGCATCGGCAGATCGTTGCCGCGGACGTCGAGAAGCAAGTTGCCGACGAGAATCAAGGCGCGGTCAGCGGAGATCGAAGAATGTTCGGTGAGTTCGGCTCGTTTCAGATCCGGCGTCAGCGAAAAAGAATACGCGCCGTAGGCGCCGCTGGGGTCCCTGAAGACTTGAAGACCAACGCTCAGCGTCGCATCGCCGCGGCCGTACGGCTGGATCTCTCCGGAAGAGAATCCATATTCCCGCAAGGCGTCACCAGCGGAAGTCTGCACGGCGCGCACGCCCGCGGCGCTCCAACCGGAAAACGACGGCGGTAGCACCTGTTGGGCGCCGGCGGAGCCGGCCAGGCACAGCATCAACATCGCAACGGCTGGAAGGAATCGGCGCATCGGCACGCTTGATTGGATGCCCTAATTCTACTTCGGGTTCCCGGCAGACGCCACTGTGCCAATATCGAGGCGCGCGTCAGCGAGATGATTGTCGGAAACGAGTTTCTGCTTGTTGAAGGAGAGGCTGTTCAGATTGTCGAGGTAATTGGCGATGCCGCGATAAAGCCCATCTGCGATCCGCTGGCGTTGATCGGCCTTGCGGAGCAGCCGCTCGTCATTCGGATTGCTGACGAACGAGATCTCCGAAAGCACGGAGGGCATGTTCGCGCCGATCAACACGACGAACGGCGCCTTCTTGACGCCGCGATTGCGCTCGCTGCGGCTCACAAGCTGCAGGCGTTGCGTCAGCGTGTCCTGAATATCGCCCGCCAACTCTTTCGACTCCTCGATCTTCTCGTTGCGCGCGATCTTCTGGATCAAGTCCTGCAGGTCGTGCAGCGACTCTTCTGAAGTGGCGTTTTCGCGCGCCGCCACTTCCATCGAATCGGGAGATGTCGCGAAATTCAGGTAATACGTTTCCACGCCGCGCGCAGCGGGATCGTGGCTGGAATTGGCGTGGATCGAGATGAAAAGATCGGCCTTCGCTTCATTTGCAATTTTCGTCCGATCCTGGAGCGGGATAAACGTGTCGTCTTTGCGCGTATAGATCACTTCCGCGCTTGGCAATTTTTGGCCGATCAAGGCGCCCAGACGCAGCGCCACATCCAGGCAGAGATCTTTTTCCATCAAGCCGTGCGGGCCGATCGTGCCGGTGTCGTAGCCGCCGTGGCCGGCGTCGATCACAATGCGGCCGATCTTCAAACCGAGCGCGCGCGTCAAGGAGCGGTCGCCGTCGTGCGTCGGTTTCGGCTCAGACGGCGGAGCGAGCGCGGCGGTCTTCGGTGCACCGCTCGCTTTGGACGGAGTAGCAGTCTTGGTCGAAGCTTTGGCGACAGTCTTCGGAGCTGCGGCCGGCGGCGTGGCTTTGGCAGGGGCAGCCACATCGGGCTTCGTCCTGTCAGGCGCGCCCGGCGTGGTGTTCGCCGCAACAGTCTCGCTCGGCGCTGTTGCCTGCTGCGGCGCCGCGCTCTTAGCCTCAGATGATTTCGGCGATGTGGCAGCAGCTGCGGGCGCAGCGGGTGGCGCGTTTTTCGCTGTGGCCACGCCCTGGGCGCGCACGTCGATTACGAGCCGATAGGGATTCGAGAGCAGGTAAGCCGAGTAATCCTTCGCGCCGTCCACGTCCAGCACCAGACGCACAGTCCCGGGCTTGTTCGGAGCCATGCGAACGGACTTCAAGAGCCCGCCCTGCACGTCCAGCGGCTTCGTCGAAAGCTTGGGACTGAGCCGGGTTTTGGACAGATCGAAATAGATTCGATCAGGAGACGCGATGCGGGCGGCGTCGTACTTGATGGTGTCGTCAAACGTCACGACGATGCGCGTCGAATCCGGCGCATTCCACGTGCGGACGCCCTTCACGGTGGCGGCAGAGTTCTTGTCTGCGACGCGCGGCTCGACGCGCTGTCCATTCTCGGGAGGCGGCTGATTCGCGGCCACGGGCTGTGCGTGCGGCTCCGCCGCGGCCGGCGAAGCTTGCCGGTCCGTCGCGGCAGCGACACTTTGGTTCGCGGCTTGCGCGCGACGGCTCGCGATTTCCTTCAATCCGGAGCGCGCTTCATTCGCATTCTCGGACCGCGGGAATCGCTTCAGGTACTCTTTGTAGGTGGCCTCGGCATCGTCGGGCTTGGCGAGATCGTCCTTCTCGATTCGGGCAACCGCGAGCAGCGCGGAACCGCGATAGCGGCTGCCGGGATACTGCTTGAGCAGGAAGTTGTAGGACGAAATAGCGGAATCGAAATATTTCGAGTCGCAGAGACGGCCCATTTCTTCGTAGAGCTCGGCTTCCGCGACGAGAGAGGGCGTGACCTCTTCGGCCGTGACGGAAATCAAATAGACCTTGTGGTAGGTCGCGATCGTTTGCTTATAGTCGGCGAGAGCGCGGTCCTTCTCGAGGTAGCCTTCGAGGGTAGTGCGCATCCGGACGGCACGTTCGAACTGCTCGCGGGCTTCAGACTTTCTGTCGGCGCGGGAGGGAAGTGCGAGGAAAGCGACAAGGATGGCGATCATCCCCAGCGCAGCGAGGATTTTCGCCGCGGCCCGCCCCCTCAGAAAATCGGATCGTCTCATTCGTTCGTAAAAACGACCCGGCCATTCGAATCGACCTCCCGTCGCACCGGAGGCTTTGGCGGACTCCAGAGTTCCGAGTTACGACCCGAGCCGGGCTGGAAATATGCGTCGGTTACTTTCTGCACGTACCTCTGTGTTTCCGGAATCGCCGGAACGCCGCCGTTCACGTCCACCGTTCGCTCGCCTGCGTTGTACGCCGCGAGAGATTTCGTGAGATCGCCGTTGTAGCGGTCGAGCAGCGACCTCAAGTACCTCGTACCGCCCTCGATGTTCTGGGCGGGGTCGAACGCGTTGTTTACGCCGTACCGCTGCGCGGTCGACGGAATCAACTGCATCAGCCCGACAGCCCCCTTGCGGGATACCGCCCGGGGATTCCATCCGGACTCCGTGCTGATCACGGCCTTCACCAGCGCGGGGTCCAACTTGTTCCGCTGCGCGGCCTCGCGCACGATGCGGTCGAGCCGGTTTTCCGGACCGGCCGGCGCGGGCGGCTGATTCGGCGACGCCGTCACAACCGGTGCGGTGTATGCGGATTCGCTTTGCGGCGCGCCCGACGGTTGCGGCAACTCCGGCCACCGCGGCCGCGGCGCGCTCGGGGGTTCTTCCGCGACGTCCTGAGACGGTGCCACGGGCGCTGCAGGCGCTGGGTGACTAATAGTACTCCCAGTTCGCCCCACGCGGGAATCCGCGTTTATAAACACGAACTTACCGCTCGAATCAGTTGATGCCGCGATCTGGGCGTGGGTTGGGACAGAAAACGATAACCAGCCAACCGCCGCCAAGATTGCTGCTGCAACTCTGGCTGTGGTCATGATCGGTTTCGCTCACTGCCGACCCTTTGGGGAAGGCAAGGGTATCGAAAATCGGGTTACTGAACGCCATGAAACGCTGCCGAGGCAAGCCTCTAGCCGCGTAACATTCTGGCGCGATGGGAATTATAGCAACCGCTCGAGGAGGGGGTATACCTGTCCGAGGGCTTTTTCTATGCCGGATGTGTCTTTTCCGCCAGCCTCCCCCAAGTCCGGTTTCCCGCCCCCGGAGCCGCCGACGAGCTTGGCCAGTTCCTGCACGATCTTGCCGGCATGGAGCTTGGGGGTGAGATCCTTCGTAACTGCTGTGATTAGAGCCACTTTGCCGTCCTCGGCGGAGGCCAGGACGATGACGCCGGAGCCCATCTTCTGGCGAAGAGAATCCGAAAGGTTGCGAAGGGCCTCACGTCCCACGCCGCTCACCTGAGCCGCCAGGACGCGAACGCCCTTAACCTCGCGCGCTTCATCGAGCAAACCCTGCGCCTGCGAGCCAGCGGCCTTGCGCTTTTGTGCCTCGAGCTGCTTCTCAAGGGCCTTTACGTGGTCAATTTGGCGCTCTAAGGCCGGGATAAGCTGCTCTTCGGAGGCATTCAGCAATCCGGCCGCGGCGCGCAAAGTCGTGAGCACACGCTGATAATCGGTAAGCGCGCGATCGCCGGAAACGGCTTCGATGCGGCGAATGCCTGCTGCGGTCGATTGCTCGCCGACGATTTTGAATACGCCGATCGCGCCCGTGCGCGAGACGTGCGTACCGCCGCAAAGCTCCTTACTGTAGAAGCCGCGTGGCGAGGCGGCGTCCGGAATCGTGACGACGCGGACGTTCGCTTCGGGATACTTGTCGCCGAAAAATGCGAGCGCGCCGGAGGCGAGAGCGTCGTCGATATTCATGATGTCCGTGCGGATTTCCAGATCCTTGCGGATCTCTTCGTTCACTTGATCTTCGATGTCCGCGATCTCGCCGGGATCGACCGCGGCGAAGTGCGTGAAATCGAATCGCAGATGATCGGGAGCCACCAGCGAGCCGGACTGCTTCACGTGCGTGCCGAGAATATTTCGCAGCGCGGCGTTCATCAGGTGCGTGGCCGTGTGGTTGCGCATGTTGCGCGCCCGGCGCTCGGGATCGGCCACGGTGGTGATGCGGTCGCCGACGCGCAGGTCTTCCTTCGCCACGATGCGATGTGCCACAAGCCCCGTGACCGGGTAATATGCGCCGCGGACTTCTGCGAGTTCCAGCGCTTCGGCGTTGTCGTAGAAGCCGCCGGTATCGGCCACCTGGCCACCCGATTCGGAATAGATCGATGTGCGGTCGAGGACGATTTCGGCTTCGGCGCCTTTCTTGATTTCGTTGACCGGGCCCTCTTTCGTGACGATGGCCTCGATGCGGGCGTCGTGAATCCTTGTGCCGAAGTAAAAATCCGGCTCGGTCTTGAATGTCTGCGCGAGCTTGGCGTAGGCCGGATTCGCGACATCTTTGCCGACGCCTTTCCAGGATGCTTTGGCGCGCGCGCGCTGCTCCTCCATCGCGCGGTCGAAGCCTTCCGTGTCCAGAGCCAGTCCCTGATCTCGCAGAACATCGGCGATGAAATCGACGGGAAGTCCAAACGTGTCGTAAAGCTTGAACGCCTTGTCGCCCGAGAACGCGCGCGGTTTGGACGGATCGAGACGCTCGCTCGCGACGAGAGGAGCGATATCCTCGTCGAGCTTCCGGAGCCCGACCTCGACGGTGTGATGGAAGCGGCGCTCTTCCTCGGTGACGACTTTGGGAATGTGCGCGCCGGCCGAACCCATCAACTCGGGATAGGCGGCCGACATTTGCTCGCGAACGGCGAGGACCAGATCGGTGAAGAACGGCTTTTCCGGATCGAGCAGGCGAACATGGCGCATGCCGCGCCGCATGATCTTGCGCAGGACGTATCCGCGGCCCTCATTCGATGGAATCACGCCGTCGGCGACGAGAAACGTGGTGGCGCGGGCATGGTCTGCGACGATGCGAAATGACGGGTCTTTTTTCCGATCGCGACCGTATTTCGCCGAAGTAAATTCTTCGGCTTTGTGAATCAGCGGCATGAAGATGTCTGTATCGAAATTCGAAACCTTGCCTTCGAGAACCGCAGCGACTCGTTCAAGCCCCATGCCCGTATCGACCGATGGCCGCGGCAGCGGATTGAGCTTGCCACTGGCGTCGCGATTGAACTGCATGAACACAAGATTCCAAATCTCGACGTAGCGGCCGCAATCGCAGCCGAATTTGCAATCCGTGTGGCCCTGATCGGACGCCGCCGGGCCCATGTCATAATGGATTTCGCTGCAAGGGCCGCAGGGACCCGTGTCGCCCATGGCCCAGAAATTTTCTTTCAGGCCGGGCACGGCGATGATGCGGTCTTTCGGCGCGCCGACTTTGGCCCAGAGGGCGGCAGCTTCCTTGTCCGTATCGAGCTTGGTGCCGGGCGCGATCTCCGCGCCGCCAAACACGGTGAAATAGAGTTTTTCGAGCGGGATACCGAACCACTCCTTCGACGTGACGAGATCCATCGCGTACCGGATGGCCTCTTGCTTGAAGTAATCGCCGAAGGAAAAATTGCCGAGCATCTCGAAGAACGTGTGGTGGCGATTCGTGAAGCCGACGTTTTCGAGATCGTTGTGCTTGCCGCCGGCGCGGACGCATTTCTGGCAGGACGCGGCGCGGTTGTAGTCTCGCTGCTCAAGACCGAGGAAGACGTCCTTGAACTGGTTCATCCCGGCGTTGGTGAAGAGCAGCGTGGGATCGTTCGTCGGGACGAGCGAGGAGCTGCGCACGACGCGGTGGCCGCGCTCCTCGAAAAATTTGAGAAATGTCTTGCGGATTTCGTTACCGGTCAAGTCGCCCTCAGACGATGCAGGTCATTATACCTGCAATCGCGACGGGACTTGCCGCAGAGACACAGAGGCACGGAGCCGAACGACACATGAACCGACTCGAGATAGCCCGCTCAGGCTGACCGTTGGGACTCGACTCGCTCGCGGTCGAGGACCACTCGCGTGATCACTGCCCGGATTTCGCCTGCTTCTTCAGGCGCTCCGCGGTCCATGGCGGCACGATTCCGTTGACGCGCGCGTAGGCGACCGTTTGACCAAGATGCTCGTGGTCGTCGGTAACGATCAGATAGACGATGTCGCCGGCATTCGCATCCGGGCCGAACTGCTTTTCCGGCCTGGCGAAATCGGCGTTCGTCATCGAATTCACGTAGGCGCGGACGTATTCGAACGACTGACTCAATTGCTCAATGATCTTGTCTTTGTCCGTGGAGGATTTCTCGTAGCCGTCTTTCTTGTAGCCGGGAGCAGGCGTGGCTCCAATCATCGCGGGCATCTGAAAGTTCATGTTGGCGACGTGCAGGAACGCCTCGCTAAATGATCGAACACCTTCGCCGGGGCGCCACGTGAATTTGTCGGCGGGAATCGCCTGCGCGAGGCTGACGAATTTCTTTTGCATGTCCTCCAGATCGTAGAGCGATTGCGCCTTCATGTCGTAGCTGGGCGGTGTCTTATCGACGGACTGAGGGGCAGCCTGCTCCGCAGCAGCGCCGCGGGCGGTGCCGAAGGCCAGGAGAGACATCGCGAGAAGGGATAGGCCGAGAGTCTTCATGTGCTTGCTCCTTTCAAGGGTGTGAGCGGCCGGGAGTGCGCGAAGCGCACAATCATGGTTTCTATAGACGAGCGCGGCGAGAAAAGGTACCGCCGCCCCGCTGCGATTCGTCGCAGGAATTCGGGGGACGTGAGAAGAGACTAGGGAAGGCTCTTGGTCTTGAAGAACTCCCAGATGGTGCGGGTCGCGTCGAGATTCTGGCTGGCCTTGCCGACCAGGAACACCGGCAAGTATTGCGGCCCTCCAGGCCAGGTGTGGCCGCCGCCTTCAATCGTGTAGACGACAACCTCGGTTCCATCCTTGCCGCCCGACCAGGTTTTCCGCTCGACGCGCGTGCTGTCTTTGGACAGGCTTTGCACATATGCGGCGCGGACCATCGAGCTTGTTTGGTCGTTCTCCCGCCAGAACTTCGAAGCGGCATCGAGCGAGATGCACATGCCCCGGCTGCGCCCGTGAACGAAACCGACCTTTCCGCCGCCGATTGGCACCAGTGGGTCCAGCGTCCCGTGCATGTAGAGAACGGAAATGGGCCGCGACGGCTTGCAGACCGGCGCGAGGTCTTCCGGCATCGTCGCGGCGACGGAAGCGATGGCCGCGATCTTGTCCGTGAGGTCGCAGGCAAGGCGATTCGAGAAAAAGCCGCCATTCGAGATGCCGGTCGCGTAGACGCGGTGCGGATCGACCGGATAGGTGTGCTCGAGATCGTCGATCAGGGCGCGGACAAAGCCGACATCGTCGGCGCTCGATTCGTTGCGGCCGTCATTCCAATAACGGTTTGTGGAGTCGGGATAGGCCACGATGAAGCCTTCATCGTCCGCAAGCGCGTCGAAGTGCGTGAAGTTCGGCATGCTCCAGTCGTGACCCCCGCCACCGTGAAAGACGAGAACGACGGGAATGCGCTTGCCGGGCGGCAGGTCGGTCGGCACGTGGAGCATGTATTTGCGCGCCAGATCGTCGACACGGATCGTGCGGGTGTCGTCCATCCCCCGAGCACGGACGGCCAAAGCGACAGCGCCCAAGATGCCCATCACGAGTGCCGCCGCGAAGATGAGTCGTGCGCTACGCATTTCGTCTCCTGCCTATTCAACACGCCTCATTGGAAAATTATGCGCACGAATCGCATGAATTTCACCGAGGGAAGCGGCAGCGGCCATTGGCCTAGCTTTCGTCTGGAGCGATGTCCGCCGGATCGTGCAGATCGCCGCGAGTGACGCGCTTTAGCTCAGCGCGGATCACGTCGGCCGAGAATCCGGCACCGAGCAAACTGCGGTAGAGCGAGGCCAGTTTGCGCTGGTCAATCGGGCCGCGCAGAGCAGCGAGTCGCCGCTTGAGGCGGGCGCGGACTGACGCAGCTTCGTCGGTCTCAGCGAATACGGCATCGAGAGCGGCATCGATGTGGCGGTCTGGCACTCCGCGGCCGCGCAGCTCGCGCGCGATGCGGAAGCGGCCCTGGCGGCGCGAGTTGGCGTGCTGGCGCGCGTACTCGAGGGCGTAGCGCGCATCATCTAGATAGTTTTGTTCGCGCAAGCGCGCAATGACATTCGAAATGTGTTCCTTATCTTCGGCGCGGCGTTCGAGGTACTCGCGCATTTCGTGGATCGAGTGGGCGCGGCGCATCAGGGCACGCAGCGCGGAGGTGTACAGGTCCGCTTCCGTGCTCAGTTTGCGCGGGGAAGAGCGAAACGGCATGGGCGAAGCATAGAGGCAAGCGCGCCGAGAGGCAAGGAAGGCAAAGAGCTTCGCGCGCGTGGACGACGCGGAGCTTCAGGATAGCGATGCCACCACGAATACTACCGCTTGCCGAGGCGCTCGAATTCGTTCATGGCGCGTTCCATGTCCTCGCGGGCTGCGTCGGCAGAGGAGCGGATACCCTGGACGCGCAGGTGGAAATCGTCCGGGTTTGAGGCGCGCATCAGGGCTTCTTCGAGCGTGATCAGGTTGCGCGAGTAAAGATCGAAAAGAGACTGGTCGAACGTCTGCATGCCGTACTGGCTGGTGCCGGCGGCGATCGCGTCGCGGATCATGCGTGTCTTGTCGGGGTTGATGATGCAATCGCGAATGTAGCCGGTAGCAACCATTACCTCGACGGCGGGCACGCGGCCCGTCCCGTCACTGCGGCGCACGAGCCGCTGGCTGATGACGGCCTTCAGCGTCGAGGCGAGCTGCAAGCGAATTTGCTTTTGCTCGGGCGGCGGAAAGACGGCGATGATGCGCTGGATCGTTTCGGTCGCGTCGAGAGTGTGCAGGGTCGAGAGAACGAGGTGGCCCGTTTCGGCAGCGAGCAGCGCCGTGGCGATCGTTTCCAGGTCGCGCATTTCGCCGACCAGAACCACGTCCGGATCCTGACGGAGGGCAGCGCGCAGCGCCGTCGAGAAGGACGACGTATCGACCTCGACTTCGCGCTGGTTGATGAAGCCCTTCTTGTCGCGGTGCAGATACTCGATCGGGTCTTCGATAGTGATGATGTGCTCGGCTCGCAGCGAATTGACGCGGTCGATCATCGCGGCGAGCGTAGTCGATTTACCGGAACCGGTGGTGCCGGTGGTGAGGATCAAGCCGCGCTGCTCTTCGCAGACCGTCGCAAGAATGCGCGGCAGCTCGAGCTCTTCGATCGTGCGAATCTTGGTGGGGATGACGCGGAGAACCATGCCGACATTGCCGCGCTGTTGAAAGACGTTGACGCGGAACCGGCCCAGGCCGGCCACGCCGTAGGCCATGTCCAACTCGGCCGTTTCCTTGAACTTTTGCTTCTGCCGGTTGGTCATCATGCTGAACGCCATGGAGAGCATTTCTTCCGGCGTGATGCGGGGCACGTCCGTGACCGGATTGAGCAGACCATCAACGCGAAGATAGGGATGGTTGCCGACTTTCAGGTGCAAGTCCGACGCCCGGTTTTCGACGGCTCGGCGCAGCAGATCGTCAATATTCACGGCCATAGCGGCGTTTCCCCGTTGGTAGAAGCTGAAAGCCACGCTAGCACGCGCACCGGGGCCGGGCAAGAAAGGCAGGCAAGAGGTTTCTAAGGGTGCAACCTGTACTTTGGGACTGGCGAACCGTGAAAAACCGGCGGCCCGGAAACGAGGGGCTGCTCGCTATTCAGGCGGCTGACGGCGCAGGAAGACGGAATCATAGAGGAAACCGGCGACCACTCCGCCGAGCAGAGGACCAATCCAATAGACGCCTTGATTTGACCAGCGCGACGCAGCCAACGCCGGGCCGAGCGCGCGGGCAGGGTTCATCGCGCCGCCGGTGAAAGGGCCCGCGAACAGAAAGCCCATGGTGATCGTGAAGCCGATGGCGAGCCCGCCGATTTTCGTGGAGGAACCACGAGCGTCAACAGCGGTGGCGAAGACGGCGAAGACGACGAGGAAGGTCGTTGCGGCTTCAAGCGCCATGCCGTGCGCTTTCGAGAAATCAGACGCCAACAGAGGAGCGCCGAGGGCGACCGGTCCCCAGATTGTGTCCGCAACGAGGAACTTGAGAAGGTGAGCCGCGGCGAAGGCGCCAAGCGATTGCGCGATCCAGTACAGCACGCTTTGCAGCGTGCCGAGGCGACGCGTGACCCAAAATCCGATTGTGACCGCCGGATTGAAGTGGCCGCCGGAAATGTGCCCCATCGCCGTGACCATGGCGCCCACGGCCAGGCCGTACGCGAGCGCGATGCCGAGCGGACCGAGCCCCGGCTTGCCGGCAGCAGTCAGGTATTGATCCGCGCAGATTGCGCCGGCGGTGATGAAGATGACCGCGAACGTTCCGACAAGTTCGGCTATCAGCTTCTGCGCGAGATTGTACATACACCTCCCAAGCCGCGCGGATTCTACTGGAATCGCACACTTCCGTCAAAGACGGGCAGTCCACGGAAGCGCAAGCGTGCGGGCAAGCGACGCCAAACCGACGAAAACAGACGATCCGGAGCCGTTAGCGGACCGCGGCGCCGCTCGGCACGGAGACGGGCGAGAGCCAGCCGTGGCGATCAGGCACGGCGCCACCGGTAATCGCGAAGAACTCTTCCTGCAGACTCTTTGCGACAGTTCCGCGCGAGCCGGTCCCGATCTTCACGCGGTCGACGGAGCGGATCGGAGTGATTTCGGCGGCGGTACCGCAGAAGAAGACCTCCTCGGCGATGTACAGCATTTCGCGAGGGATCATCTGCTCGACGACCGGGAAGCCAAGCTCGCGGCACAGCGTCATGATGGAGTCGCGGGTGATGCCGGGCAGCGCGGAATTCGCGAGTGGTGGGGTGTAGATCGTGCCGTTCATCACGATAAAGACGTTCTCGCCGGAGCCTTCGCTGACGTACCCATTCACGTCGAGCGCGATGCCTTCCGCATAGCCGTTGGTCGTGGCTTCCATCTTGATCAGCTGCGAGTTCATGTAGTTTGCGGCGGCCTTGGCCATTTGCGGCAGAGTGTTGGGCGCCGGGCGGTTCCACGAACTGACGCAGACATCGACGCCCGATCGCAGGGCTTCTTCGCCGAGATATTTTCCCCATTTCCAACAGGCGAAATAGACCTCGATGGGATTGTTCTGGGGATTCACGCCTGCGTCTCCGTAGCCGCGCAGCACGATCGGGCGGATGTAACAAGCGTTGAGCTTGTTTTCGCGAACCAGGTCGATGCTCGCCTGGCAGAGATCGTTGACGGAGAAGGGAACTTCCATCCGGTAGATGTGCGCCGAGTGGACGAGCCGCTGCATGTGCTCGCGAAGACGGAAGATCGCCGGACCGTGCGACGTTTCGTAGCAGCGGACGCCTTCGAAAACGGCCGAGCCGTAGCTGACGACGTGCGAAAGCACATGGATTGTCGCGTCATCCCAGCGGATGAATTTGCCGTTGTGCCAGATCTTCTCGGTCTTGGGAAGGCTCATCGCACATCTCCGCAGCGCATAAAAGGCTGTTATGTCGAATACAAGCGAAATTATAGCACATGGACTTTTGCGGCCAGGACGCCGCGTGTCGTGATGGCGACCATTTTCCCGCCAATTTGGCTGCTCCGGCAGTCGCGGAGGCCCGCGCTAGTCGGTGTGATCGTCGAGCTCGGGGCGCTCGGTGGGAGTGATGCCGGCGATGCGGCCCCAGGCGCTGGTCCGCCAGTTGTCGGTAATTTCCTTCGCGAGAATCCACGGCGGCACTTCCAGGTAGAGAAACCGCGAAAGCGCTTCCAGATACGGCTCGTACATCGCGCGAAGCTTGACGAGTTTCTCGCGCGCATATGCGTCGTCGCGCAGATCGATGCCTGCCTGCTTGAGCGTTTCCTTCAAGCGGGCGAAATCAGGAGGCGGCAGACGGTCATGCATATTTGTCGGCGGCGCTTCGCCGAAGAGCTGCGCGAGATCCACCACCGTATGCCGGCACATTGCGAAGGTCAGCCGCGCTTGCCGATAGACCGGCGTGTTTTCTATGCAGGCGAGCAAGAGCGCGGTGGTATCGAGGATTGCGGTCAGTGCGGCGAGCCAGGACTCGTTGGTGTGCTGCGAGCGAAAGTAGCTGACCGATGGGTATGAGACGTGGCTTTCGAGAATATCGGCAGAGGACCGCTCCCAATCTCGAAGCGCCTGTTCGAGAGCACTGGCGCCGCCCGGACCGGCATGACGGCGCAGCAGCTCCGCCGCCGTCGGCGGTGAGCCGGCACGCGCATCGAGGAGAACAATGTTCACTTCGCGGCGCGAGAATGCCTGATAGATCACAGGCAGGTAGCTCAGCACGAGCGCGAGAAAGCCGAATCCGAGTCCACTCTCGGCAACGGCCAAAAAACGCTCGCCCCACGTGTGTGGAATCACATCGCCGAGACCAAGGGTGAACATTGTGGTGCCACTCAGATAGAAACAGGTCTCGAAGGTCGGGTGCGTCGAGTCCCGTGTCGACGCGCTGTAGTACAGCAGGGCGAAGCCCAGGATGATGCCTGTCGCCCAGACGGCGAACAGGATCAGGATCGAGAGAGGTCCGTAGAAGCTGAGGAACGTCTCGCGCGCCTTCGTTTTCTTATACGTGCGTGCGATGGCGCGCCACGGCAGCCACGTGGAGCGATAGACCATCACCGTCAGGCGGAATCGCCGGGCCACGCGGCGAGGGAGGATGACACTCTCAAAAGCCTCCCATAGCACCACGGCGATCAGCAAAGCCCCGGCGATGGCTGGCAGAATCAAAGTCGATGCACTCCGCAGATCTTACGGAATTAGAACGATCTTGCCGTATGCGCCGGATTCCATCACGGCCACGTGCGCCTTCGCCGCCTCGGCAAGGGGGAGTTCCTTGCCGATGATCGGGCGCAGCGATTTGTTTTCGAGTCCGGCCACGAGAGCCGCGTGGATGCTCGTCAGTTCCTGCGGCGAGGCATTCCAAAGGCTCATCGCGAGAATCGCGCCGTCGCGCGTCATGATGTCGCGCGCGTTGATTTCAGCGTTGCCGCGATTACCGACCACGACCACGCGTCCCCGCGGCGCGAGAATCCCGAGATCGCGCCCGAGATTCACATTGGCGAGCATTTCGAGAATCACGTCGTAGCCGGCGCCGCCGTTGACCGCCAGAGCCTCCTCGAAGTGTTTCGGCGAACTGTGGTCAAGCACCTGGTGCGCCCCTTCGGCCGCGACGAGCTGCTTGCCACGATCCGAGCTGGCCGTGCCGGTGACGCGCAAACCAGCCGCGCGAGCGATCTGCACCGCTGCGATGCCCACGCCGCCGCTCGCGCCGTGGATGAGAAGCGTTTCGCCGCCCTGCCCCTGCGCTCGATGGAAGAGCGCACGGAAGGCGGTCGCATAGGGTACGTGCATCGCCGCGCCTTGCGCGAACGAAACATTCGCCGGCAGCGGGAACACGAACCGTTCCTCGCATAGAGCCTGCTCCGCATACGTGCCGGAGAGGCTGCCGGCGGTGTAGACGCGGTCGCCGGCCTTGAAGCGCGTCGCGCCCGGGCCAACGGATTCGATCGTGCCCGCGCCGTCGGTGCCGGGCGTATAGGGTAGCACCGGCTTCCTAGGATAGACGCCCGCTCGGATATATGTCTCGACCGGATTGACGCCAGCCGCACGAACTCGAACCACAACCTGGCCCTCGCCGGGCTTCAGCTCGGGCACATTTTCGAGCTTCAGGACTTCGGGACCGCCAAACTCGTGTACGCGGATGGCTTTCATGGGTGCTCCTTTGCGCGGTCGTCTGAAAGACTTTCGATGAAATCCGGCGACCGCCGGATTCAGGGAAACGCGGCGAGCCGCTAGTGGTCCCGCATCTGCTGCGTCGTCATGCGGCTCAGCACCTGATAATTTGTAGTGACCCGCTTGAGCTGCCCGCCACGAATGTTCTCCCACGTGCCGAAGAGAAGAAAGGGCACGAACGCCGCGAGCACCCACAACTTCGCGCGCGGACGAGCCTTGGCCTCCGGCTCCCACCGGAAAAGACGGCGCGACATCTCGAACGCAACAAGGAGCCCGACCGACAGCGCTACCACATCCTCGACGATTTCGGACGGCGTGGCTCTCCAGGTTGCCGCCGATTGCAGGCCCGTCGCCAGGTACTGCGCCGGAATGAACAGGGAAACACGCTGCAACCATCTGGGAAAAGATCCAACCGGAATCGTCGCGCCGCCGAGAAACAGAAAACCCATCCAGATCAGATTGTTGATCATCTGGGTTTCCTGCATCGTATTCGTGACGCTTGCCACGATAAGTCCGAGAGACGAAAACGTCGCGGAGCCAATCGTCGCCAGCACGAGTATCGCCCACAGATTTCCCGAATTCTGCATGTGGAGTGCGACGCGGCAGACGAGAATCTCGAGAAAGATCACGGGCAGCGCCATGAAGTAATTCGAGATGATGCTGGACGCGAGCATTGGTCCCGCACCGACCGGCGCGATGCGGAAACGCCGCAGGATGCCTTGCTCTCGGAAGCTGACGAGTTGCACGCTGAGGCCCCAGAAGCTTCCCATGACCGTCGTCGCGACGATTGCTCCGAGAATGTAGCCGGACCACTGCGTCTTGCGCCCGATGAACACGACGGCGCCGACCAGAAAAATCACAGGCATGACGAGGCTAAAAAAGAAGAAGGCGCGATTGCGTGTGGCCAGGAGCAATCGCACTTTCGTCAGAGTCCAGGTGCGGCTTAAGGGTCCCATATCACTCTCGCAGCCGCCGCCCGGTCAATTCGATGAAGACGTCTTCGAGCGACGGTGAAAACATTTCCAGGCTCTGCAGCTCGTTGTTTTCCGCCTCGAGCTGTTTGACGAGCGCGACGATCGTCTGCGGCGGCCGAGTGGAGTGCAACACGTAGGCTCCGTCGAATTCGCGGCAGTTGGATACGCCTTCAAGGCGTCCGAGCGTGCCGTTGGTCACGGGCTTTGCGAGGCGGACTTCGAGGCGCGTGGTGCCAACGGACTTTTGCTTCAGCTCGCGCGGAGTGCCGAGCGCGATCACGCGGCCATGATCGACGATGGCCACCCGGTCGCAGAGGCGTTCGGCTTCTTCAATGTAGTGCGTCGTGATCAGGACGGTCTTCTTGCTGCGGCGCAGCTCTTCGATGATGTCGTAAATCTCGCGACGGACCTGCGGATCGAGCCCCGCCGTCGGCTCGTCGAGAAAGACGACGCGCGGATTGTTCACCAGCGCCATGGCCAGCGCAAGCCGCTGCTTCTGACCGCCGGAAAGCTCGTTGTAGAAAGTGTTACGCTTCTCCTCGAGCTGGAAGCGTCGCAAAAGCTGTTCGACATCGGCCCGGTGAGGATAGAAGTTCGCGAAAAGATCGAGCGCTTCCTTGACGCGCAATTTGGCGGGCAAGGCGGTCGACTGCAGAACGGCGCCGATGATCTCCTTGAACTGCTCGCCCGTCTTTTCGGGATCGAGGCCGCACACCAGCGCGGTGCCGCGATCGGACGTCCGCAGCCCTTCCAGAATCTCGACCGTGGTCGTCTTGCCCGCGCCGTTTGGACCGAGCAGGCCGAAAACCTCGCCTTCCTCGACGGAGAAGCTGACGCCGCGCAGCGCCTCCACGGAGCCGTAGTTCTTGTAGAGATTTTCGACGCGAATGATCGGTTCGCTCACCAAACGGATCCTTTTGGCTCGGAAGAAGTATTTCTATCACAATCGCGAAAACCGCGCGAATCAGCGCCTCTTTGCATGCTTGCGCTTGCGAGCCGGAGAAGCTTTTTTCACGGACCCTGCGGGAGACCAGCCGTAACGCCTGAGGTCGATCACCGCGCTGTCGGTTGCCACTCCTTCCGTTTGCAGCAATTTGCGCTGCATCATCGCGTAGCGCTCCGGCACGCGAATGTGACCGCCCGCGCCGATCACTCGGTGCCACGGAATGCCCCGGCCGCTCGGAGTGGCCGCCAGAGCATAGCCCACCGCACGCGCTCCGCCGGGGAGCCGAAGCGCCCGCGCGACCTCCCCATAGGTAGTTACGCAGCCTCGCGGGATTCGTTTCACGAGGCGGTAGACGGGATCCCAGGACATGCCGGCCTCGCTTTCAGGGCTACTCGCCGAGCCCATTCGGCATCCAAATGATTACGATCAAGTATTGCTTGAAATACCTGGCGGACTTGCCCGGCAAAGCCTTTGTTTCTCGCGTTGATTGCCTGCACGTTCGTTCCTCGCTGGTAATAACCGATTCGATGCAACTCTTTCGCACGCGCAGCATCGTACCATTGACGGTGTAGTGGATGGCCCGTACACTACGCGCTGCTTCACGAAAGGCCCGGCCGGAAAGAGAGGCTTTTGTGGCGTTCGTTCGACGCAAAGGCAACACCTATTTCCTGGTGCACAACGTGCGCCGTCGCGGGAAGGTGCAGCAGTTGCACCTGGCGCGGCTCGGGGAACGACCGCAGATTACGGACGAGGTGGTCAGGAAGGTTTCGCGGAACCATCCCTTCCTCGATCTGGATTGGTCGCATCTGCGGCAGCGCGTGAGCAGCCGGGTGGAGCTGTTCGACATCCGGTCGCCCTACGTGCAGAACCTGATGCATTCACTACGCAACCTCAACTCAGACCTGGCCGATCTGTCGCCGCCTCTGCTGCTGCTGACGGACCGGGCCAATTCAAGCCGGGAACTGGTCACGCAACTGCGTTTGCTGCGTTCGGTGCTCGACATCAAGCTCGATCAATTCGAGCGCTCCGACGGCCGCACGGCGCAGGGCGGAAGAGGATACCGGTAGGGGAGCACGACCATGGGTGCGCAAGGGTTACAACTCGATCCGACGCTTCGCAGCGTGGAGTCGCGGGACTTCGAAGGCGGGCTGCGTCGCAAGATCGTCGGACAGGATCAGGCTGTGCAGGCGGTGGTGGACCTGTATCAGGTGTTTCGCGCCGGCCTGAACGCGCCGGGGCGCCCGGTGGGGAACTTGCTGTTCCTCGGGCCGACCGGCGCCGGAAAGACTCGCGTCGTCGAAGCGACGGCCGAGGTGCTTTTCGGCGACCCGCGTGCCGTGATCAAGGTCGATTGCGCCGAGTTTCAGCACTCGCACGAAATCGCGAAGCTGATCGGATCGCCTCCGGGCTATTTGGGGCACCGCGAAACGCACCCGCTGATCACGCAGGAGGCGCTCGCCCAATATCACACGGACAAGCTGAAGATCAGCTTCCTGCTCTTCGACGAAATCGAAAAGGCGAGCGACGCGCTCTGGCAATTGCTGCTCGGAATTCTGGACAAGGCCACCCTCACGCTCGGCGACAACCGGCGCGTCGATCTTTCGCAGACGATGATCTTCATGACGTCCAACCTCGGCGGCGGCGACATCACCGAGCTGATGACGGGCGGGATGGGATTCGCTCCCGAAGTGCGGCCGGAGTCGAAGCCGCGGCTCGACGAGAAGGTGGAGAAGACGGCGGCGGAAGCGGCGAAAAGGAAATTCGCTCCCGAGTTCATGAACCGCATCGATAAGGTCGTCGTGTTCCATCCGCTGCGTCCGCAGCAGCTCGAACAGATTCTGGAAATCGAGCTGGGTATGGTGCAGCAGCGCGTGCTCGAGACGGCGAAGGGCCGCTTCCTTTTCCGGGTGGCTCAGCCCGCGAAGGATTTCCTGCTTCGCGAGGGCACGGACCTCAAGTACGGCGCGCGGCACCTGAAGCGCGCGATCGAGCGGCACGTGGTCTATCCGCTAGCGAGCTTGCTGGCGACGAATCAGGTTTCGCTCGGCGATATCATCTCGATCGATTATCGCGAGGGCGAATCGGCGCTGATGTTCCTGAAGGAAGCGGAAGGCGCGCTTGTCCCGATGGATTCGCCGACGCCGGAACCGCTGGCGGAAGCCGCCGCGGCGAGTTCCGACGGGCGCGAGATTTCGTTCCCGGCGCGCGTGACCGCGGCTGCGGAGGTTGCTCCTCCGGCCCCGGCGCAGCGCGTGCTGCCTGTTGAAAAGGCTCGCAACGACAAGCGCTAGGGACGCTGAACGAAGGCTCCGTAGAAGGCGGGCACATTGGCGACGACAACGACCGTCTGCGCGCAGTGCGACAAGCCGGAAGCACAGTGCTCCTGCGAAAAATACTGCTGCTTCTGCCAATCGATGGAGAACGTCCGCCTGTGCGTGGATGGATTGTATTACTGTCCGGATTGCCGCGAAGCCTGCGAATTGCGAACCGCGGAATCTGAAAACGTCCGGCCGACCTAGTTCTTGCCGCTCGGCGCTCGGCGAGCTTCCTACATCGAGACAGCCAGAGCGCGGCTGCGAATCAGCCCCATCAGCTGATCCTGGCTCACGGGAGCATCCACTTTCAGGCGATCGCCGCTCGGCGTCACGCGCACCTGATCAAGCGCGCCCGCGAGATCCGGATTCGCCTGCGCCTCCTGATACCGCCGGTACATCAATCCCGCCGTGAGCGCCGCCGCGAGAACGTTCGCATCGTCGGGTGACGCGCAAACTGCCTGGAAGTGCGCGTCGATTCCGCGATCGGCCTCCGCGCTGATCATCATCGCGCTGATGTGACTGATGATCTTGGCCGCTTCCGGAAACTGGCTGGCCTGCGGGACCAACTGCTTCATCGCCAGATGCGCGTAGTTCTTGTCCAGCACGCTCCAGATCACTCCGCTGCCGTTCGCCTCGTTGATCAGCGGGAAGAGCTGGTCGTTCAGGAGCAGACTTTCGGAGACTCCCGTGCGGACGTCGATGAGCTGTTCGAGAGCCTTGCGGTGGCCGAAGGCGGCCGTATTCGAATCGATGAACATGAAAAGAATGTCGCCTGACCCTGTTCCGCTGCCGAACGCGTAGAGGTGGTAGCCGTGAACGTCGAACATCGGCAGCTTTTGTTGCTTGAAGCGTGCCTCGCTCGAATCGGGATCGAACGAGCCTAAGGCCACGCCGGCCACCTCCTCGTTGGCGCCCTTCGAATCCGTGGTCGCGCCCCAGGCGAGCTCGTCAACCTGCGAGTTGGGGTCGACGCCCGCAGAGGTCAGGAACTGCTCGAACTGGCGGAATCGGCTCGGCAGCAATTGTTCGCGCAACTGGGGAAACCACGAGAATTGCCGCGCCGTTTTCAGATCGGCGTAGGCGAACTCGCCCACCTGCTTGGGAAACATGCCGATCACGGAGGTGCTGAGCGAGCCGGCAAGACTCCGCTGCGGCGCGACGATCAATGAGGCCAGCATCAGGCCGGCCGCGACGATTCCGAAACGATGGATTGGATTTCTCATTTCTTCATTCCTCAGGGCTGCATACCTAACTCTATCAAACGCCCGATCGGCCGGCGGAAGCGGGGCTTTCGGAGATTCGTGAAGCTAACGAGCGCACCTCCGAGCGAGCGCGCTGCACGAAGGCAGCATCCGTGATCGATTCGAGATTGATCGCCACATTCTCGAGCGCCCCGCGGACGGCTACGGCGGCCATCATTCGGCCCACCCGGACGTCTGACAACATAGACGGGCTGGAGATCGGTTCCAGTTGCCCGAGTTTTTCGAAAACTGTTGCCGAATTGCGCGCAACCTCCAGCGGCGCTTCGATGGCCCCGGTGAGCGCGGCTTGCACTGCCTGCTCCCGCCGGCGCGAGTCCTCCGGCGCTTGCTTCGGCAATTTGTACGCAGCAATCACGGCTTCGAACGCCGCCGCATCGCGGTCGCTTGCCGCGGCTAGCATTCGAGAGGTTGCTTCGAGCTCCTTGGCAGCCTCGTCTAGCTTTGCCGAGTGCGCGGCGAGCGATTTTTTCTGCCGCGACAGTCCCGCCACCATTTGTCCCAGACTCGCCGCGAGAGCCCCGGAAAGCGCCGCCACCGACCCGCCGCCCGGAGCAGCCGTCGGCCGCGCGATTGCTTCGAGCAGCGGCCACGCGAGCTGGGCAAGCGGTTGTGCTCCCTGCGCCGCCGCATCGCGGAACGATTCCTCCAGACGATTCTCAAACACCATTGCGGGCGAAAAGTTTTCGATCCTAAGGAAATAGTCCGCGGTCATCTCGATTGCGCGTCTGGGAATCAGGCCGATGATCTCGCTGCCAATGATTCCAGCGCCCAGCTCCGCCGCGTGCCGCCTTACTTCCTCAAACACGCGATGGACCGGTGTGGTTTCGAAGTCCGTCAGATTCATCGAGACTTGCGCGAGATTGCGGCCGCGCAGGTCCACGCCCATGGCCTTCACGCAGGGCAATCCGCCGCTCGAAAAACGAATTTTCTTGGCGATAGCTTTGGCGATTGAAACGTCCGGCGTATCGAGATTGATGTTGTAGGCTATCAGGAACTTGCGCGCGCCGACCACGGTCGCTCCGGCCGTCGGATGCAGGCGCGCCTCGCCGACGTCTGGTGCGCGGTCGGGGTTGCGAAGAACTTCCTCGCGCAGACCTTCGAATTGGCCTCGCCGGATGTTCTCAAGATTCGTGCGATCGGGCCGCTGCGCGGCGGCTTCATAGAGATAAACGGGAATGCGAAAGCGCTCCCAAATCTCTCGCGCGGCCTGCTTCGCCAGAACGACGCAGTCCTGCAGCGTGACGCCTTCGATGGGAATGAACGGCACGACGTCCGTCGCGCCGATGCGCGGATGCGCGCCAGCCTGGACCGTCAGGTCGATCAGCTCGGCGGCTTTGCCGACCGCGCGAACGGCCGCCTCGCGCACAGCCTCGGGCTCGCCGGCCAGCGTCAGGACGCTGCGGTTGTGGTCGGCGTCGCTCGTGCGGTCAAGGACGTACGCGCCGGGAACCGTGCGAATTGCGGCGACGATCGCGTCGAGCTTCGCCGGCTCGCGTCCATCGGAGAAATTGGGAACGCACTCAACGATGCGTCGCATGGGCTAGTGTTTTTTCGAGTGGATGACGACGCCGCGCTTCATGGTCAAGCTGCAGAGGTTCACACCGAAATAATACGGAATTTCGCGGTAGTCGGCCACGTCGAAGGCCGCGAGGTCCGCATACTTGCCAACTTCGAACGAGCCGACTCGGCCGTGCTGGCGCAGCGAGTAGGCCGGGTTGATCGTGGCGGCGGCAATCGCCTCCGCGGGCGTCATGCGCATCTGCGTGCAGGCGAGCGATAGGATCATGGACATGCTCACGGTCGGGCTGGTGCCGGGATTGAAATCCGTGGCGAGGGCGACAATAGCGCCCGCGTCGATCAGGGCGCGCGCCGGTGCGTAATGCGGCTCGCCCAGATGAAACGAGCAGCCCGGCAGCAGCGTGCACACCACATTGGAAGCCGCGAGCGCTCGAATATCCTTACGGTCGGCTTTCTCGAGATGATCGGCGCTGGCAGCCTGCATCTCGATCGCGAGCTGCGCCGCTCCGGTGTGACTCAATTGCTCCGCATGAATGCGTGGTACGAGGCCGCACGTGCGTCCCGCCGTCAGAATCCGCCGCGCCTGGGCCAGAGTGAATGCGCCGCGCTCGCAGAACACATCGCAGAACTCCGCAAGCCCAGCCATGGCGACCGCAGGAATCCAGCCCCTCACGAGAAGGTCGACAAACGCGTCGGTCCGTCCGCGAAATTCGGGCGGCACCACGTGAGCCCCCAGGAATGTTTGGAGAATATCCAGCGGCTGCTCCTGATGCAGTTGCTGGAGCACGGTCAGGATCTTCAGCTCGCTCTTCCAGTCGAGGCCGTAGCCGCTCTTCGCTTCGATCGTCGTGGTGCCATGAGCCGCGAACTCGCGCAGATGCGTAACGGCCTGATCGGAGAGCGTCTTCGTGGGCGCGCGCCGCAGGGCTTCCACGGTCGAGCGAATTCCTCCGCCTGAGCGCGCGATCTGCTCGTAGGTCTTGCCGGAGATGCGCTGCTCGTATTCGCCAGCGCGGCTCGCGGAAAAAATCAGATGCGTGTGGGAATCGACGAAGCCGGGAAGAACCACGCGTCCGCCGAGATCGAGTTTTTCGGCGCGGCGCGCATTCTTCATACGCTCGATTCTGCTGCGAGGGCCGACCGCGACGATGCGGTCGTCGCGGACCAGCAGAGCGCCATCCGGGATGATGCCGAGGTCGCGTAGTGCCCGACCCCTGCGCGGCACAAGACCGCGCAGCGTGAGAAGCTCCGAGCAGCCGGTTATCAGCCAGTCGGCCAAGGGCAGAGGTCACGATACTAGCGCGGGATCCCCGAATCCGCCACCGCCCGAAGAGCGGTCAGGGCATCGGAATCTTCACGCCGGACTTCTTCGCGAAGTCGATTGCATCGGGGTAGCCTGCGTCGACGTGACGCGAAACGCCGATGCCGGGATCATTGGTGAGGACTCGCTCGATGCGCGGAGCCATTTCTTTCGTTCCATCGGCGACAAGAACCTGTCCAGCATGAAGCGAATAGCCGATGCCGACGCCGCCGCCATTGTGAATCGAGACCCAGCTCGCGCCGCTCGCCGTGTTGAGCAGGGCATTGAGCAGCGGCCAGTCAGCCACGGCGTCTGAACCGTCGCGCATGCTCTCGGTCTCGCGATAGGGTGACGCCACGGAGCCGCAGTCGAGATGGTCGCGGCCGATCACGATCGGCGCCTTCAGTGCGCCTCGCCCGACAAGATCATTCAGCGCCAGGCCGAATTTCTCGCGCTCGCCGTAACCGAGCCAGCAGATCCTCGCGGGCAGGCCCTGGAATCGCACGCGCTTTTGCGCCAGCTCGATCCAGCGGCAAAGAATGTCGTTGTGCGGGAACATTTCCATCACGAGCTTGTCGGTGCGATGAATATCCGAGGCCTCGCCCGAAAGCGCGGCCCAGCGAAACGGCCCGCGACCCTCGCAGAACAACGGCCGAATGAACGCGGGCACGAAACCCGGGAAATCGTACGCGTTCTTGACGCCCTGCTCGAAGGCGAATGTGCGGATGTTGTTGCCATAGTCGAAGGTAACCGAGCCGACCTTCTGCAGCGCCAGCATGCCTTCGACGTGCTTGCCAATCGACTCCAGAGCGCGCTTGCGATACGTCTGTGGATCGGCCTTACGCAGCTCCGCCGCTTGCGCTACGTCGAGTCCCTGCGGAATGTACCCGCCGATGGGATCGTGCGCGCTCGTCTGATCGGTCAGAAGATCGGGGACGACGCCGCGGCGTGCAAGCTCCGGGATCACGTCCGCGCAGTTGCCAACCAAGCCAACCGACGTAGCTTCGCGCTTGCGGACCGCGTTCTTGAGAATGCGCAGCGCCTCGTCGAGGTCGTTCACCATCACATCGCAATAGCCGGTCTTGACGCGGCGCTTGATGCGCTCGGGATCGACGTCGATTCCAAGGAACGCTGCGCCGTTCAGCGTGGCAGCGAGCGGTTGCGCCCCGCCCATCCCGCCCATGCCGCCGCTCGCGATCAATTTGCCGGCCATGTCGCCGTCGAAATGTTTGCGTCCTGCCGCCGCAAACGTCTCGTAAGTTCCCTGCAGGATTCCCTGCGTGCCGATGTAAATCCAACTGCCCGCGGTCATCTGTCCGTACATCATCAGGCCCGCGCGGTCCAGCTCGTCGAAATGCTCCCAGTCGCTCCAATGCCCGACGAGATTGGAATTCGCGATCAGGACGCGTGGGGCGTATGAGTATGTGCGAAAAATGCCTACGGGTTTGCCGGACTGCACGAGCAGCGTCTCGTCGTTTTCGAGCGCACGGAGAGCGGCGACGATCGCGTGGAAGCATTTCCAGTTGCGCGCCGCTTTGCCGCGCCCGCCATAGATGATCAATTCTTCTGGCTTTTCAGCAACCTCGGGATCGAGGTTGTTCATCAGCATTCGCAGCGCACCTTCTTGCTGCCAGCTTCTGCAGGAAAGTGCCGTGCCGCGCGGGGCGCGAATGGGTTGATAGCCGGTGGTTTCGTCCGTGACGAGCTTGGCCATCGGGCTGCCTCTGACGGGCATCTTAGCGCATCGCGCCGCGAGTTTCACACGGCGGATGGACGCGGCGGTTCGGTTGGGCTAGAGTTGGCGGCGATGCCAACGGAATACCCGTCAGTCCCCGAATGCCTTCTGGATTCGATCGACCGGCACCCCTCCGACACCGCGCAGATGTACCGCACCGATGCGGGCTGGAAGTCGATTTCCGCCAAGGAGATGCTGCGGCGCATTTCGGGAGTCGCGAAGTCGCTGGGTGAACTCGGCATTCACGCGGGCGATCGCGCCGGCATCTTTGCGCCGAACTGCCCGGAGTGGCAGATCGCGGACCTCGCGATTCAGGGGTTGGGCGCGATCACCGTGCCGGTCTATTTCCACGAATCGCCGGACCGGCTCACTTACATCTTGAATGACTCGGGCGCGCGAATCGTTTTCACAGCAGGCGCGGAGCAGGCGCGCAAGCTTCAAGATTGCCGCCAGGGTTTGTCCAGCGTGGAGCACGTGATCTGCGCGTCGTCGCCCGCCGATTTGCATGGCGACATCCTGCGATACGAGTCTCTGATCGAGAATGCGGGAGACGCCGACATCGCGGCGTACCGGCAGAGTGTCGCCGCGGTCAGTCCCGACAGTCTCGCGACGATCATTTACACGTCCGGCACCACGGGCGAGCCCAAGGGCGTCATGCTGAGCCATGCGAACCTGACGTCGAACGCGCTCGGCTTCAGCGCGGACTTCGAAATGACGCCAGCTGACCTGGCGCTCTCCTTGCTGCCGCTCGCGCATGTCTACGAACGGACGATCGACTACGGATATCTTTTCCGCGGAGTTCCGATCGCGTACGTCGAGCAGATGGAATTGGTGGCGGAGTACCTGCTTGAAGTGCGGCCGACGATCATGGCGGCGGTGCCTCGCTTCTACGAAAAGATCTACGCCAACATCGTCGCCAAAGGGCGCGAGACGGGCGGCGTGAAGCGAAACATTTTCGACACCGCGATGCGAATTGCCGCGGAGAGCGTTCCTTGGCGCGCCTATGGCAAGCCGGCACCGCTGGGCCTGAGGCTTCGCTGGCACGTCGCGGACCGGATCGTCTATTCGAAAATCCGAGCGGGCCTGGGCGGGCGGCTCCATAACCTGAGCTCGGGCGGCGCGCCGCTCGCGCCGGAGTTGGCCGAGTTCTTTTGGTCGGTCGGCCTGCCCGTGTATCAAGGCTACGGGCTTACGGAGACCTCACCGGTCGTCACGTTCAGCTCCCCGAAGCAATACAAGGTCGGAACCGTCGGCCGGCCGATTCCGGGCGTGGATGTGAAGATCGCAGACGACGGCGAGATTCTGGTGAAGGGAACCTGCGTGATGCAGGGCTACTATCGCAAACCCGAGGCGACGCGAGAGGCTTTCACAGCCGACGGCTGGTTCTGCACGGGCGACATCGGCCGGCTGGACGAAGAGGGCTTCTTGATCATCACGGATCGCAAGAAGGAACTCCTGAAGACTGCGGGCGGAAAATTCGTAGCGCCGGCGCCGATCGAGAACATGCTGAAAACGTCACAATTCATTTCGAGCGCGATGATCGTGGGCGACCGCCGGAAATTCGTCTCGGTGCTGATCGTTCCCGACTTTGCCGCCATCGAATCGTCGGCCGAAAAGGCGGGGCATGATCTGGCTACGCCCTCGCAGATCGCGTCCGATCCGTGGGTCAGGGATCTGCTCTCGCGCGAAATCGAGCGGCTGACAACTTCACTTGCGCAGTACGAAAAACCGAAGCGGTTCGCGCTGCTCGACCAGGACTTCACCTACAAGAACGGGGAATTGACGTACACGCTCAAGATGAAGCGGCGCGTGATCGAAGAGCGCTATGCGGATGTGATCGACCGCATGTACGCGGACGTCGAAGAGCCGCGCCCCCAGCGGATCGGGTAGCCTCGCAGGCGCGAGCGGCGGCGCGGTACAATAGTCGCGGAGATTTCAATGCCAGACCAACTCGTAATCGCCGGGCGAGCGTTTCAATCGCGTCTGATCGTGGGTACAGGAAAGTATCGCAGCTTTCAGGAGATGGCCCGCGCGCACGCGGCTTCGGGCGCGGATATGGTCACGGTGGCCGTCCGCCGCGTGAATCTGACGGATCGCTCGAAGGAGTCGCTGCTCGACTACATCGACCGCCAGAAAATATTCGTCCTGCCGAATACGGCCGGATGCTACTCGGCCGATGAAGCCGTGCGCACGGCGCGCCTGGGCCGCGAAGTGGGCCTCTCGGAGTGGGTGAAGCTAGAAGTGATCGGCGACGAAAAGACGCTGTTTCCCGACACCGAAGAGCTGATTCGCGCGACGAAGACGCTGGTAAAGGAAGGCTTCGTCGTTCTTCCGTACACGAATGACGATCTCGTCGTCGCGCGCAAGCTGATCGACGCGGGCGCGGCAGCCGTCATGCCGCTCGGCGCGCCGATCGGCTCCGGCATGGGAATTCAGAATCTCGCGAATCTCCGCATCCTGCGCGAGCGAATCACCGAAGTGCCGATGATCGTGGACGCCGGAGTCGGCACCGCGTCGGACGCTGCGATCGCGATGGAGCTGGGGGCGGATGGCGTCCTGATGAATACGGCCATCGCCGGCGCACAGGATGCGGTGCTGATGGCGGAGGCAATGCGCGCTGCAGTGGACGCCGGCCGCAAGGCGTTTCTGGCCGGCCGCATCGAGAAAAAGCTCTATGCGACGGCGTCGAGCCCGCTCGCAGGTGTCGTCAAGTGAAGTTTCAAACGAGATTCGTGATCCTGCTGGGCAACGGCCTCGTCGCGTACTACTTCTGGATCTTGTTCCAGCATGGCGCGCCGGTACTCCGCTTGCTGCCGGAATTCGTGCTGTCTCTGATCGGCGTGAACCTCGCTATCATCCTCGGCCGCTGGCTGGGCGAGCGCAGCCGTCGGCCCCGCGGCTAAAGCTGAAGCTTTTTTCCTCGCGCGCCTAGCGAAACAGGATGTGCCACGTGATGTCCACGGTCGCGTGGACGAGCGTCCCCGGCACAAGGGAACGCGTCTTCATCCAGGCAAGGCCGTAGAAGACGCCCGCAATCGTCGCCATCAGGACGTACTTCCAGTTCGGATATGGCGCGTGGATGATGTGCGAAAGCCCGAAGATCAGCGAAGCAATCGCGAGCCCCGCCCATTCGTTCTTCAACGTCCGTGACAGCAGATTCTGCAGGATTCCGCGGAACAGAAACTCCTCCGGCCACGCCGTGAAAAACGAAACGCCGACCACCGACACGGGCAGCGATGGGCCCCGCGTGAGCGACGGCGCGAACGCGAGAAATCCGATCCTCAGCCCCAGAAAGATCGCAATCGACGCGTAGACGGCAAAGTGAAATCCGTAGTTCCACGCGAAGCCGCGCCGCCACTCGATCGCATAGCCGACGCCTTCCAACCGGCGCACCATCACAAACGCGGCGAGACCGGTGCTGAGCGCCAGCAGGATCGAAAGCGTGTGCGTCAGTGGCGGGGGATACGGGAACAGCCGGTACATCCAGTGAAATTGGACGGGAAGCCAGAGAGCCGCCACCGCGACGTAGTCTTCCCAAGTGCCGGGCACTTTTCCGGCGCTGCTGGCGAGAAGAAGCGCGGGAAGAACCGCGTACGCCGCGCCGACAATCGCCAGTGGCGCGTTGCCGCTGACTCCAATCGAATAGATCAGCACGCCAGCGAGAGGTACCATCGGCGCCAGCAGGGCACCGCGGCCGCCAAACGACTTCTGCGCGAACTCAAGCACGCCGGGTGCGGCGAGACACAGTTCAAACGCAAACAACAGCGCCGCGACACCGAGCGCGAGGGCGAAGCCCCGCCCGCCGAATCCCATCCAGTTGCCCAGGAGTCCCGCAAGTGCAACGATCGCGGCCCACACGACGCCAGCCACCGGGAGATTGAGTCTCCATCCTCTCGAATCGGCAGGCATGGCATGCGATTCTATCGGACAACACATGCGCCCCGATAAGAACTTGATTTGAATTTTCGCCTCGGCGATTCTGTGACGCAAACATCGCATGGCGGAATCGGGAAAACAGCGTCTCGCGTATATCGACTGGATGCGCGGCCTGGCGTGCGCGGTGATGTTTCAGACGCACTGCTACGACTCCTGGCTCGGCGGCTCCGCGCGGCAGACTTCTTTCATTCGGTGGTCGCAGCTCGGAGGCACTTTGCCTGCGCCTCTCTTCCTTTTTCTGGCGGGCATTTCCTGTGCGTTGGTCGTCGACCGCATGCGGCGCAAGGGCGTGCTCCCGAATCAGATCGCAACGACCGTCATGAAGCGAGGCGGAGAGATCTTCGCGCTGGGCCTGCTGTTCCGCGTTCAGGAGTTCGTTCTCGGCCAGCCATGGGCGCCGTGGACCGATTTACTTCGGGTCGACGTGTTGAACGTGATCGGGGTCTCTCTCTTCTTCATGGGAGTGGCGTGCCGGTTTGCGCGGAGCCCCGCGGGCAACACAATTTTCGCGGCTGCGATTGCCCTCGCAATCGCGCTCGCCACGCCGCCGCTGTGGACTACGTGGCGCCCGCGTTGGCTGCCGTGGTATCTCGAGTCGTACATCAACGGCGTGCACACGTTCAACGTGCCGCAGCCGTGGCTCTTCCCAATCTTTCCGTGGACGGCATTCGCGTTCGCCGGTCTTGCCGCCGGCCTGCTGCTATTCAGCGACTGGTCTGGGAGGAATCCCGGGCGCGCTGCGGGCCTCTTTGGCGCGGCCGGTATCGCACTTTTCTACTTCTCGCGCTGGCTCGACGCGCGGCCGTTGCAGCTCTATGCCGTGTACGACTACTGGCACACGAGCCCAAACTTCTTTCTGGCTCGCGTTGGAATACTGCTTGCCATCCTGTGCGCGACGTACGCGTGGTGCCGTTGGGGGTTGGGGCAGGTCGGCTTCAGCCCGCTCATTCAACTGGGCCAGGCCTCGCTGCTCGTCTACTGGGTGCATATTGAATTCGTTTATGGGCGCTTTTCGATTCTGCCGAAGCGCGCGGAGACGATTCCGGGGGCGACTCTCGGTCTGCTCGTGATTTTCACCGCGATGGTCCTGCTGGCCATGGCGCGAACACGCTGGAAGGGCCGCGGCAGAGAAATGCTGGCCCGTTTCCGACGCAAGGCGCAGCCCGCTCAGGCTGCCTAGGGCTTCTGCGGGTTTTGCGTAGGCTGGGGCGCCGCAACCACCCCGGTTGGGTCTCCCGGTTTCGGCGGAATCTTGAAGATGTACTCGCCCGGCCGCGCGAGTCCCATTTCCTCTCGCGCGATTCGTTCGATCGCCTGCGGATCGGACTTCAGCGACTTCACATCGTTTTGCAGCTGCTGGTTTTCGTTGTTGATCCGGTCGATCTCCTGCTGCGCTCTCGCCGCTTCCTTTTGTGCTCGGCGCATCGCCAGCACCCCGTGTGTCCCGAAAACATCCTGGATCAGAAGCAGAACGAGGGCCGCGGCCAGAAACAGGCTGGCGTTGCGGCGAAGAAACTCGCGCAACTGGTCGACGAAAGTTGTGGCTTGTTCGCTCACTGAACGATCCACGCGCGCGCCTGATCGGCAAGCGTCTGCGCCGCCGCCGGAGTGGCAGCTTCGGTGTAGATTCGAACGACCGGTTCCGTTCCCGAAGGACGCATCAACAGCCATGTACCATCGTCCAGAATCAATTTCAACCCGTCCGTGCAGTCGATGTGCTTTACACGGCTTCCGGCGAATTCCGTGAAGTCCGCTCGCAGCCTCTCCGGCAGCTTGGCCTGCACCTCAGCGGGCAGATGCAAATTCACGCGGACCGGCCAGAACTCGCGGCCCACGCGGCGGAAGAGATCGCGCAACTGCTCGCCCAGCGACGCCTGGCGCGCCGCGACCATTTCCGCGACCAGCAAGCACGCGAGCAGACCATCTTTCTCCGGCAAATGCCCGCGAATCGTCATCCCGGCGCTTTCTTCGCCTCCGAGCGCGATCTTGTCTTCGCGCAGCAGCGGGCCGACGTATTTGAACCCGACCGGCGTCTCATAAACCTTCACCCCGTGATGCTGCGCCACGGCATCGAGCAGGTGCGTGGTCGCCACGCTGCGAGAGGCTCCGCGTTTCTCGCCGCGCGTCTCAAGCAAATAGTCGAAGGCGAGACCAAGAATGTGATTCGGCGAGACGAACGAGCCGTCGCGATCCACGATGCCGAACCGGTCGGCGTCCCCATCGGTCGCGAGTCCGGCCAAAGCCTTCTGTTCCGCCACGGCTTTCTTCAGCGGAGCAAGGTTTTCTTCGGAAGGATCAGGGCCCGTGCCTTCGAAAAGCACGTCACGATTGCCGCGGATCGGCGTCACCGAAATGCCGCTTTCGATCAGCAGACGGTCGAGCCATCCGGCGCCGCATCCGTGCACGGCGTCGCAGATGAAGCTGCCTTTTCCCTTGCTCAGGACGTCAAAGCGGATCATCTTGCGAAGTTGTGCGAAATACGGCTCGCGCGGCTGGATCCCGTCGAAATCCTTTTCGATCTCGTGGATCTGGCCAGGATCGTCCTCGATCGCGGCCGCGCGCTTCTCGATGTCCTTCGTAACCTCTGGAAGGGCAGGCCCGCCATCCGGTCCGGAGAATTTCAGGCCGCTGTACTGCGCCGGGTTATGGCTCGCCGTGATATTGACGCCGCCGTCGAGCTTTCCATGCAGGATCGCGTGCGCGATCGTGGGCGTCGGCGTAGGCTCGCCGCAAAGCAGCACGCGGCAGCCGTGCGCTCGCAGGACGCTGGCGGCTGTGAGAGCGAACTCTTCGGAAAAGAATCGCGTGTCATGACCCACAATGAGGACGGGAGACTTCCTCCGCGCGAGGACATGACCGGCGATCGCCGCCGACGCCCTCCGCACTCCCGCGAACGTGAAGTCTTCGGCGATGACGCCGCGCCAGCCGGATGTTCCGAAGTGGATCGCTTGGCTTGTCACGAACGGGTATTGTATCTTGTCGCGCAAGTGGCGAGTACGGGGGAATCGCGTCTAAGCGAAGCCCATGAGTAAAGGCGGATGACGGACAAGATCGTGGTGCTGGTCACCTGCGGCTCGGCCAAGGAAGCCCGGAAGATCGGGCGGGCGGTCGTTGAGCGCCGCTATGCCGCCTGCGCCAGTGTGTTGCAGGCCCCGGTGCGGTCGATATATCGCTGGAAGGGAAACGTGGAGTCGGCAGCGGAGTTTCTGATCATCCTGAAGACGTCGCGCGCTCGCTTCGCGGCTCTGGAGCGCGAAGTGCGGCGCCTGCACAGCTACGACGTGCCGGAAATAATTGCTCTACCCGTCGAAAAGGGCTCGCGGGCCTATCTGCAGTGGGTCGGAGCGTCCCTCAAGCCAGCCAGATGATTGGTGACCGTGGGTGAAAGCCTTGAGCGGTGGATCTAGAGCCTTGAGCCATAGTCGGAGTTCCTGTACAACCATGGCTATGAGCGCGCAGGGAGTTCGCCGTCGTTTTCGACGCCCCGCTTGTTGGGGAGTTCTGTTGGCGGCCGGTCTTCTGTGGGCGGGAGTTTGCATCGCGCAGGAGAGTGAGGCCCCGGCGCCTCCGCCGCTCCCGCAGGGCCAGCAGAGCTTGCCGGACAAGCAAAACGATAAGTCCTCCGTGCAGGCCACCACGAAAATCAAGATTCGAGTGACCACGGACACGGACAAGCCCCTCGCGAATGCGAGCGTGTACGTGCGCTTCTACATATCCGGCGGCTTCCTGCGCCACGAAAAGCTCGCGGAGATGAATTTCAAAACGAACCAGGACGGTTCCGTGAAAGTCCCGGAAATTCCGCAAGGCAAGATTCTGATTCAAGTTATCGCGCCGGGCTGGCACACCTACGGCAAGTGGTACGACGTCGATCAGGCAGAGCAATCGATCGTCGTGAAGCTCTCTCCACCCACTCATTGGTACTAATCCCTGCTGCCCGGAAAATCTTTTCGAATGAAAAGCTTTTCATTCGGAAAGGCCTCTGCAGTGTCAATCACTGCTTCGTGTCTGGGAAGCAGTTTCCGCAACGGGATCTGCGCTCTGGTTCACATGCACAGAACTTGTGCAAAGAGGATTAAGCCTCGTAGTGACGTGGACTTTCGATTCGCGAGCGCGCCTTTTCCACACGGTTTTCAACAGAAGTGTTGAAAACTGTATCGCTTCGCTTACAGTTGTCATCACAGTTCGATCGAATGTTGGCGAAGCAATTGCTTCCGGCGCGCGGTCGTTGACGAAGAGGGCGAAAAGATTTCTCCTCGTGGCCGTGATAACATTTCTTCCAGCTTGACGGCTCCCGCCGATCCCGATGAAGGAAGTCATTCTCAATGCGGATGATTTCGGCCTCACGCGCGGAATCAACGAAGGAATCATCCGAGCTCACCGCGAAGGAATTCTGACAAGCGCCACGCTGATGGCCACGGGTCCGGCCTTCGATGACGCAGTTGCGCGCGCGAAATCCGATCCGGGACTGGGAATCGGATGCCATCTTGTGCTGACAGGTGGCATTGCCGTGTCACCGCCGGAAAAAATTCCGTCGCTCGCATCGCGCGACGGCCGGTTGCCACCGTCGTTGGGAGTTTTGGTGACCAAAGTGACGTCGGGACAAGTGCGTGACGAAGATATCGAAACGGAACTCCGCGCCCAGATCGAGAAGATCCGCCGCGCCGGCATCGAGCCGACTCACGTGGATACGCACAAGCACACCCACGTCCACCCCCGAGTGATGGGCGTGCTGGCGCGCGTCCTTCGCGATTTCGGAATCAAGCGAGTCCGCAACCCCGTGGAGAATCTGGGAGATTCGTGGGCGACGACGCGCGGCGACGGAGCTGGAAGGTTCAAGGATCTCGCTGCTTCTTCCGCCGTGCGATCGGTCGCGTTCCGGTTTCGGGCGATCTCGAAGAGGTACGGCCTGCGTTCGCCTGAGCATTTTCTCGGGTTGGCGGCGACCGGCCGGTTGGGCGCCGAAGCGCTATGTCGCCTGCTTGACACAGTTCCGAAAGGTAGCACTGAGATCATGCTCCATCCGGGCATCTGCGACGCCGATCTGGCGAGGACTGGATCACGCCTTCAGCAGCAGCGCCAGCTCGAGTTGGAGGCGCTGCTCGCGCCCGAGGCCAGGCGCGCCGTGGCCGATCGAGGCATTCGGCTCATCACCTATCGGGAATTGAACTAGTTTCGGTTGCGCACAGCCACGGCCGACCGCGTAGACCCCTTCTTCGTCCTTCATCTAGAATGTCGATGGACGTTCCGGCCGCTTGGCCGCACTTTTCATAGGGGGGCAGAATGACTAGAGCAGGATTCTTGATGTTTGCAGCGGTGTGTCTGCTCGGCGCGGGCACCGCCAACGCGCAGATGGGGATGGGTATGCGCCAGTCGCCGATGCCGCGCGGGGTCTTCAGCCCGGTCGTCGGCTCGGGAGCCAGGTACGAGGTTGCCAGTGCCGAGGGCCGAAAGGCTGAAGTCGAGTATGCAATCGTCGGCAAGGACTCGGTGAACGGTGCGGACGCCTATTGGCTGGAGTTCACCGTCAACAGCGGCAATTCGGGCACGATCATCATGAAGTTGCTGACCGCCGTGAACCAGCCGACCGCATCGCGCGTCATCATGCAGATGCCGGGGCGCCCTCCCATGGAAATGCCGGCCCAGATGATGCAGAACCAAACCACAAGCAACTCCCAGATGCTCGCCTCTGACATCCGCAGCGAATCCGAGGACCTGGGAAAGGAAACGATCACGGTGCCGGCAGGAACCTTCGTTTGCGAGCACTACCGAGCCAAGAACGGATCGGGAGACACATGGGTAAGCTCCGGTGTTAAGCCGTTCGGCGTGGTGAAGCACCAGGGCAAGGACGCCAATATGGTGCTCCTGAAAACGATTACCGACGCGAAGGACAAGATCGTCGGCGTTCCACAGCCCTTCAGCCCGCAGATGATGATGCAGCAGGTTCCACAGCAGTAGGACGAAAGGGAATCACCTACTCGAGGTCGGGCGGCGTCACCTTGGCGATCCAGGAGTCGTAATCGGAGGAGTATCCGACGCGCTCCTGGAGAGCGCGAATGCGCCGCTCGATCGTCTCCACGCCGGCGGGTGGGAGCGCCGCCAGCTTCCGCAATCCATCGCGAACCGCCTGGGCCTGCGCGACGCCTCGCTTTTCGGGCTTTTCGGCGGAGGAGTAGGACCCAGCGGAGCTGCCATCCCCACCGCTCATGTAGTCTTCGACGAGTTGAGTGGTGACCTTCTGGCTGTGAACGAGTGACACCCTGATGTTCCCTTGGCCGGTGACGACGTTTCCCACGCCGAATACGTGATCGCTTCCGGAGTATTTCGGCAGGTCCTCATCCGTGAAGGCGTAGTACTCGCCCTTCATTGCAACGCCGGGCAGTATTTCCGGCACGGACCCGATCGACGAAATCACCAGCGGCGCTCGCAGTTCGTGGTCAGAACCGGGAATTGGCTCGGCCCTACGCCCCTCGATCTTCGTTTCGGCCACCTTGAGTCCCGCCAGCCGTCCATTCTCGATCACCAGGCCGGTCGCAAGTCTGCGTTCTTGCACCCGAAATAGGTATTTGTCGCGGGCGAGCCGGAGCATCTTTTGCCGCACCTGCTCCGTCTTAGCTATCTGATCGGGCGTGGCGTTGTCCGGCGGTTGTGCGAGCGGCATGTCCTGCTCGCGCCGCCGATAGAGCAAAAGACATCCCTGAACGCCGAGACTTTGCGGATCGACGCCACGCGCTTTGCAGACCGCCGGGATGCCTTTTTCGAGCTCGTGCATGCTGGTTTCGATCCCGCGCGCCCGCAGGGCCCGCTCGTAGTTCTCGATCTGCAGCACTTTCACGACGTCGATCGAGGCGAGGCCGCCACCCACGACGAGAGCGCCGTCGGGCGTCTCGTAGTGCGGACCGTCGTAGCTCTTTTCGTTTTTGTGGTTGTACCAGTAGATGAACGGGTTCTGGTAGACGAGGCCTTTGTCGATGAACTTGTCGGCGCCGGAGACGCCCAGATCGCGATCGCGCCACGCGCCGTTCGCCAGAATCACCGCCGAGAATCCCCAGTGGTTGCAGAGGTCCTCGAAATCGATATCGCGGCCGAGCCGAGTACACGGCACGAAGCGAACGCCGACCTTCTTCAACCTGGCGTCGATTCGCGCGTACTCCTGCTTGCGCTGTTCGACGTGCCACCGCGGCAGGCCATCCTCGATTTTTCCGTATGGCCGCTTGTTCTGCTCGATGACGACGACTTGAACGCCGTGATCCGCCAGGATCTCAGCAGCGACCGAACCGGATACAGCCCCGCCGACGACCGCCACAAAATATTCCCCGCTGTTCGTCATCGGCCGCGTGAACCTCCACCCTCGGTCCAAAGCACGGGGATTGTACACCGCGCCGCTTTCGTTCAAACGGCGATCGTAAGGAATCAGCGCGCACGTCGCGGCTCCCTCGCATAGTCGATCGAAACTGAATCTGGTATAGTGCGCCCACTGGGGAATCTTGCAAATGCGGTGCGCCGTCGTGATGGGTGGCGCAGTCTCTGCCGAAGGAGGCACAGGCTATGCACGTAGGCTACGGATCGGGCTTCCAACACCTGGCGGGCTATTCCGACCGGCAATTCATGCGTGAGGAGCTCGGCCATTGTGAGATGGCGGAGACGTGGGGCTTCGACTCGGTCTGGGCCACCGAGCATCACTTCGACAACTACTCGATCAGCCCCGACGTGTGCCAGCTCCTTTCCTATCTCGCGGGGAAGACGAAGCGCATCAAGCTGGGATCGATGGTGATCGTGGTGCCGTGGCACGATCCGATGCGGCTGGCGGAGCAAATCGCGCTGCTCGATCACGTTTCCGGCGGCCGCTACATCCTCGGCGTGGGCCGCGGTCTCGCGCGGAGGGAATTCGAAGGTCTGCGCATCGACCAGAATGAGGGCCGCCAGCGCTTTGATGAGTACACCAAGCTTGTTCTCGATTCACTGGAAAACGGATACATGGAAGGCGGCGCAACAGTGAAGCAGCCGCGCCGGGAAATCCGTCCGCGCCCGTTCAAGTCGTTCCAGGGCAGAAAATTCGCCGCGGCCGCGTCGAAGGATTCCGTTCCTTCCGTCGCGAAACTCGGGTTGGGACTGCTCGTGATTCTTCAGAAACCCTGGGAGCAGGTGTCGGCCGACCTCGCGACGTACCACAAGCTCTGGGCGGAGTTTCATCCGAACGAAGCGCCACCGAAGCCCTTCTGCTCGGGTTTCTGTTTCGTGGACGAAAGCGCCGACCGGGCCCACGAGCTGGCGCACAAGTATCTCTCCGCGAACTATCGCGCGGCGTTGCTCCACTACGAAATGCTCGGCAAGCATTTCGAAGCCATCAAAGGCTACGAGCGCTACGCCGACATGAGCAAAGCTCTGAACTCAATCGGCGAAGACAAGGCCGTGCAGGACTACATCGGCTTGATGCCCTGGGGCACTCCGCAGCAGGTGCTCGAAAAATTCCAGGGGATGAAGAGGATCACGGACATGCAGGGTGTCATGCCCAACTTCTTTTTCGGAGGAATGCCCCACGAAGAAGCTCAGCGCAACGTGAAGTGCTTTGTGAAGCACTGCTTGCCCGAGCTGAAGAGCTGGCCGTCCGCCACGCTCGAGGAGCCGAAAGAGCTGGCGCTCGCCGAAGCCTAGTTCAGTCCCGCTGCGGCTTGAAGTAGACCGCTGCGAGGGGCGGCAGGCGCAGTCTTATGGAATAGGGCCGGTCGTTCCAGGGAATCGGCTCTGCCTGCAGTCCGCCGGCGTTGCCCACGTCGCTGCCTTCGTAATACTTCGAATCCGTATTCAGGATCTCGCGATAAAAACCCGGTCGCGGCACTCCGACCCGATAACCTTCGCGAATTACCGGCGTGAAATTGCATACGGCCACGATGAAGTCGTCAGTGTTCTTCGCGCGGCGCAGAAAGGAGAGAACGCTGGTCGCGGCGTCGTTGGGCTCGATCCATTCGAAACCCGACCATTCGAAATCGACTTCATGCAGCGGGCGCTCTTTGACGTGCAGGCGGTTCAAGTCGCCCGTCAGTCGCTGGATGCCCCGGTGGGGCGGCGAATTCTCCAGCGACCACTCCACTGAGCCGCCTTCCCAGAATTCGCTGCGCTGGCCGAGTTCGCTGCCCATGAATAGCAGTTTCTTGCCCGGATGGGCGTAGAGATACCCGAGAAATAGCCGCAAGTTGGCGAATCTCTGCCAATCGTCGCCCGGCATCTTTTCCAGCAACGCTCGCTTGCCGTGCACAACCTCGTCGTGCGAAATCGGCAGGACGAAGTTTTCGTGGAAGGCATACAGCATCGAGAACGTCAGCTGGTTATGATGATGCTGCCGATGAATTGGATCGAGCGACATGTACTTCAGCACGTCGTTCATCCAGCCCATGTTCCATTTCAGATCGAATCCCAGGCCGCCCACGTATGTCGGCCGCGAAACGGCTGGCCACGACGTGGACTCCTCCGCGATCGTCAGCGCTCCCGCATTCCGGGCATGCAAGACCTCGTTGAGCCGCCGGATGAAGGCGATTGCTTCAAGATTCTCCCGTCCTCCGTGAATGTTCGGGATCCACTCACCCGGCTGACGCGAATAGTCCAGGTAAAGCATCGAGGCGACGGCGTCCACGCGAAGCCCGTCCACGTGGTATTTGTCGACCCAGAAGAGCGCGTTTGAGAGAAGGAAGTTTTGAACTTCATTGCGGCCGTAGTTGAATACCAGCGTGCCCCAGTCGGGATGCGCCCCGCGCCGCGGGTCCTCGTGCTCGTAAAGGTGCGTGCCATCGAAAAACGATAGGCCGTGGCCGTCGCGAGGAAAGTGCGCAGGCGTCCAATCGAGAATCACGCCGATGCCTGCCTGATGGCACTGATCGACGAAGCTCATCAGGTCGGCGGGCGTGCCGTAACGGCTCGTCGCCGCGTAGTAGCCGATGGTTTGGTAGCCCCACGACGCGTCCAGCGGATGCTCCATGATCGGCATCAGCTCGATATGGGTGTAGCCCATCTGCTTGACGTATGGAATCAGCTCCGCCGCCAGCTCGCGGTATGTTAGCCATCGATTGCCCTCGGCCGTGTTTCGCCGCCAGGCGCCGGCGTGGACTTCATAAGTCGACATCGGCGCGTGCAGCCAGTCGCGGGATGCGCGCGCGCTGAGCCATTCCGAATCGCTCCACGTGTAGGCGTCGATGTTGCAGACCACCGAGGCGCTCTTGGGTCGCAGCTCGGATTCGAGCGCGTACGGATCGGCCTTCACCCCAATGTGGCCGCCGACTCGGGAAAGAATCTCGAACTTGTAGAGCGTGCCTTCGTCCAGTTCGGGCAGGAAGATCTCCCAGACGCCGCTTGCTCCGCGGCTGCGCATCGCATGGACCCGGCCGTCCCAGCCGTTGAAATCTCCCACGACGCCGACGCGCTGGGCATTCGGCGCCCAGAGACCAAACTGAACGCCGCGTATCCCTGCTACTTCCCGCACGTGCGCGCCCAGCTTCTCGTAGTTCAGGTAATGCGTGCCTTCGCCGATCAGATAGAGATCGTAATCCGTGAGGACTGGCGGAAACGCGTACGGATCGTGGATATCGATTCCGCTTCCATCGCCGAAGCGGAAATGCAACCGATAGGTAGTCGGTGCGATGGGCTCCCTTGCTCCAGGATCGAACATTTCCGGCGGCAGGACCGCCTCAAACATCCCGGCCTCGTCGATCCTTTGCGCCGAGATAGGATTTTGGCCGGTACCGCAGATCACCTCGAGCGCCGTCGCTCCTGGGCGAAATGCCCGAATCGCCAGGACCGCCTGGCCTGCGCGCTCAACCCGGTGCGGGCCCAACAGATGGAAGGGATCGGAGTGTGTCCCGTGAACGAGATGGTCCACTTCTTCGCGGAACCCGTCCGAAACGGGATTGCTTGTGGCGGGGAATGGGTCGGTGTCACGCATGCGCGCTTGTGCGAACCGGGCCTGCCGTATCCATCTTACCGAACTTGAATCTCGTGGGAAACCTTGACGACGGGGCGGGTTTCCGCTCGCCTCCGAAGACTCGTCGATCAGGCGTTCCAAATCGAAACTTTTCTTCTTAGGGTGTTCTAATTGATAATCGCAAGTCTCTTTGAATCAATCGGTTTCGATGGTACGAACGTACCATTGTGGGAGTGGATTGCGGCGGCTATATCTAGGCTCCGGGGGTCGTCCCGGGAGCGCTGTCCGGCTCCAGGTGTGCACCTGTGTCACGAGCCATGTCGAGCCGAACAGAGACTCTTGGTCCAAAACATCGGGAGAACTCACACAACGGGCATCAGTCCGACCATGGTGACTCAAACACGCCTCCCGATGCTGGGGCGTCCCACGAAGCCCACGTAACTGCAGACGCGAGTTTCGAACTCCTGTTTTCCAGCAACCCCCATCCGATGTACGTGAGCGACCGCCAGTCGCTACAGATTTTGGAGGTCAACGCCGCCGCCATCCGTTCCTACGGCTATTCGCGCGAAGAATTCCTTCGGTTGCGCGTCACGGACATTCGCCCCGAGGAAGACATCCCCCGGCTGCTGGAGTCGATGAAGAGGCGCGGCCTCCCCGTAAAACACCAAGGGCGATGGAGGCACCGGCGAAAGAACGGCGATGTCTTCGACGTCGAGGTCACGACGCAAGGCATTCAGTTCGCCGGGCGCGACGCGGTTCTGGTTGTCGCACAGGACGTCACCGAGCGCGTGGCCGCCGAACGTACGCTCGCCGAGCACGCGGCCTACGTTCACGCCTTGACGGAAAATAATCCTCTGGCGATTGTGGCGCTCGACCTGGACCGCCGAGTGCGGATGTGTAATCCCGCCTTCGAACGGCTCTTCGGCTACTCCCTCGGCGATCTGCATGGACGCGAACTGGACTCGCTCATTGCGCCTTCCGGGGGCGAGAAGGAGATGCTCGGCCTGGTGGGGCGCGCGATGGACGGCGAAATCGTGCGCACCACCACGAAGCGGCGGCGCAAGAACGGGTCGCTCGTCGACGTGCGAGTGATCGGTGTGCCGCTCATCGTGAGCGGAAAGCTGAACGGCACCTTCGGAATGTACGAAGACATAACGGCGCGAAGCCGCGCCGAGGAAGCGCAGCGTCGCGCCGAGGAACGATACAAGCGAATCTTCGAAAACGCCGTCGAAGGGTTCTTTGAATCGACCCCGGAGGGTCGCTTCGTCACCGTGAATCCGGCGATGGCCCGCATCGCCGGTTATTCGTCGCCTGCCGAGATGATCGAAGAAGTCCGCGACATCGGCCAGCAGCTCTATGCCGATCCGGAGGGACGGCGCGAGGTTCTTCAAAGGCTCGAGCAGGACGGCATTCTCGACGGCTACGAGTGCCAGATGCTGCGCAAGGATGGCGGCAGAATCTGGATATCGATGAGCGCCAGGGCGATTCGCGACTCGAGCGGCAAGATCGTCAGCCACGATGGCACCGCCGAAGACATCACGGGGCGCAAGCGCGCTCAGCTCGAGCGCAACGTAACCACCGAGATCATCCACGCGGTCAGCGTGACGAACAACCTCGACGATTTGCTGCGCCTGATTCACGCGGCGCTCACGCAGGTCCTCGACGCCGACAACTGTTTCGTCGCGCTCCATGATCCTTCGACGGGCCTGTTTCACTTTCCTCTCTTTGTCGACAAGTACGATCCTCCGCCTCCTCCGCAAAAGCTGGATCGCAGCTGTTCGGCATACGTCTTCCGCAGTGGCCGCGCGATGTCGATCTCGCAGCGAGTGTTCGACGAGCTTGCCAACGAGGGCGAGGTCGAGCTCGTCGGCACCCCATCGCCCTCGTGGCTCGGCGTTCCTTTGCGAACGCCTTCGAGTACGATCGGCGTCCTTGTCGTGCAGAATTACCAGCGCGAAAACGCCTACGACGACCGCGATCTCCTGTTTCTCTCTTCGGTCGGCGGGCAAATCGCTCTCGCCATCGAACGGAAGCGCGCGGAAGAAAAGCTGAGGCAGAGCGAGGCGCGCCTGCGCGTTCTCGTGGAGCAGCTGCCGGCGCTGCTCTGGACTGTCGATCGGGACTTGCGCTTCACATCCGCGCTCGGATCGGGTCTCGCGAAGCTGGGGCTGAAGCCCAATCAGCTGGTTGGGCTGTCGCTCGCCGACTACTTTCAACCGGCCGATCAGGCCTCTGCGCCGATCGCCGCCCACCACTCGGCCATCGCCGGAGAGCGTGTCGCATTCTCGTTCGAGTGGAAAGAGAACTCGTACGCGTGCCACGTTGAGCCGCTGCGTGACGCAGCGGGCACCGTTCACGGCGCGATCTGCATGGCGTTGGACGTTACCGATCGGAAGAGACTTGAAGAGCAGTTCCGCCAGTCGCAGAAAATGGAAGCGGTGGGCCGGTTGGCGGGCGGCATCGCGCACGACTTCAATAATCTGCTGATGGTGATACAGGGCTACGCCGACTTGCTGGCCGAGCGTCTTCCGGCAGGGGAGTCCCTGCGCCGGAACGCCGAACAAATTCAGGTAGCGGCACAGCGTGCAGCCGGCCTGACGCAGCAACTGCTTGCCTTCAGCCGCAAACAAATCCTGGCTCCCAAGGTCCTGAACATCAACTCAGTCGTGGTGGATATGGAGAAGATGCTGCGGCGCGTGATCGGCGAGGACATCGAGCTTCGCACATCCTCGACGCCGGACCTCTGGCTCATCAAGGCGGATCGAAGTCAGATCGAACAGGTGGTCATGAACCTCGCCGTCAACGCCCGCGACGCCATGCCGAGCGGCGGCCGGCTGACGATCGAGACCGCGAACGTGGAGTTCGATTCTTCTGTTTCGCATCCATCCACGGCCATCCCGGCTGGAAAATACGTGATGCTGGCCGTCACCGACAACGGCAGCGGCATGGACGAGAAAACGAAAGCGCACATCTTCGAGCCGTTCTTCACCACGAAGGAAAAAGGAAAGGGCACGGGCCTCGGTCTCGCGACGGTCTACGGTGTCGTAAAGCAGAGCGGCGGCTTTGTGTGGGTCTACAGTGAGCTGGGTCAGGGCACGACCTTCAAGATCTACTTGCCGCAGATCGAGGACGAGGTTGCCATGGTGGGCCGCGAGCGCGGGGCAGATTCGCGCAGCCTGCCGAAAGGCTCGGAGGTCGTCCTGCTGGTCGAAGACGAAGCCGGCGTGCGCGATCTCGCCCGCGAGTACCTTGAAATGAGCGGCTACACTGTAATCGCGGCCGCGGACGGTCACACGGCCCTCGAGTTGGCCGCCATGCACGCCGGTCCGATTCATCTGCTGATGACGGATGTCGTGATGCCTGGAATCGGAGGTCGGGAACTGGCTGAGCGGATCGTGAAGCTGCGCCCCGGCATCCGCGTTCTTTATATGTCCGGCTACACGGATCAGGCCGTCACGCGGCACGGAGTCCTCGGCGAGGACGTAGTCCTGCTGCAAAAACCCTTCACGCTGGCGGCTCTCGCCTCGAAACTGCGCGAAATTCTCACACCGCAGCCCGTCCACTAATTGTCGCGTTTTGCACTCTAAACAGGGTTTAGCGGGTCTGTTTTGCCCCTGATCGGCACACCTGCACCCCCGCGAAGCACTCGGTCGCGGAGCGACCCGCCACTGTGAACTGCGCCGTTCCGGGCGAACCCTCGCTCCAGCAACGACTTGCGGCGACAACTCCGACCGGCGCGCCGCTCCAGGATTCTGGCCACGAAAATGCCATTTCACTTGCGGCCGGCCGGGATTTCCGCGCTGGCCGCAGACCAGGCTAGGGGGGAAGTGCAATGGACGTCGTCACGATTCCGGGTAGACAAACTTATCAAACGGAGATCACGGAAGAGTGCATCGCCGAGCGGCGCATATGGCTGGCGGTGATCACTCTGGCGGTGGAGGATTGGCGCTCCGGAACGCTGCGCGCCCGGCGGGAAGCGCAGCGTTTCCTATTCGACGATACGAACGACTTCGAGCGAACGTGCGCCGCTGCGGGACTCGATCCGGGGAATCTTCGCGCGCGGCTTTCGAAGATCGGCCGCAAGATCGAGCTGCTAGGCCCCTGGAAGCATCCGGTCGCGGCCTGAAGCGCTGACTGTGCAAGGCACAGCTCTGCCGGAAACGCGGCCATCACCAAGAATCCTCCGATGATCGCGTTTCGGATGTCGTAGAATCGCTTCGCGCTGTTGCTCGCGCGAGCGTGATGGCTCCCTCACCGAACGAAGCCACTTGCCCTGAAAAGCGACTTCTCATTTGCTGCGCGCGAACGAGGATGCAGCCGGCCGTAGCGGAAGAGATTCGCCGCATCGCCGCAGGCCCCATCGACTGGGAGTATCTCCTCAACGAAGCGGCGGATCAGTCCGTCACGCCTCTGCTTTGCCGCCAGCTTTCCTCCATTGCCGGCGACATACTGGACGCGGCGCGAATGCAGCGATTGAAAGACCTGATGCGCGCGCACGCGATGCGCACGCTGGTCTTGACGGCGGAGCTCATCGCAATCCTGAATCAGTTTCGCTCCGCGAATATCCAGGCGATTCCCTACAAGGGGCCCGTGCTTGCCGCGCAAGCGTACGGAGATGTGGCGCTGCGAGAGTTCGAGGATCTGGACATCGTTCTTCGCCAGCGCGACATGGCGAAAGCAAACGACATCGTCGTCGCGCTCGGATACCGGCCGAAGTATCCGTGGATTCTGTCTACGGATGCGAACGCCTCGCTTGTGCCGGGCGAGTACAACTATCGCGACGTGCCGCGGCACCTGATGGTCGAGCTGCATACGGAGCGCACGCTCCGCCACTTTCCCGTGCCGCCGGACCTGGATGATCTCGCAAGCCGCCTCGTGGCGGTTTCCGTGGGCGGGCACGACGTGCACACGTTCGCGCCTGAAGACATGCTCGTGCTGCTCTGCATCCACGGAGCGAAGGATTTCTGGGAGCGGCTTTCATGGATCGCGGACGTCGCGGAGTTCGTTCAGGCGTATCCGCGGCTCGATTGGGATCGATGCCTGCACAGGGCGGCGTCACTGCACGCGCAGCGCATGCTCGATCTCGGTCTCGCGCTTGCCGTCAGATTCTATGGCCCAGCTCTTCCGGTCGACTTTCTTGCGCGGGTGCGTGCCGATGCGGCGGTGGAAGAGGTTGCGGCGCAGGTGGAGCGGCGCCTGTTGATGCGGACGCGCGTGGAACTCGGTGGCGCGGGCCGCTTTCACTTCCGGCGGCACATGCTTGGCGGCGCGCTAGCGGGATGGCGCTACTCGTTTCGTCTGGCGACAGTGCCTTCCGAGGACGATTGGTCGATGGTGAAACTTCCCAACGCGCTTGCTCCTCTTTACGTCGCGCTGCGCCCGCTGCGGCTGCTGCGCAAATACGGCGTTTCGGACGAAGCCGCTCCGCGCGAAGCCATCGCCGCCAAGAAAACATCGAATTAGCTGGTACCGAAATCTCGCCGTGCCACCATTACAAGATCGTGCTATCGAGTGGACGGCGGTTCCGTCGCCAGCTTGTAACCCCGCCGTAACGCAGGAATCCTCGTTCGGCCGCCCTTCGTGCGGTAGAATCGGAGCCGGACGATCTGGGAGGACTCATGAGCCTGACCACGAAGCCCGGGGGCGTCACGCAAGGCGCAAGTGGAACCGACAACCCGCTCAAGGCGTTGAACCGATTCGGCCAGTCCATTTGGCTTGACTACATTCGCCGCGACCTGATGCTGACCGGCGAGCTGGCGCGCCTGATCGACGAGGACGGACTGCGCGGCATGACCTCCAATCCCGCGATTTTCGAAAAGGCGATCGCCGGGAGCGCCGATTACACGCAAGCGCTCCTGGACCTTGCGAAGCGCGGCGACCTGAATGCGACGGGCATATATGAGCGGCTTGCCATCCGCGACATTCAGGACGCGGCCGACGCGCTGCGGCGCGTCTACGACCAAACGAAACGCCGCGACGGCTACGTGAGCTTGGAGGTTTCTCCCTACCTGGCCCACAAGACGCGAGAGACCGTGGATGAAGCGGTCCGCCTGTGGAAGGCTGTGGCGCGCGAAAATGTAATGATCAAGGTTCCGGGCACGCCCGAAGGCATTCCCGCGATTCAGGAGCTGATTGGACGGGGCCTGAACATCAACGTGACGCTGCTTTTCGCGCAGGACGTTTACGAGCGAGTAGCGGAGGCCTACATCGCCGGACTGGAACATCTGGTGAAGACGGGTGGCGACCCCAGCCGCGTTGCCAGCGTCGCCAGCTTCTTCGTCAGCCGTATCGACACGCTGATCGACGGCAAGCTGGCCGACGCGCTGAAGAATCCGGCGGCCGGTCTGGACGCGAACCTAGCGCGAGGGCTGCAGGGGAAGGTCGCGATTGCAAACGCGAAGCTGACGTACCAGAAGTACAAGGAAATCTTCAGCGGTCCGCGCTGGCAAGCGCTTGCCACGCGGGGCGCCACGACGCAGCGCGTGCTCTGGGCCAGCACGGGCACGAAGAACCCGGCGTACAGTGACGTGCTCTACGTCGACGAGTTGATCGGCCCCGACACGGTGAACACGATTCCGCCGGCCACGCTGGACGCCTATCGGGATCACGGGCATCCGCGGGCGAGCCTCGAAGAGGAAATCAACGCCGCAACCAAAACGATGGCCGATCTGCCTCGCGCGGGCATTTCGATGAAGGCCATCACCGACCAGCTGACCGCGGAAGGCGTGAAGCTGTTTGCCGACGCGTTCGACAAGCTGCTGGCCGCGGTCGAGAAACAGGCGAAGAGCGCCGCAACCTCTCCGGCGGCGCGATGAGCGGGCTGCCCGCGCCCCTGGCGCAAGCCGTCAAGGCGACGCTCGACGACTGGAAAGTCAACAACAAAGTTCAGCGACTTTGGGCGCGCGACGCCTCGCTCTGGACGAACGCTGACGAGGGCAAATGGCTCGGCTGGCTCGATATCGTCCAGCAGCAGATCTCCCGCTCAGAGACCTTTCAGAAAATTGCCGCGGAAATTCGCGGCGCCGGATTCACTCACGCTGTGCTGCTGGGCATGGGCGGCTCCAGCCTTTGCGTCGAAGTGCTGAAACTGACGTTTGGCAAGTTCGCGGGCGCACCGGAAATTCTGGTGCTCGACTCCACCTCCCCTGCGCAGATCAAGACGCTCGAATCCAAGCTGAATATTGCGAAGACGATTTTCATCGTGTCGAGCAAATCCGGCAGCACGCTGGAGCCGAATATCTTCAAGCAGTATTTCTTTGACCGGGTCACGAAGGCCGTCGGCCCGGCCGAAGCGGGGAAACGCTTCATCGCGGTAACCGATCCAGGCTCTCACATGCAAAAAGTGGCCGAAGGCGACGGCTTCCGGCACATTTTCTTCGGGCTACCCTCCATCGGCGGGCGCTATTCGGCGCTCTCGGATTTCGGCATGATTCCGGGCGCGATTCAGGGCATCGACATCGCGAAATTCCTCGATCGGACGAACAGGATGGTGACCGCATGCGGCGCGGCGGTTCCTGCCGACCGAAATCCGGGAGTCGTGCTCGGTGCTACGTTGGGGACACTGGCAAAGGGCGGACGCGACAAGCTGACGATCTTCGCGTCACCGGGAATCTCCGATCTCGGCGCGTGGCTTGAACAGTTGATCGCGGAGTCGACCGGCAAAGAGGGACACGGGATTATCCCCGTGGACCGCGAAAGCATCGGCGCTCCGGGCGTGTACGGCGACGATCGAGTTTTCGCCTACTTGCGGCTCACGTCCGCGCCGGACGCGAAACAGGATGCTGCCGTGGAGGCGCTCGAAAAGGCGGGTCAACCGGTGATCCGCATCGACGTGCCGGAAATCTACGATATCGGTCAGGAGTTTTTCCGCTGGGAGGTTGCGACGGGCGTAGCGGGCGCAGTGATCGGCATCAACGCGTTCAACCAGCCGGACGTCGAGGCCAGCAAGATCGAGACGCGGAAGCTGACCGAGCAGTACGAAAAATCCGGTTCACTTCCCGCCGAGTCACCCATTTTCGAAGAGGGCGGCATCAGGCTCTTCACCGACGTTACGAACGCGGCCGCGCTCAAGCAAGCGGCGGGTCCGAACGCGACGCTTGCCGCCTACCTGCGCGCTCATTTGGGGCGGCTGCATGCCGGCGATTATTTCGCCCTGCTTGGCTACATCGAGATGAACGACGCGCATGAATTGCAGCTCCAGTCGATGCGCCATGCCGTGCGCGACAAGAAGCGTGTGGCCACGTGTCTCGGCTTCGGCCCGCGCTTTCTCCATTCGACCGGGCAGGCCTACAAAGGCGGCCCCAACTCGGGCGTCTTTCTGCAGGTCACCAGCGACGACGCGGCCGATCTGCCTGTGCCGGGACACAAGTACACGTTCGGCGTGGTGAAAGCGGCGCAGGCGCGCGGCGACTTTCAGGTGCTCGCCGAGCGCAACCGTCGCGCACTGCGCGTGCATTTGGGCGCCGACGTCGCCGCCGGTTTGGGCAAGCTTCAGCAGGCGGTCCAGCTGGCTCTCGCCTAGATTCGCCGGTCGCCCCGATTTCTTCGCAAACAACAGACGGCACAAGTCGCCGGGTGTCTTCCGCTCCGGCACCGAGAAATTCCGCATCCCCGCCCCTTCCTGCGACATCTACTCAGCATCAGTCGTCAAGGAGATTGAGGTCATGCCGAAGAAACTCGCAGGCAAGGTTGCAGTTGTAACCGGAGCATCCAAGGGCATTGGCGCATCGATCGCGAAGCATCTTGGCACCGAGGGCGCTTCCATCGTCGTCAACTATTCGTCCAGCAAAGCGGGCGCGGACAGCGTCGTCGCTGAAATCACGAAGAGCGGCGGCAAGGCCGTGGCCGTTCAAGGCGACGTGTCGAAGCAGGCCGAGATCAAGCGCCTGTTCGAAGAAACGAAGAAGGCATTCGGCCGCCTCGACATCTTGATCAACAATGCGGGCGTGTACGAATTCGCTCCTCTCGAAGCCGTGACCGAGGAGCATTTCCATCGGATGTTCAATCTCAATGTGCTTGGATTGATCCTGACGTCACAGGAAGCGGCGAAGTACTTCGGTCCCGAGGGCGGCAGCATCCTCAACATCAGCTCGGTCGCGAGCACGCTGACTCCGGCGAATGGCGCGGTCTACAGCGCCACGAAAGCGGCCGTCGACGCCGTGACGAAATCGCTCGCCAAAGAGCTTGGCCCGCGAAAGATCCGCGTCAACGCGATCAATCCGGGCATGGTGATCACGGAAGGCGTCCTGACGGCCGGCTTTTCCGAGGGCGAGTTTCGGAAACAAATGGAGGCGCGCACTCCGCTGGGCCGCATCGGCGAAACGGCCGACGTCGCCCCGGCCGCTGTTTTTCTCGCCGGGCCCGATTCCGCATGGATCACCGGAGAGACGCTGGTGATCGCGGGCGGGCTTAACTGAGTGCGAACAGGGTGGCCTTCGTCCAGCCGAGTGGCGCAAACCCATCGCGGGCGTCTTTCCCAGGCGCCCGCATTCATCCCCAGGTCACAAGAAACGACTAAGATTGGCAGCTTGCGCTCCAACCTTTGTCCGCTAAGATGGGCGGGAGGATTCCGCTGATGGATTCGGTTGATTCTGCCCAGCTCTCGCTTGACGGCCAGGGAGTCCCCGCCGGCCCGTGCGCTATGGTGATATTCGGCGCCGCGGGCGACCTCGCCAAGCGCATGCTGATACCCGCCATTTATAACCTGGCGCAGGGCAAACTCCTGTCGGAACAGTTCGCGATCGTGGGCGTTTCCATCGAAAACTTCTCTACGGAAGAATTCCGGGAGTATGCCACCGAAAATATTCGCCAGTTTTCCGCCGCCGCCGTCGATTCGACTGCGTGGGACTGGTTCGTCAAGCGGATGTACTACGTCTCGGGCGATTTTCGCGATCCCGGCCTGTACGCCAGGTTGAAGGACACGCTGGTTCAGGTGGATAAGGACGAGTCGACGGAAGGGAATTGCCTCTTCTATCTCGCGATCAGCCCAGTGTTTTTTCCCATCGTCGTGCAGCAGCTTGGTGCTTCCGGGTTGACGACTGAAGATGCGCACACGTGGCGGCGCGTGGTGATCGAGAAGCCATTCGGCCATGACCTGCCGTCGGCGATCGCGTTGAATCATGCGGTTGGCCAGGTGCTGAGCGAAGAGCAGATCTATCGCATCGATCACTATCTTGGGAAAGAAACGGTTCAGAATCTGCTGGCGTTCCGGTTCGCGAACGGCATCTTCGAGCCCGTCTGGAACCGGCGTTACGTGGATCACGTGCAGGTGACCGTCGCGGAAGAGCTGGGCGTCGAACTGCGCGGCGGGTATTACGAGACGGCCGGCGCGCTGCGGGACATGGTGCCGAACCACATCTTTCAATTGATCACGCTGACGGCGATGGAGCCGCCGATCTCGTTTGACGCCGACGCAGTGCACGACGAGCAGATCAAGGTGCTGCGGGCGATCCAGCCGTTCAGCCCGGAACGCGTGCTCGATCACGCCGTGCGCGGCCAGTATGGCGAGGGAATGATCGGCGGAAAGCACACGGCTGCGTATCGCGCGGAACCGAACTGCGCGCAGGACTCTCAGACGCCAACCTACGTGGCGATGGCGCTACAGATCGACAGTTGGCGCTGGGCCGGTGTGCCGTTCTACCTGCGCACGGGGAAGCGGATGACCAAGCGCGTGACGCAGGTCGTGATCCGTTTCCGGAAACCGCCGCTGGTGCTGTTTCGCAAGACGTCCGTCGCCACCGTAGCGCCCAACGAACTGGTGATCAATATTCAGCCGGACGAAGGCATCTCGCTGAGCTTCGAGGCGAAGGTGCCGGGGCCAGTGGTTCGGCTGGGCGCGGTGAACATGGATTTTCAGTACTCGGACTATTTCGGCACCACGCCTTCGACAGGATACGAAACGCTGATCTACGACTGCATGATGGGCGACCCGACTTTGTTCCAGCGGGCAGACATGGTCGAGGCGGGTTGGGCCGTCGTTCAGCCGATCTTGGACGTGTGGAAGGCGCTGCCGCCGCGCGACTTTCCGAACTACGCGGCCGGAAGCTGGGGTCCTGCACAGGCGGACGAACTGCTGCACCGCGACGGCCGGGAATGGCGCGATCCGACTCGGACGAACGGTTTGCATCACCCAGGTGGCCGCCCGGCCTCGCCGTCCCCTCCCGCAGCCAAGTCCTGATTCTCGTCCAGCCGCTCGATTTTCTCGTATCTGACGAAAGATCAGCGAGATTTCAGTACTTAACCCCTGTCACCAGCCTGCCTTTTGGTATAATCCGGCAACCCAGTTCAGGGTTTGGAGCCGGTACTAGAGCCTCATGGACTTCGATCACCTCGTCACTTTTGTCGAGATTGCCAAGCAGGGGAGTTTTTCGCGCGCCGGGCAAAAGCTTTACCGCTCGCAACCGGCGGTGAGCGCGCAGATTCGCCAGTTGGAGCAGGAGTACGGCCAGAAACTCTTCGACCGGGTCGGAAAATCTGTGCGGCTGACCGTGGCCGGCGAAACGCTGCTCGAATACGCGGGCAAGCTGTTGACGCTTCGCAATGAATCGCTTCGGGCCGTGGCCGACCAATCGAGCACGCCGCACGGAACGCTGGCTATCGGCGCGAACGAGGCCACCTGCCTCTACGTGCTGCCGGATATCTTTGCCGAGTACAGCCGCAAGTTTCCGGGCGTCCAGATCAGCATCTACCGGAACTTCAGCCACAAAGTGCTGGAAAAGGTGGAGGACGGCACGGTGGACGTCGGAATCGTCACGCTGCCGGTGAAGTCGCCGAGCTTGAAGGTCCATTCGATTTTTCGGGACCGCCTGATGCTGATGACCAGTCCTTCGAATCCGCTCGCGTCGTACAAGAGCGTGCGCAGTGCGGACGTCGTGGAACAGCCGTTGATCTTCCCGAAGATGGGATTCACGCGCCAGGTGCTGGACAAGCAGTTTCGTCCGTTCCGGTCCCACCTCCGCGTCGCGATGGAGCTGGCAAGCGTCGGCATGATCAAGCGCTTTGTCGTAGCCGGGCTCGGCGTTTCCGTGATCAGCGAGAGCTTCGCGCAGGACGAAGTCCGCGCGGGCCAGGCCAAGCTGATCCCCATCTCCGACATGGAGGTCTGGCGGGAACTGGGAATCGTCTACCGCCGTGACCGCACGTTGCCTCGTTCGGCCTCTGCTTTCGTGGCTCTGGTGCGTCATGGCATCGGTGGAGCGGGCGAGCATCCCGAAGGCAGCCGTGCCGCCGCGCACCACCGCTAGCCCGTTGGTGTAATATCAGGCCACACCTGCAGGGGACGAATTTCCGGCCTGCCTGCCGTTTCGTCCGGCCTTGGGAGAAATGAAATGGCCACGACATCGTTACAATCCAGCGCACGAGGCGCCGCAATCTCCGCGCTAGATCCTCAGGGACAGCCGACCGGAGTGTTCGAGGACCTGTCGATGGCTCCCAGGCTCGACACTCTCAGGGATAAGACGATCTATCTCGTGGATGTGGGATTCGCGGGCGGATACGAGTTTCTGGAAGAGGTAAGGGCATGGTTTCACCGCAACATGGCCGGCGTGAGCGTCGTGCTCCGCCGGAAGCGCGGAAACTTGTTCCTCGATGATCCCGAGTTGTGGGCCGAGGTGAAGGACAAAGGGCACGCCGTGATTTTCGGCGTCGGCGGTTGAGACGGCTGTTCGGCGAGTGTCGCCGAGCACTGCAGGAAGCTGGAGAATACTTTCGGAGTGCCGACAGCTCCGATCACGACGGCGCGGTTTGCGGAGTTCATCGAGCGCGACTCGCGCAACCATGGAATGAATCTGCGGTTCAGTTTCACTCCGTATCCGGTTGTCGGAATGCCCCGAGAAACCCTGCGTCGCTACATCGACGGTAACGATCCCGTATCGGGCAAGCCACTCGCGCAGGAGCTTATCGACGCCCTCACCAAACCGCTGACGACCGCCGAGACCAACCCGACGAAGCCGGCGCGGCCGACGCGGCCGCGGCTGCTTGAGCCGAACACCGAGGACGGATTGCAGCGCATGTTCCTGGAGAGCGGCTGGACGGATGGTCTGCCGATCGTGATCCCGACCGAAGAGCGCGTAGCCGAAATGCTCACGGGCACATGTCACCCGCCCGATGAAGTGGTGGGCCGCATGACGGTGACGACTACACAGGAGCGCTTGGAGTACACGGTCGAAAAGGTCGCGGTGAACGCCGTCATGGCCGGCGCCCGCCCCGAACACCTGCCCGTGATTCTCGCGATCGCTTCCACCCAGGAGCCCGCTTTCCCGAGCTCGACGACTTCGTTTGCGCGGATGGTCGTCGTGAATGGGCCCATCCGAAACGAAATCGGAATGAACGCGGGCGTCGGCGCGCTGAGCCCGTTCAACTACGCGAACTCCGTCATCGGGCGTGCCTGGACGCTGATGACGATCAATCTCGCGGACGCTCGTCTGGGCGAGACGTTCCTGCCGTCGCAAGGGCACAACCTCAACTACAACAACATGTGCTGCGCGGAAAACGAGGAAAAGAGCGTCTGGGAGCCATTCCACGTGCAGAAGGGGTTTGGGCCGGATGAAAGTGTGGTCAGCGTCTTTCGGGGTTGGAGCGTCATCAATAGCATGGGCGCGGCGAACTCGATTCGCCCGGCAAGCGAAGAGACCGTGATCATGTTGAAGGCGTTTCCGGCGCTGCGGTCAGCCGCCACACTGGTGATGGATCCGCTGGTGGCTAAAGGACTCAAGGAGCAGGGATTTCAGACGAAGCAGGATCTCAGCCGCTGGCTTTCAGAGCATGTGGAGGTTCCCGCCGGCCAGTATTGGGGCGCGGACGTGATCTACTCTTTCAAAGCCCCCCTGGCGCGCCAGGGAGTCGAGCCCTACGCGACTTGGGCCAAGGTTCCGAAAGAGACGCCGATCAAGCCCTACAACGATCCGAATCAGATCAACGTCGTGATCGTGGGCGGGGAAACGAATCCCCTCTGGTTGACCACCGACTTTCTCTACACGCAAAGCACTCCCGTGGACCGCTGGAGGCCCGACGGCGCCATCCGCAACGACGCTCATCCGATCAGGATGCCCGCCGCGGCTTCGTGCGCCGACGACATTTGCGGCCTTCCCTCATAGGCAGGAGCCGCCATCGAACGGGAACTCCCCGGAGATCTGAGGCCAGCGTTTGCTATTTCGCGCGCTTGGCGACCAGCTCCTCTTTCGCGAATCCGGCGACATCGCGCGTGAAGTGAATCTCGTCTCCTGAGACCTTGCCGGTGTAGGTGATCTTCAATTCCTGACCTTGATAGTTCAGATTCTCGCAGAACGACACATCGTCGCCCTTTACCGAGCCGTTCTGGATCTCCGATGTGCCGTTGTCCGATTTTGCCGTCCCGGTCAGTTTTTCCCCATCTACTTTGAAGGTGAAGACATAGTGCTGCTCTCCCACCTGCGTGTTGAATGTCGCCGTCCACTGCCCGCCGATATCCGCGGCCAGCGCGGGCGCAGCCAACGCCAGCAGAAACAGCCCGAGAACGAGAAAGTTTCGCAGCCTCATTGAATGGACCTCCTGATTGCAAGCGGTCGTACTTCTACTTGGCCCAAGGAATACCGATCCATCCGGATCGGAACTCAATCGTCGAAGCTGCCCGTGACGCCCTGGAATCCCCGCCTGGCCTGCTTGAACAGCCACTTCATCACACGCGTCGTGCTGTAGCAGTAGGCGATATTGTATCCCAGAGTCGAGAAGCAGTGTGGCTCGCAGCCCTGCTTCATTTCGAGGAGTTGCTTCGTGTCGAATTTGTGGTCGCCGACGGTGCCCCAGTCGAATCGCGCGTTGTACATCGGGAAGCAGGGCGCCAGCGTGCCGTTGGTGCGTATGATCAGCCAATTCTGCCCCGCGCGGCAGCCCCAGTGCTCGCCCACGCCGCGCATGAATCCCTTCATGTTCTGAAGCCGCGCAATCGAATCGACCATCTTCCACCCGCGGCGCTGCTTTTCGCACAGCCAGTCGAGCAGATCGTCCACGATCGGGAAGTCTTCCGGATAGATGTACGTGCTGTTGTCGCGGAAGTGCTTGAAGTCCTTTTGCTCCATCATCGGCGCTTCATTGATGTGGAAGGTGATGGCAATGCCGTTGTCGTGCGCGATTTCCGCCAGTTGCTTCACGTCCTCGATGTTGTTGCGGCAGATGTTCGTGTTGAAGAACATCGTGTAGCCGTAGCGGTACTGCCGCTTGACCAGGTATTCGAAATACGTCTTCACGTGCTCGAACGCCTTAGGCAGACCGGGCTTTTCGTTGATGCAGTCGCACGCGAAATTGATCGTCGCGATGCCCGCGTCGGCGAGGCGGTCGGTCACTTCGGGCCGCAGCAGCCGGCCGTTGGTGGCCAGATAAACCCAGAAGCCCTTTTTGGCGGCGTAGTAGACGACCTTGTGAACGAAGTCCGGCCGGAGCAAAGGTTCTCCGCCGGTCGGCGCCAGGACGCGGCAGGGAGTGTCGTGCAGCCAGTCGATCGCGCGGCGCGCCGTGTCCTCGGTCATGCCCTTGACGCGGTTGTCGTAGGACCAGCAGTAGTGGCAGTCGAGGTTGCACTTCCAGTCGGTGAAGAGATACGCGATGATCGGCTGGAAATCGCCCGGCATGAGCCGGGACTTGAAGTACGGAAACATCCAGCCCTTCATGTTGTCCCAGATGCGGGAAGCAGGCCAATCCCTCTTGCCGTTCTTCAGGACGCTTTCGTGCGCTTCGATATCCGCTGCGTCCAGCTCGTGTATCAGCTCCGGATGCTGCGGGAAAATCGGCGCCGGAAGCGATAGCTCCTCTTTGGGTTCCTTTGCAGGGATCAGGTGCACCGGCAGATCCGGAGAGCCTTGCAACAGCTTGTGCAAGGGCACGTCAATTCGGAAAGGTTGAACAGGAATCGTCGGAAGATTCTGCTGAGTAACTTGCGGACTCTGAGACATGGAGCCTCCGGAATTTGGTTCCGGATCCGCCTCGCCGGACCGGGTAAACAACGCCGCCCCAGTTAGCCTAGCAAAACTGCCACGCTCATTTCCAGAGGTTGGCGAGACGGAAAAACTGGTGCGGCGGGAGCACCTTCGTCGACTTCATTGCTGGGACGGGCGGCGAAGGATTTTGTACAGATCGTTCGCGCCCGCGAACTCTTGTTCGAGTTCCTTGGCGGCGAGGTGGGTCCGCAAGTAATCGATTGCTTGCGCAAGCCGGTCGAGTGCGCGCGAGACGTTATCCGTGTTCGTCAGCAGGATGTCCCGCCAAACGCTGTATGGGCTGCCCGCCAGTCGCAGGGTATCCTGCAAGCCCGGCCCCGCGAACGATAGCGGCAATCCCGTTTCGTCGGTTTCATCTTGCACGACGCGAGCGAGGGCTACGGCGACGAGCTGCGGCAGGTGCGACACGATCCCAACCGCCCAGTCGTGTGTATCCGGATCGCTCCACACGGGCCGCGCTCCGATCGCGCGAACAACTTCCTCGAGCTGTTTGGCGCGCGGATCAGCCGTGGCTTCAACACCCATGAGGACGTACGGCGCGCCCCGAAAAAGCTCGGCGTCCGCCTGTTCGATGCCGGACTGCTCTTTTCCCGCCATGGGATGCCCGCCGAGAAAAAGTGCGCCACCGCGGAAGTGTTCCTTGGCAGCGCGGCAGATGGCGGACTTCGTGCTGCCAGCGTCGGTCACGAGAGCGTGCGGTTCTGCGGCCTTCGCAATCGCGCTCAGCGCCTCGATGCTTGCGCCGATCGGCGCGGCGACGTAAACGAGGTCGGCTCCGCGGACGGCAGAGGAGATGTCGGGAGCTGCCTCGTCGACCGCCCCGAGCTTGACCGCGCGAGACGCGGAGTTCGACCGGCTGAAGCCGACGAGCGAGATGGGAGGGAACTGCTTTCGCAGCGCCAGTGCGAATGAGCCCCCGATCAGGCCCGTGCCGACGATGGCGACACGACGAAAAGGAATTGTGCTCGCCATCGTTCAGTTCCTGGCGGTCATAGGAGAACGGACACGGCAACGAGACGGAGTTGCCGAGATGTCACTTCCGGCCCTTCCCGGCTGCAGTTGATTCGGGCTTGATCCAGGACATCTGCGCGCGCAGCTCCTTGCCCACGTTCTCGATGGGATGATTCTTGTCGCGCTCGAGCAGCTTCGCATATTGAGGGCGCCCCGCCTGATTTTCCAGCACCCACTCCTTGGCGAACTGCCCGGTCCGGATTTCCTCGAGGATCTTCTTCATTTCGGCGCGGACATGATCGTCAATCACGCGATTGCCACGCGTCAGATCGCCGTACTTGGCAGTTTCGCTGACGAACTTGTGCATTTCAGCGATGCCGCCTTCGTAGATCAGGTCCACGATCAGCTTCAGCTCGTGCAGGCATTCGAAGTACGCCGATTCGGGCTGGTAGCCGGCTGAAACCAGCGTCTCCCATCCCGCCTGGATCAAGGCGCGCGCGCCGCCGCAAAGAACGGCCTGCTCGCCGAAGAGATCCGTTTCGGTCTCCTCCGCGAAAGTCGTCTGAATCACGCCCGGCCGCGTGCCGCCGATCGCATGCGCATAGGCCAGCGTGCGATCGAAGGCATGGCCCGACGCATCCTGATGCACCGCGAGCAGGCAGGGCACGCCGCGACCCGCTTCATATTGCCGCCGCACCAGGTTGCCCGGCCCCTTCGGCGCCACCATCGTCACGTCGATGTCTTTTGGAGGCGCGATCTGGCCGTAGTGAATGTTGAAGCCGTGCGAGAAGAGCAGCATCGTGCCGGCTTTGAGGTTCGACGCGACCTCGTTCACGTAAATGGCAGGCTGCGCCATGTCCGGCGCGAGCATGACGATCACGTCCGCTCCCTTGGAAGCTTCCGCAGGGCTGACCAGCTTCCAGCCATCCTGCTCCGCCTGGGCCCACGAGCCGCCGCCGCGGCGCAGGCCGACGACCACGTCGAGCTTGCTGTCGCGCAGATTGAGCGCGTGCGCGCGCCCTTGGCTGCCGTATCCGACCACCGCGATTCGCTTTCCCTCCAGCGCGCGCGGGTTGGCATCTTTCTCCCAAAACATTTTCGCCATCTGTTTTCTCCTTAAGATCGCACCAAAATTTGGAAATCTTCAGGCGAGGCTGGTGACCGCGCCTTCCGACGCCGACGAAACCAGCTTCGCGTACTTCGCCATAACCCCGCTCTTGTATCGCGCTTCGGGCGGTTTCCAGGTCGCCCGGCGCTCGTCCAGATTGGCGTCGACGTCTAGGCGTCTCGCGCGCACATCGAGCGTGATCTTGTCGCCGTCCCGAATGAGAGCAATGGGGCCGCCGTGCGCCGCCTCGGGCGCCACATGCCCTACCATCAAGCCGTGCGTCGCGCCGCTGAAGCGCCCGTCTGTGATCAGCGCGATCGATTCTCCGAGTCCTTGCCCGACCAGCGCCGCAGTCACGGCCAGCATCTCCCGCATTCCCGGTCCGCCTTTCGGTCCCTCATAGCGAATTACGACCACGTCGCCCGGCTTGATCTCACGCCGCTGCACCGCGGCGAAGCAGGACTCCTCGGAATCGAAAACCCGCGCCGGACCGCTGTGAAGGACTCGTTCGTGTCCGGAAAGCTTTACGACGCAACCCTCCGGCGCGAGCGAACCGCGCAGTATCGCCAGTCCGCCTTCTTTCTTGATCGGGTTCGCCAACGGGCGAATGACGGCCTGGTTCGGAGTTTCACGCGCCTCCGGAATCTCGTCGAAGAGATTGCGGCCCGAGACGGTGATGGCGTCTTCCAGCAGTCCGGCTTCTTGCAGGCGCTTTGCCAGCAAGCGCATGCCGCCGGCGGCGAACATATCCGGCGCCGTGAAGCGGCCTCCCGGTTTCAGATCGGCCAGAATCGGAGTTTTTGCCGAGATCTTGTCGAATTCGTCGATGGTCAGCGGCACACCGGCATCGCGCGCGATGGCCAGCAGATGCAGAACGGCGTTCGTCGATCCGCCGGTTGCGGCGACGGACGCAATCGCGTTGCGAAGTGCGGACAGCGTGAGAATTTGTTTCGGGCGCAGGTCGCGTTTCAGGAGTTCCATCACCTTCTTGCCGCAATCGATTGCGGCCTGCGCCTTCGCCGGATGCACGGCCGGAATTTCATTGGCGCCCATGGGCGAGATTCCGAGGAATGTGATCGCGGTTGCCATCGTGTTGGCGGTGAACTGGCCGCCGCACGCGCCCGCGCCCGGACACGCCACGTTCTCCAGCTCGCGAACGTCCTTTTCGCTCATCTTGCCCGTGGCGAACGCGCCCGGAGCTTCGAACACGTCCTGAATCGTAACGTCGTGGCCGTGATAATGGCCCGGCATGATGGAGCCGCCGTAGAGAGAAAGAGAAGGTAGGTTGAGCCGCGCGAGAGCCATGACGGTGCCGGGAATGGTCTTGTCGCAGCCGCAGATCGCCACGACGGCGTCAAACGCGTGCGAGCGAACGAACAGCTCGATCGAATCCGCGATCACCTCGCGGGACACGAGGGAACCCTTCATGCCCTCGGTGCCCATGGTGATGCCGTCGGAGATGACGATCGTGTTGCACTCGATCGGCGTTCCGCCCGCGGCGCGAATGCCTTCACGGACTTTGTCGGCGATGCCCCGCAGGTGCGAATTGCACGGCGTCACGTCCGACCACGTATTGGCGATCGCCACGAGCGGCTTTTCCAGGTCTGCATCCGTCAGCCCGGTCGCCTTCAACATGGCGCGAGCCGGAGCTCGTGGCACGCCCTTCTTTATCGCATCGCTCTGCATTTCTGCCCGGCCTTTCGAAATCTGTACGCCGCACTGGCGCACTAAAATGAAAAACCCCGCAACCTGGTTTCAGGCGCGGGGCACATGCTCCCAAGGTCTCCCTAGGAGGGCGGCCCCCACCCGATCTCTACGTATACATGAATGGGTCGCGACATAGAGTAGCGTCTCATCTCGAAATCGACAATCGCTTTTGCCGCCGCGGGAGCGCAGCGTTTCATCTTGTGACGCAGCGCCGCCACTGGCTGGAGATCATTTGGCCCGAAAGCGGAGAATAAGTCAAATTTGCAATTATTGCGCCGGGCATAACGGGTCTTTATACCCTTCCGCAGGAGTAGAGCCTCTCGCGGGGTCCGCGAACCCCGCGAGATGACTCCGCGACGATTACAGACCGTCGCCCAGGTGCGCGATGCGGTCTTCAACGACAGCCCGTACTTCGGCGCTGATCTGATTCAGCTTCTGCTGCTGATCCGCGTTGAGAATTGCCAGGATCCGGGCGCGAATCTTCTCCCGTTCTACGATGGCGTCGGCCAAATTCGCCGCCTGTTGCTGCGCGGCGGCGTGCACGAACGCGTCATCGTAAGTGGTTCTCGAGTGCATCTGCTCGTTTTGGTCCACGATTTTCTGGGCGAGGGCCTGGATCGTTGGCCGCTCGTTCACGAGGATTTCCTTGATCTGCGCCCGCTGATCGTCCGTCAGGTTCAGATCGTCCGCGATGTGCCGTGCCAGGAACTGCGCGCGCCTGGTCTGAAATCCCTCCGACTTGCCTGCCGCGTGCACGGCGGCCACGGCGAAGGTCATTACCAGCACCCCTGCTGCGACGATTGCGATCAATGCCTTTTTCATCGGATAGCTCCTTTCCATCTCTCTCTGAGAGCCGCTTGCCGCTCCCTATCAGGTATTACGTTTGGGCTGCGCGCCGCTTCGTAAGGAAGTGTCGTCGCGTCTGCCTCAGCTTTGCCCTCCCGAAAGCACAGCGGCCGCCGAGATGGCGGCCGCTGTGGCGAAGCAGTTCAAGATGCGTCAGGCGCTACTTGCAGGGAATCGTCTGCCCATTCGGGTCCGTGCAGGTTCCCGTGTGCGTCACGCCTTCGCCCTTCTGATACGTTGCCTGGCCCTGATAGGTGTCGCCGGCCTTGTTCGTGGCGTCGGTCGTGTGCGTCGCAGAGCCGTTCTGATAGGTCGTGTCGCCCTGGTAGGAGCCACCGTTAGTGCCGTTCGCCGTGGTGCTGCGCTGCCCAGAGAACTGGCCGTTGGCGGAACGCTGGAACGATCCGTTGCTCCGCACCGACCCGTTCGGGCCGGACGCCTGCGCGGCGCCCTGATGGGCCACGTTGCCATTGTTCCATTGGGTGCTGCTTCGGCGGGAGCCTTGTGCGCCGTTTGGGCCTCGGAAGGCCCCTCCGCTCGCCGTCGCTCCCTGGCCTTGCCCGTTTGAGGTGAACACGCGGCCGTGCGCTGCGGCTCCGCCATTCGTCCCACGGACCGCCGTGCCTCGGCCCGCGGTCACTCCGCCCTGTGCGTTCCTGTGCACGAAGCGGCCGTGCGCGGCCGTCGCTTGCGCGTTGACGTTGGATGTAAGCAAAAACGCGGCCATCGCCGCCAAGAATGCCATCTTCGAAATCGTTTTCATGTGAGCAACCCTCCTCCTTGAATTGGGCGCGTCAACTCTGCGCTCACTAGCTCTAACACGGAGGAGTTTCGGTGGTTTGTAAGGAAGTGTCGTCCGGAAGGGCATGCAGCTAAATTGAGAGGGCTCAGTGACTAGGAGCTGGCTTTTTGGACAGGCATCACGATCGTTACTTCGAGGCCTCCGCCTCGGCGGTTCCGGGCTTCGATCGAGCCTCCGTATGACTTCACGACTTTCTGCGAAATCGCCAGCCCCAGCCCGCTGCCGCCTGTCTCGCGATCGCGCGCCTCGGAAACTCGGAAGAACGGCTCAAAGAGTCTGTGCAGCACTTCGGGCGGCACGCCCGGTCCCGAGTCCAGGATCGAGATTTCCGCCTTTGACGGATTTCCATCGTCGACTGCGACATGAATTACGACTCCGCTCCCGCTCCGTGTGTATCGCAGAGCGTTTCGCACCACATTTTCGAAACAGCTGCGCAGCAGGTTCGGGTCGCCTTTGATCCAGCACTCCTCCTGCTGCTCCAGTCGCACCGACTTGTCCTCGCGGCTTCCCTCCAGACGCGCATCTTCTGCGATCCCCTCGAGCATCGGCCGCAAGCTCACGGGCGCATGCGAACCCGGATCGGCTCTCGCGTCGAGTCGCGTCAGCGTCAGGATTTCGCCGACCAGCTTGCCGAGTACTTCGATATCGCGGCTCATCCGGTCCAGCGCTTCTGTGTCTCCGCGCCGTGCCAGCTCCAGCGAGACCGACAGGCGCGTCAGCGGCGACCGGAGTTCGTGCGAAATGTCTCCGAGAAGATCCTTTTGCCTCCGCAGCAACGATTCGACGTGGTCGGCCATTCTGTCAAAATCGCGCGCCAGCTCTGCCAACTCGTCATTTCGATCCCGGAACTCCGGCGAGGTGCGGACCGAAAGGTCGCCCTTTGCCATTCGCCCGGCGGCGGTTTGCAGGCGGCGAATCGGGTCGGCGAAGTGCCGCGCCAGCAGAAAACACAGCGCACCTGCCAACAACAGAGCGACCGCTGCTCGCAATAGGAGCAGGCCCAAATCTGGCTGACGCGTCAGACCTCGAAGAGCGAACACCTGCGCGACGAAGACGTAGTTTCCGTCTTTCGACGGCACGACCAGCGCGCCAGTCCAGAGCAGGGAAGTCTGGATTTGTGATTCCCGGCTAACCCGCGCCCGTTCCACCAGCCCGAGCGTTCCCTCTGGAACGCCTCGTCCGCTCACTTCATTTCCGTGCGGGTCGACCAGAGCCGCGCGGATTCCGGACGCTTGTTGAATGTCGTCGAGATATTGATTGAGCAGCGGCACCCCGCCATGCGTGTAAAAGTCGACCGCACTATGGGCGTAAAGGTCGAGAGTGTGCGACATCCAGCGTCGCCCAATCGGCTGATATCCCGTCACAACGGTGAACGCGACCATCGCCACGCCCAGCGCCGCCATGGCGAACCAGAACCACAGAAAAATCTTGGAGAAGATGCCGCGCACTAGTGATCCTCCGCGGCGTCATCGCCCGTGTAGATATACCCGGCGCCGCGCACGTTGCGGATTCTTTCCGCGGAACCGGCCTGCGCGCCCAGCTTTTTTCGAAGGCTGCTGATGTGATTATCGATGCTGCGATCCAACAGGCCGACCGGCCTTCCCAGCGCCTGCTCGGACAGTTCTTCGCGGCTCAGAACCTTTCCGGCGGAACGCGCGAGCAACAGTAATATGTCGAATTCCGCCCCAGTTAGTTCGACCACCGCTCCGCCTTGCAGGACCTGCCGCGTGCGGCTGTTGATTTCCAGATCGCCAACTCGGAAGCACTCTGGCAGCGTCCCCGATCCCTTTCGCCGGAGCACGGCTCGGATGCGAGCCACCAACTCTCGCGCATTGAACGGCTTCGGAAGATAGTCGTCCGCGCCCGCTTCCAAGCCCGCGATTCGATCCGCCTCCTCGCCGCGCGCCGTCAGCATGATTACGGGCACCTGTGAGTTCATGCGTATGCGGCGCAGCACCTTGCGCCCGTCGCCACCCGGCAGCATTACATCGAGGATGACGAGGTCGTATTCTTTTTTCGAGCCCTCGCGGATGCCGGAATCCGCGTCATGCACGGAGCGCACGTCGAATCCGTCCATGGTCAGCAGTCGGCCGAGCGACGCGCAAAGCTCCACATCGTCGTCGATGATCAGGATGGGTATCGTTTTCACTGGGATCGCTGCCCGTGTCTCGTTTCTACCGAAGAGGAACGCGCCTCATTGTAAAGAAGTGTAGCCGTGGCGCGAATCCCTCCTGCCCTGCATTGACCAGAGTAAATCGCCTTGACCCTCGCGAAACCCTTTTGTATATTGGGGTTTCGAGCTGTGAATTCAGAAGGGGTAAGAATAGCCGAGAGCGCGCCATGAAACTGTACTCTAGCTACTTCGCCTTTACTTACCGCTTCTCCTTTGTGGAGGAGCGGGGCCGGCGAAACGCGCGCGGGCGATTCGAGTAGCCAAGAGCCGCACAAGGTTTCGACCACCGGCCGCGAGCCTCCCAGCGAGGACGCGGCTTTTTTGTTGTTGGGAGCACTTGATTCGGACGCCGCGCGCGGGATGCCGGGATGAAAGGGGCTTATGAAAATCGACGACTGGCGACGAAAAATCGACGCGATTGACACGGCCATGCTGCACCTCCTGAACCTTCGCGCGGAACTCTCGATCGAAGTCGGGCGAATGAAGGCTGAGGCGGGCGTGCCGCTTCGCGCGCCGGAGCGCGAACAGGAAATCCTGACGCGCATGAAGCAGGTCAACCCGGGCCCGCTCGACGCCGAAACGATCGGCAAGGTCTATCAACTCATTCTTGACGAGTCGATTCGCACGCAGACGCGCTTCGGCTACAGCATTTCCGAGAGCGGCAAACCGGACGGCGACAAGAGCCGCGGAAAAGGCAAGAAGACGGCGCGACGATGAAAGTGGAGAAAAACGCGCGTGTGGCTTTCCAGGGCGAACGCGGCGCATTCAGCGAAGAGGCAGCCGTGAAACTGCTTGGTGAGGAGATCGCGCTCGTTCCGCGGCCCACGTTTGAGGTGGCGTTCAGCGCGATTCGCGACGGCGCGGCCGACTACATTCTCGCGCCGATTGAGAACAGTCTGGCGGGATCGGTACATCGGTCATTCGATCTGCTGGTGGATAGCCGGCTGAACATTCTGGCGGAGGTGATCATACCGATCGCGCACAATCTGATTGCGGCGCCGGGCGTGAAGTTCGAGGAAATCGCCGTGGTCGAGTCGCATCCGGTGGCCCTGGCTCAGTGCGAGCAGTTTTTTGCCGCCCATCCGCGCTTGAAGAGGATCGCCACCGAAGACACGGCGGGCAGCGTGCGCGACGTGCTGCAGTCAGGCGACCGCTCTCGTGCGGCGATCGCCGGAAAACGAGCCGCATCGCTCTACGGAGGTACGATCCTCCGCCAGCATCTAGAGGACAATCGCGAGAACTACACGCGCTTCTTGCTGCTGTCGGAATCATCGACCGTTGCGGAGAATGCAGACAAGCTCTCGCTCGTTTTCCAGCTGGATCACCGGCCGGGTGCCCTCTATCACTCGCTGGAACCTTTCGCGCGGCGCAACATCAACCTGATGAAAATCGAAAGCCGGCCGGTGCATGGCAGCCCCTGGCAATACCGCTTTTATCTGGACTTGCAGGCATCGCGGCGCGATCCGGAGGTGGCTGCGGCCCTGCGCGAGTTGGAAGGCCTGGTCGTTAATCTGCGGATTCTCGGGTCGTACGTTTCCGCGCCTCGATCAGAAAGCACGAAATCCTAGAACTGTGTGAGGACTCGAAAATGATTTTCAACATGCTGGGCGAAGCGACGGACGAACAGATCAATCACATTGTGGATCGCATCAAGGAGTGTGGCTACGAGGCGCACCTGATCCGCGGCAAGGAAAGGACCGTGATCGGAGTCGTGGGCAACAGCCGGACGAGCCGCGAGGAGTTGCTGGCGCTCAGTTCCGCGCCCGGTGTGGAGGAGATCGTGCGGATCTCTCATCCCTATAAGCTCGCCGCGCGCAGCGTGCGACCAGAAGGCACGGTGATCGATCTCGGAAAGGGTGTGACGATCGGCGGAAAGGAAGTCGTCGTGGCCGCCGGGCCGTGCGCGGTGGAGTCCGATGAGCAAATTCACGATATCGCCGCCAAGGTCGCGCAGGCCGGAGCCAAGCTCCTGCGCGGCGGAGCCTTCAAGCCGCGCTCCTCGCCCTACAGCTTTCAGGGGATGGGCGAGCAGGGGTTGAAGTTGCTGCGCGACGCAGCGGACAAGAACTGCCTGCTTGTGGTCAGCGAAGTGATGGACCCGTCACAGATCGCCATCATGTTGCCGTACGTGGATGTCCTTCAGGTTGGCGCCCGCAACATGCAGAACTATCACCTGCTGCGCGGGCTCGGCGAGGTGGATAAGCCGGTGCTGCTGAAACGCGGGATGTCCGGCACGATCGAGGAGCTCTTACTCAGCGCCGAATACATCATGGCCGGCGGAAACTACAAAGTCATTCTATGCGAGCGGGGAATCCGCACGTTCGAGACGGCTCTGCGGAACACGATGGATATCGCCGCGATCCCAGTGCTCAAGAGCCTCTCACACCTTCCTGTTGTCGCCGATCCGTCGCACGGCACCGGTAAGCGCGACAAAGTTGCGCCGATGGCTCGCGCCGCCGTGGCCGCGGGTGCCGACGGTTTGCTGATCGAGGTGCACCCCGATCCCGAACGCGCCATGTCCGACGGCGTTCAGTCGCTCTATCCCGAACAGTTCGCTCAGTTGATGAACGAGATTCGCGCGATTGCTCCGGCTGTGGGGCGCTTCGTGGCGGAGGCCGGTGCCGCTACGCGGAGCGAAGCCGTCTCAGGGGCCCGCTAGGCTGAATCCGTACTTCTGAAAAACGGCAGCGGCCTTCGGGCCTGAGAGATAGGCCAGGTATTGCTTGGCGGCTGAGGGATTCGTCGAACCCTTGATGATGGCGGCCGGATACACGACCGGCGCGTGAGAACCGGCAGGCGCGGTCGCCACGACCTTCACCTTTGCCGACGACAGCGCGTCGGTCGAGTACACGACTCCTGCGTCCACGTTGCCGGTCTCGACGTAGGTCAGCACCTGGCGAACGTCCTTGGCCAGAACCGCTTTGGCGTTAACCGCGTCGTAGATTCCGAGGTTTGTCAGAACTTCTTTCGCGTACTGGCCAGCGGGCACGGTCGTCGGTTCGCCGAGCGCGACCTGTTTGACGTCTGCGCGCGCTAGGTCCCGAAACGAAGAAATACTCGCGGTCGCGTCCTTCGGAACTACCAGAACGACTTCGTTCTTCAGCAGGTCTCGCCGGGTGCCTTCGAGCAGCAAACCCTTCGTGTCGAGCGCGTCCATCTGCTTCGGCGCGGCGGACACAAACACGTCCACTGGCGCCCCCTGTTCGATCTGAATCTGTAGCGTGCCGGAAGCCCCGTAATTCGTCGCGATCGAAACGTCCGGATGCTCGCTGGTGTACAGTTGGTCTATTTCGTCGAGAGCGTTTTTCGTGCTGATCGCAGCTGAAACCGTAATTTCCGTCTTGTCCCGGTCGGGCGGGAGACCGGCGGCGCGACATGCAACGATGGCGGTCAGCAGGAGCGGAACGCAGAACAGAACGGCAAGAAGTCGGCGGCGGATCATGGAGTTCTCCAGGAATATCGGATTGCCGCACGCGCAGCAGGAGCCGTAGCAGCGACTGCTATGCGAATTAACACACTTTAACGCGTTGCGTCAAATCTGTATTGTGCGGTTGCGAGGAAGGAGCTTCAGACGCGAACGATCATCACTTCAGTCGACTTGATCAGCGCCGCCGCTTTGTCGCCCACTTTCAGGCGCAATTCGCGCACCGCGTCGGCTGTGATGATGGAGGTGATCCTTTGGCTGCCGATTGAAAGCGTTACCTGGGCCATTAGGCCGTCGATCTTCACCTCGGTCACCCGGCCGACGAGCTGATTTCGCCCGCTGATCTGCCGGAAATTGGGACGCCGCTTCTCAACGGGCAGGCGTTCGGATTGTAGGTGCAGGAACTTGTCCAGCTCGGATTCCGGAATCCGGTGGTGCCCGCCGGCGGTTTTCACCGTTCGCAGCTTCTTCTTGTAGATCCATTGCTTCAGGGTAGGGTAGCTGATCCCCAGAACCTTGGCGGCGTCGCGCGGGCTGAGCAGGTTTGGGTATTGCATCGTCATTCAGCGTAGACTGCGTTTCTAGCGCATCTTACACATCGGCGTCAACGATTGCTTGGAGCCGCCCCGACATTGACAGATTACGGCATGTACGTTAACCTACTCGAGATAGCCAATGAACCTAATGCCCCCGGACGTGTGTTGTAGCTGTTGTAGCCGCGCGCAGATGTGTGCGTTGCCGGGGGCACGAGAATTCACAAGCTAGGTTCTCAGACAAACCAGGCCTGAATTCAACCCGCCCTCGGAGACAGTCCGGGAGGCGGGTTTTTTCATGGCTAGGCTGGAATTCGTGATCGACGTGGAGAACAAGGACGCGGCAGCGAGCCTTCCGGATCGCTTCGACCATCTGAAGATGCTCGAGGCGGAGAGCGTCTTCATTCTCCGCGAGGCTGCGGCGGAGTTCGCCCATCCCGTCATGCTGTATTCGATCGGCAAGGATTCCTCCGTCATGCTGCGTCTGGCGCAGAAGGCGTTCTATCCCGGCAAGATTCCTTTCCCGCTGCTCCACATCGACACGAGCTACAAATTTCCCGAGATGATCGAGTTTCGCGACTGGTACGCAAAGCACGTAGGCGCGGAACTGATCGTGCATCGCAACGAAAAGGCGCTCGCGGAAGGCGCGAACCCTTACACGCTGGGCACGCAGAAATGCTGCGGGCTGCTGAAAACGCGCTCGCTGCTCGATGGTTTGGCCGAAGGCGGGTTCGACGCGGCTTTCGGCGGCGCGCGCCGGGACGAAGAAAAGTCCCGAGCCAAGGAGCGCGTCTACTCGTTCCGCGACTCGCTCGGCCAGTGGGATCCGAAGAATCAGCGCCCGGAACTGTGGAGCCTCTATAACGGCCGGCATCACAAGGGCGAAAGCATCCGCGTTTTCCCGCTATCGAACTGGACGGAGCTGGACGTCTGGCTCTACATCCATCGGGAGAACATTCCGATCGTTCCGCTCTATTTCGCCAGAGAGCGGGAGGCGGTCATCCGCGGCGACCAGATCATTCTCACGCAGACCGGCGTGCGTCTGTTGCCCAACGAGAAACCGCAGATGGTGAAGTGCCGCATGCGCTCGCTCGGCTGCGTGCCGTGCACCGGCGGAATCCGGTCCGATGCCGATACGGTGCCGAAGATCATCGAAGAGATGATTTCCTTCCGCCGTTCGGAGCGCGAAAATCGCGTGATCGACCACGACGAGGAAGGCTCGATGGAGCTCAAGAAACGCGAGGGATACTTCTAGTGTCGACGGCTGCGCCCGAACCCGCATCGTCCACCGAAGTCGCCGCTTCGACAGCGGCGGCGACCACGGGCATTACAGGTTCGCTTCGTGATAATTCGGAGCTCCTACGGTTTTCGACCGCCGGCAGCGTCGACGACGGGAAATCGACTCTCATCGGACGCCTGCTCTACGACAGCAAGTCGGTCTTCGAGGACCAGCTCGCGTCGGTGCAGAAGAGCAAGGTGAACCGCTCGAGCGGCCCGATCGATTTCTCGCTGCTGACCGATGGACTGCGCGCCGAGCGCGAGCAGGGTATTACGATCGACGTCGCCTATCGCTACTTCGCCACGCCGCGCCGCAAGTTCATCATCGCCGATACGCCGGGCCACGAGCAATACACGCGCAACATGGCCACCGGCGCATCCACCGCGGAAGCCGCCGTCGTGCTGATCGACGCCACGAAGGGCGTGCTGCGCCAGTCGCGCCGCCACGCGTACATCGCGCATCTGCTCGGCGTCCGTCACATTATCGCTGCGGTCAACAAAATGGATCTGGTCGCCTTTTCGCAGGAGGTCTTCGACCGCATCTCCGTCGAATTTCAAGCGTTCGCGGATCAGCTCGGGATCCAGCGGGTTTACGCGGTTCCGGTTAGCGCGCTCGAAGGCGACAACGTCGTTCGGCGCAGCAAACGAATGCCCTGGTTCGAAGGTCCCGCGCTGCTGGAGTATCTCGAGACGATTCCGGTCGGCAGCGCCTCGGGGGGCAACCCGCTGCGTTTTCCGGTGCAGTACGTGATCCGGCCGGACGCGAGCTTCCGCGGATTCGCGGGGCAGGTCGCCTCCGGCAAGCTCGAAGCGGGGATGTCGGTCTTGGCGCTTCCCTCGCGCGTGAAGACTCGGATTCGATCGCTCGTCGCCTTTGAGGAAGAGGTGCAGTCTGCCGGACCGGGAGATTCCGTCACGGTCACGCTGGCGGACGAAATCGACTTGAGCCGCGGCGACATGCTCGTAGCCGAAGGGCAGGTGCCGGCCAGCAGCACTGAATTGCAGGCGACGCTGGTGTGGATGCACCCGGAGCCGCTCGATCCGCACAAAATTTACTTGCTGAAACACACGACGCGGACCGTGCGCGCTCGCGTCAGTCAGATTCGCTATCGGGTGGACATCAACACGCTGGAGCACACGCCCGCGGCGAAGCTCGATATGAACGACATCGCCGCCATCGACGTGAAGACGACGTTGCCGCTCTTCTTTGATCCCTATCGGCTCAATCGGACGACGGGCAGTTTCATCCTGATCGATCCCTTGACCAACGCCACCGTCGGCGCGGGAATCGTCGAGCGCGCGATCGACCACGCGCACGCACGTCCGGGCACGGCGGGTCATCGCAAGCGCAGCACGAAGGAAGAACGCTTGCTGCGCTACGGCCATCCCGCCGGGGCCATCTGGCTGCGAGGGCGTCCGCACGTAGCCGAGTTGGTGGAGCGCATGTTGTTTGATGAAGGCTGGCATGTGCAGCTCGCCGGCCCCAACGATTTTCTGGCCCATGAGCTGGCGACGGTCGCCAAGGCGTATCGCTCGTCGGGGCACATCACGATCTTCTCGCCGCTCGACGACGGCACGGATCAAAAGCAGATCGTTCGCGCGATCTTCGGCCCTGACTCGTTCTTCGCCGTTCGCATCGACGACGACACGGATGAAGAGGCCGCGCAGAAGATCGTTCGCATCCTCCGCAAATGGCGCGACGAGCATTCCGACACAAAGAAGGACAGGCCATGACGCTGCCGGCGCTTGCGGAAGAATTCGAAGCCCTCTCGGTCGACGCCGTCGTGGACCGCCTGCTCGCAGAACACCCGGACGCGACTGCGAAGGGCACGTTCTGCATCACGTGCAGCTTCCAGGCGGAAGACATGATCGTGCTCGATTTTCTGCGCAAGCGCCTGCCGGGGATTCCGGTGCTCTTTCTCGACACCGGATATCATTTTGCGGAGACGTACGCGTATCGCGACCGCATGGCGCGGGCGTGGAATCTCAACGTGCAGAACCTCGCCGCGAAGCAGTCTGTGGCCGAGCAGGAAGCGCAGTTCGGAACCCTGAATCAGACCGATCCGGCCCGTTGCTGCCATCTGCGCAAAGTCGAGCCGCTCTTCGCCGCGCTTGAGAAGTACGACGTGTGGTTCACGGGGCTGCGGCGCGAACAATCCCCGACGCGCAAGAATCTGAAAGTGCTCGAGACCCACGAGCTGCCCAGCGGCAAGAAGCTGTTGAAGGTAAGCCCGCTGGCAGCGTGGACGTGGGGGCAGGTCTGGAAGTACACGGCGGAGAACAAGATCGACTTCCTGCCGCTCTACGACTTCGGCTATCGCAGCATCGGATGCGAGCCGTGCACGGCTGTTCCCGCGGAGGGCGCCGATGCCCGTTCCGGTCGCTGGGGCGGGCGCAAGCTCGAGTGCGGAATCCACACGGAATCGAAGCGAGCCGATCAATGACCATTCTGATCGGACTCGCGATCGCTCTTGCGGTCGGGCTGACGGGCATCGGCGGCGGCAGCTTTACTGTGCCCGCGCTGGTGCTGATCGTCGGACTGCCGGCCGAAATGTCGGTCGGCACGGCCTTTGTGTTCGCGGGCGTTCTGCGGCTGATCGCCGCGCCGTTCTATTTGGCGGGACGGCACGTTCACTGGCGCTATCTCTGGCTGCTCGTGCTCGGTGCGGTGCCCGGTTTGCTTGTCGGCACCTACGTGCTCAAGCTCTTGAGCAGGACCGCGGGCAGCCCGGTCGTCGTGATCCTGCTCGGCGTCCTGCTGACGGCCTCGTCGAGCATCACCTTCATTCCGCGAGCCCAAAAGCGCGACTTCGCGGCGAAGAATTCCCACTGGCTGCCCTGGCTGGCTCTTCCGATCGGAGTCGAGGCCGGATTTTCGTCGGCAGGCGCGGGCGCGCTCGGCACCGTGCTCTTGCTCAACTATTCGGAGATGACGCCGCCGGAAGTGGTCGGAACGGACATCTTCTTCGGACTCGTGCTGGCCGTGCTCGGCAGCGCCTTCCACTGGAAGTTTGGATCGATCAACAGCCACGTGCTGACTCAACTGCTGGAGGGCGGCGTGCCGGCCGTGGTGGCTGGGTCTTTCTTCGCGCGCCGCGTGCCGGCCCGCAAGCTGAAGCTGGCGATTGCTCTGATCGCAATTTTTGCGGGATTGCAACTGGTGTGGAGCGGCTCACGGTCGTTTGTAAAGCAGTCGAGCCGCCTGGTGACGCCGGCATATACCATTCCAGCGGTCGCCCTTGGTCTAACGCTCGCCACAGCGGCGATTGCCAAGATAACTCTGCTGCGGCGTTCGTCGCGTGCCGCCGCAGAACCGCGCGGGACCGCTCCGCGTTTCACCACTCCCGCGGCGCCGGTCGGCAGGGCTTTGTCGTCGAATTTCTGTCTCTTCCCATCCAGCATGGCCTGTTGTAGCCGCTCGTAGTCGTCCGCCAAGCTGTCGCGCAGTCGTTCATTCATAACACTTTCATGCCCCGTTCATCGGGAGCCTCAGGAGAAGAAATGCACACATTCAAGTTCGTTCGCACTCTGATTCTGGCCGTGGGGTTGGTCCTCAGCGCCGGCGTTGCACACGCGCAGACGGAAATTCTCAACGTCTCGTACGATCCAACGCGCGAGCTGTATCAGGACTTCAACGCAGCCTTCGCAAAGTATTGGCAGGGAAAGACCGGCCAGGCTGTCGCGATCAAGCAATCGCACGGCGGCTCGGGCGCGCAGGCCCGCGCCGTGATCGACGGATTGCAGGCGGACGTCGTGACGCTGGCACTTGCGTACGACATCGACTCGATTTCGGAGAAAGCGCATCTGCTGCCCGCGAATTGGCAGTCGCGCCTGCCGAACAACAGCACGCCCTACACGTCCACCATCGTGTTTCTGGTGCGAAAGGGCAATCCGAAGAACATCAAGGACTGGGATGACGTGGTGAGACCCGGAGTGGCCGTGATCACCCCGAATCCCAAGACGTCGGGCGGCGCGCGCTGGGCTTACCTCTCAGCTTGGGGCTACGCCTACCTCAAATCGGGCAAGAGCGACGCGGCTGCGAAGGACTTCGTCACCAAGCTTTACAAGAACGTACCCGTTCTCGACTCCGGTGCGCGCGGCTCCACGACCACTTTCGTCGAGCGCGGCATCGGCGACGTCCTGCTCGCCTGGGAAAACGAAGCTCTGCTTTCCGTGAAGGAGCTCGGGCCCGACAAGTTCGAGATCGTCGTGCCGTCGCAGAGCATTCTTGCCGAGCCTCCGGTTGCCGTTGTGGATCAGGTTGTGGACAAGAGGGGGACTCGTGCCGTCGCCGAAGCCTATCTCAATTACTTGTATACGCCGGAAGGTCAGGAAATTGCGGCGCGAAACTTCTACCGGCCGCGGCTCGATGTCGTGGCCAAGAAGTATGCGAGCACCTTTCCCAAAGTGAAGCTGTTCTCTCTGGCTGACGTGGTTGGTGATTGGCACAAGGCCCAGAGCGTCCATTTCGCAGACGGAGGCGTTTTCGACCAGATTTACCAGCCGAAGTGAAATCAAGGGCGGGCTCGGAGGCCGGCTCAAGTGGCCGGTCTCCGGCCTGCTTGATGAGATGAGGCGAGTAAGGAGACCGATGGGAATCCGATTCAAACAGCGGAGCATCTTGCCCGGCTTCGGACTGGCGCTGGGCTTTACGGTGTTCTATCTCAGTCTGATCGTTCTAATACCGCTGTCGGCCACGTTCTGGAAGACCTCCGCGCTGGGCTGGCATCAGTTCTGGCACGTCGTCACCTCGGCACGCGCGATGGCATCGTATCGCCTCAGTTTCGGCGCTTCGCTGATTGCTGCGGCGATCAACCTCGCGTTCGGGGTTCTCGTCGCGTGGGTGCTCGTCCGCTACAGTTTTCCGCTGAAGCGCCTGTTCGATTCGCTCATCGACCTTCCTTTCGCTCTTCCCACGGCCGTCGCGGGAATCGCGCTGACCACGATCTACGCGCCGAACGGCTGGCTGGGCCGGCCACTCGAATCGCTCGGCGTCCATGCCGCTTACACTCGCTTGGGCGTGACAATCGCGCTGACGTTTATCGGCTTGCCTTTCGTCGTGCGGACTGTGCAGCCGGTCCTCGAAGACCTGGACAAGGAGCTGGAAGAGGCTGCAGCCAGTCTGGGCGCCGGCCGCTGGCAGACCTTTACGAAAGTGCTGCTGCCGACGATTCTCCCCGCCGCGATCACCGGTTTTGCGATGGCCTTTGGGCGCGCCGTCGGCGAATACGGATCGGTGATCTTCATCGCAGGAAACATGCCGATGCGCACCGAAATCACGCCCCTGCTCATCATTACAAAGCTGCAGGAGTACGACTACGCCGGGGCGACGGCGATCGCAGTGGCGATGTTGATCGTTTCCTTCGTGATCCTGCTCGCGATCAACGTGCTGCAGAAGTGGAGCAGCGGCAAGCGCGGGAGCGCGGACCTTCGCGATGCCCCGGGCCCCGAAGCGACCCTCAGACCGGCCTACGGCCGAGAGGAGGCGCATTAGATGGCAGGCGCGATCCAATCCAACGTCCGTGTGGCTCCAGCCAGCGGATTCGTCGCGACGCAGGCGACCTCTGAACCGGCCCTGGTGCGCTGGCTCTTGACGGGAATCGCGATCCTGTTCCTCGTCGTCTTTCTCTTCTTACCTTTGGCCATTGTCTTCTCGACAGCCCTTGAGAAGGGCTTCGCGGCGTACTTCCGCACGTTTCAAGATCCGGACACAGCGGCGGCGATCCGCCTGACGCTATTGGCAGCGGGCATCGCCGTTCCGCTGAACATGATTTTCGGAATCGCCGCCGCATGGGCGATCGGCAAATTCGAATTCTTCGGGAAAAGCCTTCTGATCACTCTGATCGATCTGCCGTTTTCCGTGTCACCGGTGGTCTCCGGTCTGATTTATGTGTTGTTGTTCGGAATGCAAGGGCTCCTCGGTCCGTGGCTGATTGACCATGACATTCGGATCATCTTCGCTGTTCCGGGAATCGTGCTCGCGACGATCTTCGTCACGTTCCCGTTCGTCGCGCGCGAGCTGCTGCCCATGATGCAGGCGCAAGGCAACGACGAAGAGGAAGCGGCTCTGACGCTCGGCGCCAGCGGATGGCAGACATTCCGCAGAGTGACGCTGCCCAATGTCAAATGGGCGCTGCTCTACGGTGTGATTTTGTGCAATGCGCGCGCCATGGGAGAGTTCGGCGCGGTTTCGGTGGTTTCCGGACACATTCGCGGAGTCACGGACACAATGCCGCTGCACATCGAGGTTCTCTACAACGACTACCAGTTCGTCGCGGCGTTTTCGGTCGCTTCACTGCTTGCCCTGCTCGCCCTGGTCACGCTGGTGGTGAAGAGCGTGGTCGAGTGGCGATCGAAAGAGCAAGGGAACGATCAGGTCCCGCTCGGCGGGGAAGAGGGCGCATGAGCATCAACGTTCGCAACATCACGAAGGCGTTCGGCCGCTATACGGCTCTGCAGAACGTCAGCTTGGAAATTCCCGACGGCCAGCTCGTGGCGCTTCTCGGCCCGTCCGGCTGCGGCAAGACGACGCTGCTCCGCATTATCTCGGGCCTGGAGTTTCCCGACTCGGGCACGGTCGAGTTCGATGGACAGAACATCACCGACCAGTCCGCCCGCGAGCGCCGCGTTGGATTCGTTTTCCAGCACTACGCGCTCTTTCGCCACATGAACGTGTTCGAAAACATCGCGTTTGGTCTGCGCGTCCGCTCGCGGGCCACCAGGCCGCCCGAAGCGGAAATCCGCCGTCGCGTGCAAGAGCTGCTCGCCCTGATCCAACTCGAAAATCAGGCGAGGCGATATCCTTCGCAGCTTTCCGGCGGACAGCGCCAGCGGGTCGCTCTCGCGCGCGCCTTGGCCGTCCAGCCGAAGGTTCTGCTGCTCGACGAGCCGTTCGGCGCGCTCGACGCCAAAGTGCGCATGGAGTTGAGGCGGTGGCTGCGAAAGCTCCACGACGAGGTGCACATCACGAGCGTTTTCGTCACGCACGATCAGGAGGAGGCGCTGGAAGTTGCCGACCGCGTGGCGGTGATGAACGGCGGTCATGTCGAACAGGCCGGCAGTCCCGACGAAGTGTACGATTGCCCGGCCACGCCGTTCGTCTTCGACTTTCTCGGCAAAGTAAATATTTTTCATGGCCGCGTCGAGTCCGGCGATCCGGCCACAGGGACGCTGGAGATTGGCGCGCCCGGTCATCTTGCTTCGGGGCGGCCGCCCGCAGCCGGCTACGTCCGCCCGCACGAGCTGGAACTCCGGCGCGAGCGCAACGGCGACGCGACAGTAATCGAAGCGACGGTCCTGCGGATATACAAGGCCGGTCCGCTGGCGCGCGTGGAGCTGCGCCGCCGCGATACGGGCGAATTGGTACAGGCGGAGATTCCGCGCGCTGCGTTTCAGGCGCTGGCGCTGCAGCCGGGCGAGACGGTGTTCGTCAAGCCACTGGCGATCCGCCGGTTCGACGATGGCATGCCTTGCTAGGGGGGCCTGACGGGCTTTCTGTTTAGAGGTCGAAGCCGAGTTGCAGCTTCGCGGCTTCCGACATTCGGCTGGGGTTCCACGGCGGATCGAAGACGATCTCGACGCTCACTTCCTTCACTTCAGGCAGGCTGGCCAGCTTTTTTTCGACGTCGGCTTTCAGCACGTTGCCCATGCCACACCCAGGCGCCGTCATCGACATCTTCACCTCGATGCGCCGTCCTCCCTGTTCGAGCGGCTGCGCGACGCAGGAATAGATCAGGCCCAGGTCGGCGATGTTGACCGGGATCTCCGGATCGAACACCGTCTTCAGCTGATCCCACACCAGTTTCTCGCTGAACTCGCCCTGGGCGGCGGAAGACTCAGAAGGTGCTGGCGGCGTCAAGCCCAGCGCGTCGGCGTCTTTCACGTCGATGCGGAACATCCCGTAGTCGCTGCCGACCGTGTAGGCGCTGCCTAGATACTGCATCACGCGGACACCGGCGCCGGCGGGAAGTTTTGCGGGCGCGCCGCTCGGAATTTCAATCGCGTCGCATTCCCGGCTCAGCGTGATGTGTCCACCGGTCGTCATGGATCCGTTCCCAGTCCTACTCCGTTGAAATCGCTTCCTGCTTTCCTTCGAGTGCGGCGTGCAACGTGTGCCACGCCAGCGTCGCGCACTTCACGCGCGCCGGATATTCAGACACGCCGGCAAAGACCGCCAGCTTGCCGAGGTCAACGTTGCCGTTCGCCGCCGCGTGCCCGGTGACGAGATCATGAAAACGGCGGAACAGTTTTTCGGCTTCCGCGGTCGTCTTGCCTTTCACCATCTGCGTCATCATCGAAGCCGAAGCTTTCGAAATCGCGCAGCCCGAGCCCTGGAAGCTGATGTCTCGAATCGCGTCGCCTTCTGTTGTCACGTAGACCGTGAAGCGATCGCCGCACAGCGGATTGAATCCTTCGGCCCGGTGATTGGCCGCGGGCAGCTCGCGATAATTCCGCGGCGCCTTGCTGTGCTCGAGAATCACGTCTTGATAGAGATCGCGCAGATCGGACATCAGGCGAACACCTTTCGCACCTTCTCGATCGCGCGAACCAGGATGTCGGCTTCCTCTTTCGTGTTGTAGAGCGCAAAAGAAGCTCGCGCCGTGGCCTCGACCCCGAAATGCTGCATCACCGGCTGGGAGCAGTGATGTCCTGTGCGGATGGCGACTCCGGCCTGATCGAGGATCGTGCCGATGTCGTGCGGGTGAACCTCTCCGAGGGTGAACGAAAGCACGCCCGCCTTCTCCTTTGCAGTCCCGATCAGTCGCACGCCGGGAATGGCGGAGACGGCCTCCGTCGCGTAGCGGACGACCCCGTTTTCATGCGCGCCGATGTTTCCGATGCCGAGCCGAGTGACGTAGTTGAGCGCGGCGCCGAGGCCGATCACACCGGCAATGTCGGGCGTGCCGGCTTCGAACTTGTAGGGCAGACGGTTGTACACCGTCTTGTCGAAAGTGACGGACATGATCATGTCGCCCCCGCCCTGATACGGCGGCATCTCCTCCAACAGCGCCGCCTTGCCGTAGAGGACGCCGATTCCCGTCGGCCCGTACACCTTGTGGCCTGAGAACGCATAGAAATCGCAACCTAGAGCCTGCACGTCCGCCTTCATGTGCGGGACGGCCTGCGCGCCATCCACCAGCACGGGTGCTCCGAAGCTGTGCGCCATCTCCGTGATCCTGCGGATCGGGTTGATCGTGCCCAGGGCATTCGAGACGTGCGTCACCGCAACCAGTTTTGTCTTCGGCCCGAGCAGATTCGAAAAAGCCTCCAGATCGAGCTCGCCCGCATCGTTGATCGGCGCCACGCGCAGCTTGGCTCCGCGCTCCCGGCACAGAATCTGCCACGGGACGATATTCGAGTGATGCTCCATCTCGGTGATGAGGATTTCATCGCCGCTTTGCACGTGCGATCGGCCGTAGCTTTGCGCGACCAGGTTGATGGCTTCCGTGGTCCCGCGGACGAAAACGATTTCCCTATGGTCGGCCGCGTTCAGGAACGCGCGCGCAGTCTCGCGGACCGATTCGTAGTTCGCGGTCGCCAGCTCGGAAAGATAGTGAACGCCGCGATGAACGTTGGAATTCGTTCCTTCGTAGTATCGCGAAATCGCTTCGATCACCGCGCGCGGCTTCTGGGAGGTCGCGGCGTTGTCGAGGTACACGAGGGGTTTGCCGTGGACCGTCTGCTGCAGAATCGGAAAATCCGCGCGGACCTGCTCGACGTCGAATCCCGATCCTGAAACGCCCTTGGCCGCCACGCTCATGGTGCCTGCTCCTGGCGCCGCGAGCCGCCGGTAATGCTGCCCAGATTTTCACGAATCAGCTCTTCGACATACGCGCGCGCCGGTCCTTCCTTCATCCGGTCGAGACATTCGCTGGCGAACGCGAAGAGCAGCAGACGCCGCGCGGATGCTTCATCGATTCCGCGGGAGCGCAGATAGAACAGCGAATTCTCCTCGATCTGGCCGATCGTCGCGCCGTGCGTGCATTTCACGTCGTCCGCGTAGATTTCCAGCTGCGGCTTGGTGTCGATTTGCGCTGTGTCGGAGAGCAGCAAATTGCGGTTCGTCTGCTTCGCGTCGGTTTTCTGCGCGTCCTTGTGAACCACGATGCGTCCGTGAAAGACGCCGTGAGCGTGCCCGTCCAGAATTCCGTTGTAGAACTGGCGGCTGCCGCAGTGCGGGCTGGCGTGCTCCACCAGCATGTAATTGTCCAGATGCTGTCGGTTGCGCCCGATGAAAAGTCCGTTGATCAGGCACTCGCCGCCTTCGCCTGCCAGCACTGGATGCACGTTGTTGCGCACCAGCGCGCCGCCCGCGAGCACCGAGTGGGATGAAACGTCGGCCGTCCGGCCCTGCTGAATGCGGAGCGTCGAAACGTTGAACGCCTGATCGTGCTCGCGTTCGACCATGTAATGCGAGACCACGCTGTGATCGCCCGCCACAAGCTCAGTGACCGTGTTGCACAGCGACTTGTCGCCTCGGCCCAGCGAAACGTAGTTCTCGACGATGGTGGCGTGGCTATTCTCTCCGACGACAATCAAATTCCGCGGATGATTGACCGTCGGGCTGTCGTGCGCCGTCGAGATGAAGAGCAGATGAATGGGCGCCTCAAGCACCACGCTCTTCGGCACGTGAATGTACGCGCCGTCTTCCAGGAACGCTGTATTGAGCGCGGAAAAGGCGTCGCGCTGGATGTTCAGATACTTCCCGAGGTGCGGCTCGATCGCCGCGGGGTTCTTTTCGATTTCGGCCGCCAGACTTCCAGCATGCGCGCCGTTCGGCAATTTGCCGGCCGTCGAAAGCTCCATTGCGAATCGGCCGTCGACGAAAACGAATTCGCACGCCGCTCCCGGAATTCGATATGCGGCAACGTCCGCGGGCGAAGGCGGATGGTGCCCGTTGCGGACCAGCCGAAACGGCGTCTGCGCGATCGCCGAAAGATTCGTGAAGCGCCAATCCTCATCGCGCAGAGTAGGGAAGCCGGTCTCGCCAAACCGCGCGAAGCCATCCTGGCGCAGCTTGCGCAGCCACGCGGGTTCGCGGCCCGCAGCAGACTTCTCGAGCCCGCCGAAGCTCTCCGCGTAGTTTTGAAGCGCCTGTGTTGCCGTCGCCAACTTCGTCCCTCGCCTTTCTCTACGCCGCGCTCGCCCCGTCGAATGTCGCGTACCCCCGCTCCTCAAGCTGCAGCGCCAGTTCCGGGCCGCCCGAGCGAACGATGCGGCCATCGACCAGCACGTGCACGCGGTCCGGCACGATGTAGTTCAGAAGCCGCTGGTAGTGCGTGACGACCAGGATCGCGCGCTCCGGACTGCGCATTGCATTGACGCCCTGCGCGACGATTTTCATTGCGTCGATGTCCAGGCCCGAGTCCGTCTCGTCCAGAATCGCCAGCTTCGGTTCGAGCACCGCCATCTGCAGAATTTCGTTGCGTTTCTTTTCGCCGCCCGAAAAAGCCTCGTTCACAGAGCGATTCAGAAACTTCTCGTCCATTTCCAGCAGCTTCATTTTTTCGCGCAGCCTTGGGAGAAAATCCATCGCGTCCATTTCGTCTTCGCCGCGATACTTGCGCACGGCGTTCACCGCCGCCCGCAGGAAATAAGCGTTGCTGATTCCGGGAATCTCGACCGGATACTGAAACGCAAGAAAAAGGCCTTCGCAAGCCGCCTCTTCCGGCTTCATTGCCAGCAGATCCTTGCCGTCAAGAAGCACTTCACCCCCGGTGATGGCATACGTCTCGCGGCGCGCCAACACCTGCGCGAGTGTGCTCTTGCCTGAGCCGTTCGGCCCCATGATCGAGTGGACTTCACCGGGATTGAGCGTCAGGTTGACGCCCTTCAGGATTTCGTGTCCGTCCACCGTGGCGTGCAGGTTCTTGATTTCGAGCAAACTCATTCCGATTTCCTTCTCCTTGTTTGATTCGCGGCGCTAGCCGACGCTGCCTTCCAGGCTGACACTCAGTAGTTTTTGCGCCTCGACCGCGAACTCCATCGGCAGTTCGCGAAACACGCGCTTGCAGAATCCGTTGACGATCATCGAAACCGCGTCTTCCGCCTTTAACCCGCGCTGGCGCAGGTAGAAGAGCTGGTCCTCGCCGATCTTGGAAGTCGAGGCCTCGTGCTCCATTTGCGCCGTCGAGTTCTTCACTTCGATGTACGGAAACGTGTGCGCGCCGCACTTATCCCCGATCAGCAGCGAATCGCACTGCGTGTAATTCCTCGCTCCCGTCGCGCCCTTCATGATCGCCACTTGGCCGCGATACGTGTTCTGGCCGTGCCCGGCGGAGATGCCCTTGGAGACGATCGTGCTCTTCGTGTTCTTGCCGATGTGGATCATCTTCGTACCAGTGTCGGCCTGCTGATAATTGTTCGTTAGCGCAACCGAGTAGAACTCGCCGACGGAATGTTCCCCCTGCAATATGCAGCTCGGATACTTCCACGTAATCGCCGAGCCGGTCTCGACTTGCGTCCACGAAATCTTCGAATTCTTGCCCCGGCACGCGCCGCGCTTCGTGACGAAATTGTAGATTCCACCCTTGCCGTTCTTGTCGCCGGGATACCAGTTTTGCACCGTCGAATACTTGATCTGCGCGTCGTCGAGCGCCACCAGTTCGACCACCGCCGCGTGCAGTTGGTTCTCGTCGCGGATCGGAGCCGTGCAACCTTCGAGATAGCTCACCGACGCGCCTTCATCCGCCACGATCAGCGTGCGCTCAAACTGCCCCGTTTCGGCCGCGTTGATGCGGAAATACGTCGAAAGCTCCATCGGACAGCGGACGCCCTTCGGCACGTAGACGAACGACCCGTCGCTGAACACGGCCGAGTTGAGCGTCGCGAAGAAGTTGTCGGTATAGGGAACCACACTTCCCAGATATTTCTTCACGAGATCGGGATGATTTTGCACCGCATCGGAGAACGAACAGAAAATCACGCCTGCCTCGGCCAGCTTTTCCTTGAATGTTGTGGCCACCGAGACGCTATCGAACACGGCGTCCACCGCCACACCGGCGAGCATCTTCTGCTCCGCCAGGGGAATCCCCAGCTTCTCGTAGGTCTTCAGGATTTCGGGATCCAGCTCGTCGAGGCTTTTCAGAGCGGGTTTTTTCTTGGGCGCAGAGTAGTACGAAATCGCCTGATAGTCGATCGGGGGATAGTGGATGTTAGCCCACTTCGGTTCGGCCTCGGACTTCTGCAGGGTCTCCCAATGGCGGTATGCCTTGAGCCGCCATTCGAGCATGAATTCCGGCTCGTTCTTCTTGGCCGAGATCAGCCGGATGATGTCTTCATTCAGGCCCTTCGGCGCGCGGTCTTCGTCGACGTTGGTGACGAATCCCCACTTGTACTCCTGCTGCGCCAGATCCCGAATCGCGTCTGTGTTTGAACTCATTGCACGCTCCCGGAGGCGATCGTCGGCACCACTCTTCCCCGCGCATCCCGGATCGGAGTCAGCTCCAGCGGGTGCGCCAGGTCGGAAAGGGTCACCTTCTCCAGCACTCCTCGAATGGCCTGGTTGATGATCTGCTGGTTGCTCTTGATGGGGCAGCCCGATTCGAGGCTGCACAGTCCGGTAACATCCGTGCTGCATTCCGTGAGCGCCATCGGCCCTTCGATCGCGGCGATAATCTCAAGCACCGAAATTTTCTGCGGCTCGCGCGCGAGGATGTACCCGCCCTTCGTTCCGCGATGGGACACCAGCAGCCCACTCTGCAGTAACTCCTTCAGCAGCTTGCTGACGGTCGAAAGGGGCAGGTGGGACTCTTTCGCCAAGTCGCGGGCCGTGCGCAGGGGACCGCTTTGCGTCCGGGCGATGCAGGTCATCAGGACCAGCCCGTAGTCCGTTAATTTTCCAAGCCTTACCATCCCACGATCCCCCCGCCACTATACAGGACTAAATCAGTCCGGTTTCATTCTAGCAGCGGCCCAAAGCCCATTGCAAGCCCGCTTTTGGGGCTACTGAAAGAAGATCTGCGCCGTCCGTCCCAAGCCATCGCAAAGCCGAATTGCAACCAATCCGAATTTGAATTGGTGGGCATCCTTCGGAGTTCGTACATTGGGGCATGAATCTTCACTCCAGTTCCGGGGAAGATCGCGACATTCGCTTTTTGCACGAATTGGGGGAGCGAATCGCCGCGGCGGATCCCCTTCACACCGTCTTGGCGCTGGCAGTCGATTTCGTCTCCGCCGTGGTGAAATGCGACTCCTGCTTCATCTACGTCGTAGAAGGGAGTGAACTGATTCTGCGCGCGTCGAAGAACCCCCACTCGGATGTCGTGGACCGGCTGAGACTGAGACTCGGGCAGGGAATTACGGGTTGGGTGGCGGAACACAGGAAGCCCGTGGCGATTGCGCGAGAAGCCATGCTGGATCCGAGATTTCAGGTGTTCAACGAGCTTCCGGAGGATCGCTATGAAGCCTTTCTTTCGGCGCCGATGCTCTGCCGCGACAAGGCTGTCGGTGTCATCAATGTGCAGCACCGAAAGCCTCACGCGCATTCCGAACGGGAAATCCATCTGGTTTCGACGATCGGCTTTCTGGTGGGTCCTGAAATCGAGGCGGCGCGGATTGAAGCCGAAAACGCGCGGCTGGCCGAACTGCCCGAGGCGCGCAAGATGGTGGAGAAAGCCAACGCCGTTCTGCGCCGCGATCTCGGCCTCGACGAAGAGCAGGCCGCGGCGGCGCTGCGGCACCACAGCCGCCAAACCCGGAAGTCCTTGAAGGAAATCGCCGAAGCGATTGTTCTGTGCGACGACATCCGCCGCGCGCACGGTCGCGCACGCACCTGGTAACCAGTCGCCGCGGGCGGAGGGAAGCCGCCTAGAGTGCCTTCTCCATGGCGGCCAGCCGTTCGAGGGTTTCTTTCCTTGTCTTCTCGGTAGCCTGCACGAACAAGGAAAGGATTCTCTCCACGATCTCCGTCTCGTCCAATTGCGGCACGTTCGGCTTTCTTCTTTCGTGCGACAGCCGCTTATGCGAGGTCAGATACCTCTGGTTGTAATGCCGCCCGCACACGTCGCACTTCACCATCTGCGTGGATTGCTTCGGCGCGCTGGAAACTTCCGCCGTTTCGTCCTTATTGCCCATGAGGACTCCCTCAGACCCGTTTCGTCGGCCTGGAACTGTCGTTCTGCGCGGCGCCGAGCGGCTGAATAGACGCGTCCTTGCGCCTATTGGCTCCATGGCCGACTCTGTGAGTAGTTCGCCACTGGAGCCGCTCGCCCAATCGAAAGGCGCGTTCAGCAGCGGAAGGACACACTCATCCTAGACGAGTGAGGGAGGAGCCCTGTGTTGGACCGAAAGACGGAGTGCCTCCTGGTTCAGGGGAGGCAATTCCGCGTCGTCACGGCGGGCGTCGCGGAGCGGCACCCTCCGGGGCACGACGATCGAGACTTGATGAAGCGACGCGCGATCCTGCGTCGCCGGCGGCTGCGTTTGCTCCATCTTGGTCGCAGAGGAAGTGAAGTGAGCGGGATTGGAGCGCGGCAGGCGCGAGTTTTTCTTGGCCGCGATCGGCAGCGACGCGACCGCAAACAGGAAGAAGATCGTCGCGATCTTCATCCAAACACATTGCCCGGAAGTCGTGTTCGCCGTCTGACCGCCCATGTGTCGATTTAGGGTCCCAAGCAACGCGCGGCAGCTTCGCTGACGCCTGACTGAAGGTACTTTGTGACGCGCCGGATTGCAAGTGTGGGGAACGCCGCAGTTACCATTTGGCGAAGAGCAAGGTCGAGATAGACGCTTGCTAACAAGTCTGGTGGGCCCGCAAGGACTTGAACCTTGGACCAACGGATTATGAGTCCGCTGCTCTAACCGCTGAGCTACGGGCCCGCTCAATCCCTACGATACTACACGTTGCCGCGATTCCAGCAGCGTCCCGTGGGTGCGCGGCGCATGTTTCGACTGGTGAACCGCACGAAAATCGTTTCGGAAAAAATCCCCGCCGGCGCCGCGCAATCGCCATAGAATGGCTGTATGGCCAGAGGATGGGAAAGCAAGTCGGTCGAGGATCAGGTCCAGCAGTCGCAATCATCAGGTTCCGGCAAGAGGAAATCACAGGCTACGCCCGGTCAGCTCGAAGTGCGTCGCCGCAGGCAGGTTCTGCTGCTGTCGAAGGTTCGCGTGCAGAGAGACTTGGACGCCAGCCAGAATCCGCGGTATCGCGATCAGCTCAGCCGCGCGCTTGCGGACATTGAGTCGCAGTTGTCGATGCTGGAAGACGCTGGTTGAGATTCGGGCGGGAGCGGCGGATCAATCGCGGGGCGGTTCGGGCTCGGCGTCCTCAATGAAAAACACGCCGACGCCGTTTCCGTCCTTGTTGCGGCTCGCCTCACAGTGAGTAACAGTGGCCCGCAGGGATAACGCGCTCTGGGTCCCCTGAGGTTCCGGTGAGTCGATGACGACGCGCAACTCCGATTGCAGCCGCGGCCGATTGGTCAGCGACAGATAAGCCCCTTGCACGCTGATGTCCCGCACTTTGGCTTTCTCTTCAAACGGCGTACCGTCCTCCGCTTGACCGCTCACCGTCGCTGTGAAACACAGTCGGCGCCGCTGTCCCACTCGCGCCTCGGGTAGCAGCACTTCGGCGCAGCGCCCGTTCAGCGATATGGACATGCCCTCCATCGCCGCCCAAGTCGATGGGAATTCCTGTCGCGCCGCCGAGAGAAAACCGTCCACGGTTCTGCTCGACGAATCGGGATCGTGATGGAAGAGCACCAGATTCTTCACCTTCGACTCCCGCGCGATCTTCACGCCCTCAAGCCAGCAGGAATGCCCCCAGCCCTTGCGCGTCGAAGCGAGCTGCTCGGGGGAATATTGCGCGTCGTAGATCAGCACATCCGCGCCCTGCGCCAGTTGGCGAAGATTGTTGTCGCAGTCTGGCGCGCCCGGCTCGTTGTCCGTTGCGTAGACGACCGAGCCGACCGCCGTATCCAGCCGGTATCCGAGGCAACCCTGCGGGTGATTCAGCCACGCCGTCTTGATCTGCGTTCCCTCGATTTCCCATTGCTCGCCGCCCTCGACTTCCCGAAAGAATCGCGCCGCGGCCATCGTGTCGACATCGACAGGGAAGTAGGGCTTGGCGAGCTGCGCCTCCAGCACCTGCCGCAGGCTGTTGCGGCCCAGATATTTCGATTGAAAGCTGTAAAAGTGGAAGCGGTTTTGCGCTTCGAAGAACGGATGGAAGAACGGAATGCCCTGGATGTGGTCCCAGTGATAGTGTGTCACCAGTACGTGCGCTTCGATCCCGCCATCGCCGCGCCATTTCGACCAGCGGCTGTTGAGCGCATGAAGATGATTGCCCAGAATCCGCAGTCCGGTGCCGCAATCGAGAATGAAGCGCGTGCCATTGGGCGTCGTCAGTTCAAGGCAAGCCGTATTGCCGCCGTAGCGCCACGAGTCACGGTCCACCGTGGGCGTGGAGCCGCGGACGCCCCAAAAAACCAGCTTGGCGTTGTTCTGCGTCATTTTCGGCCGAGTGGTCCCCTTGCTCCAAACGCCCCCGAATCCTGAGGAAGCCCGGACTAATTCGATGGTAGGTGTCGGCTGCGAGCGAAGTCAATTGAGTTTCGGCTCACCGCACCGTGAAACACACTTCCCTTGACGTTCTCGTGCCGGATCGCGCGGTCCGCTGTCTTGGAACCAGATTGTGCGAGTAGAATCCGGTTGATGCATCTTCACGCGCACGACCACGCGGGGCGCGACCACGAGCACGCGCACCATCTTGGCGCATCCTCCACGGCCGTACTCGGCCTGTCCGTCGTGGCCACGTTCGCGTTGGTCCTGATCGAGCTCTTGGCCGGGTACGCCGCCCATTCGATGGCGCTGATCAGCGACGCCGTTCACAACCTGACTGATGTGCCAACGCTCGTCATCTCGTGGCTTGCCATGCGCTGGGCGCTGCGGCCTCCCACGCACGAGAAGACGTTCGGCTACCATCGGGCCGGCATTCTTGCCGCGTTCGTTAACGCGATCGTGCTGACGCTGGCCGCCTTTTTCGTGCTTGCCGAATCGATCGCGCGTTTGCGCGCGCCGGTCGAGGTCGGGACCAGCCTGATGCTGTGGGTCTCGCTCGTGGCTCTTGTGATCAACGGAGGAATTACGCTCGGTGTGACCCGCGGCCGGCATGACCTCAACGTGCGCACGGTCTGGATTCACAACCTGGGAGACGCGTTCTCGAACATCGGAGTTTTGGTCGGCGCCGTGATCATTCGCTGGACCGGGGCGCGCTGGATCGATGCGCTGATCGGAATCGGAATCGGCGTGATGGTCCTGTGGTCAGCGCGGGGGATTTTGCGCGAGAGCGGTCACATCCTTCTCGAAGGCCTGCCGCGCGCAATGAGCCTGGAAAAAGTGGCCGCGGCCATGCTGCGGGTCCACGGCGTCCAGGAGGTTCATGACGTTCACATCTGGACGCTCGGCACCGACCTGCACGCGCTGGCGTGCCACGTGCGGATCCCCGATATGCACATGGAGGAAAGCGAAAAGATCCTGAAGAACATCCGCGACGCGCTCGCGCGCGAATTCCACATCACTCACACCACGATTCAGTTTGAGCGGGCGGGCCTGCCAGCCGAGGCGGGCTTATACATGCCGGCGCCGGCCCGGCGTTCCGCGAAGTAGACCTATCTCTTTCTTCGCCGCACCCGCGGCGCCGGCTGGCATCGCGGACAGAAATGGCTGCTGCGTCCCGCAACAATCGCCCGCCGAACTAGCGCGCCGCAGCGGAAGCATTTCTTCCCTTCGCGCTGATAGACGCGGTGCCGCACCTGAAACTCTCCGCGTTGTCCTCTGGCATCGATGTAGTCGGAAACTGAAGAGCCCCGCAGCCGGATCGCTTCGTCCAGCACATCGCGAACCGCGCGATAGAGCTTGCGCAGTTCGTCGCCCGTCAAGTTCGTGCCCAGGCGCATCGGATGAATCCGCGCGCGCCAGAGGCTCTCGTCCGTATAAATGTTACCCATGCCTCCCAGGACATGTTGATCCAAAAGCAACGCCTTGATTCGCGCGCGGCGATCTTTCAGTTTGTTCGCGAAATCCGCCTCGCTCACTTCCGTTGGATCAAGCCCCACTTTGCTAAGGGTCGCCTCCCGTTGGTCGTCCTCCAGAATCCGCAACTTTCCGAACCGGCGAATGTCCGTGTAGCGCAGCTCGCGTCCATCATCGAGCGCCAAGAATACGTGCGTGTGAGGCGCCACGCGGGCTTCGGGCGGACAGACGATCAACTGTCCCGTCATGCCGAGATGAATTTGCAGCGACAGATCGCGCATGCTCGAACCCGGCGATTGTAGATCGAGCATCAGGAACTTTCCGTAGCGACGGACACCGGAAATACGCGTTCCGGGCAGCTGCTGCTCGATTGCCGCCGGATCGTTGATGAAGTCCGTCTTGCCCAGCCGCACACCCACGATTCTCCGCCCGGGCAACAAGGCCCGCAGGCCTCGCGCAATCGTTTCAACTTCGGGGAGTTCAGGCATGATTCTGCTTCATTCTACGCGAGTTTCGAACGATGGATTTCCGGCTTCGGAATCTAGGGCAGGGGAATGCCGGGCGATGCGACGATTCCGGCCATCCGCAAGATCTCCGCGTATTCCTCGTCGGTCAGCGGACAGATCGTCAGGCGCGTGTTCTTGAGGAACTTGATCTTGCGCAGCAGTCTATTGTCTCTCATTTCGGGGAGCTTTACTTGCCGCGGAAGCCGCTCGATCGCCCGCAGGTCCATCACGAACTTCTTGCTTTCGGGATCGACCGGGTCAGGATACGGGTCGCGCGTGACTTCGGCCAGCGCATAGAGGGCGTGCTCCGGCTTGCCGTGGTAGCAAAGAGCCCGGTCGCCTTTGTGGACCTGTTTCAACTGCCGCGCGGCATCCGGGCGGTTTCCGGCGTGCCGCCACATCTCTTTGCCTTTTACGAAGAGGGTGTCCCAGTGGTAGACCCGGGGGTCAACGGCCAGCAGCCAGCGCCTTGGTTTGGTCGGAGCCTGCGTCATCCCGAAAAAGTGTCGGGCGCACTATACACGGAAGCGGAGTCCAAGTGTGCAGAAATCTCCTCATTTCGTCACCAAACGTCCCGAAATCCTGCCCTAAGTGTGGAAATTTGGACCTTCGAACGGCTGTTCGGCCTTTATCCGACGTCTACAAAGACGTCGTCGCCCCGTACCTCGACTGGATATACCTCCACGCCCATTCCACCGTGCGGGACAACCTGGCCGGTGGTGACGTCGAACTGCCAGCCGTGCCATGGGCACGTCACGATATTGCCTTCCAGCGAACCCTCGCCCAGTGGCCCAGCCTGATGAACGCATATCCCACTGATAGCACAGAACTTGCCCGCCACGTTAGCTAGCGCAACCGGCCTTCCGCCCACCGTCACTTCGCAGATCTTGCCCACCGCTATGTCGCTCTTCTTCGCAGCCTTCTCAAAAGCCATCCTGTTGTTCCTCGGTTCTCCGCGCGTTCAGCGTTCCTGCGGCGGGATTCATTCGGCGTTCCGTCCGGCTCGGTCAGCCTCAGTCTCCGCCGGACGTTGCTGCCGTGGCTTTGCCCTCGACCTTGCTCAGAAGCTGTGCGAATCGAGTCTCACGCTCCTTCTGATCGAGTCCCTGATACGCCTCGGCGATTTGCGTGGTGTTCATCGAGCAGAACTTTGGCCCGCACATTGAGCAGAACTTGGCGTCCTTGTAGAAATCGTCCGGCAGCGTCTCGTCGTGCATGGCGCGAGCGGTTTCCGGATCGAGCGAAAGCTCGAACTGCTTGTTCCAGTCGAAAAGGAACCGCGCATAGCTCAGCGCGTCGTCGCGGTCGCGCGCGCCCGGGCGATGCCGCGCCACGTCCGCCGCGTGCGCCGCGATCTTGTACGCGATCACGCCCTGGCGGACGTCGTCCGCGTTCGGCAGACCGAGGTGCTCCTTCGGCGTCACGTAGCAGAGCATCGACGCGCCGTGCCAGCCGATCATCGCCGCGCCGATCGCGCTGGTGATGTGATCGTAGCCGGGCGCGATGTCCGTGACGAGCGGCCCGAGCGTGTAAAACGGCGCCTCGTAGCACAGCTCGTTTTCCTTTTTCACCTGCAGTTCGATCTGATCCATCGGAATGTGGCCCGGCCCCTCGATCATCACCTGCACGTCGTACTCCCAGGCTTTCTTCGTCAGATCGCCGAGCACCTTCAACTCCGCGAACTGCGCTTCGTCGCTGGCATCGGCCAGGCATCCGGGACGAAGTCCGTCGCCCAGTGAGAAGCTGACGTCGTGCTTTTGGAAAATCTTGCAAATGGCGTCGAAATTCTCGTACAGGAAATTCTGCGCCTTGTGGAAGCTCATCCATTGCGCCAGCAGCGCGCCGCCGCGGCTCACGATTCCCGTGATCCGGTTACGCACCAGCGGGAGAAACTCGCGCAACACGCCCGCGTGGATCGTCATGTAGTCGACGCCCTGCTCGGCCTGCTCTTCGATCACTTCCAGCATCAGGTCGATCGTCAGGTCCTCGGCGCGACGCACGCGCGAAAGTGCTTCATAGATTGGTACGGTGCCGATCGGTACGGGTGAGGCGTTGATGATCGCCTGGCGAATGCCCGGAATGTCGCCGCCCGTCGACAGGTCCATCACCGTGTCGGAGCCGTAGTGCACCGCGCGATGCAGCTTCTCGAGTTCCTCGCTCACGTTCGATGTGGTTGCGGAGTTTCCGATGTTTGCGTTGATCTTGCAGGCGAACGCGACGCCGATCCCCATCGGCTCGAGGTTTCGGTGGTGGATATTGGCGGGAATGATCGCGCGGCCGCGCGCCACTTCGCTGCGCACGACTTCAGGCGGCAGCTTCTCTCGCAGCGCGACGTACTGCATCTCCTCCGTGACGACGCCCTGGCGCGCATAGTGCATTTGCGAGAAATTCCTCGCGCCATTGATGGCCGCTGCCCGCTTCTCAACCCACGAATCCCTCAGTGCCATAGAAACCCCCATGCGCGACTGCTTTCACGTCCTCGCATCCGGCCACATTATGGCACCGGCTCCGCGTCGCGGCAACACGGCTCAAGGATCACCAAGAAAGAGAACGGAGAATCAGGGGGAGGGTTGGATCGGGTCGAGACCAACGAGTTTGCGAAACTCGGGATCGTCGTGGAGGCAGTCGAGGTCGGTGTCGCGCGCGGCCCAGTTCAGATTGCCATATCCGGCCGCGATGGCTTTCTTCAGCGTGTCGAGTGCTTCCGGTTTCTTCTTCAGCATCCCGTATGCGCAAGCGGCGTTGTAGAGCGTATTGCCATCCTTCGGACGCAATGCAACCGCCGTCTGCAAGTGCCGCATGCTCTCTTCTTCTTCGCCCGCGGCCGCTAGATTCGTCGCCAGCAGAATTCGGGCACGAACGTCCTCCGGCACCAGCTCCAATTGCTGGCGCAGCACGCCGGACATGCGCCGCCGAAGAGCCTCTACTTCCTTCTTCAGCCCGACACGCTCCATCGAAAGCATGTAGGGGATGAAAGTGTTGTAGTCGTCGCCGTTGGCCTCGAGGGCTTTTTCCACCAGATCGGCGGCTTCCTTGAAACGGCTGCTCGTCATCAGCGCGCGGCCCAGAATATTCCACGAGCCGTCGCAATCCGGCTTGCGCTCGATGGCGCGCCGTGCGATCAGCGCTGCCTCCTCGTATTTCTTCTGCGCGTAAAACAGCCTCGCGCGCGCGACCATCACCTCGGGTAGATCCGGCGCAAGCGCCATCGCGCGGTCGCACGCGGCCAGGCCGCGCTCGATCCACGCATTGCTCTGCTCGCGAATCTCGTAGATCAGGCCGCACAAATGAGCGATGCCCGCGTGCGCGAGCGCGAAATTCGGATCCAGCTGAATCGCCTGCTCGAACATTTGCAGCGCATAATCCATGTTCTCGCGGCGCGTGTAGCTGCGTCCCCGCAGATAGAAATCGTACGCCTGCGTGTTTTCGGTCGGTTTCACGCCGATGATCTTTTCTTCCTGCGGTGTCAGCGTAATGCGCAGCGCCTGCGCGATGCTTCGTGCGATTTCATCCTGGATGGCGAATACGTCTTCGAGCTGCCGGTCGTAACGTTCCGCCCACACGGAATGTCGCGTCGACGTCTCCACAAGCTGCGCCGTGATCCGCAGCCGGTTGGCGGCGCGCCGGATCGTTCCTTCGAGCACGTACGTGGCGTCGAGCTGCTGGCTAGCCTGCACAGCGGCACCCGGTTTGTCGCGAAACGCGAGCATCTCCGAACGCGGAAAGACTTGCAGTTGCGTGATCTTTGAGAGCTCCGTGATGATGTCTTCCGTCATCCCGTCGCGGAAGTACTCGTCTTCCTTGCCTCCGCTCTGGTTTTCGAAATACAGCACGGCGACTGACTTCCGGCTCGGCGTGGCGGCCGCTGTCTGGCCGCTGCCCTCGGCCGTTTTCTCGGGAGCGCCCCGCCGCGTGGATTCCAGATCGCGCCGCAGCCGCTTCAGATCGGCGCGCAGTTCCGCCGCGGTCTGGTAGCGGAAATCGGGGTCCTTTTCGAGAGCCTTTCCCAGAATGTTCTCGAATGCGATGGGCAACCGTGAGTTCAGTTTCGTTGCCGGGGTAGGCGTTGCGTGCAAGATGCCGTCAAATATCAGCGCTTCGCTCGCGCCGGAGAAAGGAACGGTGCCCGTCGCCATCTCGTAGAGCACCACTCCCAATGAAAACAGATCGGACCGCGGGTCCAAATCCTCGCCGCGCGCCTGCTCCGGTGACATGTAGACGACGGTGCCGACGGAGCTTCCCGGGTTCGTCAGGAAGTCGTCCCGAACCGCGTTCTCCCGCGTGCGCGTGGCGGACGCGCCAATCGCTTCGGTCGCATAGAGCCGCTGCGTGGCCAGTTTCGCCAGGCCGAAGTCGAGTATCTTCGCCGCGCCGCGCTCGACCAGGAATATATTTGCCGGCTTGATGTCGCGATGAACGATGCCTTTTGAATGTGCCGCGTCCAGGCCGTCCGCGATCTGGATGCTAGTCTCGAGTATTTCGGCGATCGGCATCGGCTTGCCGTTGATCCTATGCTTCAGCGTCTGGCCTTCCAGCAGCTCCATCGCCATGAACGGGCGGCCTTCGTGCTCGCCGACGTCGTAGATCGTGCAGATGTTTGCGTGATTGAGCGCGCTGGCGGCCCGCGCCTCGCGGCGGAATCGCTCGACGGCCTGCGCGTCCGCCACAAATCCTTCCGGCAGGAATTTCAATGCCACGCTGCGTCCGAGGCGGTTGTCGGTGGCTTTGTAAACCACTCCCATGCCGCCTCCGCCAATCTTTTCCAGTATGGAATAGTGCGAAATTGTCGTGCCGATCACCGAACGCGCGCCCCTCTGCCGACACCCTGAAGAGATCGAAAAGGTGAAGACGTACTCTAGCTGTATGTTCCGGAGAGTGTCAATCGCCGGCGCTCAACTCTCTCGCCTCGGTTGACACGCCGTGAGCTTCGCGGTATCTCTCCTGGTGTCGCTCATGGATCGTACGTGTCCATACAAAGAGGCCCGCATGAAAACCAGACTCGGCGTACTCCTCGCGGTCCTGGCGTACTTCGCCATTTCGATTCCGGCATTCGCTCACCACGGGAACGCGCGATATGACCTCGACAAGACCATCACCCTGAGCGGTACCGTCACGGGCTTCGATTGGGGCAATCCGCACTGCCTGGTCCACATGGACGTGAAAGCCGGCTCCGGTGAACTCCAGCATTGGACGCTGGAGCTCTCTTCACCCTTCAGCTTGACCCACGCCGGATGGACGAAGGATTCGTTGATGGCCGGAGACTCGCTCGTCGCCGAGACTCATCCCGCGAAAAACGGCCTGCCGCTCGGCATCAGCGCGACGTCGCGCTCCGTGATGAAATTCGTCGTCAACGGAAAGCCGATCTCCCCGCCGTAGCCGTCACTCGCGCCTCGACTTCAGAATGTAACCTTGGCCGCCAGTTGAATCAGTCTTGGATCGGCCGCGCTCACAATCGTTCCGAACGTGCGCGTGTCGTTCACTTCGCCATCTACGGCCGCCGAGCCGTAGAACTGCGCGTGGTTGAACGCGTTGAACGCCTCGACGCGGAAATCGAGCGATTTCGATTCCGTCAGCCGCACGTTCTTGGTGAGTTGGATGTCGAAGTTGTCGATCCCGGGTCCATAGAAGAATCGTCGCGGCGCGCTGCCCAGTTGCCCGAGAACCTCTGGTTGAAACAGCGCCGTATTGAACGCCGGTCTCCCGTTGCGCGGGTTCGTATTGATTTCGAGAGCGCCCGGTGTGAACTGTGGCGTATCGAGCAGATTGTTGTTCACGCCGTTTCCGAGCGTGCCGAGCAGGGAATTGTCGGAATCGTCGTACAGGGTCACCGGGAAGCCGGTCGCAAAGCGAGTCGTGCCCGAAATGCTCCAGCCTTGCGTCAGCCGGTTCGAACGATTGAACAGCTTTTCGAGCGGCAGATCCAGCGTGTACGTTGCCACGAAGTTGTGCCGCATGTCCCACGACGAAATCGCGCGGGTCAGCCGCGCATCGTATGGATTGATCTGCTCGCCGATGTTCGACGCCTGGTCGATGGATTTCGAGTAGGTGTACGCGAAAAGAAACGTGGTCCGCTTGCCCGCGTATCGCAGGTTGGTTTGCAGAGCGTTGTAGTTCGAATTTCCGATCGTTCGCTGCGCCGTGGTCGAGCCGTACTTTCCGTACATCGCGGCGTTCGCGCCCAGGCCTACCGTTCGCGTCCCCGCGTAGACGTCCCCGGAAGCCGCCGTGTACGTCGCGTCTTCTCCGAAGGGTCCGCACGTCGAGCTCCCGGCCGCGACGTCGCTCGGCTGGCTCAAGCTCAGGCACAAAGTCGGATCGCCCGCGTTGGTTGGCAACAACACGAGCTCGTGATGGCCTTGGTTTCCCACGTAGCTCAAGGTCAGCAGAACGCTGGATGTGATCTGCCGCTGGAACGAAAACATGTAGTCTTCCGCGTACGGCACGTCGTTGCGGAAATAGAAATACGGATCGGCGCTGATCGGAGTGACGGCGGCCCAGTCGAAAGCCGTATACGGATGTTTCGCGGAGACGGTGTTCGGCGGAAACGTGATCGGGTACGGATTCGTGTTCATGTTGCCATCGCCTGCGTTGATGAACGGCGTTGCGAAAAGAGGCGGCGCCGGGCTCAGATAGTTGTATCCAAAGGGCGGGACCGAATACATGATGCCCGCCGATAGTCCCGGAAACGCGGTGTAGAAAACGCCATAACTCGCACGAACGCTGCTCTTCGATGGCCCGCCGAAGAATTTCCCCAGGAGGCCTTTGTCGAACGCTGGCGAGTACGCCAGGCCGATTCTCGGCGCGAAGTTGCTGTATTTCGAATGTGACAGAGTTGACGGAATCTCCGGGTCGCCCGGCACCAGGAGCCCCGGAATCGCATTCGGATAGAGCACGGACTGCTCGCCGGGCACCACGGTCTGAATATTGTTGTTCTTCTCCCACCACGGCATGATCAGGTCCCACCGCAGCCCGAGGTTGAGCGTTAGATCGCTCCGCGCACGCCAGCTGTCTTCCACGAACGCTCCGGCGTAGCGGTTGCGCAGGTAATAGGGCTGGCCGGTAGACTGCGTGAAGTTACTCGGAACGCCCAGCAGAAAATCGGCAAACGCCGATCCTGTTTCCGTTCCCAGAATATTGAACGTTCCGTTGAACGTCGCGTTCGGATGTTCGTTCACCTGATCGGCGTGCAGCTGACCGCCGAATTTCAGCGTGTGCGGCCCCAGGACCTTCGACACGGCATCGCTCAGGTACAGCGTGTTGTTCCACTGATTGACGTTGGTGATCGGCACACCCATGATGAAGGAGGGGAACACGATGTTTTCCACACCTTCGAATTGAGGAGCCTGCACCGTGAACCCCGGCTGTCCCAGCGAGTTCGTGAAGCCCTGCGAGATGATGCTCGCACCGAGCCCGCCGTGCGGTTCGCCGATGTCGTTCGAGTTGCGGAGCAGGCCGGCGTGGAATTCGTTGATCGTCGATCCGAAGATCCTCGTGTTGCCCAGCGAAAAAAGCTGCGCCTGCCCGATCGTGAGCGCGTCGAATCCGGGCACGCTCGCGCCGCCCTGCGCCCCCGGATACGGATTGTCCAGGCGATAGTTGTCGAGGAAATAGTAGAAGGAGAATTGCCCCCACGCATTGTTGCTGTCGACGCGTCCCGCAAGCTTGTCGTCTCGCACCGTCTCGCCGAACGCCGATGTCGAGAAAAGATCGCTGCCCTGATTCGGCTTCGGGATGTACTGCAGCAGATTCGTGGCGGGAGTTGACCACGCCGTCATCGGAATCTGTCCGCCCGGAAGAACGCATGTCGCGCTCGTGCATCCCGACGTGAAATATGGTTCGCCCTGCGATACCGGATAGTGCAGCTCCGAACTGAGCAGATTCGCCAGCGCGGGTCCACTCACACTCCCCGTCAATGAACCTTCCTGATCGCTCAGGTCGCCCGTTCGATCCGCCAGCGACGGCACCGACGTCAGGGGCGACGTCACGCCCTGTTCCGTGCGCGTGCCCTGGTAGTCGGCGAAGAAGAAGAGCTTCTGCTTGCGGATCGGACCGCCGATCGTCCCGCCGAACTGGTTCTGCCGGAAGACGCCGCGCGTATCGGAAAAGTGGTTCTTGGCGTCGAGCACCGTATTGCGCAGGAATTCGAACGCGTCTCCGTGAAACGAATCGCTGCCCGATTTCGTGACGACATTGATCATGCCGCCGTTGTAGTTGCCGTACTCGGGATCGAAATTCGTCGTCAGAACGCGAAATTCCTGGATGGAGTCGAGATTGGGGACGACCGACGTTCCGCCGTTCATGTGTTCCTGCACGTCGGTGCCGTTGACCATGAATCCGTTCGCCGATTCGCGCTGCCCGTTGATCGAGACGTCTCCGGGATTCAGATCGCCCGAAGGGTTGATCGTGCCGGTTACGCCCGACATGATTACGGACGTCGGCGTCAGCGTCGTCACCGGACTGACGCCCGGTTGAATCGCGAGCAAATCGGTGTAGGCGCGCCCATTCAGCGGCAGGGCAGTGATCTGCTCCTCTTCCACCACTTCGCCTAGGTGCGTCGCTACCGTTTCCACTTGCGCCTGCACCTGTGACGCGGCCGCCGACACAGTGACAGTATCGTTTCTGTCGCCCACGTCGAGCGCGATGTCCACGCGGACGGCGGCGTCCGCGTCCACGATCAGCCCTGTCTTCTTCTGCGTCTTGAAACCGGTGGATTCGACCGTCAGCTCGTAGCGCCCCACGGGAATGGCGGGAAAAGAATAGAAGCCCTGCTGATCCGTGCTCGCCTTGTAGCTTGTCGCCAGGTCCAGGTTGACGAGCGTCACGCTGACCCCGGGGACGACCGCCCCGCTGGGATCTTTCACGGTCCCGGAAATGCTGCCTCCAGTCGCCGCCCACACCCGCCCGCTGCTGAGGCACAGTGCGCACAGCCACACGAACTTCGCGGCAACTGCAATGCGAGGCCTGAATTTCAAGATGCCCGGTACTCTAAACGCCCACCCTTGGTCTTTGTGCCCGACGATTATAGAGATGCAGGGGCGATTAGCGAAGCGCATTCGCAGCCCGCTTGGGCGCGGCAATCCTTGCCGAAGCGCCGGCGGGCCAAGCGAACTTTCGTTTGTCGACCTGTGAATCCGTGTGAGAATACCCGAATGCGAAAAACATTCATCGTGGTCCTCGCCATTTCGTTCGCGGTTGCTCTTTTCGTCCGCAGCAACTCTGCCCGGCAGTCGCAAGCGGCCGGAACCAACAAGCAAGCTTCCACTACGCAAACTTCAAAGCCGCCCGCGCCGAAAACTTCTTCGACGCCTCCCGCGAAGGCCGCCACGCCATCGGCCTCGGCTCTGACCACGGAGCGTCAGAAGGAAAGCTATGCCTTCGGGATGAACGTCGCGAGGGGCTTGCAGCAGCGCATGAAAGAACAGTCCGTCGACGTTGATACCGCTGTCATGCTTCGCGGCATCCGGGACGTGCTTTCGGGCGGCAAGCCGCTCCTCACCGATGGCCAGGCAGATGATGCGCTCAAGCAGCTGCAGACGGCGGTTCTCCAGAAGCAGGGCGAACAAAGGAAAATACTCGAGGAGAAGAACATGAAGGAAGGCGAGGCATTTCTGGCGGCGAACGGCACGAAAGAGGGCGTCGTCACGCTGCCGAGCGGGCTCCAGTACAAGATCATCACTCAGGGGACGGGACCCAAGCCGGCGGCCACGGACACCGTCGTCTGCCAATACCGCGGCACGCTCGTGGACGGCACGGAGTTCGATAGTTCTTACAAGCGCGGCCAGCCCGCAACTTTTCCGCTCAATGGCGTGATCAAGGGTTGGACCGAGGGAGTCCAGCTCATGCCCGTGGGATCGAAGTACCAGTTTTTCATTCCGTCAAACCTCGCATACGGCGAGCGCGGCTACCCGGGCAGCCCGATCGGCCCGAACGCGACGCTGATCTTCGAAATCGAGCTCGTGTCGATCCAGGGCAAGCAATAGTCGCCAGACGAAAGCGAGGTTGCCTGCATGCGTCATCGGAAGTTCGCCGCACTCACGGGTCTGCTGGCGATTTCGACCATCGCGGCGGCGATCGGACGCACCGCTCCACCTCGCCCGCATTCCATCGCCTCGGAGAAGAGCATGGCTGGTGCTGACGACTCGCAGAAGTTCGCTCAGTTGAGCGACCAGTTCCTGAAGGACTCGCTCGCTCTTTCGCCGGTCAGCGCCTCAGCCGCCGGCTATCACAAACATATCGATCCGCGGACCGGCCAGACCATCGAGCTTGACGCGCAGTTGGACGACATGAGCCTCGAATCCGCCGCCAGGGCCCGCGCGTTCTACGCCGGCTGGCGCGAGCGATTCCGCAAGGAGACTCCGCTCTCATCGCTTGGCCCGGAAGATGCGGCTGATTGGCAGCTGATCGACGATCAGATTGGCCTCAATCTTCTCGAGTTCGATCAGATTCAAGGTTATCGCCACCATCCGACCTTCGCAGTCGAGCTGATCGGCAACGCCTTGTTTCTTCCGCTCTCGCAGAGCTATGCGCCGAAGGACGTTCGCGTCGGCCACGTGCTCGCGCGAATGGCCCAGATCCCGCGCCTGCTCGATCAGGTGAAGCAGTATCTGTCCGATGCCGACCCCGTCTTCATCAAGACGGCCATCGAGGAAAACGACGGCAATATCGACCTGATTCAGGATACCGTCGCGAGCGAGATCGATCCCGGCTCGCCGCTGAAGGTGCAGTACGACAAAGTTGCGCCGCCAACCGTGGCGGCTTTGAAGGATTTCTCGCGTTGGCTGCAGGACGACCTCGGCAAGCGGCCCTCCCGTCTCGATTGGCGCCTGGGCAAGGACTTGTACGACCGGAAATTCCGGCTCGTCATGGAAACGCCGGTGACTCCTGAGCAGATTCTCTCCACCGCAGAACAGGAGCTGAAGTCCGTCCGTGCCGAAATGCTGCAACTCGCGCTTCCGCTGCACGCGCAAATGTATCCCGGTCATACAGACCATTCGGACCTTGCTGGCCGCGACCGGGAAAACGTGATCATTGGCGAAGTCCTCTCGAAAATTTCAGACGATCATCCGCGTCGCGATCAGCTGCAGGCCTCGATCGAGGCCGACCTGGAAAACATCCAGCGATTCATCCGCGAGAAGAAGATCGTTTCTCTTAGCGATCGCCAGAATCTGAAAGTGATTCCGACTCCGCCCTTCATGCGCGGCGTCTACTCGGTCGCCGGCTTCGCCAGCGCGCCGCCGCTGGAACCGCAGGCCGAGGCGCAATACTGGGTCACTCCGATCGATCCGAAAATGCCGGACGCCCAGGCCGAATCCAAGCTGCGCGAATACAACAGCTGGATTTTGAAGTGGCTGACGATCCACGAAGCGCTGCCCGGCCACTACATCCAGTTCGAGCATCTCAATAGCATCCAGCCGGAGCGCCGCCGGCTGCTGCGGTCGTTGTTCGCGAATGGCGCCTACGTGGAGGGCTGGGCCGAATACATCGCGCAGGTGATGATGGACGAAGGCTTCATGAACAGCGATCCTCGCTTCCGACTGGCCATGCGCAAGATCCGCTTGCGCGTGCTCGCCAACGCCATTCTCGATATCCGAATGCAGACGATGGGAATGACCGACGCGCAGGCGATGGACTGGATGACCAAGGACGCATTTCAGACGCAGGCCGAGGCCGAAGGCAAGCTGACGCGCGCCAAGCTCAGCTCCACGCAGCTTCCGACCTACTATGTGGGACTGCGCGAATGGCTCGCCTTCCGCCAGCGATACCAGTCTGCCGCCGGCAGGAATTTCGACATGTTGAAGTTTCACGATGCTGTGCTCGACGAAGGGCCGCTGCCGGTTCCCGTTGTCGAGAAACTGATCGGGCCGCCCCAGCCCAGCGCCCCATAGAGACGGCGGAAAAGTTTCCGTCGCGTGACAGGTGGAAAAATGAACGACGCACAGGACAGCAACGCGCTGAAACGCATGCGCAGGTTCGTGATGGCGATCGCTCTGGCTTCATCGCAGTGCGTCATGCTGGGAGCGATTCGTCCGGCGGAGGCCGCTCCGCCGAGGCAACCGGCCGCCCAACAGCTTCCCGACTCCTTCGTCGAGATGTCCCAGGACAAGGGCTACCGCTTCCAGCGCGGCGGATGGATTTACGTACATCTCGAAGGCTCGCCGCACGACATTGGATATCAGCACGGCTATCTGCTCGCGCAGGAGATCGGGGACGCCTTCGCGACCATCCGCCTCGAGATGACACACGATACCGGGCGCGACTGGGATTTCTTCCGGCGCGCGGCCCGCACGATGCTCTGGCCCAAGATCGATCCGGAATATCAGGCGGAACTGCAGGGCATCGTCGACGGCATCCAGGCCCGGAAGACGAAGCTCGATCTGGACGATATCGTTGCGTTCAACGCTTTCTCCGAACTGCCGGACTACTACGTCCCCTGGCTTAATCAGCAGACCCGCGCGCAAAACCGGCCTCTGCGCGAACCGCTGGAGCGTTGCAGCGCGTTCGTCGCCACCGGCAGTTGGACCAGGGATCACGGCATCGTCATGGCCCACAGCAATTGGTCGACGTACGCCGAAGGCGCCCGCTGGCGAGTCGTCTTCGACATCGTCCCGCAGACCGGCTATCGCGTGTTGATGGACGGTTTTCCCGGGGTGATCGCGAGCGACGACGATTTCGGCGTCAATTCCGCCGGCATGATGATCACCGAAACCACGATCTCGAGTTTTCACGGCTGGGATCCGAACGGCAAAGCGGAATTCGTCCGCGCGCGCAAGGCCATGCAATATGCCGACTCGATCGACAGCTACGTGAAGATCATGCTGGACGGAAATAACGGCGGCTACGCCAACGATTGGCTGTTGGGCGACCGCAAGACGGGCGAAATCGCGCGGTTCGAACTGGGCCTCAAGCACACCAAGGTTTGGCGGACGTCCGACGGCTACTATTCAGGCGCGAACTTCGCCAGCGATACCGATGTCATCAAGGACGAAACCACCTTCGATCCCAATAATCCGGCCAGCGGTCCGAACGGCCGACGCATTCGCTGGGAGCAGCTGCTCAACGGAAACAAGGGCAAGATCGACCCGGCGCTTGCCGAGATTTTCCTGGCCGACCACTACGACACGTTCACGAAGAAGGAAGGCGCCAACCGCCGCACGCTCTGCGGACATGGCGACACCACTGACCAGACGCTTCCCGGTTCTTCGGCGCCTCCATTCGATCCGTACGGCGCGGTGCAGGGGAAAGTGATGGACAGCGCCATGGCCGCTTCGATGAACTTCATCGCGCGGATCGGCCATCCTTGCGGCATCGAATTCGACGCCACGAAATTCCTCTCCGACCATCCGGAGTTTTCGTGGCAATCATCCATCTTGAGGGACATGCCCGCCGGCCCGTGGACCAACTTCCACATCGGCGAGCACGTCCCTCAGCCTGCGCAATGAAGGCGGCCAATCTCGCCGCTAGCTGTTGTCAATGCGCAGGTTGTTCGTCACTGAAAACACTCCGTGCACCTGGTTGGCCAGGATTCCCGCCAGATCCTTATCCGATTGCGAAGCCACCGCACCCTCCAGCGTGACGTGGCCTCCGTTCACGATAATGTGAATCGGAGGCACGCTCCGCAGAGCGTACATGTTCAGCTTCGGCCCCGAATAGATCTTCCGGTACTCCGCGCGCCGGATGCGATCGTCGTTGGGAGACGGCGGAAGCACTTCGATCTGATTGTCCACCGTTCGAACACCCTCGATCCGCTTCACGGTCGCGGCCGCGTCGTCCTTTAGCGTCGGCCGCACGACCTGTCCCAGCAGCGTCACCTTATCCCCCTCGACGCGAAACTGCAGATTGTCGAATACCGAGTAGAACGGGAGCATTACCAGCTCGTGGCGCACTTCTTTCGTGAGCCACGCTTGGTAGCCCGCCGCGTCCCTGGGCGGGGGTTGCTGCCGGGCCTCGGCGCTGGCCGGCCTTCCGAGCAGTCCCAATGAAAGTATGAGTGAGAAAAGTCCGAAAAACAGGCGTTTGAGAATGCTTGAGTTGAGCTGTCGCATGACTTCCTCCTTTCGCTTCAGCGTTCGCACCAACCGCCTACGCCTGTTTAGATGCTCCGTTCTCCCGCCGGGTCAACTCCGCCTGTAGCGACCGGCTTCGGATGCTGCCTGATACGCAGCAAGTTAAGGCCCTGAACTGGCAATTGAGTTGGGAAGGTGTTACAAAAAAAAGGCACACCAGGGTAGGCCAGTGCCAGATTCTTGCTCCGCAAAGGGATGTAAAGGGTCGGTGCCCGCGGAACTCGCCGCGGAGCGCTTGTGCGTGCTGCACTTCACACTTTTCATTGAACAGGAATGCGCCGAGATGCGCCGGGAAACGGCGCTCGGCAATGCGAGCCACGAGCGCCAGTTAGAGTTCGTGGACAAGATCGCCAAGCGCGGCGAATCTCTCGTTCACGTCGCCACCGGTGGCTTCACGATGTCCGATGAAATCAAGGCCCGGATCCTCAGTACGCTTCTCACCCTGATGAACTGCCGCGAGAATATGGACCGCGCAGCGATGCGCCAGTCCGCGCTCCGCCGCTTTGTTGGCTGATTCGGATAACTCTGGAACAGTCGGCTAGGCGCCAAGATACCGCGCGTAAAGCGACCGTGCGACCGCGGGATCTTTTGTGCCTTTGATGATGGCGCGCCCGTCCGCGAAGACGGTCAATTCATACGGAGCGACGCGGAAGCGCAGCAGGAAGTCGTTGTTGCGCACGTCGCTTGCCGCGGCGGCGAGCCTCTGGCTGAGCTGCGCCAGGTCCAGCCGACGGCCGCGCTCGTGAATCTGCACGGAATCGCGCCCGCACATGGTGATATGCGCCTGCGCTTCTCCCGCCAGATAGGATAGCTCCCGGCGGCCGCACGCCCGGCAAGCCGGGTTGCGCGGCACCCGAATCGATTGAAACTTTCCGGTCCACACGTCGCAGGAAAGAAGGCGCCCGTGCGAATCTCCCGGTTTTCCCGAGAGGATTTTCAGCGCCTCGGTTGCCGCAAGGGAAGCGACAACGCTCGCAGCCGTTCCAAGCACCCCGACCGTATCGCAAGTGGCTTCGTTGTCGATCTGTGCCTTGGCCGCTTCTCCATCGCTGCCCTCGAGCAGGCATGCGAGACAGGCCGTTTCCGTCGGCCGAATCGTCATCGTCACGCCATAGCTGCCCACGGCGGCGGCGTAAACCCACGGCGTACCGAGCGAGATCGCCGCGTCGTTCATCAGGCGGCGCGTCTCGAAATTGTCCGTTCCGTCCAGAATCAGAGGAAATCCGCCGAGGATTTCAGCCGCGTTCCGCGGAGTCAGGTCCGCCACCACCCCCTCTAGTTGCACTCCGCCGTTGATCTCGCGCAGGTGCCGTTCGGCCGCGATGGCCTTCGGCAACGCCTCGCGCGCGTCGTTTTCGTCGAAGAGGGTTTGCCGCTGCAGATTGGACAGCTCGACGTAATCGCGGTCGATGATGCGCAATCGCCCAATTCCCGCGCGCGCCAGCATACTCGCGGCCACCGTGCCGAGCGCTCCGCAACCCACGAGCACGGCGCTCGCCGCCAGCAGCTTTTCCTGGCCTTCCTCGCCGATACCCGCGAAAAGAATCTGCCGCGAGTATTTTTCGCGATCTTCCGCTTTCATCGGTAGTTCCTGATGCTCAATCATAGCTCCGATTCGGGCCGGTCAGGCAACGCGCGTGTGCTAACCTCTCCTCTTAACCTCTGGGGCGAATGAGATTTCCGCGAAAAACATCGGCAATACCTGCAATGTTCAAGCGCCTCGCTGCGATCCAGGTTGCCGCCTTGGGCATGTTTTCGTTTCTCGCATCGGCTGGCGCCCAGGAGCCTTCGACCGAGGGTCAGACGGTAGCGCAGATTCGCGTTGTCGATAGCTCGGGACACGCGGTCGGCGAGAAAATCCCGCCGCTTGCGCTCGAGGCTGGGAAGCCGTTTGACTTCAGCGCGGAGCGCGAGAGTCTTCGCCAGATCTATCGCATGGGCGACTACTCGGACATCCGCGTCTCCGCCGCGCCGGTTGCCGGTGGCCTCCAGGTCAACTTCATCGTCAAACACAATCTGTATAACAACGTCATCACGATCCATGGTCTGAAGGCTCCGCCGACCGAAGCCGCCGCGCTCGCGGCCCTGCGCCTGAATCTGGGCGATCCGTTTCGCGAGAGCGCAGTGCGTGAAGCGGCCGGCCGCCTGCAGGACGCGCTGCGCGACGACGGTTTCTACCAGGCGAAAATCGCCTGGGCGCTCGAGCCTCACGACGACACGCGGCAGATGGACGTCACCATAACCGCCGACACCGGGCCGCGCGCGCGCGTAGGCGATATCGCGCTCGTCAACCAGACTTCCTATCCTGATCGCGATCTATTGCGCCGGCTGAAGCTCTCCGCCAAGAACGAGGTGACCGCCGCGCGTCTTTCGCGCAGCACCGAGCGCCTCAAGAAATTCCTCGTCAATCAAGGCTATCTCGGCGCGGGTGCCGTCATCACGGCCGGAGACTATGACGCCGGGACCAATCGTCTGCCGCTGAAGCTCGCCGTCACGGCCGGATCGCGCGTCCGCATCGAAATACAGGGTGCTCGCCTGAGCAAAGGGAAGCAGAAGAAACTGCTCCCGATTTTCGCCGAAGGCGCCGTTGACGAGGACTTGCTGCAGGAGGGCCGCCGCAACATTCGCGACTACTTGCAGAGCCAGGGCTACTTCGATGTCGATGTCGACGTTCATTCGCAGCAGGATGCGAAGCAGGGTGTGCGCGTGATCAGCTACGACATCACACGCGGCGACCATTTTCGCTTGGCTGGAGTGGCGTTCGACGGCAACAAGTATTTCGGCAGCGGTCTGCTGGCGCGCCGGCTGGTCTTGCAGACGGCTTCCTTCGCCTCGCGCGGCCGCTTCAGCCAGCAGCTCCTCCGCAGCGACACCGATTCGATTCGCACGCTCTATCTTTCCAACGGCTTTCAGGACGCGCAGGTTACTTCCGCCGTCGACGATCAGTATCTCGGCAAGAAAAACAATCTCTTCGTCACCTTTCATATCGTCGAGGGAACGCAAACGCGCGTGGCAAGCCTTGTCATACACGGCAATCATGCCATCGGCACAGCCGATCTCATGAACGTCACGGGTTCGACGCCGGGCGAGCCGTTTTCGGAATCCGCGGTCGCCAGCGACCGCAACAACATACTGGCTCTCTACTACAACGAGGGCTACCCGGACGCATCGTTTCGCGAGGAAGTGACGCCGGCCGCAGACAGCACCGTCAACGTCGTCTATCACATCGCCGAGGGAAATCCCGTGCGGGTGTCGCGCGTGCTCCTCTCCGGCTACGAGTACACGCGCCGGGGCGTCATCGCCCGCCAGGTGGAGATCGATCCCAACGGCCCCCTGCGCGAGGGCGACGTCGCGAAAACGCAGCGGCAGCTTTACAACCTCGGCGTTTTCAACCGCGTCCAGATCGCGCCGCAGAATCCGGCGGGCACTGACCCGGACAAGGCCGTCGTCGTCCAGGTGCATGAGGGTGAGCGCTATACCATCGGCTACGGCTTCGGATTCGAGGTGCAGCGCATCGCGGGAGGCAGCTCGAATCCCAACGGAACCACGATCGGCGCCAGCCCGCGCGGAATCTTCGAGATCGCGCGCAATAACATGTTCGGCCGCGCTGAGACGCTGTCGCTCCGCGCTCGCGTCAGTTCGCTCGAATATCGCGTCGCCCTCGGCTACACGGCCGACAACTTCCTCACGAACCGGAACCTCAGTCTCCAGCTCACCGGCTACGCGGACAAGACGCAGGACATCAATACGTTTACCTCGACTCGATTTGAAGGCGGCTTCCAGCTCGTACAGAAGCTCACGCCCTCCAGCTCGATTCTGTACCGCTATTTTTACCGCCGCGTCGAAGCCTCGAACCTGGCCAACACGATCAGCCCCGAACAGATTCCGCTTCTGAGCCAGCCCACGCTGGTCTCCGGAATCGGTGTCACATACGCGCGCGACCGCCGCGATGATCCGGGCGACGCGAAGAGCGGCACGTTCAACACGGTCGACGTCAGCGACGCCTTCACTTCTATTGGTTCCAGCGCCAGCTTTTTCCGCGGCTACTTTCAGAATTCTTCGTTCCACTCCTTCGGCCGGGCGTTCGTGTTCGCCCGTTCCGTGCGCTTTGGATTCGAACAGCCCCTGGGCACGACAATCGAAGGCAGCACGGTGTTCGAGCCCTCGCAGTGCTCCGGCACGCCACCGCCGGTCACTTCTCCAGTGATTCCTTTGCCCGAGCGTTTCTTCGCGGGCGGCGGCACTTCACTGCGCGGCTTCGGCCTCAACCAGGCCGGCCCGCGCGATCCCTGTACCGGCTTCCCGATCGGCGGTCTGGCGTCGCTCGTCTTCAATCAGGAGCTTCGCTTCCCGATGCGCCTGCCGCTCGTCGGCAACCGCCTGGGTGGCACCGTCTTCTATGACGGCGGCAACGTCTACACCGACGTCAATCACATCTCGCTCGCGTGGAAAGCGCCCTCGCTCACCGACCTGAACTACTTTTCGCACACGGTCGGCTTCGGCTTGCGCTATCCCACGCCCGTGGGCCCCGTGCGCGTGGACTTTGGCTACCAGCTGAATCCGGCTTCGTATCAGGTCGTCAACTCCACCACGATGGCCACGCAATCGCTCCAGCTTCCGCACTTCGGCTTCTTCTTCAACATAGGACCGATCTTCTGATGCGCCGCGCCCTGTTCATTCTCGTCTGGATCGCTTGCGTCACGGGAGGTGCGGCGAATTGTGCTCTGGCGCAGTCCGGCGCTCAGGCGGTGGATGGAGTGGCAGCCCGCATCGAAGACGATATCCTGACCGAAAGCGAATTGCGCGAACTCGCGGCGTTCCAGAAGCTCGTGGACGGGCAATCAAAGCCGCGCGCGGATCTGATCCGCGAACTCGGCGATCAATGGGTCGTGCGCGGTGAGGCAGCCGCCGCGAAATATCCGCAGCCTTCGCGCGACGATGTTGACCGCGCCTATGCGCAGCTCGTCGCGCGTTTTGCTTCGCCCGGGGAATTCAATCATCGCTGCGCTGCCGCGGGTCTGACGGAAACGGACGCCCGCCGCCTGCTGGCGCAGCAGCTCTATCTCTCCCGTTTCCTCGACTATCGATTCCGGCCGGCGGCGCAGGTGGATCAGAAACAGATCGAGGCCTACTACCACGACGAATTGGTGCCGCAGCTGAAATCGCGCGGCCAGGCCGTGCCGCCTCTGGACGACGTGGAGGACACTATCCGCGAAGTGCTCGTCCAGCGCGCAATCAGCGGGCGCGCCACGCAGTGGCTGGATGAGACGCGCGTCCGGCTCAAGATCGACGTGATGCCCGAAGGAGACCGCCCGTGAAGCCCTGGTGGAGACGCTGGGCCAGACGCGCGCTCGTGTGGGCCACGATCGGCACGCTGATCCTCGCGGCGGCTTACGAGTCGGGTCTGGTCGAGCGGTGGATGCGCCGCAAGCTCATCAGCAGCATCCAGCAGGGAACGGGAGCGCGCGTCGAAATCGGCGGCTTCCATTTCTATTTGTGGAGCCTGCGCGCCCGCATCGACAATCTGACGCTTCACGGGCTCGAAGCTGCCGATCAGCCTCCGCTCTTCCATGCCGACCGCATCGATGTGGACATTCGCGTCGTGTCGTTCTTCGGGCGGAAGATTGCGCTCGACGAATTAATCGTAGAGAAACCGAAAGTGGCGGTCCGGCTTGACCACGACGGACGCAGCAACGTGCCGTCGCCAAGGCGCGCGGCAGGCAACCATCCGTGGCGCGCCACTCTTTTCGATCTGCGCATCGGCCGGCTCGAATTGCGCGACGGCAGCGTGGCCTACAACGACGCCAAGGTTCCGCTCGACGTCGGGGGCCGCGACTGCAACCTCGGCCTACGCTACGACTCTCCCGCCGCCGGAGGGGATTCCTACATCGGCAACGTCAGTCTGCGCCAAGTCCGCGTTGCCGCGAAGCGCGACCTCCCCTTTCCGTTCGATCTCACGGCGAAATTCACGCTGCATCGCGATGCGTTCGAGCTCGACCAGATGTCGCTCAAATTGGCGCGCTCGAATGTAGACTTGCAGGCGAGCCTGCCCAGCTTTTCGAGCTCCGATTGGGATTTCAAGTATCGCGGACGCCTGTCGTTGGCGGACGTGCGCAGCATCACGCGCCAGCCCACCACGCCTGACGCCGACATCGACTTCTCAGGACAGGCGCACTACCGCTCCGCCTCCTCGTCCGGCAAAGGCGCAAGCGCGGGCGAATGGACCGCCAGCGGCTACTACCGCAGCGGTGACGTGGCGCTGCCCTATCGCTTCTATCACGAGAAGACGATCCAGACATCGGGCGACTTCCAGGTCGCCAATCGCCGCCTCGTCGTGCCCAATCTCAACGTGCACGCGCTCGGCGGCACTGTCGATGGCCGGCTGGAAATGGATTTCAAGGGTCTCGCGTTTCGCACCACCACGCGCACTCGCGGCGCCAGCCTCGCCGAACTCTTCGATACGCTCGACAACAGTGAACTGCCCGTCCGCTCTCTTCACTGGGACGGCGTCGTCGAGGTCGACTCCACCAATACATGGAACGCGAACTTCAAGAACTTCCGCACCACCGGCCAGATGCGATGGTCGCCGCCCGCCACGTTGCGTGAGGGAGAGATTCCGGCGACGGCACGCGTCGATTTCGATTACCGCAGCGATCATCAGATCGTTTCCGTCTCGAAGAGCGAGATTGCCACTCCTTCCGCGCGCGTCGAAATGGACGGAGATCTCGGCGCCCAAGATTCAGCCCTCGAAGTTCAGTTCAACGCGGAAAACCTGCTCGAATGGAACGACTTCATTGCCGCCATTCGCGGACCCGACGCGGGGACACACCGCGTTTCCGGCAAAGCTGCATGGCGCGGCCGCATTGTCGGCCCCCTCACGGAAGCGTCATTCGTCGGCCGCTTGAGTGTCGCCAATCCGCAGTACGACAATCTCGCCTGGGACGAGCTGGACGGCGACATGGACTATTCGCCCGACGGCTTCGTCTTGAAGAACGCAGTCGTTCGGCGCGGCGACTCCACCGTCGCGCTCGATCTCTCGCTTGAGTTTGGAGGTGACTGGGACTTCTCGCCCGGCGATCGCTGGACGCTCGATGCCCGTATCGAGCACGCCTCCGGCCAGGACGTGCAATCTATTCTCGGCACGAACTACCCGCTCGTCGTCTCCCTGAGCGGCAATCTGCACGGTGCGGGGACGCGCGCCGCACCCGTCATCGACGCCGATTTTGTCGCCACCGATATCGCAGCGCAAAGCTGGCAAATCGACCGGCTCAGCGGAGCATTTCATTGGGACCACGATCTCGTCAGCTTGTCTCGCGCCGACCTCCGCGAGCGATTCGGCACCGTCGCCGGTGATTTCTCCTATCGGCCCGCGGGCCAGCGCGTCGATTTCAATCTCACGGGCTCCGCGATTTCGCTCGAACGCGTCAGGGCGCTGCAAACCGCCTCGCTGCCTGTCGGTGGTCGCCTCGATTTCCATCTGCGGGGCGGCGGCCCGCTGCTCGCGCCTACCGGAGAGGGCGATCTGAAGGTCACCGGCCTCGTGCTCGGCAATGAATCCGAGGGAGACTTTGCGGGTCAGGTGTCTTCCGACGGACGCAGCGCTCATTTCACTTTGGCGTCGCAGCCGGACCGCGAAAAGCTCCAGGGTGATCTCACGATCGGCTTCACGGGTGACGCGCCTATTTCCGGCAAGCTCTCGGTGCAGCAGTTCGATCTCGACCCCCTGATCTCCGCTGGCTTGCACCTCTCGCAGTTGACGGGCCATGGAACCGCCGACGCGTCCTTCACGATCTCCGGCTCGCTGCGCCAGCCGGATTCGATCGAAGTCGACGCTGATATCGCCCGAATTTCCTTCAACTACGAGCTCGTGCAGCTAACCAACGATCAGGACATCCGCCTGACCTATCGCCGCAACGAAATTCGCGTCGAGCAGGCGCGCCTGCACGGCCCCGATACGGACCTGCAACTCAGCGGCTCGGCGCGATTCGATCGGGACCGCCGGCTCGATTTCAATCTCTCCGGCGGCGCGAACCTGCGGTTGCTCGGCGGTTTCCTGCCGGATGTCACCGCCCACGGCCGCGCCGACGTCAACGTCGCGGTGCAGGGAACGATGGCCCAGCCTCGCGTCACCGGCCACGCCGCCGTTCGCGATGCTTCCGCCACGTACGCCGATTTTCCCGTTGGCCTCAGCAAGGTGAACGGCGATTTTGTCTTCGACAAGAGCCGCCTGCTCTTCGATCGCGTCACGGCCGAGGCAGGCGGCGGTCAGTTGACGCTCAGCGGCTCGGTCACCTACGGCGAAGGCCCGCTCCGCTATCAGGTCACTGCCGCGACTTCCACCGTTCGCATCCGCTATCCCGTCGGCATGAGCTGGCTCGCCGGCGGCACCATCCAGCTCTCGGGCACCAGCAGCGCCGCTCTCGTCAGCGGCCGCGTGCAAGTTGAGCGCCTGCTCTTCGCGCAGGGCGTAGACGTCGCCGCGTTCTTCGCGTCGTCCTCCGAAGCCGCTGCCGGCCCCGCCTCATCATCCCCGTTCATGCAGAACCTTGCCTTCGACGTCGAAGGGCAAACCACTCCCGGCGCCCGCATCGAGTGGGCTGGCGCGCACGTCGAGATGGACGGCAACGTCCGTCTCCGCGGCACGTGGGACCGGCCCGTGCTCCTCGGCCACATTCACCTGCTCAGCGGTGAAATGCCGTTCCGCGGCAACAATTTCGAGCTGACCCGCGGCGACATCAACTTCTCGAATCCCTTCCGCCTCGATCCCGTGCTCAATGTGGAGGCGACCTCCACGATCAATCAGTATCAGGTGACGATCGACTTCTCCGGTCCGGCCAGTCGTCTCTCCTTGAACTACCGCTCCGATCCGCCGCTGCCGGACTCCGACATCGTCGCTCTGCTCGCGCTCGGCAGCCCCGGCGAAGGCGCCGCGCTTCGTTCGCAGCCGGGCGCCGCGCAGAACTATGGCGCCACGGCCTTGCTTTCGGAAGCGATCTCCAGCGGCATTGGCGGCCGAATCGAGCATCTCTTCGGCATCAGCTCGTTCCGCGTCGATCCGTTCGTCGCGGGCACTGCGACGGAATCGAACGCCGCGGCCCGCATCACGATTCAGGAGCAGGTCACGCGCGATCTTTCGATCACCTATTCGACGAACGCCGCCACGTCGAACCAGTATCAGTTGATTCAGGTGGAATACTCGCTGAAGCGCGGCCTATCGGTGGTTTTCTTGCGGGATATCAACGGCACTTACGGTCTGGACATCAAGTTCGTCAAACATCTCAAGTAAGATCCGCCCCTCACTCGGGCATCACGAACAGCGCGTCGGGCGAAAGTCTCGCCCGCCACGGCGTCGGGCGCTCCTTCATCCGCTCCCACTTCTCCTTCGTCACCTCCGCTTGCAGGTCGTGCGCTCGCGATTCGTCCGGCGGCTTGTGCAGCCTCAGATAGAGCGTCACGTGAAACGGGCTCTCCGACGAACTCGCGAGCCAGCAGGGAAGCGTGTTCTCCCGTTCCTCCGTGCCGCCGGACGCCTCCGCGAAATCGATGTGGTGCGCCCGAATCCCCACGTGCGCCACGCCGCCTGAGAGAGTCTGCGCTATGCGCAGATTGCATCCCCAGTCGATCGCTTCGACCGCGCCATCGGAAACCGCCCGCGCGCGCGAAAAATTCTTGCAGCCGGTGAGGCGCGCCACGTCCGCTGTCGGCGGGCGCCGAAAAATCTCTTCGCGCGGCCCGAACGCGGCCACGCGTCCTCGCGACAGCACCAGCAGCCGTTCTCCCAGCCGGTAGGCCTCCGCGATGTTGTGCGTCACGAGCAGTGTGGGGCGGCGGTACGCCGCGAAGGTTTCCTGCAGGTGCGCTTCCATCTGGCTTCGCAGGTGCGTGTCGAGCGCGGAAAGCGGCTCGTCCAGCAGCAGCGCCTCCGGCTCGATCGCCAGCGCCCGCGCCAATGCCACCCGTTGCTGCTCGCCGCCCGATAGCTCGCGCGGATACCGATTCTCGAGTCCCGCCGCGTACGTTCGCTCCAGCAGTTCGCGTACGCGCCGCTCGCGTTCGTTCTCGGCGAGATGGTTCAATCCGAACGCAACGTTTTCAGACGCTGTGCGGTGAGGGAACAGCGCATAGTGCTGGAACAACATGCCCACTCGGCGGTTCCGTGCGGGCAACCGAATGCCGCGCTCCGAATCGAGCAGCGTCTTCCCGCCGAGAACGATTCGGCCCCTGTCCGGGCGCTCCAGCCCGGCGATGCAGCCCAACAGCATCGTTTTGCCCGCGCCCGAAGGGCCCAGAATGCCGATCGGCGCGTCGTACGCCGTGAACGAAGCGTCGAGCGTGAACTCCGCCAGCTTTTTCTCGATCTGAACTTCGAGCGCCATTTCAGCGCCGCACCCCGCGCGATAGTCCCCGCGCTTGCGTCCAGTAGTAGAGGCCGGCCAGCAGCGCCAGCGAGATTGCCACGTCCGCCGCGCACCACGCCACGGCACTCCGCATGTCGTCCGATTCCACCGCGAAATAGATGGCGATGGGAATCGTCGCCGTTCGCCCGGGAATATTTCCCGCCAGCATCAGCGTGGCGCCGAATTCCCCCAGCGCCCGCGCGAACGAGAGAATCGTGCCCGCCAGGACGCCGGGCCACGCCAGCGGCAACGCGATCTTAGCGAAGACGCGCCATTCGGATGCACCCAGCGTCCGCCCGGCTTCCAGGAATCTCGAGTCGACCTGTTCCAGCGCCGCGCGCGCCGTCAAATACATCAAGGGGAAGGAAACGACCGCCGCCGCGATCACCGTCGCAGGCCACGAAAAGACCACGGTCATGCCGAGTTGAAGCAGCAGCTTCCCGAGCGGACCATGCCGGCCGAAGAGCAGCAGAAGGAAAAATCCGACCACGGTAGGCGGCAGGACCAGAGGCAACAGACAAATGCCGTCGACGAACGCCATTGCCGTGCCGTGCCGCCGCTCGCGCCACCATGCCGCGGCGAGGCCGGCGGCCAGCGTGATGATCGTCGCCGTCACACTCGTTTCAAGCGAGATTCGAAGCGGAGACCAATCCGTTGCTGGCGGCAGCGCCATGGGCACAGGATTATAGCTGCCTCACCTCGAATTCGTTCCCATTTCCCGCGCGCGGGCGGATTGAATTGAGGGTTGCCGTGCCTATTTCGCGGTTGGAGCAGGTGACGGCGCCGCTTCGGAGTTTCCGTTCCCGCCGTCTGGCGGCAACACCTGCTTCAGTTCGGGGTATTGGTCCGTCATGCTGCGCAGGATCTTCATCGCGGAAACCTGCTCGATTTCCATTCCAGCCTCTTGCGACTGCTGCACCACTTCGGGCAGGGTCTTCACCACGCGTTGGCCCAGCGGTGATTCGTAGAACGCGATCAGCCCCTGTATATCCTCCATGGAAAAGGCCTTCGAATAGATCGGCACCATCGCGTCCGTCACCGACGTGCCGGGTGACGTCGCCGCGAACTTCTGGCTGAACGCATCCATGAAGGAAGACAGTTTTTCGGGCGTCATGGCCCGGCTCATCACGTCGTGCAGTTGCGAGGTGAGATACGTGCCCATGTTCTCGCCTAGTTTCGTTGTCTGCGTGATATCCATCAAGTGGCGGATCGCCACTTCCTTGGCGGGGTCGACGCTGTCGCCCGCGTCGGCCGGCTTCTTCGCCGTTTCGCCGGGAGTATGCGCGGGCGCCTGCGGTGCCATCGTTCCGGGCTGATGCTGCGCGGGCTTCGGCTGCGCCGCGGGCGCTGCGTTGGCTTGCGCCCGCGCCAATGACGGACTGGCGATTGCGAGTGCAGACAAGACTGCGACGTGGAATCTCATTCCGGTCTCCTGTATGTGTGCGTTCTCGGCGCGGCAGACATCATAACGAACGCCCGGCACAGCGTCACGGCTGCATTCCAGCGGCGTTTCGCGGCCTGCGGCCCCTCCTCGGTGGCACGCCCAATCCGCCTGTGATAATTTCGCAGAGAGAAGGGATCGCGACCATCCGTGCCGCCTATCCTCCCAATGAACGGCAAGGGCGCAGCTGTTCCGCCCGAGGCTGACTTTGAAGTCGCCCGCTGCGACATGGTTGCTCGCCAGCTTCGTGCGCGCGGAATCCGCGATTCGCGCGTGCTCGCCGCGATGCAGGCCGTGCCGCGCCACCTCTTTGTCCAGCCTGAGCAAGCTCACGCCGCCTACATGGATACCGCGCTGGCGATCGGCGAAGGGCAGACAATCTCGCAGCCTTTCATCGTGGCTTCGGCGGCGCAAGCGCTCTCGCTTTCCGGAACGGAGCGCGTGCTCGAGATCGGCGCCGGCTGCGGCTATCAGGCGGCCGTGCTCGCGTGCCTGGCGCGCGAAGTGATCGCGATCGAAGCGCACCCGGTGCTCGCCGCCGCCGCGCGGAAACGCCTCGCGAAGCTCGGCTACTCCAATCTTCGCATCGAGGAAGGCGACGGTTCCGCTGGCTGGCCGTCAGCGGCACCTTTTGACGCGATTCTGGTCTCCGCCGCCGCGCCGGCCGTTCCGCCGCCGCTCATCGTGCAGCTTGTCGAGGGTGGCCGCCTTGTCATTCCCGTCGGCTCTCCCGACCGGCAAGATCTGCTGCGAATCGTGAAGCGCCGCGGCCGTCTGGAGCGGAAAACTCTGTGCGCGTGCCGGTTCGTTCCGCTGCTCGGCGTTCACGGCTGGAGCCCGGCCCTTCAGGAAGCTGCCCGCGAATGACGGCGCCGACGCCCGAACTCTCCATCGTCATTCCCGCATACAACGAGGAGCGCCGCCTCGGCCGCACGCTCGCGCGCATTCGGGATCACTTCGCCGCGAACCAGCCCGGAATCGACAGCATCGAAATCATCGTCGTGGACGACGGCTCGACCGATGGCACGGCTCGCGTGGCGCGGGAATTCGCGCGGGGAATGCCCTATGTGCGGCTCGTGTCGAACGGCGCGAACCGCGGCAAGGGCTACAGCGTGCGCCACGGCATCCTCGAATCCCGCGGGCGAGTTGCGCTCTTCACCGACGCGGACCTTTCTTCTCCGATCGAGGAATCTTCGAAACTGCTCGCAGCCATCGCCGCCGGCAACGACGTCGCGCTCGGCTCGCGCGCGATCGACCGCACGCTGATCGCGGTTCGTCAATCGCGATTGCGGGAGATGGCTGGAATCATCTTCAACGGTTTCGTGCGCCTGTTCACCGGACTGCCGTTCCACGATACGCAATGCGGCTTCAAGGCCTTTGCGCGCGAGCGCTCTCGGGTCGTATTCGAGCAGCAGAGAATCGAAGGCTTTGGATTCGATCCGGAAGTGCTTTTCCTGGCGCAGCGTCACGGGCTGCGCGCCGCCGAAGTGCCCGTGCGCTGGGCGCACGACCCCGCCACAAAGGTCCACGTTTTTCGCGATAGCTTGCGAATGTTCTTCGATCTTCTCTACATCCGCTGGAATTGGCTCGCCGGCCGCTACCCGCGCTAGCACGCCGCTGCCGTAAGTTCCTCGCATATTTCGGTTCTGTGACTATAGCTTTACGTTTCAAAGTACTTGACATTCTGCGCCCGATTGGTACCCTGTGTGCATGGCTTCATTTGACTCCCACCGGGCTCGCGCTGCGGATCCCGTCGCCATGGACGATCGCGCCCGCGACAACATCCGCTTCATCCGCGAGACCATGGAGCGCGCCACCTCCTTCACCGCCGTCCCCGGTTGGGGAGGCATGGCGATGGGCGTCACCGCCATCGGCGCCGCCGTCATCGCCTCGCGCCAGTCGTCCTCCTTCGCTTGGCTGCTGACGTGGATTTGCGAAGCCGCTCTCGCCATCGCCATCGCCTTGTGGACAACGTTCACGAAGGCTCGGGCAGTCGGCACCACCCTGTTGTCCGGTCCCGGCCGGCGGTTTGTCTATAGCTTCGCGCCCCCGCTGCTCGTCGGCGTGCTGCTCACGATGATCTTCGTCCGGGCAGGATCGCTCGAAAACGTGCCGGGCGTCTGGCTGCTGCTCTATGGAACGGCCGTCGTCACGGGCGGTGCCTTTTCCATCCGCATCGTGCCCCTGATGGGCCTTTGCTTCATGGTGCTCGGCGCGGTCGCGCTGTTCTGTCCGGCTAATTGGGGCAATGTGCTGCTCGGCGCCGGATTCGGCGGCCTGCATGTCATTTTCGGAGCCGTGATTGCGAGGAAGTATGGCGGCTAAGTCAGGAGCCTTTCGCGCCCCGCGCGAAGAAAAGGCCAGGCGCGGCTCTCTGGCCGCCGCTCCTGCCAATGCGGCGGCGGTCAATCTCGATCGAATCATTCACGAGCGCACGCGCCTCGCGATTCTCAGCGCGCTCGCCGTCAATGCATCGCTCACCTTCAACGAACTCAAGGATCTTCTTCGCGTCACGGACGGCAATCTGAGCGTCCACGCACGCAAGCTCGAAGACGCCGGTTACATCGGCTGCACGAAATCGTTCGCCGGACGCGTACCCAAGACGGAGTACCGGCTGCTCCCCGCAGGCCGCCGCGCGCTCGAAAAGTATCTCGATCATATGGAAGCCCTGATCCGCGCCACGCGGGAAGGGTAGAGAGGCGCATTTTTTTCCGAAACAACCATGGGCAACAGCACTGCACGAGTCATTCCCGCTCCCAAAATTCACGTAGCAATTCTGCTGGATGGCAACGGCCGCTGGGCCGCCTCTCGCGGCCTCCCCCGGTCTGAAGGCCATCGAGCCGGAGTGGCTGCGGTTCGGCGCGTGGTCCGCTCCGCTCCGTCGTTCGGTATCGGCATTCTCACGCTCTACGCTTTCTCCTCCGACAACTGGGAACGGCCGGCAGGGGAAGTGACGTCGCTGTTGACCCTGCTCGAAGACTATCTTCGCGCCGATGCGCCGGAATGTGCCGCGCGCGGCATTCGTATGCGCGTGATCGGTCGCCGCGACCGAATTCCGCGCAGCCTCGTGGACGCCATCGAATCGGCGGAGCGCCAAACTGCCTCCGGCCACACCCTCGAACTCCGCATCGCGCTCGACTATTCTGCGCGCGAAGCGATTCTCCGCGCTTCCTGCTGGATGCTTTCGAGCCTGGAAGTTTCCGACCGCGAATTTGCTCGCCGCCTTGGCCAGGTCACCAACGCGGGAGGGCCGGCGCCTGACGTCGATCTCCTGATCCGCACCGGCGGCGAACAGCGCCTCAGCGATTTCATGCTGTGGGAATGCGCCTACGCGGAGCTGCATTTCACGCAGCGAATGTGGCCGGAGTTCGACGCCGTCGACCTGGAAGCTGCCGTCGCCGACTACTTCGGCCGCGAGCGCCGCTTCGGCCGCTTGCCGGAAGCTGCCGCAAGCTGACGACCCCGGTTGAGTCGCCGAAGGGAGAGAAAACTCTTGACCGAGTCCCCCATGAATGAAACGCAGCCCGCCGCGCTGAGCGCGATTCTCAGCGATGCTCTTCGATATTGGGAGCGCCGCCGCATCTGGTACAACTTGTTGCTCACCGTCGTCGTTGCAGCCTGGCTCGTCTCGACGTGGCCGCATTTTCGCAGCATGTTGTCGATGCGTTCGGTACTTCTGCTGGTCATCCTGGCGGCGATGGCGAATCTTTGCTATTGCGCAGCGTACGTGGCGGACCTTCCGATGCAGTTTTCGCTGTTTCAAGCTGTTTGGCGTCGCCGGCGCTGGGGCCTTTGGGTCGCGGGGATGGTCCTTGCGATTGCGCTGGCCAACTATTGGATCGCCGACGAAGTATATCCGTACGTTTCCTGAACGGGCCTCGCGTCAGTCGCGGGAGCCCGAGCGGCTAGCTCGTTCGCGCGCCATTTCGAACGCTTTTCCAATCACCCGCGTTGCCGTCTCGCTCAGTGAATATTTCTGAAGCTCGTGGGGAGTGGCCCACGCGACGTCGGTCACGTCGCTTCCAGCGCGCGGTTCGCCCCCCATCTCCTCGCACAGATAGTCGAGCACAACGAAGTGATAGCGCGTCTTGCCGGCAGCGTCCATGTTGATCCGTTCGAACACTTCGATCAACTCGCCGACGCTCACCTCGATTCCCGTTTCCTCGAGCAATTCCCGCCGCACGCCTTCCGTCAGCGTCTCGCCCACCTCCAGCATGCCGCCGGGAATCGACCATTGGCCTTCCAGCGGAGGCGCGCCGCGGCGGATCAGCAGCGTTCGCCCCTTCGAAATCACCACGCCGCCAACGCCCACGAGCGGCCGTTCCGGGTATTCGCGGTTCTGCGCCACCTTTACACGAACCTCCGCGCCAAAGCTTGACACGAGCGTTATATAATACGCCGTCTGTTCGAACTTCGCCCGAGGAGGAAAGACCGCCGTGACAAGGTGCCCGGAATGCGACGCCGAAATCGACTTGGACGAAGACGAAGTCGAAGAAGGCGAAATTCTGTCCTGCCCCGAATGTGAGGTCGAGCTCGAGGTGACGCAGACGCATCCTGTCCATCTCAACGTTCTCTCCGAGGAAGACGACGAGGACGAAGAAGAAGGCGAGGACGACGGGGGCGACGACGAAGAGGAAGACGAAGACGAAGAGGACGAAGAATCCGGTTCCGATGAAGAGGAGGGGGAGTGATCGATTCGACGCTCCTCTCAGGCATCTCCCGTCCGGCTGCGTCGCGTCCAATGAGTGTGGCTAGGCCGCTCCATTTCGCGCTGCTCCTGATCGTGGTCGCCATGGTTGCAATTGCCGCCGGCGCTCAGGACAAGAAGGGCGAAAGCCAGCTTCGAACGCTCCATGGCACCGCGATCGACAAGGACGAGAATCCCGTGCCCGCGAGCGTCGTCTATCTGCTCAATGTCCGGACCCAGGCGGTCACGACGCGTATTGCGGACGAAATGGGAACGTACCGCTTCAGCGGCCTCGATCCCAACGTCAACTACGAAGTCCACGCCGAACATGACGACATGACTTCGGCCACCCGCACGATTTCCAGCTTCGATTCCCGCCGCGATATCGAAGTGATCCTCAAGATTTCACGCAAGAAAGCCGCCCGCTAACCGGCGCTCACATCATCGTCTTTTTGAGTGAAGCGCCTCGGCGGAACTTTGACCCGGCGGAGCCGGCTCGGGACGCGAAGTCGAAAAATCTCTCTTCCATCCTGCCAAACGCAAACGGCTACTTGCCCGGCTCCCGCAATGTTGTTGAGTGCACGCTGCCCGGATTGGCAAGAAACTGCGAAACAACGGGACCGACCGAAATGCAACTGAGGCTGATGTGCCCGCAGGTTGAATCGAGAGTCAGTACGGCTGACCCGGTAGCGTTCGCGAACGCCAGTGCGGGCGCTGGATTGACGATGTGGTCTTGCGGCGAAATGGCGACCAGCAATTTCGCCCGCGTCCTTCGCGCCACCTGTTCGAGTGACGCGCCGAACTCGCCCGGGATGTCGAGCGCCATGATCGCCTGCCGCTGGCGAATCGCGTCGCACACGGCGCGCGCGTCGCCGATGCTGCTTCTTCTCGTTTCTGCTAGGAACGCGTCGAATTCCTTGGGCGACGTTTGCGACGCGCGCTGCGCCGGCGACGTCAGATTCAGCGAGCCGATTTCGTTGTAGAGCAGGAATCCGCGCGTCATCGGACCCGTGCCGTTGCCGCCTTTCCAATTCGGATCGGATTCCAGCGCGTCGATCTGCGTCGTCCACAATAGTTTATCGTAGGACGTCGATTGCGGAGAGCCGTTCATCGGCACGCCCAGGTCCATGAAGTCCGGATACGCCGCCACCCACTCGAAGGTTTGCATTCCGCCCATCGAGTAGCCCATCACGGCGCGCAGGTGCGAGATGTGCAGCACGTCCGCAACCAGGCGATGCTCCGCTTTCACCATGTCGCGGATCGTGAATTCGGGAAACTGCATTCGCGGCTGGGTCCTGCTGTTCGAAGGAGAAGTCGTGACGCCGTCGCCGATCGAATCCACGAAGATGACGAAATAGCTAGAAGTGTCGAGGATGCTGTTGGGTCCGGCGTACTGGAGCAGATCCTGCGACCGTCCGCCGAGATATGTGGCCCACAAGATCGCGTTGGATTTCGACGAATTCAGCGTTCCGACCGTCCGGTAGCCGAGGCGAAATTCGTGAATGACGGCGCCGCTGTGCAGTTTGAAATCGCCGAAATCGGCGAATTGTTGTGCGCCTGGAGGCTGCTGCGCCCGAGTGAACGACGGACGACAGAGCGTGAGCAGCGCGCAAGAGGCGGCCAAGAACGATGCGACCCGTTTCATGCCGGACAACACGCGCATGCTCAGGGCAACGAGAAGACGAACACTGAATTTCCCGCCGCCGCTTCCACGTACTGCTTGCCGTCAACCGCATACGTGATCGGATTCGCCCGCACGGCATTTCCCAATTGCACGTGCCACAGCGGCATGCCGTCTGTCGCGCGCAGCGCGAAGAAATTGCCGCCGGCATCCGCGCAGAAGAGAAGATTCCCGGCGGTCACCAGCGTGCCCGTCCACGAGTCGCCCACCATCTTGAATTGCCACTTCAAATCGCCGGTCGTCGCTTCGAGCGCGCGAACGGCGCTGTACGCCTCGTCTCCGCCCACCACTTTTTGCCCGCCGCCTCCGCCGATGTCCAGGGGATTGTGCGGCGAAATCGTCGGATGGCCCTTGTAGTAGTACGCGCCCTGCTCGCGCGTATCGACGTAGAAAAGCCCCGTCAGCGGGCTATACGACGAGCTCGTCCAGTTCACGCTTCCCGTAATGCTCGGATAGATCAGATTCCCCTGCGGCGTGGGATCGATATTCGGCAGCTCGATGGGGCGCCCTTTCGCGTCCAGCCCCTTGGCCCAGGTCTGCTTCGCGTATGACTTGCCGGCCAGAAATTCTCCGGTCTCGCGGTCCAGCACGTAGTAGAACGCGTTGCGATTCGCCTGCGCCACGATCTTCCGCTTCTTGCCGTTGATCGTCGCATCGAAAAGAATCGGCGGCTCCGACGCATCCCAGTCATGCGTTTCGTGCGGCGAAAACTGGAAATACCATTTCAGCTTTCCCGTATCCGCGTCGATGGCGAGCAGGGAACACGAATACAAATTGTCGCCCTTGCGCATGTCGCCGTTCCAGTCGGGTGCCGGATTGCCCGTGCCCCAGTAGATCATGTTGAGTGCGGGATCGTATGCGCCCGTGTTCCATGTGGTGGCGCCGCCGTATTTGTAGCTTTCGCCTTCCCACGTTTCCACGCCGGGTTCGCCCGTGGTCGGAATCGTGTAGAGCCGCCACAGCCGGCGGCCGTCCTTCGCGTCGTACGCGTCGATGTAACCGCGCAATCCGCCTTCGCCGCCGCCCATTCCCACGATGATCTTGCCGTTGATCGCCAGCGGCGCCTGAGTAATCGCGACGGCATCCTCGTTCTTGCCGATTTCGACCGTCCAGCGTTCCGCGCCCGTCTTCGCGTCGAGCGCCACCAGGTGCGCATCGATCGTCGCCACGTAAATCGTGTCGCCCAAAATTGCCACGCCGCGGTTGGTAGGGAAGAGGCCGATCGTGAGCAGGTTTTTCGGCAGCTTCGCCGTCCATCGCCAGACGGGTCTTCCGGTGCGGACGTCGAGCGCCGTCACGGTCGTCGGCGGTTCCGTCACGTACATCATTCCGCCCACCACGATCGGCGACGATTCGAAGATTCCTTGCTGGCGAAGTTGATACACCCACTGCATCTTCAGTTCTTTCACGTTTTCGGTGGTCACCTGCTTCAGCTCGGAAAACCTCTGCGACGCGTAGTTCCCGCCGTACGTCAGCCAGCTTTCCGGATGACTCGCCGAATGCAGAACCTCATCGTAGGTCGCGCTCTGCGCCCAGGCCTTCGCTCCCGCCAGTATTGCCAGCAGCACAAACGCGCTTCCCACCCACTTGGCCGCTCTCATTGCGCACCTCCCAGGCCCGCAAGGTACGCCACGAGATCGTTCAATTGCTCATCGGAGAGCTTCCCTTTGACGCTTGGCATGAAGCTTTTCCCCGGGACCTGCTCGATTTTCCGCACCTCGTATTTCTGAATGGAACGCAGCTCGCCCTTTGCGTCGCGCAGCTGAATCGAAAACGAATCTTCGTTCACGCGTGTGCCCTCGATTTGCTTGCCGTCGGTCAGCGTCGCGCGGTACATCGCGTACGCGCTATAGGCCGCCCGCTCCGATAGTCCGGCCGTATCGGGAGGAAGATTCGCGCCCGGATCTACCAGCTCGTTGCGCAGCATGGCCGCCGCGCGCTGCGAACCGATCGTGGTCAGGTCCGGCCCCGAGCTCCCTCCGCGCCCCGCGATGCTGTGGCACGTCGCGCAGCCGTTCGATTCGTACAGCGCCTTTCCCTTTTGCGGATCGCCGAGTACGACGCCCGCGCCGTGCTGTCCCAGCGAGCTGACGTAGTCCGCGATTTCCCAGATTTTGTCGTCGCCGAGAAAACTGAAATTCGGCATCGCGGTGCCGATCGCGCCGGAAGTCATCCGCGTGTACAGCCCCTCCGGTCCCCAGGTCGCCGCTGCGTTCTGAATGTTGGGGCCGTTTGCGCCGCTGCCGTCGATGCCATGACAGTTCGCGCAGGTTCCCTGGAACAGCTCTTTGCCTTTCGCGACGCTATCGGCCGTCGCCGGCGGATGCGGTTTGTGCGGAGGCGACGTCTGCGGCGGGAATTGAGCTCTGGCGGCCGGTGCCGGTCCCAGAATCGCCGCAGCGAGCATGAGCGCGGCAAACGAAACGAAACGTGATCTCATGGAAAATCCCCCCGAACTCGCAGCACGTCCCCGGCGTCAGAGCCCCTCTTCGCCGGTGCGATTCTCCTATGGCAGGCTGAACACAAACAGCGTGTTGCCCGCGGAATCCGCAATGTATTGCTTGCCGTCAACCGCGTAGGAGACCGGATTCGACCGCACCGCCGACCCGAGCAAGAGGTGCCACAGCGGCGCGCCCGTCTCCGCATTCAGCGCGAAGAAATTCCCCGCCGCGTCCGCCGAGAAGACCAACCCGCCTGCCGTCGCCAGCACGCCGGTCCACGAATCGCCGATCATCTTGTATTCCCATTTCTTCTGGCCCGTGGTGGCCTCAAGCGCGCGAATCCACGTGGTCGTTTCGTCGGGACCGCTCATCCTCCCGCCGCCGCCACCGCCGCCGATGATTCCCACCGAATTTCCCGGCGCCATCTTGCGCTCGCCCTTGATGTAATAGGCAAAGCCGTCGCGCGCGTTCACGTAGAAAAGTCCCGTCAGCGGGCTGTAGCACGGGCTCGTCCAGTTGATGCCGCCCGTCAGCGACGGATACACCAGCGTTCCTTCCACGCTCGGCTCGATCTGGCTCGCCGGGAACGTGATCGGCCGCCCCTTCGCGTCGAGGCCCTTCGCCCACGTCTGCTTCGCGAACGGCACGCCCGCGATGAACTCGCCGTTCGTCCGGTCGAGCACGTAGTAGAACGCGTTGCGGTTCGCCTGCACCAGCAGCTTGCGCGGCTTCCCGTTGATCGTCGCGTCGAAAAGAATCGGCGGCTCGGCCGCGTCCCAGTCGTGCGTCTCGTGCGGCGTGAACTGAAAATACCACTTGATCTGGCCCGTATCGGCGTCGAGCGCGAGCATCGCGCAGGTGAAGAGGTTGTCGCCCACGCGGCCCTCGCCGTTCCAGTCCGGCGCGGGATTTCCCGTGCCCCAATAGAGCAGATTCAGCTCCGGATCGTAGGAGCCGGTGTTCCACGTTGTGCCGCCGCCATTGGACCAGCTTCCCTCTGCCCACGTGTCTGCGCCCGGATCGCTCGCGCTGCGAGGAACCGTGTACGTCCGCCACAGCAGCTTGCCGTCCTTCGCGTCGTAGCAGCTCAGGAACCCGTGCGCGCCCGCCTCGCCGCCGCCCACGCCGACGACGATCTTTCCGTTGATCGCCAGCGGCGCCTGCGTGATCGCGTATCCGTCTGCCTTGTCCGCAATCACCGTGTTCCATCGCACCGTGCCGCTTTTCGCATCGAGCGCGATCAAGTGATCGTCAATCGTCGCCAGATAGAGCTTGTCGTCCAGGATCGCCACTCCGCGGTTGGTGGGGAAGAGACCGACCGGAATGAAATCCCTCGGCACCGGCGGCACGTAGTGCCACAGCGGCTTGCCCGTGCGCGCGTCGATCGCAGTCACGTTGCTTGGCGGCTCCGTGACGTACATGATGCCGTCCACGATCAGCGGCGACGATTCCATCACTCCGCCGCCGCGCAACTGGTACGCCCACGCCACGCGCAGGTTCGCCACGTTGTCCGGCGTGATCTGCTTCAGCCCCGAAAACCGTTGCGAGCTGTAGTTGCCGCCGTACGTCATCCAATTGTCCGGCTGCTTGGCCGCATCCCTCAGGCGCTCGAACGGCACCTGCGCGAAACTGGGAACCGCGAAACATAGCGCCAGCAGCACTGCAAAATATCGAGCGGTTCTCATTGGGCCCCCTTCAGACTCGCCAGGTACGCGACCAGATTATCCAGATCGGCCGCGGAAAGATTCGTGTAGCTCGGCATCACCGACTTGCCGGGTTGCTCCTCGATCGTCTTCAGGCTTGCTTTGTCGTAGGTGTAGAAATGCCCGCCGACATCGCGCAGCGTCAGCTCGAACGTGTCCTCATTCACGCGAATTCCGGTCATCTCGTGTCCGGTTTTCGTCACCACGCGCACCAACAGGTAGCCAGTATTGCCGGCGCGCTCGGGCAAGGTCATGTCCGGCGGAGGATTTTTTCCAGGATCGAGCAGGAAATCGTGCAGGTACTTGGGCGCGCGCGCGCGGCCGATGGCCGTCAGTTGCGGGCCCACTCCGCCGCCGGTCATGCCGATCGTGTGGCAGACGGAGCATCCGTTCGCCTCGTACACGGCTTTGCCTTTCACGGGATCGCCCGTTGCGGCTTCGGTCGCGCCTGTCTCGCCCAGCGTCCGGACGAAGCCGACCACTTGCCACACGCGCTGGTCGTTGATCGACGAAACCGGCGGCATTCCGCCCCGGCCGTTGCGGATGATGAAGAAAACACCGGTCTCGCCGAGCCGCTGCGCCACGCCGTGCAGATTCGGCCCGAGCTGCCCGGTCGCGTCCACGCCGTGGCAGCTCGCGCAGTTCGCGGCGAAGAGCTGCTTGCCCATTGCGATGTCCTCGGGCGTCAGCTTGTCCGCCGGAGAACTTTGCGATGCGCCTGGCGGAGGATTCTGCGGAGGGCCCTGCGCGCGGGCCAGCAGCGCTCCGCCGATACACCCGCCCGCCAGAAGCAACGTCGCAGCGCACAACGACCGAATCGAAATCATGTGAGGTCCCCGTTTGGTTTCTTGCGCGTGCTAGCTAATACGACCGCGCGAATTCTGTCAAGTCGCGTACCTATTTGACTAATACGCCACGATTCAGTGCATTGTTTCCTTGGTGCCAGTGCAGCGCACCTATGATGATCGGCGAGAGCCGCGGTCGATGGGAAAAGGGAAGATCATTCTCGGGCTGGCGGTGGCTGCGTACGCCGTCTTTGCCGGCTGGCAGTTTGCGGCGCTCAAGCTCGACAACACTGAGTTCCACGATGAGTTGCGCGATATCGCCGAGCAGCGCGGCGCCAATATTGGGCTCGTCACACCGAAAACCGATGACGAAGTCCGCGCTCAGGTCCTGCGCGCGGCGGCGGAGCACGGGTTCGACGTCCGGCCGGAGGACATCACCCTGGAGCGAATCGTCACCAACAGGTTCTACGTTCACTTCAACATCAAGGTCGAGTACACCGCGCACGTCAACATACTGGTGCACACGTTCGATCAGCGCTTCACGGTGACGAACGCCCCCTCGCAATAGTTTTCTTGGAATCTCGCAGCCCGCATGCGAATCAAAACCACCGGTACAGGCCTGAGCCCAGGGGCCGTGATACGATTCTGCCGCCTCAACCCAACGGAGGAGCCCAGATGGATTCGATTGATACGCTGTTCGATCAGTATGAACGCGGCCGCATGTCGCGCCGCGGTCTTGTGCAAGCTCTGGCGATGCTGGTCCTGCCGGCGAAGCTCTTGGCGCAGGATACCGCTCCGGATTCCGCCCCCATCGTTCGCGGTTTGGGCGTCAACCACATCGGCCTCACGGTCAGCGACATCGAACGTTCCTACGCCTTCTATCACAAGCTGTTCGGCGTGACCAAAGGCTGGCCGGCGACCAATGCCGGCACCGGCATCCATCTCGACTTTCCGACCGGTTACATCAGCGTCGATTCCGTCGCGCAGCAGAAGGGCGTGATCACGCACTTCTCCATTTCGATCGAGGATATCGATCAGGACTCGTCGAAGCGCCTGGCGGACAAGATCAATGCCGAACTGCCGGACGCCAAGGCCAGAGCCGCCTATCAGGCGAACGACGGAGTCTCGACGGTGAATCTGCTCGACCCCGACGGGTTGCACGTGCAAATCTCGCCGATCAAAGGGCGCTAGGCGGGAACCCAACAGAACCGCGGAGGAGCTTATGGTGCCGGCGGGGGGAATCGAACCCACGGCCTAGGGATTATGAGACCCTCGCTCTACCACTGAGCTACGCCGGCACGCGGGCAATAGTCGATGTTAGGGTTGGCTCCGCGGAGTGTCAACAGCCGATGAAGGCTTGGTGCGGCCCTCGGCCATGGTTTTCTCGATTTCGTCGGGGGAGCGCGGCAGGCCCGCAGTCAGCATTTTGTAGCCGTCCTTCGTCACCAGCACGTCGTCCTCAATGCGCACGCCCAGCTTTTCTTCCGGGATGTAAAGCCCCGGCTCGACGGTGATCACCATGCCCGGCTCGAGCGGCCGCGTGCGGTCGCCGGGATCGTGCACGTCCAGCCCCAGATGATGGCTCACGCCGTGCGGATAGTATTTCGTCAGCACGTTGCCGCGCGAATCCGGGTGCGCGTTGAAATAATTGATGACGATCTGCTGGAGGCTGTCTTTCTTGCCCGCGATCGTCGCGCCGGGCTTCACCGCGGCCAGAGCCGCGTTCTGCGCGCCGAGCACGAGGTTGTAAATCTCGCGCTGGCGCGAGGTGAACTTGCCGTTCGCGGGCACGGTGCGCGTGATGTCCCCCGCATAGTGTCCGTACTCGCCGCCGACGTCCATCACGACGAGATCGCCGTCGCTGATTTCGCCATCGAGCGAGCTGTAATGCAGCACCGTGCCGTTGAAGCCCGCGCCGACGATCGGAGCGTACGCCTCTCGTGCGCAGCCCGCCATCTCGTGAACTTCCTTCATGCGCGCGGCGACCTGATATTCGAAAAGCGCGGGACGCATCATCTTCATCGCTGCAAGCTGCGCGGCGATGGAGGCGTCGATCGCCTTCTGCATCAGCTCCAGCTCGCCGTCGGACTTCACCTGGCGCATTTCGAAGATCTTTTCCGAGATGTCCTTGATGTTCGCTTTCGGGACCGCCTCGCGGATCTTCGCGACGCCGTTCGCGAAGTGCGGGTAGCCGTCCTCCGGCTGCGACGGGACGATCGTGTAGAAGTTCTTGTACGTATCGGCGAGTCTCTCGAGGTCGCTCTTGAGACTTTCCATCGGCTTGACCGTCTTGAATCCCGTTTCTTCGCTCGCGTTCGGATCGTCCGGGCCGATCTTTGGCCCGTCGAAAACCTCGCCCTTGTAATCGTGCGGATCGCGATTGCGCGCGGGCAGGTAGAGCGTTTCGCTCGGCTCTTCGCCAGGGACGTCGTGCCGCGGCGGCGGAACGAGGACGACCACCGCGTCGGGCTCGACGTGACCGGTCAGGTAGTAGAAACTCGGCTCCTGAAAGAAGACGGCGAATTCGGACGAGTCCTGGTGGGTCGTGTAACCGAAGAGGACCACGGGCCCGTCGATCGCCGCGCAGAGCTTTTGGCGCCGCGCCTGATATTCCGCGTTCGGCTGCCGGAACCGCGCCTGCGCCGCGCCGCTGCAAACGCACGCGACGAGAAGAAAGATCAAGAGGCGAAGACATGCCGCGGGTGAGACGGCCCATGCGTAAGCCCTGCGCTCTGGCTGGTTGTGTCGGAGCTGAAGCTCCGACCCCCTAGAGTGCACTGCGCGGCGGCTCGAAAGGGGCGGCCTGAGCCCCCCCAATTTTCTGTGGGGTAGGCGGAGCTGCGATCGAATGTTTTCAGTACGTTGCATCAAGATCCACCTTGCAGCATTGTCGGCTAAGTTTCCGTTGCAAGCAGGTCCCCCGGCTCCTGATGATCGCTCCCCTCGGCTCTGCTCGGGACAAGCGGGACGACGGCCCTCGCCGGGTCGTCGCAGCATTGTCGAGTAAGTTTGGGTCCGGAGGCCGCTTCTGCACAACCGGAAAAATTGTCACTTGTCTCATGCCCCGATCGAGCGTTTTCAATGGGTTGCGTGCGCAAGCACCTGGTTTCGCTTGACATCCTTTTCCTATGAATTTGGAGGCGCGAGGCCGAAAGACCGAGGCAAGGAAGCGCGCATGCACGGCCGATGTTCACGATGCTCGCGTTTGGCAGTAGTCCTATCGCTACTTCCTTCCCGAAGCGTGCGCTGCCCTGACTCACGCTAGCACAAAGTCGGGCTCGATTTCTCAAGCCAGTTGTGTGGACTTTCGCTGACGTGTCCGGCTCGGTCGAGAGTTTCCTGGAGCGAGGCGTAGTCCCCGCCCGCGAGCCCGCGATGCCAGAGGCTCAGCAGCGCCTGCATCTTGCGCTTCTCCTCGGGAGCCGCGGAGTCGTAGGCGCGCGCCGTTTCCGGGTCGAGCGGGATCGTGATTTCAAGCTTTGACACGATCTGCTCCTGGGTAGTGGGTCAGTTTGCGGTTACCGCGCCTATCGGGCGTTGCAAAGGACTTCGCGTGGTATCCTCGCCCTCGAAGTTGGTGAATCGAACCTGAAATTGAAGTTCGTCGCGAAGGAGGCTACATGGAACCTCGGGAACTTGAAACACGAATTCTAAGGCTCCAGCGGAACTACAATCGTCTTCTCGTTTTACAAACAGTTCTCGCTGCAGCCGTCATCGGTGCATATTTGAGCTCCATTCAACCAATGCACGCTTCCAGCACTTCAGACGTGCTGCGGATAAGAGAATTGGTCATAGTAGATGAAAATGGAATTGAACGCGTAATCGTCGGCGCTCCACTCCCCGGCCAGTGGGAAAACGGAAAAGTGAACACGAGGCGCGTCGAGCGGCCCTTTAAGCAGGCTGGCTTGTTGATTTTTGACAAGGAGGGCATCGAGCGAGGAGGATACGTGACCGAGGACACGCACGATAACGCCCTTCTCACGCTCGACGATAAAAAACGGCAAGAAGTTCTTCTTGTAACTGGCGCGGAGCCTACTTCATCGTTCCGGATGTGGACAGCCAAAGACTCTCTTGAGCTTAGAGTTGACCCTGACCTCAATGGCCCGACCCTCAAGATGATTCGAGACGGGAAGACCGTGCTTGAGCAGCCGCACAGTACAAGCCTCAGCGTGAGGTAGGGCTTTGCGGAAACTCGATTCGTGCATCAGATGTAGTTGGGTAGTCGGAAACTGACCCACTACCTGCTCCTGCCGTCATTTTGCGGCAAAATGGCATCGGCTGGCATCGACCGACCACTCGTTGCAGCGTTGATCCCTTATTGAGCGACAGCGCCGGGATTGGGTAAGCTTGGGAATGACGCTGGGCCGGGACAACGATCACAGCATGGGCGACTCGCGAGCGCGAGCGGCTGCGGCCGGCATTGACCGTCCCGTGTTCTGGGCCGAGACGAAGTTCGCCCTCCACGCGCCGCACACCGGATTCAATCGCGCCAATTGGAAAGCCAAACGAGCGGGACGCACGCTGCGCGTGTCGCTCCCGATGCAGCGCGAAAAACTCGACGAGAAAGTCCGCAGCGTCGCGACCGAACGCGGATGCGACTGCCCTACGTTCTGGGTGATGCATCCCGAAGACGCGCGCGCCCACGAGCTGTTTGCCACCACGACGTACGTCTGCCAGGCGCAAATCGAGAGCGACTAGGAAACGCGCCGCGACGGGCGGCGATAACGGTCAGAATCCCGGCGCGCCGGAGGATGCGGCGCGAACTTCGGAAGACGCCGCGACGCCGGCGAGATTTTCGGTCTTGGAGGCGAACAGCCGGTCGATGTGCAACTGCGCGAGAGACATCACTCCCGTGTAGAGGTAGCCCCACACGAAGAGAATGAAGAAGGGAACCGTGGCGTAGTTTTCCATCTGAATCGAATAGACGACTGCGCCGGTGAAGTACAGGCCGAGGATGATTTCCAGATACGGCATCAGGCCCGCGCTCTTGCGATAGCTCTTCTTGGTCCAGTCGTTTTCATTCCGGGCGTTGCGATCTTTTCTATCGGCTTCGACGCGATATTTCGGCGTGCGCACGAACTCCGATTTTTTCCCCACGATCGCTTCGATCACCGCAAACGCGTTGCGCACGGAAAGCCCGATGCCCAGCGCCATCACGAACGGCAGATAGAGGAACGTCCGCTTCCACGTCTTCGGATAGAGCGCGCGCTCCGCCGCCAGATAAAACGACGAGATCGAGCACGTGGACGCCAGGAACAGCGGCAGGTCGATCATCAGCACCTGAAACCATCCCTGATAGAAGCGCACGATCATCGCGGGCAGCAGGATGATCGAAAGGAAAATCATCAGCGGGTAGCTGATATTCGCCGTGAGGTGGAAGAACGCCTCGGCCTTCACGGCGGCGGGCTCGTTGCTGCGCAGCACGCGCGGCAGAACTTTTTTCGCCGTCTGCATCAGGCCCTTGGCCCAGCGCGCCTGCTGCGACTTGAACGCGTTCATCTCCACGGGCAGCTCGGACGGGCAGTCGATCTCCGGCAGATAGAGGAAGCGCCAGCCGCGCAACTGCGCCCGATAAGAGAGGTCCGTGTCCTCGGTGAGCGTGTCGTGCTGCCAGCCGCCGGCGTCTTCGATCGAGCAGCGGCGCCAGATGCCCGCCGTGCCGTTGAAATTGAAGAAGAGGCTGCTGCGGTAGCGCGACGAATGCTCGATCGCGAAATGGCCGTCGAGCAGAATCGCCTCGACTTCGGTCAGATTCGAGTAGTTGCGGTTGATGTAGCTCCAGCGCGTCTGCACCATCGCGATCTGCGGATCGGTGAAGTAGGGAACGGTGCGGCGCAGGAAATCCGCGGGCGGAATGAAATCGGCGTCGAAGATGGCGACGAATTCGCCGGTCGCGGATTTCAGCCCTTCCTGGAGCGCGCCGGCCTTGAAGCCTTCGCGATTGTCGCGGTGGATGTAGACGACCGGCACGCCCAGCGCCTGATGCCGCTCGACGCAATCGCGCGCCACCTGCTGCGTTTCGTCGGTGGAATCGTCGAGCACCTGAATGTCGAGGAGCTCGCGCGGGTAGTCGAATTGCGCGACGGCTTCGACAAGGCGCTCGATCACGTAGCGCTCGTTGTAGATCGGCAGCTGGACCGTGACTTTGGGCCACGCCGTCATTTCGGGCGGCGGGCCGGGGACGTTTTTGCGGTTCTTGAAGAAGTTGTAGACCAACTGGTAGCGGTGGATGCCGTACATCGCCAGAATCGCCATCACCAGGAAATACGGCAGCATGATGGCCAGGTCGAACGCGTTCGGCTGGTAGAGGCCGCGAAAGGTCGGGTCGACCAGCTTCTGCCAATAGTGGGTGAGCGTGCCGCCCAGCACCACGGCCATGGCCAAGTTGTCGGTTGGCGCGAACATGTGCTTGAGAATCCTGCCGCTACATCGAACCGCCGGGGTTCCCGCGAATCGGCTGGGACGAAGCACGATTATACGGGTGTAGGGGGCAGTGTCAACGGGAGGGCCCGGATGGAACGGATTCGAACTTTCGATGGCAGGCGCCGCTCGGCTGTGCCAGCTAACGCACGGTGCGATCAGGGGATGCGCATGCCCGTCTCCGCACAGGATTCGAACATGGCGAGCAGGTTGGTGAGGCCGAGCAGGTCGCGAATGGACTTGTTGTAATTGACGAGGGCGAGCTCGCAACCCGCCTTTTTCGCGGAGACGTAGACGCCCACCAGCGCTCCCAGACCGGAGCTGTCCATGCGCGTGACATCCTTGAAATCAAGAATGAGGGCCTTGGTTTCCGCGATGGTATTGCGGACGTGATTCTTGAACGCGGCGGAGTGTTCGAGCGTCAGCCGGCCGGAACAGCGGACGATGATCGCGTCCTCCCACTTTTGATTGACCAGGTGCAGACCTGGAACGGGAACGGCAGTGGGCTCGGGCGGCATTTGGGCTCCTGTATCGAGCGCGGAACTATACAACAAGAGGGCACGGGTGGAAACGCCGGGTCGCGACTGCTCACTTCAGGAAACTTCGGCGCGTGAGGCCGGGGGCAGCGGCACCCGGTGGCGGGGCGATTGCTGGATCGGGGTGGGGTAGTCCGAATGCACATTAATGGGTGCTAAGAATGCCGCTCGGCCGTCCAATTTTCGTTCACGCGATGTGGCGCACGGGCAGCACGTACGTCTGGAAGAAATTCCGGGACGATGCGCGGTATCGCGCCTATTACGAGCCGCTGCACGAGCGGCTGATCGAGCCGCGCGAGCGCGTCGAGAGGCTGTGCGGCGCGGTGACGATGGCGGCGCTGCGGCATCCCCCCACGGAGAATTTCTATTTCGCGGAGTATCCGTTCACGCCGGAAGGCGGTGTGGAGCATTTCAAGAAATCGCTGAGCTACGAACGCTATTGCCTCGAGCCGGGCGAAGCGGACGGGGATCTGCGGCGCTACATCGGCAATCTGTGCGACTGCGCGGAGCGGCATGGGCAGCGCGCGGTGTTTCAGTTCAACCGCTCCCTCTTTCGCGCGGCGTGGCTCGCCCACAATTTTCCGTCGGTCAACGTGCTGGTGCTGCGGAATCCGCTCGGCGTCTGGAAATCGTTTCGCAGTTTCGCGGCGCGCTACTTTCAGACCGGCATCTGCCGGATCATCGGGCAGAATCGCGAGCGGTCTCCGCTGCGCCATCTGCCGCGCTGGCTCGAATTTCCGAACGAGGTGCGCGTCAACGCGGAGGAAGAAGCCGAATGCTATCGCCCGTTCGCTGAACGGAACGACGCGCTGCTCTATCCCACGTTCTTCGATTTCTACCTGCTCTCGACAGTCCACTGCGCGCAGCACGCCGATTGCATTCTCGATCTCGACGAAATCACGCAGAATCCCGCGGCGCGCCACGCGGCGGCCGACCGCCTGCGCGAGTTGGGAATCGAAATCGATCTCGACGATTGCAGCTTGCCCGTGCACAAGGCCGACGGGGGCGACGCCGAATGGCTCGCGTATGAAAACTTCAGCGGCCATTTTCTGGCCGCCACGCTGCCGCTCGCGATTTCGATTTCGCGCAGGCAGTTCTCCGCTAACGCGCCGCTGCTTGGCAGCTACTTCCGCGATCTGCTCGCCAAATTCGTCGAGCGGCGGGCCGTGATCTGGCACGCGCCGGAAGATGCACAGAAGAGTGACAAGCACCGTATCGCGATCCGCCTCTTCTCGAATCGCGAGTACGAGCTTTCGGCGGAGTTTTGCGGCGCGGCTCTTACCCAGCAGCCGGCCTCGGGTGAGCTCTGGAACGATTGGGCCACGGCGCAGACCGCAGCCGGGCGCCCGCATCTCGCCGAGCTTGGCTTCCGCGTCGCGCTGCGATGCAATCCGCCGGACCACGAAGCAACGGGCAATCTCGGCGTGCTGCTTCTTGGTGCTGGGCGATTTAGCGAGGCGCTGCCGTTGCTGGAGGCAGCGGAGCTGGAAGCGAACGACGAGATGCGGCCGATTGTCTCCGATCTCGCGAATCGCGCGCGCCAACTGGCAGGCCGCGCTGCGCCTCAGGAGCAGGCGCCTGCCGTCGAAATGCCTGCGGGGACCGCGCCTGGGGTTCGTCCCGCGCGCCACAACGGCTTTGTAGTTTTTCTCACAGGTCTTTCGGGGGCGGGGAAGACCACGATTGCCGACGCGCTGCGAAAGCTGCTCGGCGGCGACGACCGGCAGGTCACCTCTCTCGACGGCGACGTAGTGCGCAAGTATCTTTCCTCCGAGCTCGGGTTCTCAAAGGAGCACCGCGACCTCAACGTGCGCCGGATCGGCTTCGTCGCCGCGCAGATCGCGCGCAGCGGCGGGATCGCCATCTGCTCCTGCATCGCGCCCTATGACGCGGTGCGCAGGGAAGTCCGCACCATGATCGAGCCGGAGGCCGGGTTCTTCCTGGTGCACGTCGCCACGCCGCTCGCCGTCTGCGAGCAGCGCGACGTAAAGGGGCTTTACGCCAGGGCGCGCGCGGGCCTGCTGCCGCAGTTCACCGGCATCTCCGATCCCTACGAAGTCCCCGCCGACGCGGAAGTCACCATCGACACGCGCCGGCTTTCTCCGAATGACGCGGCGCGCGAAATCCTCGGCCACATCTCGCGCCGCGGCTACTTCTCGAGCGACGCTTCGTTGGCCCGACAATCGACACCCGTAACCACGCAGGAAATGAGCGTTGCCTCCTAGCTATTCTTCTTGAATCTTGGAATGGTGGGGCTGGGGAGAGTCGAACTCCCGACACGCAGTTTAGGAAACTGCTGCTCTATCCATCTGAGCTACAGCCCCAAGTCTTGAAGCGATCTTAGCACGGGGACGCCAAGCTCCCGACGTCGACGTGTCGCTCGCTTGTGTGCGTAGTTCTCCGTGCACGATTCTTCGTTCGCGTTACTACCGACACGGTCTGCTCCTTAACCGTCCCGGCCTCACTCCTCGCTTCAATCGTCGCGCTCTTTCGCAAAGAGTCCTTCGTTCGCGTCTCATCATTTTGGGATAGCGACGCCCATTGCAGTTCCGATTCGGCTCAGCGCGCCGAAGCTCATTGGACTGGCCCGCCGTAAGTGGCTGAGATTGTTGTGCGCACCAGCACGGAATTCCTGGCAGGAGAAATGCTTTTCGCTGCTCGAGCCCCGAATCCGTTCCCGGTCGAGCCAACTGAACGATGGTCTCCGGCAATTCCAGGAGCTCGATCGTTGATGGAAGGCTCTACGAAGCCACTTGACGAAGAGGAGGAGTCATGCGCAACGCGCGCTCCGCTCTGGCTGCGGCCGTCCTTGCCTTCACCTTGGTTGCGGCACGGCCCGCAGACGCAGATCCGAAGCTTCACTTTCTCAAGAGCAAGAAATTCTGGGTCAGCGCAGCGGCGGTCGCCGTGCCGGGCACGCTGATTCCAGTCTGTGCCACGCGTGGAGGACAGGGACAGGAACTGCACGTGCGCCGGCCGCCCACCTTGATGGGTCAAGCCCCGCTCCGTCCGGGCTCATTCTCGATCACGTTTCGGGGGAAGTAGCCGCCGAACGGCGCCGCGAGGTTTGCCGATACCGCCGACGAGGCTTTGATCGACTACGGCGGCGCGATGGCCGGCACTCCGGCAGCGGAAAGTTTGGTGAGTCTCGACAACGCCTTCTACGGGTGATGAAGTATTTCCAGGCGGTTGCCGACCGGATCGAGGGCGACGCCGATGACGTAGCCTTTGTATCCGATATCGCGAGGCTCGCTTTCGATCGAGCCGCCGGCTGCCTTGATGGCCGCGACCGTTGCCTTCAAATCCGCCACGTTGAAGATCAGGTGCGCCGTCGGGTCCTTCGGTTCATCGGAATCGTGCTTGGAGATCACGATCGGGGCGTTCTTGTTGGCCTTCGCGGCGTCGACGGTCTCGCCGAAGTTCAGGATGACTTCCACTCCCAGCGGCGAATCGAGCCGAAGCGTCTCCTGCATCCCGAATGCGGCCTCATAGAATTTCGCCAATGCAACCGGGTCTTTCGCGCAGACTCGCACGGCGTTGATCGCCGCTTGTCCGTGAGCGGTGCCTGCGAAAAGCAGCGCGGCGGTCAGAGCCATCGCAGTTGCGTAAGCTCTCTGCATCGAATCCTCCCGGGCGCACGCATATTCACGGAAAAGGGGCGCGGCGTCAACCGCTCATCGCGCGACCTCCAAACGTCGGCTATCTGAGAATTCGGGATTATCCCGGTGCTTGGCAATCGCCTAACCGGACGCGCCGCGGTAGCGATCGTTGTCCCCGCTAATCGGCTTTCTGCGCGGCGGACTCTTCCTGCTGATCCTCGTCTTTTCGCCAAGTGGAATCGGGGTTGAACGACTTCATCGCCTTGGCGATGGCGACGGTGTTGGGTCCGAGATCCTTGCGATAGACCATGCCGTCGGAGCCGACGATGAAGGTCATAACGCCGGAGGAGCGGTACTCCGCCGGATAGACGACGAAGGCGAAGCCAGCCGTCATCTTGCCATCCGCGATGTAACTCTTCGCGCCGCCGGAGGCCGCGGCGCCCTGGCGCGTCAGGATGCGATAGAAGTAGCCGCGGTAGGGCGTGCGAGGAGCGCCATCGGTCGTCGGCGTGTAGCCTTCGGCCACGGCCTGCGCGACCAGCGGACCGATGGGACTCTGCGGCTGTCCTTCCGCCGCTTTCCAGTACAGGCCGTTCTGCTGGCCTTCATCGCTCAGAAACTTCTGGGCGTATTCGCCGCCGTGCGAGGAAGCGTATTCCTTTTCCGCCGCCACCAGCTGCTTGCACACTCGAATCGTGGAGATTTCGTTGCGGCCGATTCTTCGGTAGAGGATCTCCTTCTTACCCGCGGCCGTGTCGAAATACCACGCCTTGCTCTTGCTGACCAGAGGAATCGGCAGCGGCCAGTTTTGCGCGCCTACGTACAAAGTCGTGGTTCCATCCGGCTCGGTCACCAGGCGGTGCATCTCCTGATAGCGCTGCACGAATGTGGCGCGGTTTTGCGTGTCCTCGACGTCGTCTCCCGACGAGACGAGTTTTTCGCCGTCCGGCCCAAGGATTTCCAGCAGAGCCTTCTCGTCGTTGCTTTGCGCGGCGGCGGCGAGCGCAGCGCTGGCCTCCTGCGCGGACGCGAATGATTTCTGTTTCGCCTGCTGCGCCAGCGAACGGGCAGGGAAGTATCCCGCAAGCAGGACGGCGACCGCCGCGAATCTAGAAAAACGGGCCCAACGAGATCCCTCGAAATTCAGCTTCGTTCCCCGCATATGGCTTCTCTCCATTTTCGAATCTCACGACTTGCCGGAAAACTCGAAACCGGACCTAGCGGCGCCCTCCGCTGCGGGCTCCTCCACCACCGGCATGGCCACCGCCACCACCACCGCGCGCCCCTCCGCCCATGCTGGCGCTGCCCCGGGATGAATAGCTTCGGCTCTCGCCGCCGTGGTCATAGTTGCTGAACGCGCCCGAACGCGTTCCGCTCTGGCCTTGCGGCGGAGCGTAGCCTCGGGCTGCCGGCTGATTGCCCTCGAAAGGTCTGGCGGTGCCGCCGGGACGATTGAAGACCTGGCCACGCGGCGGGGCTCCGGCGGGGGGCCTTGGAGCCGATGGCCTCGGCGCTGATGGACGAACTCCGCGGGGCAGCGCGCCGCGCCGGTAGTAGTAATCGCGGTTGTAAAAGGTCCTGCTGCCCGAGTAGTAGCGGCTGCGATGGAAGATCGGGTAGTGATGGCGCCAGTCGCAGCCCCAATACCCCCAGCCCCATCCGAAGCCGCCGAACCAGCCGATTCCGAATCCGATGCCGAAGTAGAGATACGGGCCGCCGTACCAGATTCCGGGATACTCGTACCATCCCGGCCACGGCAGGATGGAATAACCGTAGATCAGCCAGGGATCGTAGGCCGGAACGTAGACGACCTCAGGACTGACAGGAGCGATGTTGATGTCGCCGTAGTCGTCCACGGTCACGTTTTGCTGCGGAGTCGGTTTCAGGTTGCCGGCGTCTTTCGCTTTCTGGCGCATCACCTGAACGGCGTTCATCACATCTTCTTGCTGGTTGTAGTAGGCGTCACCCAGAGACGACGTCCAGGAAATATTCTTGTCCATGTTTCCGAGGACGGAGGGAAACGCCGTCAGCGCCTTCACGCTCGGGTCCCACGGCTGCTGATCCACGGCTTGAGCGAGCGCGTCACCCTTCAGATTCTGATTGTTTTGCAACCAGCGGTCCGCCTCGACCACCTGCTCAGGAAATGTGGAAGCGGTCAGAATCTGGGCAACGAGCGAATCCGGATAGAGCGCGATGGGTGCCACCAGGCGCTGCAACTCATCCGGCGTCTGCTGCGCGTATGTCGGTCCTGCCGGCTGCGGCGGCGCTTGCGAATCCTGGGAGGCCCATCCGGCTTGCGGCACGGTGCCAAACAGCAGGGCCAACGACGTCAGCAAGACCAGAATCCGCCTGCTTGCGCTTGGCCTCGGGGAAACTGCGAAATTGGTCATGTTCTTGAACCTCCCGCTACCTTCTTCGATGCACGAGACGGCGATTGGGATGGGACGCCGCGCGGAGAAAGGACTGAATTCCGAGCTGGTGGTCGAGGCCGCGGCGTGTTTGTCCTTCGTCGAATTGTCCTGGATCCCGCTCTACTGCGCGCGCCGACACGCATTATCTAATACTGACTGGGCAGCCAAGGCAGTGACGAACATCACAGGCAGTGAGATGCTGAAATCAGGCCGGCTAGGGCCGCGAGGTCTTCTTTTCTTTGCCGTGCTTGGATGGGATGCCGTCGCTCTGTCGATGGTACGTAATCTCGGTGACCTGCATGTCGCCCCTCTCCGGAACGATCTCCGAGCGTGCGACGTATGTGTCCGCGTCGACGCGGGTTAGCATCGCGTGTTTCGGCTGGCCGTCCACGGGGTTTTCGAAAACCGCCGCTTTTGCGTCGAGGCTCGCCAGGCTAAGCACGGTCGGGCCGGGCTTTTCCCATGCAACCAGCGCCGGCGTGAAGTGGCGAAGGTTGAACTTAATTCCGTTCTGATCCTCGACAAGCGTAAAGACCTCGAGGACAAGCGTCTTGTCGCCTTCGGCGAGCTGAAACGTGCCGAGCATCACGCCCGCCTTCGGCGCAGTCCACGTCTGCTGCGCGATGCGCGGTCCCCAGGAACCTTGCCAGCGGCCCGCGAGCCATGCGAAATCGGCCAGCGTCGGCTTGGGAGGCGCCGCGGGAGAGGCGGGTTGCGCAGACACGGAAGGCTGGAGTGGATTGATCGCACCTGCGCCTGCGGGCTGCTGTGCGGGCGCTCGCGCAGGCAGCGCCAGACCCAGCAGACCCACCGCTGCGATCCACCGCAACCCGCTCCGAACTTTCGCGCTAGTCGGTGCTCCGCTCAAATGTTGCTCTCCAGGTTCGTCGGTCCGGCTCGGCCAGCCGCTATTCGGGCAGGCCCGAATCGGGAACTATAGCAAGCGCAGCCGGGAATCTTTTAAGACTATGCATCCGGATCGTGTCGCGGTGCGTCGTACCAAGGTGACCGGCCACGGCTGAGAACGCGTTGCCGGGGAAAGCTTTGACGCTCCTGCTAGCCTATACGATAATGAGCCCTGACCGCATCCAAATGAAAATCAAAATGATGCTCGCGATGGCTTTGGCCGCCGGCGTTTTCGCTGTGCCCGTCGCGCAGCCTCAGGCATCCCCCCAGGACCAGCCCTCCGGCCAGAAGACGCCCGATCAGCTTGCGCAAGACGCCTACTACTACTTCACCCTGGGCCATTTGCAAGAGATGGAGGCCGAGAACTCGACCAGCTCCGACGCCGCCAACGACGCGATCGCATCCTACAAGAAGGCGCTGGAAATCAATCCGGACTCGGCCGTGGTGAGGGAGCACTTGGCTGAGATCTACGCGAAGTCGCAACACATTCGCGACGCCGTGGTGCAGGCGCAGGAAGCGCTGAAGATCGATCCCAACAATGTGGACGCGCACCGCCTGCTGGCACGCATCTACGTGCGCTCGCTTGGTGATCTGGACGCCGGGGACGTTCAGCAGGAAAACCTGGCGAAGGCCGTCGAGCAATTTCAGTCGATCCTGAAGCTCGACCCGCACGACACGTATTCGGCGCTGTGGCTCGCGCGGCTCTACCGCTTTCAGAACAAGCACGACGACGCGGAACAGGTTCTGCGCGGCGTGTTGAAAGTCGAACCGGATAACGGCCCCGCGCTCGAACAGCTGAGCCAGTTGCTGATCGACGAAAGCCGGTCACAGGAGGCGATTGACCTGCTGACGCGAGCGGCGGGGGACTCGGCCTCGCCCGAGGCTTACGACCTGCTGGGCGACGCCTACACGCAGGCAAAGGACTATGCGAAGGCGGAGGCCGCCTACCGCAAGGCGGTCGAGGCCGACCCGGACGATCCGGGCCATCGGCACGGGCTGGCGCAGTCGCTGATGTCGCAGGACAAGTATTCGGAGGCGCTCGAGCAGTTCAAGCGGCTCTCCGAGCTTGAGCCGGGCAGCTTTGAAAATCACCTGCGCGCGGCGCAGCTTTACCGCCACATGGGGCAGTTTGATCAGGCGGAGTCGAGCCTGCTTCGCGCGAAGCAGCTCGCTCCGGGGAATCTCGAAATCCTTTACAACGAGGCGCTGCTTTACGAGGATCAAGGCCGCTTCGATGACGCGGTGAAGGTGCTGGCCGACGCGATCGCGGGCATCAAGAGCGAGCCGGGCCCGAACATCAACGCGTTGGGAATTCTCTACGAGCAGCTGGGGCACGCGTATCGCGATCAGGGAAATTTCGTCGCGGCGCTGGACTCGTTTCAGGAAATGGCGAAGCTCAGCCCGGAATCGCGGCGGCGCGCGCAGATGCTGATCATCGACACGTACCGCGGGAATCACGACATCGACCGTGCGATCGCGGAGACGAAGAAGGCGCTCGACGAAGACCCGAAATCGCAGGACTTGACCGTGACACTGGCGCTGCTGCACGGCGAAAAAGCGGAGACGGCGGAGGCGACCCGGCTGCTTCAGGGATTGCTGAAAGGCGACGAGGGCGATCAGGAGATCTACATCGACATCGCGCAGGTGCAGGAGCGCGGCCGCAAGTTCGCCGACGCCGAACAGACGGCGATGAAAGCCGAGCAGTTGGCGCACGAAGGTTCCCAAAGGCAGACCGCATGGTTCATGCTCGGATCGATCTATGAGCGGCAGAAGAAATTCGAACAGGCCGAGCAGGAGTTCCGCAAGGTTCTCGACGTGAATCCGAATAACGCGCCCGTCCTGAACTACTACGGCTACATGCTGGCGGATCGCGGCATTCGCATCGAGGAAGCGACGTCGATGATCCAGCGCGCGCTGAAGCAGGAGCCGATGAACGGCGCGTTTCTAGACAGTCTGGGTTGGGCGTACTACAAGCAGAACAAGCTCGCGGAGGCGGAGGAGTATTTGCGGAAAGCGGTCGATCGCGAGGGTCACGATCCCACGATCCTCAGCCACCTCGCCGACGTCTACTTGAAGCTCGGCCAGAACGAGCGCGCCGAAGCGTTGTTCGAGCGCTCGCTGACCGAATGGCAGAAGGCTCTGCCGGCCGATTACGAAGCGGACCGGGCGAACGAAGTCGAAGCGCAGCTTCGAAATCTGAAGCGCCGGCTGGCGCAGAAATCCTCCCCGGAATCGGCGAAACCGCAGTAAGCTCGCTCCGCATGACTCCCGGAAAGAAACGGACTCTGAGTATTCCTGCGTTCGCGAAGGTCAATCTCTGCCTGCACGTGGTGGGAAAGCGGCCGGACAGCTATCACGAGCTGCGCACCACTTTTCAGACGATCTCGCTGCACGACACCTTGAAGCTGTCCCTGATTCCCGGCAAGCGCGGAAACACCGCCGAGATCTCCATGCAGTGCACGGACCCGGACTTGCCTGCCGGTCCCGAAAACCTCGTGGTGCGCGCGATCAGCGCGATCGCCCAGGAGATTGGATTCAGCGGCAGCGTCTCGGCGCATCTGGAGAAGAAGATTCCGGTCGCTCGCGGCCTGGGCGGCGGCTCCAGTGACGCAGCCGCCACATTGATCGCCATGTTGCGTCTGACGAAGGCGAAGTTGCCGCTCGCGCGGCTGATGGAGATCGCGGCGGGCCTGGGCGCGGACGTGCCGTTTTTTCTCTTCGGTGGCCGCGCGCTGGCCGTGAATCGCGGCGACGAAATCTATCCGATGGAGGACGGGCCCCGGCGCACGGTCGTGGTGGTCTCGCCGAAAGGCATCGGCGTCAGCACCAAAGAAGCGTATGAATGGCTGGCTCCCGAATTGACAAGACTTTCGAAACCCAATAGAATTTGGAAGTTCTGCGCTCTGTGCTGGAGCCGGCAGGAAGGGCTTTCGAACGATTTCGAAGGTCCCGTTTTCAGCCGACATCCGCGACTCGGAGAAATCCGGGCGGATTTGCTCAAGCGAGGAGCAGTGGATGCCGCGCTGGCGGGTAGCGGGTCGGCGGTGTTTGGAGTATTCCGAAACCCAGCGCGTGCGCGCCGAGCCGCTCGGGCGTTCCCGGAAGATTCGGTTTTCGTAACTGAAACTGTTTCCAGGGAAAGGTACGGCCGCGCCATGGGATGGCGTGTGTCCCGATAGAGGGCTCCCAGGTGGATGGCTAGTCGCGCCGGGGAGATACGAGGAGAACTTTGGCCGACGAAAGGTTCAAGGTCTTTTGCGGGACTGCGAATCCGGCTCTTTGCGATGCGATTTGCGCGCACCTGGGAGTGCCGCGCGGCCGCGCCGAGCACGGCCATTTTTCGGACGGCGAGACGCGCTATCAGATTCTGGAGAACGTGCGCGGCGCCGATGTGTTTGTCGTGCAGCCGTGCTGCACGCCGGTGAATCATCACCTGATGCAGCTGCTGCTGATGGTCGACGCGTTCAAGCGCGCCTCGGCCTGGCGCATCACGCCGGTGATTCCGTATTACCCGTATGCGCGGCAGGACCGCAAGGACCGGCCCCGCGTGGCGATTTCGGCGAAGCTCGTGGCCGATTTGCTGGAGACGGCCGGGTCCAGCCGCGTGCTTTCGCTCGATCTGCACGCGCCGCAGATTCAGGGGTACTTCAACATCCCGGTGGACCATTTGTACGGCGCGCCCGTGATGGTGGACTACTTCCAGAAGAAGAACATCGGGCCGCTCACGGTGGTTTCGCCGGACGCGGGCGGCGTGGAGCGCGCCAGACTGTTTGCCAAGCGCATGGACGCGCCGCTGGCGATCGTGGACAAGCGGCGCATCGACGTGAACGTCGCCGAGGTGATGCACCTGATCGGAGACGTGAAAGGGCGCGCGGCGCTGGTGATCGACGACATCATCGACACCGCCGGAACGCTGGTGAAGACGGCGGAGGCGCTGCTGCAAAACGGAGCGACGCGCGTATATGCAGCGGCGACGCATCCGGTGCTTTCGGGACCGGCCGTCGAGCGGATCGTGAATTCGAAGATTGAAGAAGTGGTCGTTACGGATTCGGTGCCACTGAGCGACGCGGCGCGGGCCGTGCCGAAGATCAAAGTGCTCAGCGTGGCGCCGCTGCTGGCGCGCGGCATCCAGTCGATTCACGAGGAGACTTCGATCAGCGAGCTGTTCATCTGAGGAAGATTCGTCGGGCAAGGGGAAAGGCAAATGGAGACGTTTACAGTCGAAGGCAAGGTTCGCGAGGAGCGCGGGAAGAATGCCGCTCGGCGCGTGCGCGTTACCGGACTGGTTCCGGCCGTGCTTTACGGCGGGCGCAAGAATCCGATCGCGCTGTCGGTCAACGCCAAGCAGGTGAGCAGAATCCTGCGCTCGGAGACGGGTCACAACACGATTTTCACCGTACAGGTCGCCGGCGGCCAGGAAGAAAGAGCCATGGTGAAGGACTGGCAGGTCGATCCGCTCAGCGGGTCGCTGCTTCACGTCGATCTGCTGCGCATCGCGATGGACGTGCGGATGCGCGTTCGCGTGCCGGTGCACACGTTCGGCGAGCCGGAGGGCGTGAAGCTGCAGGGCGGCATCTTCGAGATGGTTACGCGCGAAGTGGAGGTCGAATGCCTGCCCGGCGACATTCCGGAAGAGTTCAGGATTGACGTCAGCAGCTACACGATCGGCAAGCAACTCCGCGCGGCCGATCTTCCGATCGATCCGGCGAAGATCAAGCTGTTGACCGATCCGCAGCGCGTTCTTGCGCACGTCGTGACTCTGAAGGCCGAAGCCGAGCCGGCGGCGGAGGGAGCGGCTGTTGCGGCTGAGACGGCCCCGGCCGAGCCCGAAGTCATCAAGAAGGGCAAGAAGGAAACCGAAGAAGGCCAAGCCGAGGGCGGAGCGGAAGCCGCCGCGCCGAAGGCCGAAAAGACGGAGAAGAAGAAGTAAACCGGCCGTGCCCGCGCGCCGGGCGCGTAAGGAGGCAGGTCGCCGATGCGGCTTGTCGTTGGGCTCGGCAATACGGGTCTCGAATACGAGTGGACGCCGCACAACATGGGTTTTCTTGCGGTGGACGCGCTGGCGGGACGGGCGAATATTCGAGTGACCCGCCCCGAATCGAAAGCGCTGGTCGGTAGGGGACAGTTGGCGGGGCAGGACGTCGTTCTCGCCAAGCCGCAGACGATGATGAATCTGAGCGGCGTCGCCGTGCGGATGCTGATCGAGCGGTACGAATGCGATCCCGCGGAAACGATCGTCCTGATCGACGAGGTGGATTTGCCGTGGGGCATGTTGCGGATTCGGGATCGCGGACGCAACAGCACCCACAACGGCTTGAAGTCGGTCATCGCGTCGCTGGGCACGGACGAATTCATCCGCGTCCGCATGGGCGTGAAGCCGGAGCGCATTTGGGGCGATCGCAAGGACTACGTGCTCTGCACGATGGACCGCGACGAGCGCCGAATGGCGGAAGAGATGGTTGTCCAGGCCGCCGACGCCGTGGAAGTGATTTTGGCGGAGGGAGTCGCCCGGGCCATGGCGAAATTCAACCGCAAGGCGTCGCCGGGCGAAGAGGCCGCTGAATAGGTTTGGCTGGGACGCAGTGCGAAGCAGCAACGATCGAGAGGACACATGGAAGAGCGTCAGTACGATCTGATCTTCATCTGCCGGCCGGACACGCCGGAGCCGGACGTGGACAAGATCATTACCACGCTGGATCACGCCGCTACGGAGAAAGGCGGCAAGATCGAAAAGACCGAGAAGTGGGGCCGAAAGCGCATGGCCTACCGCGTCCAGCGGATGCGCGAGGGATACTACGTCTTCATGGTCTTGCGCTCGTCACACGGCGAAGTCGTCAAGGAACTCGAACGCCGGCTGAAGGTGGCCGATCCCGTGATCAAGTACCTGACGATCCGCGTGGATGAGGAACTCAAGCGTCAGGACAAGTTGAAGAGGCGCCGCGAAAAGCGCGCTGCACGGCGGCCGCGCAAAGTGGCGCCGGCAGCCCCGGCGATTCCAAGCAGCGGCGAACAAGCCGCAGCGACATCTTAGTCAGGAGAGATCGCAATGGCAGACGAGCAAGCACCGCAATCTCCGGCGCCACCGCAGGTAGCGCCTTCACACCCGGCACCTTCCGGTCCCGGCGGAGCGCCTTCGGGACCTCCGCGATTCGGCGGACCGGGGCGTCCACCGGGCCCGGGCGGAAGACCGTCAGGGCCGGGCGGTCCGCGGCGCGGCAAGCGCAACTTCGTCCGCAAGAAGAAGGTGTGCCGCTTCTGCGTCGACAAGTCGGACTACATCGACTACAAGCGCGCCGAGATTCTGGCGCCGTTCCTGCAGGAGCGTGGAAAGATTCTGCCGCGCCGCATGACGGGAACCTGCGCGCGGCACCAGCGCTGGCTCGCCGTGGCGATCAAGCGCGCACAGAATATCGCGCTGTTGCCCTTCGCGGCGGAACTATAAGAGGACGGGACCATGCAGATCATTCTTCAGGAAGACGTCGAAAAGCTGGGAACCCGCGGGCAGGTGGTGACAGTGGCCGAAGGCTACGCGCGAAACTATCTCCTGCCGCGGAAGCTCGCGCTCGAAGCGAACGCCGGGAACATGAAGCGGCTCGAGAAAATGCGCGTGGCGTTCGCGAAGAAGGAAGCCGTCGAAAAGGCCGATGCGCAGAAGTTGGCGGAGCTGCTCGCCGGCGTTTCTCTCGAAATCGGCCGCAAGTCGGGCGAAAACGACCAGCTGTTCGGCTCCGTCACCTCCGCGGACATCTCCGAAGCTCTGGGCGCGAAGGGCTACACCATCGACAAACGCAAGATTCAGCTTGCCGAGCCGATCAAGACCATCGGCAACTTCGACGTTCCCGTCAAGCTGCACCGCGAGGTCGTCGCC
>DATJXJ010000026.1:0-5582 GCA_035500255.1 Verrucomicrobiia bacterium | reverse complement strand
CGGCTTCGGGCGTGGCGACGCCCTCCATCACGACGTAGGCGGCTTCGTTGATCATGGGCATGAGAACGCGATTGGAGACGAAGCCGGGCGCGTCGTTGACGGCGACGGGAGTTTTTCCGAGCTTTTCGCAGAGCGCGGTGGCGGTGGCGAAGGTGGCGTCGCTGGTGGCGAGGCCGCGGATCACTTCGACCAGCGCCATCATGGGCACGGGGTTCATGAAGTGCATGCCGATGAAGCGGTCGGGGCGGCTGGTCTGCGCGGCAAGCTCGGTGATCGAGATCGAAGAGGTGTTGCTGGCGAGGATCACGCCGGGGCCGAGAATCGAGTCGACTTCCTTCAGCGTGCGAATTTTCAGGTCGCGCTGCTCCGGAACGGCTTCGACGACGAAATCGGCGCCGACGAGAGCAACGTTGTCCGTGACAGGCTGGATGCGCGCGAGCGCGGCGGATTTATCCGCGTCGGTGATCTTACCTTTCTTGATTTCGCGGTCGAGATTTTTCGAGATGGTTTCAAGGCCGCGATCGAGGAAACGTTTTTCGACGTCGCGAAGAATAACGCGATAGCCGGAGCGCGCGAAGACGTGGGCGATGCCGTTGCCCATGGTGCCCGCGCCGAGGACGGCGACGGTCTTGATCGAATCGGCGGACATAGCGGCGACGATGATAATCGAAATGAACGAAGCAAAGGAAGCGGAGGAAGCAGAGAATGCGCGCGATGAACGTACGGCCTCTCTTCAGGGGCTGAAGCCCCTTTCCTCCGGAGCCGTTTATGTCGGAGCTCCCTTCGACTTCGCTCAGGGCAAGGAAGCTCCGACCCCCTGAAAACCTTCGGTGGCGGCCCCGGCGGTGAATCGGCAGAGCGTTCGCGGAGGCGCGGAATCATTGGTGGCCGGGGCGAGGGCGAAGGGATATACTCCGGCGCGAGTGAGCGGCCGGAGCAGCCGCCCGCTTGAATCTATCCCTCTCAGACCCGCCCTGGAGGTTCCACCGATGAGCACAAATGTCGTTCTCGCATTGGCGTTTGGGATCGGCGTAATCGCGGGGCTGCGCGCGATGACCGCGCCGGCCGTGATGACCTGGGCCGCGCATCTGCGCTGGATCAACCTTGCAGGCACGCACCTCTCATTCATGGGCTCGATACCGGCGGTGGCGATCTTCACGCTGGCCGCAGTCGGCGAGCTGGTGAACGACAAGCTGCCGAAAACGGGCGCGCGCACGGAGCCCCCGCAACTGATCGCGCGAATCGTGATGGGCGGATTTGCTGCGGCGACGCTGAGCGTGGGAGGGGGAGCGTCGTGGCTCGTGGGAGCCCTGCTGGGCGCGATTGGAGCGGTCGTCGGGACGTTTGCGGGCTATCACGTAAGGAAGGCGATTGTGGCAGGGCTGCATTCGCCGGATTTCGTGATTGCGCTGGTGGAGGACGTCGTGGCGATCGGCGGCGGGCTGTTTCTGGCGTCGCGGCTCTGACCATCGAACCTCACTCAGATGGGGTTAAAGCGTGCGGAGTTTGCGGCCAGCAAGGCTACGATCGTTGCCAGCTTTTCGTCCTGCGACCAAGGCGGGCCGAGCGGGCGACCTAACTCGGCTACGCGGCGCGCGAGATCGTCAGACTCGATCCGCAAGTCCTTCGAGGCGGCACCGAGAATATTGCGTTCCCGTATCGAAAACCTGACGAGGCGGCAGCGCTTGGCCGCGTGAAGAATGGCCTCGCGGAAAAGCTGACCGTCTGCCGTGTGAATGGACGCATGTGATGCCAGGATCTGCGCCAGATTCGCTACTATCCTGCCAGATGAGAGCAGTACTCCGCAGGCGGTCAGCTTGCAGTCTTGTGCACGGAGATCGGTGGCGAGCTTGCGAACGATGCCAAGAGCTACCTGCTGCGCTTCGTCTCGCACACGCTCTATGAACGCAGCGGCCTTTTTCAGCGGCATCTTCTCAGCTGTGTGATACGGCTGTCGAAATGGGTACGTGAACGTCTCGATGAGGTGCACGCGCTCCCGCACGAGAATCGTCGGCGTGCCGTTGTTTAGCGTTAGCGCGACCATCGCAGCCCAGCCAGAGTGCACGCGAAAACCGACGGCGGCGCGTTTCATCGTCTCCTCTTCGGCGTGGCGCGGAAAATGCTCGCGTCTAATTAGGCGGAGTGCCTTCTGTGACTTCGCACACAATCTCGCGAGTGCGCTTTTCCTTCACGCGCAAGACGTGCCCCTACGACCGCTCGACGGCGACGGCATCATGCTCGTTCCACCGCCAAAGCGACGGCGTTGCCGCCGCCGAGGCAGAGGGCAGCGATGCCGCGCTTGAGATTGCGGCGCTGCAATTCGTAGAGCAGCGTGACGAGAATGCGCGCGCCGGACGCGCCGATGGGATGGCCGAGCGCGACCGCGCCACCGTTGACGTTGACTTTCGCGGGATCGAGCTTGAGCTGGCGCGTGACGGCGATGGCAGCGACGGCGAAGGCTTCGTTCAATTCGCAGAGATCGACGTCCTTGTCGCGGTCCCAGCCGGTTTTCGCGAGCAGCTTTTCGACGGCATCGACGGGCGCCATCATCACCCATTTCGGCTCGACGCCGCTGACAGCCTGCGCGACGATGCGCGCCATGGGAACTTTGCCGAGACGAGCGGCGATTTTTTCGCCGGTGACGACGAGCGCCGCGGCGCCATCGTTCGTGCCGGGCGCATTGCCTGCGGTGACCGTGCCGCCTTCCTTCTTGAACGCGGGCTTGAGCTTCGCGAGCGCCTCGAGCGAAGAGTCTTCGCGCGGCGACTCATCCGTCTTGATCAGCAGCGGCGGGCCTTTGCGCTGCGGAATTTCAACGGGAACGATCTGATCGGCGACGAAGCAGGATTTCGTGGCGTGCACGGCCTTGCGATGGCTATCGAGCGCGAACTGGTCCTGCTCCTGGCGCGAGATGCCGTATGTTTCGGCGACCAGCTCGGCGGTCATGCCCATGTGGAAGTTTTCGTAGACGTCCCAGAGGCCGTCGGTAATCATCGAGTCGAGCAGCTCGGCATTGCCGAGGCGGAAGCCCGTGCGCGCGCCTTTCATCAGGTAAGGCGCGTTGGACATGGACTCCATGCCGCCGGCGACGACGATTTCGGATTCGCCGAGCGCGACGGCCTGCGCGGCGAGGCCGACAGCTTTCAAGCCCGAGCCGCAGACTTTGTTGATCGTCATGGCGGCGACGCGCGGATCGAGGCCGCCTTTGAGCGCCGCCTGGCGCGCGGGATTCTGTCCGAGGCCGGCCTGGATCACGTTGCCGAGGATCGCTTCGTCGACTTGGTTGGGATCGAGGCCCGCGCGACGGACGGCTTCTTTGACGGCGATAGCGCCGAGTTCGGGCGCGGAGAGCGAAGAAAGTCCGCCCATGAATTTCCCGATGGGCGTGCGGACGGAGCTGAGGATGACGGGATTTTCCATGGCGGATGCTCCTGGTGCTGCCAGCGGCGCGAAAATTCAGTATAGGCGCGACGATCAGGCGGGTCAATTTGGCGCGGGATCGGGTGGTGTCCCGAATTGGCTGCGAAGACTCTCGAAGGAATACTTGCCGCAGGCGAAGCTGCGCATCGGACCGGCGCTGCGCCCGGTCTTGCACGTCGGACATGAATGTCCGACCCCCTAAACACCAGCGTGATAGTCAGACCCGCTGCGAAATCAGGACACTACGCGGGATCGACTCGGGGAACTTGTCCGGCAGGCCCGTTTCCGACAAGATGACGAAGTCCGGTCGATCGCGTTGTTGGCCACGGGCTGTTAATGATGGAATGGAAGGAATGAGCAGAGATCCACAAAACGAGCAGACGCTTCGTGCAATGCGTCGTGGAATACGAAGTGTTTTCCTGCTGATGATCCTTACTGTCGGTGCACTTTATTTCAATAAGCGCGGTTTTCGCCCTCACGGCAATCCGCTTATCTACGGAATCGCCGTGTCGTGGCTTATCTCGTTCACCGTCGCTCTGCCAATCACCGCCATTTTCAACGTGAAGCCCAAGCAGTTCTCCCTAGCCCGTTGGGAGAAGGAAGGCGAGGTCTACGACCGTTGGAGCATCCGAGCGTTCCGATGGGTACTGCTTCATTCGCCGTTGGGCTGGATCAACCCGAATCTCTATTTCGTCGCCGGCCGCACCGATTGCGAGCGACTGCTGAAAGAGATGAGCTTCGGAGAGCGGGTGCACTGGGTTACGTGTTTCCTCTCGAGCACCCTGGCGATCTCATACCTTGCGGGCGATCATGCCGTGTACGGCTACGTCCTGCTGCTTGTCAGAATCCCCTTCGATGTGTATCCCATCATGCTGCTGCGCCGGAACCGAGGTCGTGTGTGCCGGGTGTGGAGCCGCCGGCTACGCATGTCCGGCTGACGCGCGAGGCACTACGCCGCCGCGGCCGCGCGCGCATCGAACGGGGTAAGTGAGGCACGGCGCCGGGTAGCGTCCGAATTTGGCCGGGTAGATTCGCGAAGGAATACTTGCCGCAGGCGAAGCTGCGCAAAGGCAGGCGGTCGCTTCTCGCAGGGCTTTAGCCCTGCGCTTCCACCTGAACAACAAGATCGCCGGGCGCTCCGGTCGGAACGGCCCAACCAGCCTGATGCTCTGAATCGAATGGGCACCACCGTGTAAGAAACGGACACGCGGAGGCGTGCGTCACACGGGGCGGAAGCGGGCGTTTGATACACTGCGAGAAAGAGATTCTTTCAGCGGCGCCGCCATGCGCGAAACCTTGCGATGAATTTCGAATCGATGTGCGCGGAGTACCTTGCGGAGCAGGAAATCTACAAAGGAATCGGCCCGTCCCACGTCTTTGACAGGCTGGAGGAAACCGTTCGATCCGAATGGCCCTCGGCGACGGAAAAAGATTTTCAGTGGCTGGCCGGGGCGCTGCAAGACGAGAACCAGAAGTGGTTTGCCGCGTTTGTCGTCACGAGAGTGGAACCCCTCCCGGAGTGTCTGTACCTTCCGCTGATACAGGCGGGCGTCAACGAGCCGGACCCGAGCCTCGACGGCCGATTCATCCAGCCGTGCGCGTGGAACTTCGGACTGCGCAGAGTCAATACGACGCTGCTCGACATTCTCGAAACGGGGACAAACCTCGAGAAGGCGGGCGCCGCAAAAGCGATGTACTGGGCGCGCTCCGCGCGAGCCTTCGTGGCGGGTCGCGGGTGGATGCAGGCAATCACGTGCGGAGAGAAGATTCGAGAGATCCACGATGACCTGAGCGACCTCGAAGAGCGCAGGTGCCGGCTGGTCCTCAACGAGTTCGTTCAGAATGAAGACGAGTATCTTCGGCGGAACATTTTTCCCAGCCTGCCTCTCAGGCCCGGCACGTATCCACCTGACGCTGAAGATCTCGTTCGAAAGGTGATCGCGATCGCCCGGAATCATCCCAGCGAACACATACGCAAGCTGGTGGAAGAGGATCTGAGAAGCTAGCCGGCGCTAGCGCAACTTGAGCGACTCGGGCATGCCGGGCCAGGAATGGACGCGCGACTTGAAGCGCCAGCCCTTCGGCGTCTTCACGTACACATCGTTGTACCAACCCCACTCGTAGGCTCTGGCAGGCTGGTTCGCGGTTTCTTTGTTCGTGGG
>DATJXJ010000025.1:0-39183 GCA_035500255.1 Verrucomicrobiia bacterium | reverse complement strand
CCTCGGCGGAGGCGCGATGGCGGGCGGATTCGGGCTGGCGGCGTTCTACATTGTGCCGGCCGTGTGGGAGCAGCGCTGGGTGCAGATCGCGCAGGCGGTGACGGCCAGCTACTGGCCGACTGCAAATTTCCTGTTCACGCGGGCGAACGTACCGGAGTACGTGGCGTTCAATGGGAAGGTGTCCTGGGTCGCGGCGGGATTGATCGGAGTGACGGCGATCGGCTGGATCCTGGGGCGGGAAAGGCGGCGAGAAATTGCCGGGGCGTGGTGGGCACTTTCGTCGCTCGCCGCGGCGTCCGTGGTCATGATGCTTCCGGTGAGCGCGTGGCTCTGGCGGACGCTGCCGAAGCTGTGGTTCGTGCAGTTTCCGTGGCGATGTCTCGACGTGGTGGGCGTCGCGTTCGCGTTCTTCGTGGCGAGCGGCATCGCCAGCGTGCGGAATCGCGCGGCGGCGGGGGCGCTGGCAATTCTGGTGTTCGCGGGAATCGGAGCAGCCGGAGCCGCGATGGTCAAGGACGCGCCGTGGGACAGCAGCGACCTGCCGGGCGTCGCCGCAGCAATCCATTCGGGGCGAGGATATGAAGGCGCGGATGAGTACGCGCCGGTGGGCTGCGACCGGTATCAGTTCCCGGGAAATCCGGACGATGAGGAGCGGCCGGCGGACGTGTCGCGCGACCCCGCGCCGAGCGTGGCGAAAGTCGATCCGGAATCGGACGAGATCGTTCCGGCCGCGGGCGTGCGAATTCATCCGCAAACGTGGACGGCAGAGCGCCGAACATTCGCGGCGGAGAGCGCAACGACGACGACGCTCGCTGTGAGGCTGGTGAATTATCCGGCGTGGAGCGTTGAGGTGAACGACAGCCCCGCGCAATTCGAACTGCGCCCGGAAACGGGACAAATCCTGGTGCCGCTGGCGGCGGGCAGCAATCGCGTCGACCTGCGCTTTCGGCGCACACGGGACCGGGCTCTGGGCGATGCGATTTCAGCGATTTCGACGGTGACGCTGGCGGCGTTCGCGTGGGTTTTTGGCAGGAAACGTACGCAGACGGGCTAGTCGAGCGTGCGGTGCTTGAACTTCTTCTCGCCTTTGGCGTATTCCGCGACCGTGTGACCGTGGCCGATCAGCTTGTACTTGTATGTGGTGAGCCCCTCGAGTCCCATCGGCCCGCGCGCGTGGAGCTTGCTGGTGCTGATGCCGACCTCCGCGCCGAACCCGTAACGATAGCCGTCGGCGAAGCGAGTCGAAGCGTTCTGATACACGCCGGCGGAATCGACCTCGTTGAGGAATCGCCGCGCCGCCTCCGCATCTTCCGCGACGATGGCATCGGTGTGATGCGAGCCGTAGGTATTGACGTGCTCGATCGCCTCGTCGAGGTCCGCCACGATCTTGACGGAGAGAATCAGATCGCCGTACTCGGTGACCCAATCCTGCTCGGTGGCCGGCACGATGGACTCTCCGGGCAGCAAGACCCGCGTTTTCGCGTCGCCGCGAATTTCGACGCCCGCCTGCTTCAACTTGGCCACGGCCACCGGCAGAAACTGGGGCGCGATCGCTTCATGAACCAATAGCGTCTCCGCCGCATTGCAAACGGCCGGATACTGCACCTTCGAATCGTAGGTGACGTCCACCGCCTTCTTCAGATCGGCGGAGCGATCGACGTAGACGTGGCAGATGCCTTCGCCGTGGCCGAGCACGGGAATGCGGCTATGCTTCATGATGAAGCGCACGAGATCGTACGATCCGCGCGGGATGATCAGGTCCACGTCGCGGTCCTGCGCCAGCAGTTCCATCACGTCCGCGCGCGACTGCAGCAGGCTGATCGAATCCGGGGGCACGGCCGGGAATTTGCCGAGGCATTCGCGCCAGACGGAGACGAGGGTTTCGTTCGTCGCGGCCGCCTCGGAGCCGCCCTTCATGATCGCGGCGTTGCCCGATTTCAGGGCCAGCGACGCGAGTTGCGGGACGACATCCGGCCGCGATTCGAAAATCACGCCGATCACTCCAAGCGGGCACGACTCGCGATAGAGCACAAGCCCGTCGTCAAGCTCGGTGGCCGCGAGCGTGCGGCCGAGAGGATCGGCCAGCCGCGCCACTTCGCGAACCTGCGTGGCCATCTGCGCGATGCCTTTTTCGCCGACGCGGAGGCGAGCGAACATCGCCGAGGTCATCTTCCCGGCTACAACATCCGGCTCCGCCGCCTCACAATCGCGCGCGTTCGCGTCGAGAATTCGTTTGGCACCGTCTTCAATGGCCTTCGCCGCGGCGAGAAGAACTTCGTTGCGCGCGGCCAGAGAAAGCTTCGCCAGCGCGCGCGAGGCGATGCGCGCCCGGTGCGCAATTTCGGCGACCGATATCTCGCTCGATTGCAACGGGGCTGTGCGGGGCTGGCTCATGGGCTTTGCAATAGCACAATGTTATCGCGCGTGACAAGAACGGGCGACGAAGCGGCATCGCCGCCGCGGCCGCTTTTCTTGCCGGAAAATCGCTGGGCTTCCTCGCTCGCGCAATTGGCGATGCCGCGCGCGAACTCGCGGCCCTCGGCGTCGACGATGCTGACGACGTCCATCGGCGCGAAGTGGTGCTCCACGCGGACGATGCCGGATGCGAGCAGGCTCGCCTTCTTCTGCGTGATCGCGCGGTGCGCGCCTGCATCCACCACCACGCGGCCGCGAACGTCCGCGGCGTAGGCGATCCAGCGGCGCTTGCCGCGCATGCGCCGCGCAGGCAGAAACGCCGTGCCGATATTCTCGCCCGCGAAAACGCGGTCGATCGTATCGGGGCAGCTGCCGTTGGCGATGACGGCCGTGCCGCCGCAGTTCATGGCGATCTCCGCGGCTTCAAGCTTAGTGCGCATGCCGCCGCGTCCGCTGGCTGAAGGTCCGGCGGCGAGGGCGCGCAACTCCGGCGTGATTTCCGAGACCAGCGGAATCACATCGTCGCCCTGCAGAAGACCATCGACGTTGGTCAGGAGCAACAGCGCATCGGCTTCGAGCCCGCTCATGACCAGCGCGGCGAGGCGGTCGTTGTCGCTGAACGCGACCGCGCGCGTTCCCTGCGCGACCGATTCCAGCTCGGCGGTTGAGACCGTGTCGTTCTCGTTGACGATGGGCAGGACGCCGAATCCGGTCAGCTTCTCCATCGTCTGGCGGAGATTCGAATAGCGGCGCCAGTTGCTGAAGTCGTCTTCGGTGAGCAGCACTTGCGCGATCTTGATGTCCCACTGGCCGAAGAGATTCTTGTACGCGTCCATCAGCAGGCTCTGGCCGACCGCCGCGCACGCCTGCTTGGTGACCAGATCGTCGAGGCGCGAGCGATGCAGGCCAAGCCAGCCGCGGCCCAGGCCGACTGCACCCGAAGAGACGAGCACAACCTGGCGGCCGTCCTTGAGCAGGGCGGCGATGGAACGCGCGATCGGTTCGACGCGCTCGCGGCAAAGCTCGCCCTGGGCGCCGGTGACGGTGGTCGTGCCGACCTTGATCACCACGCGCCGCGCGGCGCGCAGCAGTTTTTCGCGTTCAGCTTGCATGCCTCGGTTCCTCGAGCGCGCGCACGCGCACAGACGTTCGGCGGAGGATCGTTTTGATTGTACCCAAATCGCGAAGCGCGGTCCGGCGTTTCTGAGCCCGGGCGTGGCTGGAGGGACACGCGAGTTGAGAGGCCTCCCAAGCAGCCGAAGGGAAGGCAGACAAAGGAACGAAATGGCAAAATTACACTAACCTGTTTCTATTCAATCGCTTAGATGTGAACGCACGGAGCGTTTTTGTGAAAAAAGCTTCCTGTTGACACAGTATTTGCGTGCCCGTAACCTTGCGCAGGTAGGCGGGATTTCTTTCCGCCCACTGTAGTTGCGGCCACGCCAGATATCTGAGGGGCTGACCAACCGCGAAAGTTGTAATGAGGTTTGCGTCGAGGCCCCTAATGACGAAGGCGTTCAAGATTGCTCTGTTTGCTGCCGTGACGCTGCTGCTGGCCGCAGCGCCCGCCGCTCTGGCCGACACGGCCAGCATGACTTTGACGTCCGCCGGAAACAATACAGTGAACGGCGTGTACGTCGGTCCTTACACCGCGACCATCAACGGGAATACCACCCCGGTCATCTGCGACGACTATTCTCACGACTCCTACGTCGGCGAATCCTGGACCGCGTACGTTTCGACGCTCGCCAATCCGACCTACGTGCGCTTCACGGGCGGCAACGAGACGCAGACCTACGATGAAGTGGCGTTTCTGGCGAACATTCTCTTCGGCCTCTCCGGCAACAACAAAGAGGCCGACGCTCTGCAGTACGCGATCTGGTACCTGACGGGATCGCCGAGCACGCAGGCCACGATCAGCGCCCTGAGCTTCTTCAACGACTCCAGCGACGTGTACGGCATCCAGTACTGGCTGAATCAGGCGGGCAGCCAGCAGTATTACTCCGGCGAGTTTTCGAACATCCTGATCTACACTCCAACTTCGGGCGGAAATCCGCAGGAGTTCATCGTGAGGACGCCGGAGCCGGCCACCGTGCTGCTGCTGGGTTTGGCGCTGGCTGGGTTGTTGATGCTGAAGCGACGCCAGAAGCTGCCGTTTGCCATCTAGCGTTTTTCGCGCCGGGAAATGAGCGTTGTCGCGCATCGTCTCCCGGCGTTCGTGTCTCTGGGCCGCTCGCTCCGGTAACGCCTCGATCCCGGCGCCTAAGATTTCGCTCGCATCCGACCCAAATGCGTGATACCTTTGGATTGCGTTTGTTGCTCTTGTTTCACCTTTTCAGATTCGATTGAAGGGGCTGCGAGTACAAACTCGCGGCCCCTTTTGCTTTACGACTGGAGGCGGTCGAGAAGCACAAATAGCTTACAAGTAAAGTGAGTACATAAGTGAGAGAACAAGGAACAGTGAAGTGGTTCAATGCCAGCAAGGGTTATGGGTTCATCCAGCGCCAGTCCGGCGAGGACGTTTTCGTCCACTTCTCGGCCATTCAGGCTGAGGGGTACAAGTCGCTGAACGAAGGCCAAGCGGTTGAATTCGAAGTCACCCGCGGCCCCAAGGGCCTGCAGGCTGCGAACGTCACCAGCCTCTAGTCGAAGGAGGGCGGACCGGCAATCGCTGGTCCGCCCTTTTTCTTTCTCCACTCGCCTTCACGGCTCCCGCCCTGCCGGACCAAGCGGAAACCCTCTATTGACGGATTGTCCTGATGCGAACCACTTTGTCTGACCGCTGTGGGCCGCCAAGGTACAATAAGCCATCGTCGTTCCTGGCCTGCCGGGGGTCGAGAGTCCGGCTGCGAATCAGCGCGCGACACAAGAATCAAAGGGAGCTTTCCATGTCCGAACTGCGGGCTCCGCTCGCGCGCGAAAGCGCGGCGGAGCGACGGCGCTCACAACGGGTCAATATCGCGATGCCGGTCCTGGTTCGCGGGAAGCGGGCGGGCCAGCCGTTCGAAGAAGAGGCTTCGACGATTTCCGTGAATGCGCACGGATGCATGATCCGGATGGCGACGCCGGTGACGCGCGCCCAGGAGGTTGCTCTCGTCAACGTGAAGACCGCCGAAGAATTGCCCTGCAAAGTCACGTTCCTTGGCCAGAAGGAAGGCGGAAAGACGGAAGTGGGAGTCGAGTTCAGCGAGCCGTCGCCTCTCTTCTGGCGCATCGCGTTTCCGCCGGAAGACTGGGATCCCTCCGAGCGCAAGCGGCCCGGAGCAGGAGCACCGAGGCCTCCCTCGAACACGCCGACTCGATAGCGCGGGTCCGAATCCGCAGCAATGGACGAAAGCTTCTCCGCACAAACAGAAACTTCTCTTCCGAAAACGGCCGCGCAATTCTTGCGGTCCCATTGGCCGCGGTTTCTTTCGATTTCCGCGCTGATCCTGGTTCCCTGCTTCTGGCACCGCGAGATCGTTTCGTCCGATCTGGGAAGTCATCTCTACAACGCGTGGCTCGCGCAGCTGATACGTCACGGGCAGGCGCCCGGATTGTGGCTGGCGCCGCAGCACACGAACGTGCTGTTCGACTGGCTGCTGAGCGGCTTGGGATCGATCTTCGGACTGCGCGCAGCGGAGAAGATCGCAGTTTCGCTGTGCGTGCTGATCTTCTTCTGGGGAGTCTTCGCGCTGGTTTCGGCGGCCGGCCGCCGCGCAGCCTGGTTCACCGCGCCGGCCATCGCGATGGTCACGTACGGCTGGACGTTTCATCTTGGTTTCTTCAATTACTACCTGGCGCTGGGGCTTTCTTTCTTTGCAGTGGCAATCATTTGGCGGGGGAACGGCTGGGAGAAACTCGCGGCAGTGGCGCTTGCGCCGCTTGTGCTGGTGGCGCATCCGCTCGGCTTCGTTTGGCTGACTGCGGCCGCCGGGTACATCCTGATTCGCCAAAGCACGCGAGGCGGAGATCGGATCTTCCTGTTCGCGCTAGCCGTTGTGTGCCTGCTCGTGCTGCACTTCTTCCTGTTTCGCCACTACTTCGCGAACGCCGGCGCGAAGCCCTTCTATTCGTTCAACGGCGCGGACCAGTTGGTTCTATTCGGGGAAAGATACCGATTTCTTGCCAGGGCGCTGCTGCTCTTCGTCGTCGCATCGCTCGCTGCGGACGTCTGGCGGCGCGAGAGCGGCCGCTGGCCGGAGTATGCGCTGCCGGTTCAGCTGTACGCGCTCGTCGCGCTGGCGGTTTTCGTGCTGCCGGACGCGGTCATCTTTCCGCCGCCGACAGCCCCAATCGCGCTGCTGACGGAGCGGCTGACGTCCGTATCGGCGGCGCTGGGCTGCTGCCTGCTGGGGGTGGCGCGGCCGAGCAAGTGGCACTTGATCGGCACTGCCGCGATTGCGGCTGTGTTTTTCTCGTTTCTTTACCGGGACACGGCGGCCGTAAACAGGATGGAAGCGGAGGCCGCGCGGCTGGTGAGCGCGCTGCCGCCCAACCAGCGCGTGATGGCGACGATCCTGCAGCCGCCGGGCTCGCGCATTCTGATCCAGCACATCGTGGATCGCGCCTGCATCGGCCGCTGCTTCAGCTACGGCAACTACGAGCCGGGCTCCGCCGTTTTTCGCGTGCGCGCCCTGCCGGGAAATCCATACGTAATGACCGATTACGACCTGGCGGTCGATATGGAACACGGCGGTTACGTGGTGCGGCCGGGCGATTTGCCCGTCTATCAAATCTACCAGTGCGACGAGAGCGGAACGGAACTCTGTATCCGCTCGCTCGAGGCCGGCGAGGAAAACGACCGGCTCGGAGAACATCCGGCGCAGTAGCGGGTCACGCTCCCGGCGTGCTGCTGCCCGGACGCGGCGGCTTTGCCTGCTGCAGCCAGCGGCGGCGTTCGCGCGGCGGATTTGGCGTTTTGCCGAGGCGCGCTCCCTGATTCGTGAGACCAAACACCACGACTGTGCCCGGATGGCCGCTGGCGGCGCCCGTGCCCACGTAGACCTTCCCGTTCGCGATCATGGGAGTGATGAATTTCGTGTTGCTATTCCCGGTAAATGCCCCGGTGAACAGCTTGTGACCCAGATTCGTCGCGTCGTAGGCGATCAGCGTGTCCGAAGTTTGGATCACCCACACGATTCCATTCGTGGTTCCGTTTGCCGAGATGCTGGGCGTAGCGCCGGGATAGCCGAAAGAGTCGGTGCTATGCGAAGACGCCGAAGCTGCGACTTTCGCCTGGGAGATTGGAAACGCTCTCAGATTGTCGCCCACGGCGCCGTAATAGAGCGTGTTGTTGAAATACGCGGGAGCGGACCAAACTCCTTGCCCGCCCTGTAAATCTCCGGTGAGTTCCTGATAGATCGCGTTGTCGTTGGCCGAGTTGAACTTGCCCATGTTGTCCCGGTCCACCACATACAACACGACATTGCCCGACAAAGAGTCAGACTTCCCCGCGCCGACCGCCAAATGACGCGTGGTATTGCCGGAGTCTTTCATGTCGGGCAACAGCAGGACGCCTCCCGAGCCCAGGTCCTGATCGTGGTTCGACTGGTTGACGGTATCGGACATCTCGAAATAATCGGCCACGGCAAGCGTGTTGTTAGTCGTCGAAAGCTTGATGAAACCGTTTCCATAGTCACTGTTGATCGGAAATCCGCCATTCAAGGTGGTGTCAAACGTGCCGTTGCCGTCCAAGAAATAGACATTGGGCGGCGAATTCGAGTCCGCTGCCAGCCCATCGCCGGCCATCCAGATTCCGCCGCCCTGCCCGTTGGGCGTCAGATTGAGGGCGCTGGTCTGCTGGAGATTCGATTCGCCGTAGCCCATCACCCATGCGTTATACGAGCCGCCGTCGCAATGCGAAGTCCAGGCCAGGTAGATCACGCCGTTTGCCAGGAGCAACCCGGTGCGCTCCTCGTACTGGCTCGGATCGAATCCGGTGGCGGCGATATTTGCCGCCGTGATTCGATCGGCCCCCGTTGCGAGGTCGAGCGCGTGCAATCGCTGGTGGTAAGTGCCGCCCGACTTCGACATGGCCACCACGAAGATCGTGCCGTTCGGTCCTGCGTTGAGATCGATGACCGGAGTCGAAGTGATTCCGATTGTCGGTTCCACCTGGCCGCAACCGTGGTCGTCGCTGGGCGACTCGCCCGTGCCGTTCAGGAGGGGGTTGTTCCAAAGCTGCGTGAAAGTGTCCGCGTCGAACGCGTAGACCGAGTCGTTCTCGGTTACGACGAACAGCACGTTGTGCGTCCCGCCGTTGATTGTCATGCCGCCGACGTACAGCGGCTCCGCATCCACGGGACCGTCCACATTGATCGTCCCGAGCATGGCGAACTGCGCGGAGGCTACGTTCGTCGTCGTCAAAATGGTTTCATTCAGGTTCTGGCCGGTGCGCGCGTTGTCATTGTGATAGGTGAGCACGGTCACATTGCTGGGAGGCGGCGCGGCATTCACCGTAAGCGTGACGGCCGTGCTGGTCTGCGAGCCCGCGGTGTTGCTGACGACCACCTGGAATTTCGAGCCGCTATCGCCGGTTGTCGTCGCCGGAGTCGTGTAGCTGTTGGAAGTGGCGCCGGAAACATTCGAGAAGGAGTTTTGGCCGGCGGGCTCTTCCTGCCATTGATACGTGGGCGCGGGCGTTCCGGTGGCGGACACCCTGAATGTCGCGGTCTGCCCGGCCGTGACCGTCTGGCTCGTCGGCTGCACGGTGATCGTCGGAGCCACGGGATTGCCGCCTCCGCCGCCGTTCGAGCCTCCGCCGCAGGCGCTGAACCCCAGCGCCATCAGCAGGGACAAAGAAATCCCGACCCACCCCTTCCAACGCGCACCTTCCCAGGTGCCTCCGGTTTTCATGCCAACTATTCTACACAGCGTGAAGGGGCGCCAACACCTGTCCTGGGACAAAAAAGGGACAGGTACGCGGGCACAGGCGAAGGCCAGCAGATGCAGGCTGAGCTACTGCGCGGGCACTCCGAGCTGCCAGAGCACGTAGCTCAAAATGTCCGTCTGCTCGTCGATCGTCTTGCTGACGGGACGGCCGCCGGAGTGCCCCGACTTGGTGTCGTAGAGCAGCAGGATCGGGCGCTTCGAGCTAGTGTCCGCCTGAAGCAGCGCGGCCATCTTGCGCGCGTGGAGCGGCGCGACGCGCGTGTCGCCGTCGCCGGTGATGAAGAGCACGCTGGGGTACGCGGTGCCCGGTTTCGCGTTCTGATAGGGCGAGTACTTGTAGATGTAGGCGAACTGCTCGGGCTTGTCCGAGCTGCCGTACTCGCTGACCCAGAACGGCCCGTCGAGGAACTTCTGGTAGCGAAGCATGTCCAGCAGCGGATACTGGCAGACGACGGCGCGAAACAGATCGGGCCGCTGCGTCAGCGCCGCGCCGACCAGCAGGCCGCCGTTGCTGCCGCCCAGAATCGCGAGCTTTGAGGGATTCGTGTATTTCTTCGCGATCAGATATTCCGCCGCGGCGATGAAATCGTCGAAGACGTTCTGCTTGTGCTCGTACATTCCGGCGCGATGCCATTCTTCGCCGTACTCACCGCCGCCCCGAAGATTGGCGAGCGCGTAAACGCCGCCATGCTCGGCCCAGGCGATCACGGTCGGCACGTAGTAGGGGGTCTCGCTGACGTCGAATCCGCCGTAGCCGGAAAGGATCGTCGGATTCTTTCCGTCGAGCACGAGCCCCTTCTTGTGAAAGAGAAACATCGAGACCTTCGTGCCGTCCTTGGACTGATACCAGACCTGCTGGGTCTCGAAGAGGGTCGGATCGACGGGCGCGTTCAGCTTCGACCAGACCGACGAACGCGAAGTCGAGAGGTCGTAAGCGAAGTTTCCGTTCGGATAGTCAAAGCCGTCGAAAGAATAGAAAAGCGCGGACGATTGCCAGTCACCGGAGATGCTGGCGGAGCCGAGCGCGGGCAGCTCCACTTGCTTGGGGTTCCTGCCGTCCGCGTCCATCACGACCACTTTCGACGTGGCGTTGTGAAGGTACTCGACGACCAGCTTGCCTCCGATGGGCGCGAACTGATCGATCGAGTCCGGCGCTTCCGCGATCACATCGCGCCAGTGATCCCGCGACGGCGAAGCCGGATCGGTGGCGAGCACCCGCCAATGCGGCGCCTTCCAATTCGTCTGGATGTAGAGCGTGCGCCCGCCGAAGAACGGATAGAAGGTCGAGACGATGTCGTTGACCACGGCGACGACCGGGCCGTGATTCTTCACGTCCTGAACATAGATTTCGGATTGCGGCGCGCTCGACCCGTGCAGCACGAGATACGCCGCGTACTGGCCGTCATCGGAGAGCGAGACGGTCAGGATTTTCTCTTTGCCCAGATTTTCGCCGTACAGCAGCTTGTCCTGCGCCGCGTCGCTACCCATCTTGTGGTAGTACGCTCGCGGGCCGTCGGCCGTGGCCTTCGCGTAGTAGACGCCGCTGTTGTCCGGAGCGACGGAAATCGAGAAATACGTCGCCGAAGGCAGCACGTCGGGAAGATCGCGATGCGCGTCAACGTCCAGCACGTGCACCGTCACCTCGTCCTGGCCGCCTTCGCGACGGCTATAGAAGAGCAGCTTGCCATCGCGGCTGGCTTCCTCGATCGTGGCGCTCACCGAATGGTCCTTGCTCCAGCCGAGCGGATCGATCAGGAGCTCATCCTTGCCCGTCCGGCCGCGGCGCATGAAGATCAGCGCCAGATCCTGGCCGGCCAAGCGCCGGGTGAAGAAGTACCGGCCCGAGCGCTCCAGCGGCAGCGAGTAGGAGTCCGTGTGAAAAAGATCGGCAAGGCGCTTGTGGAGCGCGTCCCGGCCGGGGAGTTTGCCGAGGGCCGCGCCGGTGCATTTGTCTTCGGAGTCGATCCACGCGCGCGTTTCGGGGCTGCTCTGATCCTCGAGCCAGCGATACGGATCGGCGACCGTCGTCGTGCCGTATGTGTCTGTCGCGCTGTCCAGGCGAGCCTTGGGAGGGCACACTGACGCCGATTGTCCGGACGAGATCAGGGCGCAGGCGAGCAACGATGCCGCCGTCGCGGCGCCGCGCAAAGCGATCGCTTGCATCAGGCCGATCGAGCCGGTTGAAAACAGCCGCAACGTAGCGCGCAAGTTCGCCTCCTCACATAGCTACAGGATGGTACCACCGAGCACCGAGGGTTAGACGAGACAGCGCGGCAAACGTCTCTAGGCTGATTCGGCGGTCGTGGGCCGGCTGCCCGACGACGCGACGGGAAGAGACTTTCGCCGCCCGATGACCCAGCTTCCAAGCCGCCACGCCAGCAGGATCGCCACAAGGAATCCGTACAGCAGCGGTTTGCGGATGTCGGATTTCACCAGCCAGTAGTAGTGGACCACTCCCGCGACCGCGGTTACGTAGATCAGGCGATGGAGCATCTGCCAGCGTTTTCCACCGAGGCGGCGAATCCATCCTGCCGTCGACGTGATCGCCAGCGGGATCATCAGCACAAGACCGGTGAAGCCGATGGTGATGAACGGGCGCTTGTGCACGTCCGCCCACATGTCGGGCCAGTCGAACTGCTTGTCGAGCACGGACCAAATGCAGAAGTGCACGCAGGCGTAGAAGAAAGCGTACAGCCCCAGCATCCGGCGAAAGCGGATCAGCTGCGGCATTTTGAGAAGCTTGCGCAGCGGCGTGATGGCGAGCGTGATGACGATGAAGCGAATCGTCCAATCGCCCGTGCGGTGGGTGATGTACTCGATCGGGTTCGCCGAAAGATAGGTATCAAACGGCAATCCCTGCTGGAGGGCGTGAACGACGCGCCAGACGAGATCCAGAAACGGAACGAGGCAAAGCAGGAAGACGAGGACCTTTGTCCACTTGCTCGTGAGGATCTTGTTCACGGCGCAGGGTCAGAAGTTCTTACGCAGGTCCATGCCTGCGTAGAGGCTCGCGACCTGGTCGGCGTAGCCGTTGAACATCAGCGTGGGACGGCGGAACAGCTCTCCGAGCCGCCGCTCCTTCGCCTGGCTCCAGCGCGGGTGATCGACTTCGGGGTTCACGTTGGCGTAGAAGCCGTATTCTCTTCCGCCGGCGTAGTCGTTCCACGTCGTTTCCGGCTGGCTTCTGACGAAGCGTATCTTGACCAGAGATTTGGCGCTCTTGAAGCCGTACTTCCACGGGATCACGAGCCGCACGGGCGCGCCGTCCTGATTCGGCAGCGTCTCGCCGTACATTCCCACGCACAGCAGCGCGAGTGGATTCATGGCCTCGTCGAGGCGCAAACCTTCGAGATATGGAAACTGAATTCCGGCGCCGCTGGCCAGGGGCATCTGCGCGGGATTGTAATAGCTCTCGAAGGCAACGTATTTCGCCTTTGGCGTCGGCTCGACCAGCTTGATGATCGTGCTGAGCGAGTAGCCGATCCACGGCACCACCATCGACCACGTTTCCACGCAGCGGTGGCGGTAGATGCGCTCCTCCAGCGGCGCGAGCTTCAGGATCTCGTCCATCGTGAACTTGCGCGGCTTGGCCACTTCGCCTTCCACGGACACGCTCCAGGGCGTGGTGACGAAATTCCCGGCGTTGCGCGAAGGGTCGTCCTTGCCGGTGCCGAACTCATAGAAATTGTTGTAGCTGGTGACCGCCTGTTCCGGCGTCGTCTTTTCGCCGGCCGTCGTATAGGGACTTTTTACGAGTCCCGTCAGCGGCCGCGGGACCGAGCCGGTGGGCGCGCCTGCAAACACGTAGGGGAGCCTCTTGTAGGCGGCCACGGCAAGCCCGGTGATGCCCACCCCGAGCAGGAAATTGCGGCGGCCCATGTAAAGCGTCTTCGGAGTGACATCCTTGTAGGTCAAATCCGGCTTCTCTTTGACGAGCATCGCGACCTCCCGCCCCGGCCCAATCATACTACGCAGGCGCCACTAGGTTAGATGTTGCGAGTTCGCGGAAAGCAACAGGAGAACCGCTATTTCTCCGAAAGCCCGGCCATCAGCTCACCGCGGAGGCGTTCCTGGAGAGCGGGCGTCAGCTTGGCGCCGCCGGAGGTGAGGTAAAACGCGTCGATGGCCGTCTCGCTCTCCGTGTCGATGACGGCGATTTCGATGTTGCAGTTTTCGCGCGCGAAAAGAGAACTGACGCGGTGGAGCAGCCCCGGCTGATCCTGCGTGATCACTTCGATGAGAGTGCTCTGGGCCGAGCATTCGTCGTCGATTTCGATCCGCGTTTCGACCTTCACTTTCGGCGCGGATTTGCGCTCCGACCGCAGCCGGTCGCGCAGCATGCGCTCGAGGTCGGCTTTGCCCGTCAGGACGTCGTGGATGCTGGTCTTGAAGCGCTCCCATTCCGGCAGATTCAGTTCCAGCGTCCGGAAGCGGTCCGTAAAGAAAAACGTATCGACCACCACGCCCGCGCTGTTCGAAAACGCGGCCGCCTTGACGATGTTCATACCCCACGCCGCCAGCGTGCCCGCGATCTTCGCGAACAGGAACGGCCGGTCGTTGGTGACAAGCGTCAGCTCATACCAGTGGCGCCCGCGCGCCAATTCGAGTTGCACCGGATCCTGGCCCAGGCGGCTGGCCATCTCCATGTGGCGGACCACGTCGCTGGCGGTCTGGGTGCGCAAGTATCGGCGCGGCAGCCCGTCGAGAAAGCTGTCGAGCTTCGCGCCCGCCGCCGGCATCAGCGTGCGCAGGTGCGTCATCACCTCTTCATCGACGTCTCCGTGCAGACGCTGATCCACGCTGTGCATCAGGTAGTTGGCGGCGCCGATGTAGAGCTGCCACATGTTCTCCGCCTTCCAGGGCGTCAGCGCTTCCGGATTCACGGCCTTGATGTCGGCGTAAGTGAAAAGGCAGAGCATCTTCAGGCGCTCGGGCGTTCCCATCTTCTCCGCGATCTGGCTGATCGTTTCGGGAGCGAAGATGTCGCGGCGCAGCGCCGAGCCCATATCGAGGTGATGCTCGATCAGGAAGAGAACGGTGTCGCGGTCGTCCGGGTCGAGATCGAGCCGCGCCAGACACGGCCGGGCCATCTCCAGGCTGCCCAGCACGTGATTGCCCGGCCGCGTGCCCTTGCCCGTGTCGTGCAGCAGCAAAGCGAGATACAGCAGATCGGGTTGCTCGAGTTCGTCGAGGAGTTCGGCGTAGCCCTGGTCCCACTTCGATTGCGACTTTCGGAGAGCGTGCAGATTCTCGATCGTCACGAACGTATGCTCGTCCACCGTGAAACGGTGGGAGAAATCGCGGATCACCAGCGAATCGATCGCTTTGAATTCGGGCACGAGCAGCGTCAGCAGTCGCAGCGAGTGCATCGCGCGCAGCGCTTCCGCGGCGTGGGGCGCGAGCAGAATCTCCTGCAGGTAGTGCCACAGTTCCGCGCCCTTCGGAGGAGCGGAGCTGAGCGTCGGCAGCATCTCCTCCACCTGATGCTCGGTGGCGGAGCTCAGACTCAGGCCGTGCCGCGCCATGAAGCGGAACATGCGAAGCGGAAGCTCCGGATCGCTCAGCGCCTCTTGCCGCTGCAGGAAGATGCGGCCATCCACGACGGCGAATTCGGCGTTCGAAAGGCGCGAGCGCAGATTTTGAAACTGCCGGTAGAGCGACGGACGCGCCGCCGGAAATTCGTCGAGCAGCTGCCCGGACACGCGATGGATCAGCCGCGCGTGGCTGAAGAAGATCCGCATCCACTCCGAAGCCGTGATCGGCGCGTCGTCGGGCACCCCCACTCGCGCCGCCGCTGCTTCATCCTGCGCCACCCACGCGAGCGTGTTGTCGTCGCGGCCATGGCGAATGTGCAGAAAGCAGCGGGTCGACATCAGAAAGTCGAGCGCCGCCTCGAACTTGTCGCGGAGCCACGAAGGCAGCAGCGTCTTCTCGTCGGGCCACGCGTTCTGTTCCTCGATGGCCGAAATCAGAGCCAGCCAGTGCGCCAGGTTGTAGTCACGCAGGCCGCCCGGACCGTCCTTCACGTTCGGCTCGAGGTGAAACACCGTATTGCCGAATTTGTTGTACCGCGCGCGCGTCAGATCGGTCAGCTTCTGCACAATCGCCCGCGATTCGCGGGCCACGAGCTTGGGAATCATCTGGTCGTGCAGCCGCGCGAAAAGGCTGCGGTCGCCCGCCAAGTAGCGGCAATCGAGCAGGGAGATCGCGAACTCGACGTTGTTCGGATCAAACTTCTCGCACTCGCTGAGGGTGCGCGTCGCCGGACTCAGTTTCAGGCGCAGGTCCCACATCTCCTGCGAGAAACTCCGCACGCGATTCTTCAGCTCCGAATCGGAGTCACCCGCGTGGAGAAACAAAATGTCGATGTCCGAATAGGGAAAGAGCCACCGACGGCCGTATCCGCCGAGCGCGAGCAGGGCAAAACCCTTTGGTCCTTCGAGGTCGGGAGAGACTACTTCCTTCCAGAGGCGGTGCGCGACGGAATCTACCAGCGCGGCGCGGCCATGGACGGCGGTGCGGCCGTCGCGCCGGGCGGAAAACTGCTCGCGCACGCGCGCCGATTCCGCCGCGTAAAAATCGCGCAGGTCTTTGGCGAGTAGTGGGTTCGTGGCCATTCTTGCAAGCTTGGAATTCGGATCCGCGCCGCTGGCTCGTCCATGGCCTTCACCGGCGCCGTACGGCGCTCCGCAATTCTCTCGAATTCGCGCGACGCATGCTAGAGGGCGCTGTCGCCGCGCTCGTCATTGCGAATCCGGATCGCGTCGTCGATCTTGGAAAGAAAGATTTTGCCGTCGCCGATCTTGCCGGTCCGCGCGGCGGTGACGATGGTCTGTACCACCTGCTCCGCCCTCTCATCGCCAACGACGAGTTCGAGCTTAATCTTGGGAATCAGATCGACGGTGTACTCCCTGCCGCGGTAGAACTCCGTGTGGCCCTTCTGGCGGCCATGCCCGCGGGCTTCGAGCACCGTCATGCCTTCGACGCCGATCTCGTGCAGCGCGTCTTTCACGGCGTCCAGCTTGGATGTCTGAATGATCGCTTCGACTCTGGTCATCTTCCTCCGCCTCAGCTATTTCGTTCCGACTGCCGCGACCCGGGAGAGAGTACGCCGAATCAACGGTGTCCGTCACGCGGGCCGGCGCGCTCCAGCGCTCTTCGCCACGCTGAGTCGGATCGGGAGAACGTCCGCGGCCCCGGTGAAAGACACGCCGCCGATCACACTATGAGCGTCCGCGCCGCGTGGTTGGCAATGTTTGTTTTTATCCGCTGCATCGGCAATCGCGATGCGGGTCCGGAGAACCCGAAGCATTATACACGGCCAAAGCCGGAGCGAAGCGCAGTGGTCTGGCAGGGCCTCCGGCACGCGGCTGCAAACGACTCCGAGGGAGGGTGGGGACCTGCGCGGGCCGGCTAACCATCTCACAGGCAATCGGTTAGCAGCCGCGACTGAGCTTGCAACTTTGCCGCGCCAGCGGTGTTTCATGCACTGTACGGTCCTCGCACAGCAGGGGCGGGGCCGACACTTGGAATAGGAACTCAAGTCATCGAGAGGAATACGATCATGAAGATCACGGCACTTATTTTGAGTGGTGCGGCCCTCATCGCAGTGAACGTCGCCCCGGCTTTCGCCCAACAGGCGGCCACGACAACGGCGGATCCGCAGTCGATCGCGCAGCGCAAGGACAATCAGCAGGATCGCATCGCCAATGGCGTCCAGAGCGGCCAGCTGACGGCGGGCGAGACCAAGAGGCTCGAAACCGGAGAAGCGGGCCTCAACAAAGAAGAACACAACATGCGCGCCGCGGACGACGGCCACCTGACGGCCGGCGACCGAGCCACGCTGAACAGCCAGCAAAACGGGCTATCCAATCGAATCTACGACGACAAACACAACGCGCGCACGGCCCACTACGGAAACAACGAAGTCGGGCAGCGCCGCGAGGATCAGCAGGGCCGTATCGCGCAGGGCATCCGCAGCGGCCAGTTGACCGCCGGCGAAACGGCCCGCCTTGAACGGCAACAGCGGAGCATCCACCGCGAGGACGCTTCGATGCGAGCGGCCGATGGCGGCAAGCTGACCGCGGGCGACAAGGCTGCGTTGAACCAACGCCAGAACAACGCATCCAAGAACATCTACGCGAAAAAGCACAACGGCCGCGCGCGGTAAGGGCAAGACGGAGGAGAGATGCCGAGGGCCCCGGCGATCCGCCGGGGCTCTCTTATTTTGAGTATGCGTTGGGATTTCTCTGCCGCCACTCCCACTGCGAACGCAGAATCGTCGCCAGATCCGAAACCTTCGGCTTCCAGCCGAGCACTTTCGCAGCCTTGGATGCATCCGCCACCAGCTCCGCGGGATCGCCGGGCCGGGGCGGCTCGACGCGCGCCGGAATCTGCCTGCCCGTCACCTTGCGCGCGTTCTCGATCACTTCCAGCACCGAATAGCCGTGTCCCGTCCCGAGATTGATGAAATCGGAGCTGCCGCCCTTGCGCAAATGGTCGAGGGCCAGAATGTGTGCGTCGGCCAGATCGGCCACGTGCACGTAGTCGCGAATCGCTGTGCCGTCCGGCGTCGGATAGTTCTTGCCGAAGATCGAAAGTTCCTTGATCTCGCCCGCGGCCGCTTTCAGGACGTTGGGAACCAGATGGGACTCCGGCTCGTGAGCCTCGCCGCAGCGCTCCGTCGCGCCGGCCGCGTTGAAGTAGCGCAGCGCGACAAATCTCTGGCCGTACGCGTGCGCGAACGAATCGAGCGCCCGCTCCATGGCCAGCTTCGACCATCCATAGGGATTCGCGGGCCACTGCCGCGAGTCCTCAGAGATCGGAATTTTTTCCGGCACGCCATACGTGGCGCAGGTGGACGAAAAAACAATGAAACGGACGCGAGCGTCCAGCAGAGTCGTCATCAGCGCGACGCCCTGCTCGACGTTGTTCTCGAAATATCTCGCGGGCTCGGATACCGATTCGCCCACGTACGCGAGCGCCGCGAAATGAACGCACTCCGCGATTTCCTGCTCGCTCAGGATCCGCTTGAGTAGTTCTCGATCGCCGACTCGGCCCTGATAGAACGGCACATCCGGCGGAACCGCCGCGCGATGGCCGCGGAACAGATCGTCGAGCACGACGACGCGCTCACCCTTCGCGCGCAGGCGCTCGACGGTCACGCTGCCGATGTAGCCCGCACCGCCCGTCACCAGAATCGCCATGTCGCTCCATTCCGCCCGCTCGCGCCGGGCGTAACCGGCGTGCGCGGCTCCGCATCAAAGCTCGTGATTATAGCCGAACGGAAATGACGGACGCGGACTAGTTTCCCGGTGCGCTGCGCGCTCGCAACATTGTCGCGCCCCGCCGCGTAGTACCATAGAGGGTGCAGATGAGCACGGGAAATCCAGTCGCGATCGAAGCGGACCACGTCGCGCGCCACTACAAGATGGGCGAGACGCTCGTGCGTGCCGTGGACGACGTAAGCCTCCAGGTCCGCTCGGGCGAATTCGTAGCGCTGCTCGGCAGCTCCGGCTCCGGCAAATCGACGCTTCTGAATCTGATGGCGGGACTCGACCGGCCCACGTCCGGAGCGATTCTCGTGAATGGCCGCAACCTTGCCGAAATGAACTCGGCGGAGCTTGCCAGGCACCGCAGTCACACGGTCGGCATCGTCTTTCAGGCATTCAATCTGCTGCCGCGGATGACGCTGGAGGAAAACGTGGAGCTGCCGCTGCGCCTGGCCGAAGTGGACCGCGAGGAGCGGGACGCCCGCGTGCGGGAAGCGGTCGAGCGCGTGCGGCTCTCCGCCCGCTTTTCGCACCGCCCGACGGAGCTTTCCGGCGGCGAGCAGCAGCGAACGGCGCTGGCGCGCGCGCTGGTCAACCGCCCCTCGATCCTGCTGGCCGACGAGCCCACCGGCAATCTCGACAGCGCGACCGGCGACGGGATCATGCAGTTGCTCGCCGAAATTAACGAGTCGATGGGCATGACGATTGTGATGGTGACGCACGAGCAGCCGCGCGCGGAGCGGTTCGCGCATCGCATGATCCTGATGGGCGACGGCAAAGTGGTCCGCGACGGAGGCCGGGCGTGAAGGGCCGCGACCTGGGAGAGCTGGCGGGCCGCAATCTTCGCGAGGCGCTGCTGCGCAATTCGCTCACTACGCTCGGAATCGCCGTCGGCGTGGCGTCGCTCGTGGCGATGCTCTCGCTGGGCGTGGGCCTGCAGAACCTGGCCACAAGTCAGCTGGCGCGCACGGGTCTCTTCGACGCGATCTTTGTCGCGCCGCGCCCCAGCATCAACAACTATCGCGGGATGCAGGATCCCTCGCTTTTTCAGGCGGGCCCGCCGAAGCCGCTCGACGAAGACGCCCGGAAGGCCATCGCGGCCTTGCCCAACGTGGTTGACGTCTATCCGGAAATCCGCTTCCCCATCGAGATTCATTACAACGGGAATCCCTACGCGACGGTTGCCGCGGGTGTGGCTCCTTCGGCGCGCAAGGACGGAGCGTTCGAAGGCATGAAGGGTTCTTTTTTCTCCGGGCCCGATGCCGATGAAGCGATTCTGCAAATCGATCTCGCGCACCAGCTCTCCGATCAGCCGGACACGCTGATCGGCAAGGATGTCGTGCTGCGCTACGCGGAGCGCCAGGCGCTCGCTCCGGATGGGGCGGGCGGAAAATCGTCGCCGGATGGCTATTCGATTGTTCCGAAAGAAAAGAGCCTGCGCATCGTCGGCCTCGTCGAGACGGAAGCGGGGGGCGGCATGGGGGGCATGGGCCGCGCCCGGCTGCTGGTTCCGTTGCAGGTCGCCGAAAGCTTGCGGTCGGCTCAGGCCAACGACCTGCGAGACCTCTTGCGCAACAGCCCGGATCAGCGCACGTACGAAAGCTTGACCGTGCGCGTGAACGATCCTCCGAAAGTGAAGGACGCCGAAGACGCGATCAAGCAGATGGGATTTGCGGTCTTCTCGCTGCTCGATGCGAGCAAGGGCTTGAGCCTCGTGTTCACCGTCTTCGATCTTTTCCTCGGAATCTTCGGCAGCCTCGCGCTCGTCGTCGCGTCGCTGGGCATCGTCAACACGCTCGTGATGGCGATTCTGGAGCGGCGGCGCGAAATCGGCATTTTGAAAGCGCTCGGGGCGTCCGACCGCGACGTGAAGAGCCTGTTCTTCGTCGAAGCAGGCGCCATGGGAGCGCTCGGGGGAATTCTCGGCGTCGTGATCGGCTGGCTGATCGGCCACGCGATCAATTTCGGCACGAATGTTTACCTGAGGGGACGCAGTCTGCCGGATATCAGCGTCACCGCGGTCCCTTGGTGGATGGTGGTGGCGGCGATTACGTTCTCGATTGCGGTGAGCCTCGCCGCGGGGATCTATCCCGCGTCGCGCGCCGCCGGCCTCGATCCAGTCGAGGCACTCCGGTATGAGTAGAGCCGGCGCCGCGGCGGCTTTGCTCCTGGCGGCCGCTTCGTTCGCGCCATCGGCCGCAGCGGCGGGCCGCGCCGAGTGCCGGTCGCTTCCGAGCACGATCCTCCAGCGAAAAGTTTCGTACTGCGTGCTGCTGCCGCCCAGCTACGACGCGAGCAAGGCGCAGCGCTATCCGGTTCTCTACTTTCTCCACGGGCTGGGGGAGAACGAACAGGTGCTGGTCAACTCAGGGGGCTGGAATCTGATACAGGACCTGTGGGACCAGAAGCGCGTCGGCGAATTTCTGATCGTCACGCCGAACGCCGGCAGAAGCTTCTACATCAATTCACGCGACGGCCGCGTCCGCTACGAGGATTTCTTCGTGCGCGAGTTTCTGCCGTTTGTCGAAAGCCACTACCGAATCCGCGCGGACCGCGCGCATCGCGGGATTTCAGGCGTATCGATGGGAGGCTACGGCTCGCTGCGGTTCGGCCTTCGATATCCGCAGACATTCGGCTCGGTGAGCGCGCATAGTGCGGCGCTGGTGGCGAAACTGCCGCGGGGGCAGCTCGACGGCCAGGCAGAGCAGGCGCTGGACTGGGCGCTGGGCGGCGCATTCGGCGCGCCTTTCGATCCGGCGTATTGGGAACGCAACAGCCCCTTTACACTCGTGCGCAAAGGACCTCGCCCGGCGGCGATGCGGCTCTACTTCGATTGCGGCACGGAAGACGAATTCGGATTCAACGCGGGAGCGCAGGCGTTTCACGACCTGCTCGCGTCACGCGGAATTCCCCACGAATTTCATCTCTATCCGGGCGGACACGACGAGGCGTACGTCGCCCAGCATCTGCCCGCGTCGCTGGCGTTCCACTCTCGCGCGTTCGGCTTCAATCCCGAAGCGAAATAGCGCCGCCTAGAAATTCAACTTCAGCGCGAATTGGAATGTCCGCGGATCGTACGATGCCGTCGGCTGGCCCGCGGTGCAAACACCCGACGTAGGATCGCACAGCGGGTTGACGTCGCTGATATTCCGCCGGTTCAGCATGTTGAATCCGTCCGCGATCACCTGCAGGTTCACCCGGTCGGTCACCGGGAACTTGCGCTCGATCCGCAGATCGATCTGGAAGAATCCGGGACGCGCGAACGCGTTGCGCTTCAGATCGCCCACGCAGCCGGTGGGCGGCGAAGGCACGAGCGGCGCCGAAGCGAAAGGCTGATTGTCCGGGCCGAGACATTCGGTCGGCACGATGAACTCGGAGCCTTTGATGAACGGCGATGTGACCGGTGCCGGCAGCCCATCCGGCGCCGGAGTCCCGGCCGGCAGCACGGAGGGACGGTTCGTCGCGGTGCCGAAGTCGAGGTTGGTGTCGAACCCGATGAGGACGTTGTACGGCCGTCCCGACGCGGCCTCGACGACCGGCGCGACGGTGAAATCCGCGAGGAACTTTTTCCAAAAGCCTTCGTCGCTTTCGTGATACGGACTCACGAAAACGGCGCTGGTGATCCACCGGTGCCTCTGATCGAAATTTGAATTGCCGCGCTCGCCGTCCGGATTGCTGTTGTCCTGCGGGTTCAGCAGCGTCGAGAGGTCGGTCGAGTCGTCGATTGTGTGCGACCACGTCCATCCGGAAAGCAACTGGAAGGTGTTTGAAAAACGCTTCGTCACGGTCAGCGTCAGCGCGTTGTAAAGAGAATTGCCGGAGGACGCCTGGGGGTTCACGTCGCTCCACGGAATCTGCACGCCCTGAAAGCCGGTCGGGAAGTGGCCCGCGGCCGCCAAGGCGAGGAGATTGTCGTATCCGCCGGCGATGCCCGCGAAGGACGGGTTCGGCCCCGAGGGGCGGAAATAGTTGAACACGGCGGCGGTGCCAATCGGCCCGACCGGAGCGCCGGCGCAGCCGGGCGCCGCGAATCCGACGCCGAAGGCGCCGGGCGCCACGATGGCGATGCTGCCCGTCCCGGTATTCAGGCACGGGCCGCCCGATGACGGCACCTGAATCGTCAGCGGATTCGTTCCCGGGGCCACGAGGCCCGCGCGCACGGCATTGTTCGCGTTGGAAACGAGAATCGCGGGATTCGTCGTGTTGATGTTGATCGCGCGATCCAGGTGCGTGCCGTGGGTGAAGTTGTATCCCAGGCTGACCTTCCAATCCTTGGTGAGCTCGCGCTCGATCGTCAGATTGGCCTGCTGCGCGAGCGCGTACTGGAAATTCTTCTCGACCGGAATCGTGAACGGAAGCAGCGTGAGCGGGAAACCGGCGGTCACGAAGTTCTGATTCGTGAAGAGCGAATTGGCCTGGAAGGGATCGAACCGCTGCTGGTCCGCTTGATAGCACATCGGAAATGGCACGGCGAGGGAAGCGGTGCAGCCGGTGATGCCGGTGACCGGGCTGGCCAGCAGTCCCTGGAAAATATTCGTGGCGTTCAAGGCAAACGGGTTCAGCCCCGGATCGCAGGCCAGGCCGGAGCAGGGAGCGCCACCCGCGGTCTCGAGAAGCGCCGAAGTGGCTCCGTCTTCCGCCGTGGCGAGGAACGCGAGCGCCAGCGCCGGATGATCATAGAAGAATCCGTATCCGGCGCGAATCACGGTCTTGCCGTCGCCCCATGGATCCCAGGCGATGCCGATCCGTGGCGCGATGTTATTGGTGTCCGTGGGGATTCCTTCGACGACTCCAAACGCCTGCTCTCCGGCCGCGTTCAGCGCCGAACTGGGCTTGAATTCCGGCAGGAACTCCACGTCATAGCGCGCGCCGAAATTCAGCGTCAACCGGCGGGTCAGCTTCCAGCTGTCCTGGGCGAAGACGCCGAGCGTCTTGTTGTTGAACGGACGGTGCGACTGGCCGATGCCCTGAATGAACGAAGTCGGAATGCCGAAGCCGTACGCCTGCACCGCCGAGAATCCGGGAACCTGGGCGCCTTCGGGGCACGGAACCACGTTGACGAGGCAATCCGGGAACGCGCCGCCGGAAGCGGCGCTGGCGGAAAGCCCGCCGAAGGCATAGACGCCGCCATAGTTCAGCGTAAAGATTTGCGCTTTCGTGGAGGTCAGCTGCAGCAGGTTCACATCGCCGCCGAACTTGAAGGTGTGCGGCCCTTTCGTCCAGGTGAGCGCGTCGGTCCATTCGTAGCGGAACTCGGTCCGGTCTTCGGTCGAAAACGGCTCGCGCCCGAAAAACGCGAAGCCGGTGACGTTCATCGCCGGGTCGTCTCCCCCCGGCAGGTTGGAATTTCCGTAGTGCAAACCGCGCCGGGCGAACTGGAAGCGCGCTTCGTTGAACAGATTGTTGCCGATGATCGTCGTATGCTGCGCGACCACCGCCAGATCGCGCGTCTGCTGCACGGAAGTGCGCGAGCCCGCGTTCTGGCCGAAGTTTTGATTTTCCGCGTTCACTTCGATACCGGTGATCGTGGAAGGCGAGACGTTGACGCGCAGGAAGGAACTATTCTTCGCGCTCCAGATGTGGTCGAGTTTTAGCGACCACAAGCTCGTCTCCTCCGACGTCGGAAAATTCCCGATTGTGGAAACGAGGCTGACGTAAGACGCCGGCAGCGCCGCGCCGCTTGTCGGAAACGCGTTCAGACCGGCCGGCCCGCCCGGCGCGCCGAAGAGTGCCACGCCGGAACCGCCCGCCGCGAAGCAGAAGTAGGGGACCGCCACCGCCAGCGGCGCGTTATTCACGAAAGCCGCCTGCTGTGGCGTCAGCAATCCGCTCGATAAGCCGCAGCCGTTCGGGGGCGCGCCAGCGGCCGCGGGAAACGAAGTCTCGACGAGGCCGAAATTGCCCTGCCCGATGCTCGAAAAGCCGGTCTCCTGGCGCCGCGTGATTTCGTAGCTGAAGAAGTAGAAGGTCTTGTCGCGCTGGATCGGCCCGCCGATGGTCGCGCCGGCCTGCACGCGCGTATACGACTGCTTCACAGGCACGGCCTCGAATCCCGACTCCTCGTTCGGCACGACCTTCACCGAAAACGGATTTTGCGCCTGGATTCCGCTGTCGCGCAGGAATCCGAAGAGATCGCCGTGCGTTTCGTTGGTGCCCGACTTCGTGACGATGTTCACCACGCCGCCCATCGCGCGGCCGTACTCCGGCATGTAGTTGCTGGTGATCACCTGAAATTCCTGCACGGCTTCCTGCGACACGGTGGCGCGCACGCCGTTGGTCGAGTTGTCCACGGCATCGGCGCCGTCCACCGACACCTCATTCGACCGCGCGCGCTGACCGCCGAAATTCAGGCCGCTGGTGGGCGCCGCGCCGATCGAAGGCGTTTCGTCGCGCGCCGCCTGCGAATTCAGCAGCGTGAAGTTGATGTAATTGCGCCCGTTGATCGGCAGATCGTTGATTTGCATCCCGGTCACGGTCGTGGAAACATCCGTCTTGCTGGTCTCCACCAGCTCGGGCGCGCCCGTTACGTTGACCGTCGCGCTCGTGGTCATCACTTCCAGATGCGGGTCGTACACCGCCGCCGCGCCCAGCGTCAGCGTCATCGAAGTGTTCTTCAGGGTCGCGAAACCTTTCGCCTGCACGGTCAGCGAGTAATTGCCCGGAGGATTGCCGACCATTTCGTACCGGCCGCTGGCGTCGCTGTTGACGCTTCGCGCGGCTCCCGTCGCGAGGTTCGTCAGCGTGACTTGCGCGCCCGCAACCACCAGGCCCTGGGGGTCGAACACCGTGCCCGACAAGTTCACCGTGTTCACCTGTGCTGCGGCGCGACTCCCGACGGCCATCAGCAAGCAAAGCAGCGACGCAAAGAACCATAGGTTGCGCTGGCGCATTTCGCCTCCCTGACAGATATCGTTTCGATCTTGAACCGCCCGGGCCGGGTCCGGGCGCACTTCGACGCTCGCGCGCTGATGATGTTCTGTCTCCCGCCCCAAGCAGAGGATCGTGTCACGATCTCTCTCCCCGTTTGCGACGGACAGTAATCCAGCGCTTTATGCGGCGTCAACTGAATACTTGGAAATCAGGTGCGGGAAATTGTAAACGCGTCAATCGGTGGCCTGCGCCGCCACGCGCTGAAAATTGGCGAACGTCTTGCCGGACTCCGCCAATTCCTTGAGCAGGGGCGCGGGCTCCCACAGAACGCCGTGCTGCTGATGGAATTGCTTCACGCGCTCGTAGACTTTTTTCAAGCCGACCGTGTCCGCGTACCACATCGGCCCGCCGCGGTAGGCCGGGAAGCCGTAGCCGTTGACGTAGATGGTGTCAATGTCGCCCGCGCGCAGGGCGTAGCCTTCTTCCAGAATCCGCGCGCCTTCGTTGACCAGCGAATAGACTTCGCGATCGACGATTTCCTCGGCCGGAATCTGCCGCTGCGGGATGCGCGATTCTTCGATCCATTTCTGCAGAAGCGCCGGGATCTCCGGATCGGAGGATGCGCGGCGATCGGCGTCGTATTTGTACCAGCCCGCGGCGGTCTTCTGCCCCAGGCGGCCCATCTCCACAAGCCGGTCTTCGACGAACGGCTGGCGCGCGCCGGGCTTTTCGAGATGGCGGTATTCCTTGCGGATGCGGTACGCCACGTCGAGCCCGCCCAGATCGCCCACGGCCAGCGGCCCCATCGCCATGCCCCAATCCGTCAGCGCCTTGTCCACGGCCTCGGGCGCCGCGCCTTCTTCCACCAGGAACTGCGCCTCGCGAATGTAAGGCAGGAACATCCGGTTGCCCACGAATCCCCGGCAGTTTCCGACCAGCACGCCGACCTTGCCGAGTTTTTTCGAAAGGTGCATGCAGGTGGCGATCACGTCCTTGGCCGTTTTGCGCCCGCGAACGATTTCGAGCAGGCGCATCACGTTGGCAGGGCTGAAGAAGTGCATGCCGATCACGGCCTCGGGCCGCGACGTGGTAGCCGCAATTTCGTCGATGTTCAGCGTGGACGTGTTGCTCGAAATGATCGCGCCTTTCTTGCAAACGCGGTCCAGATCCGCGAACACCTGCTTCTTCAGAGGCATCGTCTCGAACACGGCTTCGATCACCATGTCCGCGCCGCCGAAGTCCTCGTAGTTCAACGTCGTCTTGATCAGCTTCATGCGCTGGTCGACGTATTCCTGGGTGAACCGGCCGCGCTTCACGGACATCGCGTAGTTTTTCTGAATCGTGCCGATGCCGCGGTCCAGCGCCGTCTGATCCGTGTCTTTCAAAAGCACGGGAATGCCGGCGTTCGCGCACACCATCGCGATGCCGCCGCCCATCGTCCCCGCGCCCACGATCGCGATCGAATTCACCGGAATCGTCGGCGTCTCCTTCGGGATGTCCGGAATTTTCGGCACTTCGCGCTCGGCGAAAAAGATGTGGATCTGCGCCTTCGACTGGTCTGAGTAGAGGCACTTGTCAAAGAGCCGCCGCTCCTCGTCGCAGCCTTTCTCGAACGGCATCTTCGTGGCGGCTTCGATCGCGTCGATGGCCGCGAGCTGGCAGATTTGGTTGCGGAATTTCTTGCGCGCGTTATCGCGCGCGGCGGCGAAAATCGGCGCGTTCTGTTCGGGCGTGCCGAGCTTGTCGCTGCGTTCGCGCGTCTTGGGAATCGGCTTGCCCGCCACTTCGCGCGCAAATGCGACGGCGCCGGCCAGCAAGTCGCCCTCGATCGCGCGGTCGATCAAGCCGAATTGCGCGGCTTCGGCGGCCCTCACGGGCTTGCCCACAGTGCACATCTCGATGGCGCGCTCGACGCCGATCAGCCGCGGCAGGCGCTGCGTGCCGCCCGCTCCGGGAATGATGCCGAGATTCACTTCCGGCTGACCCACCTTTGCGTCCGGCGTCGCCACGCGATAGTGGCACGCCTGCGCCACTTCCAGGCCGCCGCCCAGCGCGTTGCCGTGAATCGCCACGACCACAGGCTTGCGCGAATCCTCCACCTTCAGCAGAAGCGGGAGGATTCCGATGTCGTCTCCCCTCGTTCCCGAGGTCAGCTTCACGAACTCCTTGATGTCCGCTCCGGCGACGAACGTCTTCCCCGCGCCGATCAGGACCGACGCCTTCACGCTCGGGTCCTTTTCCGCCTGTTCGACGGCCGCCACGATTCCTTCGGGCACGCCGGGGCTGAGCGCGTTTACCGGCGGATTGTCGATGGTGATGACGGCGATGTCTTGTTCCTTGGTCACTCGAACGAGATCACTCATTTGCGCTGGTTTCTCCGAGCGGAATAGTAGTGCGTCTCCAAACTCTGTTGCAATGCCTTTTGCCGCGCCGGTCGAGGGACTCTCGCTGCTTGGAAATGGCCGCTCGCGCGTGTCGACCCGAGCGGCTCACGCACCGTACGCGGCAAACGCGTCGATCGCCTTCTGCGTGTACTGCCCGACCTCGATGATGTAGCCGTCAGGATCGCGCATGTAGCAGCGCCATTCGTGGCCGTGATTGTCGAGCGGCTCGGTCAGAAAATGCGCCCCCTTTGCCTTCCATTCCTTGTAGCAAGCCGCAACGCGCAGATTCAGGAAGCTGTTCGCTCGCTTGGGGTCCGACGGCGGCTCGAGAATAACCTCCGGCTTGTCGGGCGTCGGACCTCCTCCGAAATTCAGAATGAGCCAGGAGTTGGCCAGCTTGCTGTAGCACGGAGCGTCAGGCGTGACGACTTTGCCGCGCAAGGCTCCTGCATAGAAGGCCTTCGATCTCGCCAGATCCCGCACGGTCAGGAAATGCGTAACAAGAAAGCCCGTTTGGGTGACGGGCGCATCTGCGAGGCTCATCGGGTCTCCCACAGCGCAAGTCGGGTCAGAGAATCTGCACCACCGGCGCCGAGGCGCCGGACAAATTCACCACGGACATGCGCGCGGCCACGTTGCGCGCCATGGCGTAGAGACTTTTCGCGCCGGGCGCGTCCTCGCCAAGCGACGCCACGGGTTGTCCCGTATCCCCGCCGATGCGAATCTGCGGGTCGATTTCGATCTCGCCCAGGAACGGCAGCTCGAACATTTTGGCGAGCCGCACTCCCTCGCCGTGCCCGAATACGTCGATCTTCCCGCCGCAGTGCGGGCAGGAAAAGTAACTCATGTTTTCGACCACGCCGAGAATATCGACGTGCACCTGGCGGAACATCTCCACTGCCTTGCGGACGTCCGCCAGCGCGACGACGGAAGGCGTCGTGACGAGGACCGCGCCGCTCACCGACACCGTCTGAATCAGGCTGAGCTGCACGTCGCCCGTGCCCGGCGGCAGGTCCACCACGAGATAGTCCAGCGTTCCCCAGCGCACGCTGCGCAAGAATTGCTGCATCACGCTGTGGAGCATCGGCCCGCGCCACACCAGAGGCCGGTCGCCCGGATTCAGCAGCCCCATCGAGATCATCTTCACGCCGAAAGCCTGCACGGGGATGATCGTTTTCTCGTCGAGCATTTTCGGCTGCTCGGTGGTGCCGAGCATCACCGGGACGTTGGGCCCGTACACGTCCGCGTCCAGCAGACCGACCAGCGCGCCCATGCTTTTCAGCGCGATCGCCAGATTCACGGCGACGGTCGTTTTGCCCACTCCGCCCTTGCCGCTGGCGACGGCGATCACGTTTTTCACGCCGGGGATCGGGGCCTTGTCCTGCAGGCGCTTGCCCTCCGGCACGGACGCGTCGAATTTCAGATCGACTGATGTCACGCCCGGCACTTTCGCCAGCGCGGCGCGGACGTCCTTCTCAATCGTTTCGCGCAGCGGGCACGCGGGAGTCGTCAGCGTCACGAGCAGAGATACGCTGCCGCCGCTGACCTGGACGTTCTTCGCCATCCCGAGCGTGACGATGTCCTTGTGCAGCTCGGGATCGATCACGCTGCGCAGCGCCGCCAGCACTGCCGCTTCGTTGGTTTCCGCCATCGGATCCTTTCAACTGCGCGCGGCATATCTGGCCAGCACACGCGCCACAACGTAATCGCTAATCATAGACTCCCGCGTGGAAACGGGCAACCGAACGGTCTAATTGCCGCTGAGATAGCGCGAAGCGAATTGCAGGAAGGCGGGCCAATTGGGACCATCGGTGTGGCCGCCGTCATGCTGTCGGAACGCCAGATCGCCGGCGATCAGAGCAGTTCCGATTGGCGGCATCTCGGCGGTCTCAAGCGGCTTCTTTCCAAGAAGAGCGTAGACAGGCCCGGCCACCACCTCCGCCATGAACTGGCCTTTGTCGTCCACCCAGCCGCCTTCGACGAGGGGCGAGCCGCAGCTGATGAAGACAGGCCGCGGCGCCGCGAGCGCTATCAGCTCGTGCGCGTCCGCGGGGAGATCGCCGGGCGTGAGCGGACCGGCGTATTTCAGGAAATTTCCGGCCATCCAGTGATATTCGCCTGTGGCGGCGAGGTTTTCGACAGTTTCGCCGAAATCGCGCCGAAGAAGTTTCGCTCCGCCCGCACCGGACGAGCCGATCAAGCCGATGGCAAACCGCTGGTCGTACGCCATCGTAACCAGTGCCGCTTTTCCGTAGCGCGAAAGTCCCTCGATGCCCACCCGCTTCGCGTCGACGGATTTGTCGGTTTCGAGATAGTCGAGCAGGCGGCTCGCGCCCCACGCCCACGCGCGGAGCGCTCCCCAATCGTCCAGCTTGCGCGGCCGGCCTTTGTTGCACAGGCCGATGATGCCGCGCGTCAGGCCCGCGCCATTGTCCGCCTGATAGCTCGTGGGGATGATGATCGCGTATCCCCAGCCTCTAGCGATCACCTGCTCCTGCCACGTGGGACCGGGCGGGGGCGGCGGAAACTTCTGCCCGCGAGCTTCGAACTGCTCGCGCAGGCGGCGCATCACGGCGGGATCAATCCCGAATTCCATCATCACCGGGACGGGAGCCGCGCTGTTCGCCGGAGTGGTGAGCGTTGCCTGGATTTCGACCGAGATCAGCGGATACGAGGCGTTGTCGACGCGCCCGAAAAGAGTCTTGGTGATCGCCGGAACGCCGCCCACCGATTCTTGCGTCGTGCTGACCACCTGCCACGTCACGTTGGGCGTCTGCTCCGGGACGCGGCCGTAAATCTCGCGGTCGAATTGTTCCACGATTTCCGGCCGTCGCTTCTTCCACCACACCCTGGCGGTCGTGACTTTCTTGCGGTCCTCGAGCACAAGCGGGGCCGGCAGCTTCGGATACGGGTTGGCTTTCGATTCGTCGAGATTCGCGGCGTGTGAAGATGCGGGATCGGAGTCCCGTCCGGGTCGCAAGGCGGTGATGTGCAGCAGATCCATCAAGCGCTGATGGTCCTGCTCCGCCGTAAGCTCCACCGGCGGAGCGGCTTCATCCCGCGCGGAAGACAGCTTCGACGTGGGCGCGAGCAGTACGACCACGACTGCGCCGGCCAGCAACCCGGCGCGCGAAAGGATCGGTTTGCCGAGGGATCGAATGATGCCTGCTTCGCCTAGTTGGCCCGTTTCGAAGCGTCGCTCGCCAATTGCTTGCACCGGTCCTGCATCGTCCCGGCAATCTGCGAGCAGCGATTGAACGCGTCCGCCGCCTCTTTGTACTGTCCGAGGTTCTCAAGATCGGCGCCGAGGATCAGGAGATCGGTCGGGTCGGGATTGGCCTCGCTCTTGATGGCCGTCTGGAGTTCCCTGGCCGAGTCGTCGTACATCTCGCGGCGAAAGTAAACCAGCCCCAGCCCGCTGTGAGCCACGGCCGATTCGGTCGTTTTGTAATCGACGAACTGCCGATCGGTGGCGTTGTCCGGCTTGGGCATCGTTCCGATCGTTTGCAGAGCGTGTTTGGCGTACGTCTCCGCCTTGTTCAGCTTCTTCTCGCCATCCGGATCGCTCTGCGTGTAGACGCGAGGGATCACCCAACTGGTCGGGGCCAGCAGATGCGGATCGTCCGGGAAAAGCGTGAGCCCTTTGTCGGAATACGTGTAGAAGCTGGCCAAGTCTTTCTTGTCGTAGTAGGTCTGAGCAAGCTCTTCGTAGACAGCCTGGCTGTAACGATCCGAGGGGTATTTGGCAAGGAATGTGTTCCCGAGCTTGATCTTTTTGTCGGGATCTTGCTCCGAAGCCTTGTGAAACACCCGATAGGCCGCCTCCTCTTTCGGATCGCCCAGAGTCTGGCGCAGGTAGGCGGTTTCGATCTGCTCGCTCGCGCGCATCCCCCATGACGACATAACTCAACCTTCCTTTCACCTCGATCGGGCTATCGCGTTCCACCCCGGACGCGAAACCCGAAAGCGTCCACATGATATACACACGAAGTGACACTTGTCTTGTGCGTTCCCCCGGGGCGACGGCGTCCGGCGAGCGCTGTTTCCGCGGCGCACCTCGGGATATCCTGACGAGCGAGAAAGCGTTAGACTAACGCCCGCCCATTCGTTCCATTCGCGCGGACGAACGGCCATCTGCGAAATCAGGAACCCCAGGGGACCCGACCGACATGCGCCCATCGCGAACACTGCTCGTCAACATCGCCGCTTTAGCGCTCGCAGCTACTGCCTCGGCTGGCGGCGCACGGCGCCAAAGCGCCGATACCGCGCCCGCGGCGGACCTGGGCTCCGTCTCGGGTAACGTCTACACCAACGATTCCCTTGGAATAACGTATGAGTTCCCGAAAGGCTGGTTCGTCGACCGGGCCTGGATCGACGGGCAGAACAAACCGCAGGACCCCGGCCCGCGGCCGACCGATCCAGCCGACCAGGCGAGATACGATTCGATGGTCGCGATGAAGAAAGGCACGCACGCGCTCCTGGCGGTTTCGCAGCGCGGCGGGGATACAGCTGCCGACACCGGCCCGAGAATCCAGTTCAGCGTCAGCCCGGTGTTCGAGAACAAGAGCGGCGCGGACATTCTGAAAGGCATGAAGTCGGCATACGGCCGCATGCGCTTGATTCAGATCGAGGACGATCCGGCGGACGTCGCCTTCGGCGGCCAGGCTTTCTCGCGGTTGGACATGCGGCTGCTGGATGTGATTCTGCACGGCGGCGCCGGATATCAATCCGCCGTCATCGGCGTCCGCAGCGGGCGGTACCTTCAGTTCTCGTTTCTCGCGAGCACGAAAGAGCAGCTCGATTCACTGGTTGAATCGCTCGCATCCCTGCGATTCAAATAGTGGTGTTCCGCATCGCGGAGCGCACGGCGTGCGCGCCGCTCACCCGCCGTAACTAGCGCAGTGACCGGAAGCCCGCGCGAACCTCTTCCGAGAAGAGTTTCGGCTGTTCCCAAGCCGCGAAGTGTCCGCCTTTGGGCAGCCGGTTGTAGTAAATGAGTTTGGGATAGGCCTGCTCTGCCCAACTCCGCGGGGCCGGGTAAAGCTCGTCAGGAAAGACGCTCACGGCAACCGGAATGGAGACGCCTTTGGTGTTGAAATACCCTTTGCCAAAATACTCCCAATACAGACGCGCGCCGGAAAGCGCCGTGTTCGTCAACCATGTGATCGTGATGTTGTCGAGGATGTCGTCGCGCGTGAGGCCCTCGGTTTGTCCTTGAAAGACGCGTGCGATCAGCTCGTAGCTGCGTGCATCGTGATCGAGGAAATAAGCTGCCAGGCCGACAGGCGAATCCGCTATTCCGTACAATGTCTGCGGTCGCAGGCCCATTTGGAACCCGTAGGCGATTCCCTTCTGATATACGAACCGCAAACGCTCGTAAGCGATCTTTTCATCGGCTGAGAGACCCGAAGGCGTCGGCGCACCGGAAAAAGCGGCTTGGTCGACCTCGGCTGGAAAGACGCCGGGCATGTTGGTGTGAATGCCGAGCAACTCCGGAGGTGCTTGCGCGCCCATCAGATCGACGATGACCGCGCCCCAGTCGCCGCCTTGCGCCACAAATCTCGCGTATCCCAGGCGTTTCATCAGCGTGGTCCAGGCGCGCGCGATGCGGGCCGGATCCCACCCGGGCGTCGTCGGCTTGCCGGAAAACCCGTAGCCCGGCATCGACGGAATCACGACGTCGAAGGCGTCTGACGCACTTCCGCCATGGGCCGTGGGATTGGCAAGCGGATCGACAATCTTCAGTTGTTCGACGACCGAGCCGGGCCATCCGTGCGTGACGATGAGCGGCAATGCATTTTCATGCTTCGAACGGACATGAATGAAGTGAATGTCCAGTCCATCGATTTCCGTGATGAATTGCGGCAAGGCATTCAGTCTCGCCTCGCACTTGCGCCAGTCGTATTCCGTGCCCCAATAGCGCGCCAGCGCTTGAGTCGTCGCGAGCTGCACGCCTTGGGTTGCATCTGTGACAGTTTCTCGATCCGGCCATCTCGTCGCATTGATGCGCCTTCGCAATTCGGCAAGTTCCTCTTCCGAAAAGGTCACCTTCTGAAATGGGCGAATCGAATTCTTCTCGACTGCCTGCCCGGCGGCTCGTTGTGCAGCGCTGCTTTCGCTCATGATGTTCTTCCTTTCGGCGATTCTGAATTGCTTTGACTGAGGGGGTTGTTGATTGTCGTTTCTGCGTGGCTTGAACGATGAGCAGAGCTAGGAGACAAGAGACTAACACAAAACAAACCGGCCGGAACACGGAGCCCCGTCAGATCGGCATGTGAAGCCTGATCGAGCGATCTGGCGTACGTTGGTGGACGGCGGACGGAACAAGCGGGAAGCCTCCTTTACAATTTGTTCACGTTTTGCGCCGGTCTATTCGATGCGATCGCGCGTATTTCTTGTATCCTTTCATCCACGATGGTCGTCACATCAGGTGCACAACCGCCATCATCTTTGATGCGAGTCGCACAAGAAGGAGGCATCGTGAAGCTCACAGCGAAGAAAGCTCTCATCACCGGCGGCAACAGCGGCATCGGACTTGCCACGGCGCGACTTTTCGTTGCGGAGGGCGCGCAGGTCGCCATTACCGGTCGCGACCAGAAGACGCTCGATGAAGCGATCGCCGAACTCGGATCGAGCGCGCGTGGCTACCGCGTTGACGTCACCATCGCGGAAGATCGCAACCGGCTCTTCGCAGCTCTGGCTAAAGATTTCGGGAAGCTCGACATTGTCTTCGCCAATGCCGGCGTTTCCGGGCGGACTCCCGCCGGCTCCACAGACGAGGCTGTTTTTGAGAATGTGATCCGCACCAACCTTAGCGCCGCTTTCTTTACGGTGAATTCAGCTGTGCCTCTGCTGAACGACGACGGCAGCATCATCTTTAGCGGATCGGTGCATAACTATCTCGGCCAGCCTGGCGTCGCCGCATATGCAGCCACCAAGGGTGGCCTCGTTTCGATGGCGCGTTCCATCGCCGCGGACCTTTCACCGCGCAACATTCGCGTGAATGTCGTCGCACCCGGCGCGATCAAGACTCCCATTTGGAAGCGCGGGCCCCGCGCCTCCGCTTCCGCGGAAGATTCCGCTAAGCTGGCGAAGTTCTTTTCTTCTGCGGTTCCGCAGGGCCGTTGGGGCGAGCCGGAGGAAATTGCCAAAGCCGTGCTCTTTCTCGCGTCGGACGATTCCTCGTACGTCAACGCGGTCGAGCTGATGGTGGATGGCGGAGCCACGGGTGCCCCGTTTGGAGCTCCCATCTTTCAGGACGTATTCAGGTCGCTCGGTAGCGAGGCGAAGTTGGCGAAAGCTCATGCCGAAGGAGATCCGCAGTGAAGTGGATAACGGGGGACAGGAAACTGATCGACTAGCTGGTCTCCCGCGTTCGCTTTCCGTAGGCGTGCCGGTACCAATCCCACGTGCGCTTGAGACCTTCTTCGAACAGCACTGTCGGCGTGTAGCCGAGGATTTTTCCAGCGAGCGAAATATCCGCCTGCGAATCGCGAATGTCTCCGGCTCGCGCCGGCTCGTGTTTCACCGGGAGTTTCCGGCCGACGATCTTTTCGAGCAGCTTCACGGTCCGATTGAGCGTGACGCGCTCACCCGTGCCCCCGTTGAAGACCTTTCCGGAGGCGGCGCTCGCCTCGCAGGCGCGCAGCGTTTCGTCCACGACGTTGTCCACATAGGTGAAGTCCCGCGTCTGCTCGCCGTCGCCATAGATCGTGAGCGGCACGCTTTCGACGGCCGCGAGCATGAAGCGCGAAAGCACGCCCGAGTATTGCGATGACGGATCCTGCCGGGGCCCGAACACGTTGAAATAGCGCACCGACGCGTTCTGAAGCCCGTACACGCGGCCGAACACCTGCGCGTAAAGCTCGCCGACGTATTTCGTCACGCCGTAGGGCGAAATCGGCTCGGGCTGCATCGCCTCAGTCTTGGGCAGCGACGGCGTCTCGCCATATGCCGAAGACGAAGCCGCGTACACCAGGCGCCGCACCTTTGCGTCGCGCGCCGCCACCAGCACGTTGAGCGTGCCGTCGATATTCACCCGGTTCGTCTCGATCGGGTCCACGACGGATTTCGGCACGGACGTGCGCGCGGCGAGATGAATCACGTAATCGACGTCGCGGCAAGCGCTCTGCACATCCGCCAGCTCCGCGATGCTTCCGGCGCGAAAATCGATCTTCGCGCGCACGCCCGCGAGGTTCGCTTCCTTGCCGGTCGATAGATCGTCGAGCACGGTCACTTCGTGCTTGCGCCGCACGAGTTCGTCGACGATATGGGAGCCGATAAAACCGGCGCCGCCAGTGACCAGGTAGCGCATTCGCGAATCCTCAGGGATGGGATGATTGCGGCGCGTGTTTCAGGTACGCTTGAATATAGTCTGGCATCCGGCGCCGGGCAAGAACTTGCGCGGCGGCATGTTTCCAGGCGTGGCGCCGCGGCAAGCGAGACCACGATGAATTCGACAATCAACGGGCGAGGAATCCGGCGGCGCGCCGCGCTCGCGGCCGTATTTCTGGGGCTGGTCGCCGCCGCGCGCCTGGCGCCCCTCTCCGCCCAATCTCAGCCGCGCAACACGGCGAAAGCGAAAGTCGCCGCCGTCTCGCCTCCGAAGGAACAGCCGATGCCGTTCCATCCGGGCGAAACGCTGAACTATCGCGTTTCCTGGTCCGCGTTCTCCAGCGCCGCTTCGCTGCAATTGGCCGCGCCCGAGCGACGCAACCTGTTCGGCTGGCAAACGTGGCATTTCCGCGGCGAAGCGCACACACTCAACACGGTCCGCTCGCTCTTCTCCATCGACGATCAATTCGACTCGTACACCGACGCCGCCACGCTCGAAAGCCGCCAGTTCGAGCAGCACCTGAATGAAATGGGCAAATCGAAGAACGACGTGCAGCGCCTTGCGGCGAACGGCCAGCCCGCGCGCGCCCCCGCGCCGCTCGTGATGGTCCTGCCGGGCACGCGCGACGTTCTCGGCGCGCTCTACGCGCTGCGCGGCGTCGATTGGCAGCGAACGCCCGAAGTTCGCGCGCCCGTCTACGACGGCCGCAACGTCTTCGACATGCACGCGGCGCGCGAAACCGCGGACGATCCGGTGAAGGTCCCGGCGGGAACGTACTCAGCCTCGCGCGTGGCGGTGCGGGTGTTTCAGAACGAAAAGGAAGTGTCGGCGATCCACGTGGTCATCTGGATCGCGTCGGACGCGCCGCGCACGCCCGTGCAGCTGCAGGCGGACCTGCCCTTCGGCAGCCTGCGCGCGGAGCTCACCTCAGCGCTGCAATAGTCTTCTGAATTCTCCGGAGTCGTCGCGCTAATTTTCCGGCACGACCCAATCGTCGGGCGGAAAATCGATCTGCCAGAACGTGGGACAGGGCTCGGTGAACTCGACGCCCATCTGAATCTTGCCCGCTGCGGGGTTTCCCAGATAAACGACGCGGCAATCCAGCGTTTTTCGCGTCGCCTTGTTGTTGACGGTGATCTGCTGTCCGGCGATGACCTTGGCGGCCAGCGAAATCAGCGCGCCGTGCGCGTTCACGACCAGCGTCCGCGTCTCCTCTTCGAAGCTGGCTTCTTCCCTGTCGCGCCCGCTCACATGAATCGGAACGCTGAGGAGCACGCGCATGCTGCGGCGGCGGCCCGTGTCGAGCTGCAGGTTCTGCTTTTCGAGCGATGTCTTGGTCGGGGCTCCCATGGGCGCACGATAAGACCCACCTGCGTACTGGTTCAATAGGACTATCGTCCTACGGGTCTGTTCTGGTAAACAGCCGGCGGAGAGGCTAACCCTTGCGGAATCCTAGCACTGCACGATTTTATCGCGGCCTTTCGTGACGCGCCGGGTGGCGTTCCGCGTGTCGATCACCAGCTTCGCGTTCTTCACGATGGCCTCGTAATCGTAGCTCGTATGATCGGTGGCGATCAGGACGCAGTCGTAGCTGGCGATCTTTTTCGGCGCCAGCTCCACCGATTTCTTGTTCGAAAAATCGTAGTGGCGCATCTTGAAGAGCGCCGGGAAGTACGGGTCGTTGTAGTCGACCTTCGCGCCGCGCGCGGTGAGCAGCTCCAGCAGCTTGAGCGACGGCGACTCTCGCAAATCGTCCACGTCCTTCTTGTACGCCACGCCGAGCAGCAGAATCTTCGCGCCCTTGACGCTCTTTTCGCGCTCGTTCAGCGCCGCGCCCAGGGCGCTCACCACGTGATACGGCATCTCCGTGTTGATCTCGCCCGCGAGCTCGATGAACCGAGTGGCGAAATCGTACTCCCGCGCCTTCCACGAAAGATAATACGGATCGACCGGGATGCAATGCCCGCCCAGGCCCGGTCCCGGATAGAACGGCATGAACCCGAACGGCTTCGTCGCCGCGCTTTCGATCACCTCCCAGATGTCGAGGCCCATGCGCAGGCTCAGCTGCTTCAGCTCGTTCACCATCGCGATGTTCACGCAGCGAAAGATGTTTTCGAGCAGCTTCACCATCTCCGCCGCGCGAGTGGAAGTGACCGGCACCACCTTCGAAACGATCTGCGCGTAAAGCCCCGCCGCCGCGCGGCCGCTGGCGGGATTGATACCGCCGACCACTTTCGGAATCTGCGCCAAGCCAAAGTGCTTGTTGCCGGGATCCTCGCGCTCGGGCGAAAAGGCGAGATAGAAGTCGGTCTTCACGTCCTTGCCGCTCTTGCCGCTGTCGAGCGGGCAGCGCAGCCCGCCGCGTTCGAGGATCGGCAGGACCATCTCGTCGGTGGTACCCGGGTACGTGGTGCTTTCGAGGACGATCAACTGGCCGCGCTGCAGATGCGGCGCAATCGCTTCCGCGGTCTGCTGGACGTAGCTCAGGTCCGGCTCGCGGCGCTCGTCGAGCGGCGTGGGGACGCAGATCAGAACCGCGTCCATGTCGCGCAGGCGCGCGAAATCGGCGGTTGCATCGAAGCGCTTGCCTTTCACGTGCTCGGCGATCTTTGCCGCCGGGATGTGCTGGATGTAGGACTGGCCCGCGTTCAGCTTGTCGACTTTCGTCTTGTCGAGGTCGAAGCCCGTGACGCGCTGGCCGACGTCCGCAAACCGCAGCGCCAGCGGCAGCCCCACGTAGCCGCACCCGATGATGCCGACCTTGATGCCCTTGCCCGCAAAGAATTCCGGCTTACGCTCCGCTGCCATTCGCTGTCCCTTTCCTATGATGACTCGAAACCGATGATTGTCCCGGTCTGGTGTTACTGCCCGATGACCGGCCGGCAAACGATTCGACGCGAATAGAAAGGATAGCAAAAAGTGACGATGCGACCAGCATCCTCATCCCGAGGACGTTCGCCTGGAGAACGCACCGAGGGGCCCCTCTGCGAAGTCCCGGCGGCGGTGTGGTCGTCCCATCTACGCCCGAAAAGAA
>DATJXJ010000024.1:0-4653 GCA_035500255.1 Verrucomicrobiia bacterium | reverse complement strand
GCGCGCATGGAAATCGGCTCGATGATCGTGCTCGTGGTCGCCGCAATCGTCGTCATCTTCGTGCTCAGCATTTTCTTCAAGTCCTTCTTCACCATCGAGCAGGCCCACGCCGGAGTCGTTCAGCGCCTCGGCAAGTTTTTGCGTGTCGCGCAGCCCGGCCTGAACTTCAAGATGCCGTACCTCGACGTCGTCGTCGCCAATATCAGCCTCCAGGTGCAGCAGCTCGACGTGAAAGTCGAGACGAAAACGAAAGACAACGTCTTCGTCCAGATTCCCATCGCGGTGCAGTACAAGGTCCTGCCGGACAAAGTCTACGACGCGTTCTACAAGCTTTCCGACCCGGTGAAGCAGATCGAATCTTTCGTCTACAACGTCATCCTCGGCCACGTGCCCAAGCTCACGCTCGACGAAACCTTCGACCAGCAGTCGCAGATTGCCATCGACGTAAAAAACAATCTCGACGCGTCCATGGCCGAGTTCGGCTATTCCATCGTGAAATCGCTCATCACCGATCTGGTCCCCGACGAAAAAGTGAAGGCCGCGATGAACGACATCAACGCCGCCCAGCGCGAACGCGAAGCCACCGTCTCGCGCGCCGAAACCGAAAAGCTGCTGCTCGTGAAAAAGGCCGAAGCGGACGCCGAATCGAAGCGCCTGCAGGGCGAAGGCATCGCCAATCAGCGGAAGGCGATCATCGAGGGCCTGCGCGATTCCGTCGCGAAATTTTCCGAATCGGTCGAAGGCGCCACGCCGAAGGACGCGATGGCCATGGTCCTGCTCACGCAGTATTTCGACACGCTCAAGGAAGTGGCCGGCACCAATCGCAGCAACACGATCCTGATGCCGCACACGCCCAACGCGCTGACGGACCTCTTCGCGCAGTTCCGCAACGCGATGCTCACCAGCGAAGTCGCCGCCAAAGGCGCCGACGGCGCTGGCGCCCCAGCGCCCGCCCCGCGCACGTGATGTAAGCCGCTGCCTTGCTGCCGCAGGCCGTCGCGGAGGCTGCATGGCCGGAGCGACTCCGGAAAACTTCGTTTTTCGGGCATGAGAAAAGTGTCCCACTTCTTTGGGTGCTCCTCCGTTTGTTTTCATGGCTTCAGGCTCGCAATCAAGTGCGATGGTGTCCCACTTAATTCCGCGTCAACGCTTGCCGGTTTCGGCGGGCGAGCCGCAGTGGAAGTAAAGACAACGTGCGTCGGCGGGTTGGCCCACTCACCTCGCGCGTTGATGTGCGCGAAGATTTTGACGGCGCGGACAACGGAGTCGGCGGTGACGTGGACCCGGTCGGCTTTGTGAATAATGTGGCCGAGGGCGCGCCGGATGTTGCGGTCGCGTTTGGCCATGAGGCCGGTGGCGTGCGCGTGGCGGTAGAGCGAGCTGCGGTCAAGTTGGTAATCCTCGGCGATCTTGGTGACGCACTCCCAGTTGACGAAGCGCTCGTCGATTTCCTCCTGAAGCTTGTCACCGCAGATGCCGCAGTGGGCCTGATGAAGCTCAAGGCGGGAAAGACGCTTTTTCGGCTCGCGCATGCCTTTCGCTTTTGTGCGGCGAGTGCGGGAGGTTTCGCGCTTCGAGCGGGAATTCCTGCGCGATCGTGATTTCGCCCTTCGGCTCGGCTCCCCCTCGCTCAGGACAGCGATGCTGGTCGCATCGCTGGCAGGGGCGCTGATGATCTGACCCTGAGCGACGCCAGCTTCGGGCTTGGAAATGAGGGCGAGCGCGTTTGGGGCAGGATCGGCGGAGGGTTCCGGCGATTTCGGTGGTTCTGCGCGGGGGATGTCCGCCACGGCGGCGGTGGACGAATCTTCGCGGCCGGGCGTTGTCAGTGTTGTGAAATTCTCAGCAAAAGTTCTGGTGCGGGCAAATCCGTAGAAGCGTGCGGGGGAGTGCGTGGAATCGGATGTCATGGAGGTCTCTCTTTCGCGGGGTGTTGGTGCGAGGATATGGTGCGGTGGGTGACGCGGCGTCTCTTTCGACGGCTAAGTTCATGCTGCTTCTCCAACGAGGCTGAAAACGCCCCGCGACTTTCTTAGATGCCCCGAAGGATGTGGGGGATGTAGAAGGCGGGGACTGAGGATTGCGATTTCGGGTGCTGTGCCAATGGGCAAGAACGTGTTTCCGGTCGATCGTCCTTGCTTAACTTGGCGTGCTGCCTAGGAGGTCGGCTGTGCGAACAAAACGAACGGGAGTGAAACGCAAGAAGCCAAGGCGCAAAAGCGTCGCGAGATGGTTCGCCGAACTCGACAAGTTGAACGTCGAACCGTTCATGAAGGGCGGGTGCCGACAGCCGAAAGCTCCATGCCGCAAAGTTTTCTGACGGCGAGCGCAACACCAGCTACCTGAGGTTCCCCTCTCTGGTAGACTGAGGTCTTGAACTTCGAATGACGACGTATGTACTCGGTGCCGGTGCCTCGTTTCATGCTGGCTATCCCCTCGCCTGCGATCTCGGCACACAGTTGCTGGATTGGCTCCGTCCCGGCAGGCTTCCAACCGATGACTATCGAGCAAGGGTGGAAGAGGTCTTCCGACTCTACGGAAACCTGAAGGACATCGAGCGAATCTTAACCGACATTGAAGACGGCGGGCCAGGTTCTCCCGTTGCGGCCTACTTTCCTTCGCAGAGATCGCTACTGCGAGCAAGCTTCGTCGTCTCAATCGCCGAGTTCTTCTACGACATATCGTGCACTCATCAATCGCTGCTCTACAGTCGATGGGCGCGCGAAAGGGTACGCCTCGGCGACGTTGCGATCACCTTCAACTACGACATCGCCTGCGAGCGGGAGCTCAAGAAAGCCGGGATGTGGGAAATCAGTGACGGCTATGGGTTTGCGCTCGGCCTCGACGAAATCCCACGCTCGAAGATGAAGGTGCTGAAGCTGCACGGCAGCGCGAACTGGCTGGACCTAAACTTCGGCGGCCTCCAGTGTGGATCGCCGTCCAGCGGCCTAGGAGAAAGGCCGGTAGTCTGCGATTGGCGCCAATTTGAATCCCTCGGATATTCGCGGGAGATCCGCGATCCCGAGTGCCGGACGGCGTCGGCCCCCGTGGGCTACCCTGCCCTGATCATGGGGCTTCACAAGCGGTTCCACTCGGACACATCGTTCGGCCGCGAGCGTCTGGGGTTCTGGGAATCGCTTTGGTCGCAGGCAGAGGAGGTGCTAGCGGCTTCGGATGAGATCGTCGTTGTCGGGTACAGCATGCCGAGCGCGGACTCCGAGGCACGAAGCCTCCTTCTGCGAACGGCGAATCGCAGGGCAAGCGTCGTTGTTTGCTGCGGAGGTGATAGCGCTCGCGTTTGCGATGAGTTCAAACACAGGGGATTTAGTGGGGTGCACACACCTGGAAACGGATTCTTCGAGGATTATCTAGAACGCCGCCCCGACCCTCCCGCGTGATTCCTATTCGCGAGCCTTGCCACGTCGCGCCTATTGTCGATCTTAGCGTGGCTAGCCGTTGAGAGCGAAGAGGCGGACTCCAGGACACGCCAACGTAACGAAATGGTCTGCAACGCTCCCCGCCGGATTGGGCGTCAAATTCGGGGTATGATGGAGCAGGGAAGTTCCCCGCCATTGGCCGCAACGCAAGGAGATTGAATTGATCGCGCGATACACGCGAGCGGAGATGGGCCGCGTCTGGAGCGAGGAAAACAAATTCCAGAAGTGGCTCGAGGTCGAGCTGGCCGCAACGGACACGCTCGCCGAAGCGGGCGTGGTCCCGCGCGAGGCCGCGGCCAGGCTGCGCGAACGCGCGCGCGTCGACGTGGCGCGCATCACGGATATTGAAAGCAAGGTGCGGCACGACGTGATCGCGTTCACCATCGCCGTGCAGGAAACGGTCGGCGATCCCGAAGCGGCGCGCTGGCTGCACTACGGCCTCACCTCCAACGATGTGGTGGACACGGCGCAGGCGCTGCTGGTGCGCGACGCATCGCGGCTGATCGAGCGGGGCATCGCGCGGTTCGGCGAAATCCTCGAAAAGCGCGCCTGGGAGTTCAAGGACACGCCCGAAATCGGCCGCACGCACGGAATTCACGCCGAGCCGATCACGTTCGGGCTGAAGGTGGCGAACTGGTACGCCGAGAATCGACGCGACGCCGCGCGCTTCGAAACGGCCGCGCGGGAAATGGCCGTCGGGAAAATTTCCGGCGCAGTCGGGACATGCACGCATCTGGGCCCCGACATCGAGCCCAAGATTTGCCAGCGGCTGGGACTCGCGACGGCACCGATCACGTCGCAGGTGATCGAACGCGACCGGCACGCGCAGTACGTGTCGACGCTGGCGATCATCGCCGCGTCGCTTGAGCGCGTGGCTCTCGAAATCCGCCACTTGCAGCGCACCGAAGTGCGCGAGGTCGAGGAGCCGTTTGGCGGCGAGCAGCGCGGCAGCTCCGCGATGCCGCACAAGCGCAACCCTGTGTCGAGCGAGCAGATTTGCGGGCTGGCGCGCGTGGTGCGCGCGAATTCGCTCGCCGCGATGGAAAATGTGGCGCTGTGGCACGAGCGCGACATTTCGCACAGCTCGGTCGAGCGCGTGATTCTGCCCGATTCGACGATCCTGGTTGACTACATGCTGCACCGCACGGCGGACATCGTCGCCAACATGAAAGTGTTTCCGGAGCGCATGCTGCGAAATCTGAATGCGACGCAGGGC
>DATJXJ010000023.1:0-51804 GCA_035500255.1 Verrucomicrobiia bacterium | reverse complement strand
CCGCAGGAAACTCTTTCGTCGGTTTCGCCATCGAAGCATTTATCTGAAAAGGGGTCCGGCGCGTGGGTGTATAATACGCAAAGGAATTGCCCCGGAGGTCCCGATGAAAAGTTCATATTCGGTCCGGTGGATAGCCACCCTGCTTGCGGCCTCGCTAATCACGATGCCCGTGGCCGCTGCCCCGCAGGCCCCGCAACAGTCGCCGTCGAGCCCGCCAACAACGTCTGATCAACCGCCCGCGGCGCCACAATCGCCGACCTCCGACCGGTCCGACCAGCAGCCGCCTGACCAGCAATCGGCCGATCCGAAGAAACCGACCGAGGCTGCTCCGATTCCGCAAAAAGACAATCCCAACGTCAAACCAGGGAGCGAGGCCGACGTAAACGCGATCGGCAACCGGAGCGTCGGGAAAGGCCTCGACTTTTATTCACTCGAGCGCGAAATCGCTCTCGGCAAGCAACTCGCGCAGGAAGTGGACAAGAGCGCGAAGTTCATTGACGACCCCGTCGTGAACGACTACGTGAACCGCGTGGGACAGAACCTGGTGCGGAATTCCGACGCGCGGGTGCCATTTACGATCAAGGTGATCGACTCCGACGTGGTGAACGCTTTCGCGCTGCCGGGCGGGTTCTTCTACGTCAATAGCGGACTGATTCTGCACGCGGACGAAGAATCGGAACTCGCAGGAGTGATGGCCCACGAGATCGCGCACGTTTGCGCGCGGCACGGCACCAAGCAGGCGACCAAGGGCGAGATCGTGAACCTTGCATCCATCCCGGCGATGATCTTCATTCCGTACACGTGGGCCGGCTACGCAATCTATCAGGGCATGAATTTCGCCATTCCGCTCACCTTCCTGAAGTTCTCGCGAAACGACGAGCGCGAGGCGGACTACCTGGGCCTGCAATACATGTACAAGGCCGGATACGACCCGAATTCTTTCGTGGCGTTCTTTGAGAAAGTGGAATCGGACGAAAAGAAAGAGCCCGGCACGATCCCGAAGGTTTTCGCGACGCATCCGCCCACGCCGGACCGGATTGAGAACATCCAGAAGGAAATCGCCACGATCCTTCCGGCGCGCGATCAATACATCGTCTCGACGTCCGAATTCGACAGCGTCAAGGCGCGCTTGCAATTGATCGAGGCGAACATCAAGGTCAAGGACGCGAACCCCAAGAAGCCGACGTTGCGGAAGCGCACGCCTCAGAATAAGGGCGGCGACACGACCGCTGACGGTGGCAGCACGAGCGGCGGCGATACGTCTTCGACGTCGTCGAGTTCGGATCAAGGCTCCGACGACAGCGACCGGCCGACGCTGAAGCGCCGCCCGGACGATCAGCAGCAGTAGCGATCCGATCACGAACTAAAGTCAAAAAGGCGCCCGGCACGATCCGGGCGCCCTTTTCTTGCTTGTTGGAAGCCTAAATCTCAGCAGAACTCTAGTGCGAGTGCGGAGGATGCGTTTCGGCCACGCCGAGTCGCTTCAAACCCTCCGCGTAATACTTGCGATAGAGGATGTCCCACTCCTCGCTGCCTTCCAGGATTTCCTTCTTCTGCGTCCCGATCTTGGCGCGCGCATCGGTGTCGATCTGTTCCTCGACCTTTAGCAGCGACGTGAGAATGGTGACGATTTCCTGGCGGATCGTGTCGCGGTCCTCGACGAAATCCACGGCGGGATTGGAGACAAGATAGTCGATGATGCGGTGTGAGAGGCGGACCGTTTTTTCGCGGCTCAGACGCATCGGCGAGGCCTTCTAGCGAAGGATCAGCTTCCTTTCCCGGGCGAGCTGGCTTTTCACTTTCTTGTACATCTCCTGGTAGGAGACGCCGGTGCGGCGCATTTCCTCGGAGTAGCGACTCAGGATCTCGCGGGCTTCCTCGTTCAGGCGATCTTCGACCGTCACTTCGTCGGCCATCACCTGGCGGACGTGCTGGGTCAGCGCCTCCACGTCCTTTGTTTCGATCATCTTGCCGGCCACCAGCCGCTTGACCACTTCCTTGGCCATGTAGCCGACAAAGTCCCGAGAGAGAAGCATTTCGCCTGGCTCCGCGCCGCAAAGGTGCTGAATTCAGTCTAATGGTTGAGTGAGAAAAGTTCAAGGCAAGCGGCCGGAAGAAAAATCGGGACCTTAGAGCACGCTGGAAGCAAATCGGGCGAAGTTAAGCGCTTCGGCTGAAGAGCGGTCGTCGACCACCACGGCAAACAGGCTGCTCGTTTCGAGCGACGCGACGTGCTCCTGATCCACGTCGGAGGTGCAAAGCGGCTTGCCGCCGACGATTTCTCGGACCGGGCCGGGCATGGGCTTCGCGTCGCGCTGGCGCATAAAGACCGAAAACTCCCGGGCACCATCCGAGAAGACGAGATGCAACACAACGTGGCCATCCAGGAAGCAAAGCTTTCCCCGATCGAGGTGATAGCCGCCCGACGAAAGAGCTGTGACCGCCGACGCGGGAATTCCCCTCTCTTCGGCCAGCGCGGCGATTGCGGCAGGATCGGTGAGCCAAGGACGGGGTTGGTGCTGGACAACCTCAAGCCTGTGGTCGCGAGCGGCGTCCGCATAGACCTTGGCGACCCGACTGCCCAGAAATTCCCGATAGCCGACCGCAGCCAGCAGAAGCACGGCGGCAGTGGACAGGGCGGCGGTCAGCCATCGGCGAGGGCGTCGCCCCAGCTCCGGCACGTCTCTTCCCTCGGCTTCGGCGGCGATCAGTTCCCGCACCCGATGGTCTACGAGGGCGGCGCTCACTTCGTCGTTCAGCAGGACCTCCCGGAGGCGCACGTCGAGGCGCGATTGCCGCTCCAACTCGCGCATGCAGGTAGGGCAGGACTTCAGGTGAGCGTCGAGTTCCGCCGCGCGTGTGGCGTCCAGCTCGCCAGTGATGTAGAGCGGCGCCAGTCGGGACACTTCCGTGCAGATCACGACGCCTCTCTTTCCGCGCAGGCCGCTCTGGCTCTCTCGCGGGCGGGCGCTTCCACTTCCACGGGAGCGAGCCGTTCGCGCAGTGCCTGCCGCGCACGGCTGAGCCTCGACATTACCGTCCCGATCGGCACAGACAGAATATCCGCCATCTCACGGCACGTAAAACCTTCCACGACTCCCAACATGAGCACCGAGCGATGTTCCTCCGAGAGGCCGTCGAGCGCTTGCATCACGGCAGCCGCATCGCTCCATGCCAGCGACGATGGATTCGGCGGCTCCATCTCCCCGTCGGGATGGCCGAGCGGGACCAGTATCGGGGCGCTACGGATCTTGCGCCCTTGCGCGTGGAGGGCGTTGAACATGATGCGAAACAACCAAGCCCGCGCGTTCGTGCCCGTCTGGAATTGATGAAAACTGCGCCAGGCCCGGAGCAGCGTATCCTGCACCAGGTCCTCGCCGGCCGAGCTACTCGAAGTAATGCGCCGCGCCACGCGAAGTAGGCTCCGCGAGTGAGGCATGGCAACGCGCTCAAATTCGTCGTGTTTTGCAGTCACGATCCTGGCGACCCGGTCGAGCCATGGGGCAGGTCAGGTGGGGCGCCCGCCCTGCCCCATAGATACCACGGCTCGAACGGTAACGCTATCTGGCTCCGCTCTTCTGGAGATCCGCAAGAGCGGCAAGAACCTGCTCGCTATGACCCGTGGGATTGACCTTGATGAACTCCTTCACGATCTTTCCGCCGGGGTCGATGATGAACGTGTTCCGAGCGGCCACAGTGCCAAGCTGCGGCGCCTGCGGAATGGTCATCGTGGAACCGTACTTGGTCACGACTTCCTTGTTCACGTCCGAGAGCATTTTGAAGTTCATTCCGTCCTTGGCGCACCATTCCTTGTGCGACTCGACGGTATCCACGCTGACGCCCACGATCACGGCATTTTTCGCGTCATACTGCGCCTGATCGCGCTGGAACGCGTGCGCCTCGATCGTGCAGCCGGGGGTCTGATCTTTCGGATAGAAATAGAGCACCACCCATTTGCCGCGGAGGCTGTGCAGGCTGATCTGCGTGCCTTCCTGCGAGGGCAGCGTGAAATCAGGCGCCACAGTTCCCTCGGCGGGCACAACTTGATCGTCCGCGTGAGCCGCCGTTGCGTGCATGATGGGTTGCGCCACCAAGACGAGCGCAGCCGCCAGGCTCAAGTACAAGATCACTCGCGCTATGTTGCGTTGGGCATTCGTCATTTCGTCAGTCTCCTCGTCGTCTGGTATGGCCACCTATCCCATCCAGTACGTAGAACGCGGCAGCAAGGATATTTCATCCCCTCCCCGACGCCAAGTCTAACCAGCCTTCTTGCAGCCAAATAGGACTGTCAGGGAGCGCGCGGCAGACGGGCAGTGCGTCGCGAGTTCTGCTATCCTGACTCGCTGGACGTTCCGCGGCGGGCGCGGAACCAAACTCTTGGGCCGAGGCTTTTCGACAGTGAATCCGACGATCGCATCGAAGCGTGACACAAAGCGTGCTTTCAACTTCAACGCGGGGCCGGCGGCGCTGCCGCTGCCTGTTCTCGAGAGAATCCGCGAAGAGCTGCTCGATTATCGCGGCTCCGGCATGTCCGTGATGGAACTGAGCCACCGGTCGCCCGAATATGAGGCGATCAACGCGAAGACCGAGAAGGACCTGCGGAAAGTGCTTGGCGTACCGGACGACTACGCGGTGATTTTTCTGCAGGGCGGGGGCAGCGGCCAGTTTGCCGTTGTGCCGATGAATCTGTACTTGCCCGGCAAAGCGGTGGACGTCCTGCACACGGGCTCCTGGACCACCAAGGCGATCGAGGAGTTGAAGCGGCTGGCCACATACCGGCTGGCAGCGTCGACGGAGGCGGAGAAGTTCACGCGCGTACCGCGGTCGGAGGAGATCGCGCTGGCGCCCGACGCATCATACGTGCACATGTGCACGAACAACACGATCGAAGGGACGCAGTGGAGCGCCATCCCAGCGACGGGAGCTGTGCCGCTGGTGGCGGACATGTCGTCCGACATAGCGTCGCAGCCGCTCGACGTGCGCCAGTTCGGCCTGATCTTCGCGGGTGCGCAGAAGAACCTGGGACCCTCCGGAGCGACGATCGTGATTCTCCGGCGCGATCTCGCCGACCGGGCGACGGACAAGGTCGCCAAGGTTCTGCAGTACCGCACGCACATCAAGGAAAAGTCGCTCTATCACACGCCTCCGACGTTCGCGGTCTACATCATCGGACTCGTGCTCGAGTGGATTGAATCCGCCGGCGGGCTTGAGGCGATCGGCAAGCGCAATGAAGCAAAGGCGCGCAAGCTCTATGAAGCGATCGACGCCGGCGGCTACTACCGATGCCCTGTCGAGAAGGCTTCGCGCTCGAAGATGAACGTTGTGTTCCGTGTGGCTGGCGGCGACGAGGCTGTGGAGTCAAAGTTTGCGAAAGAGGCTGAGGCGGCCGGACTCGTCGGCGTGAAAGGCCACCGGTCGGTCGGCGGGATGCGCATCTCCCTCTACAACGCCGTCGAGCAGGAGGCGGTGGACGCGCTGGTCAGCTTCATGAAGGAATTCGAGCGCAAGAACGGCTAGCGGTGCGCTTTCACCACGCGCATGTGGTCAAAATGCCACATGTGTCTTGACAACGCACTTCCCGCGCTTATATCGTGGGATTTCCGTGAAAACTGCTCCAAAAACCCTCCTTCAATCGCTTTCGCGGCTCCAGCGAGCTGATCGGAGCGGTCGGAAACCAGCCGCCCCTTCGCTCTCAGCCAATGGCCAGCCGCCACTCGAGGAATACTACAATTCCCTCTTTACGTCCATGGGACCACAGCACTGGTGGCCCGGCAAAACGCGGTTCGAGATCATCGTCGGTGCGATCCTGACGCAGAACACCGCTTGGACGAACGTCGAGCGGGCAATCGAGAATCTGCGATCGGCGGGACTGCTCTCGCCTCGAGCCATCGAGGGGGTCAGCCCGCGACGGCTGGAGACTCTGATCCGCTCGTCCGGCTACTTCCGCCAGAAGGCGCGCAAGCTGAAGGCGTTCTGCGCGTTTCTCCGAGCGGAATACGGCGGATCGCTGCAACGGATGTTCGACACGCCGACGATCGCTTTGAGGAAAAAACTCCTGGGTGTCTTCGGCATCGGACCGGAGACGGCCGATTCGATTCTGCTTTATGGCGGCGACCATCCGGTGTTCGTGGTTGACGCATATGCGAAGAGAATGCTGGCCCGCCACGGGTGGATCGGCGAAAAGGCGAACTACGAAGACGTTCGCTGGATGTTTGAGCGGCAAAGCCCCGGAAACAGCCAGTGGTTCAACGAATTCCACGCGCTGATTGTGAATACGGGCAAGAAATTCTGCCGTACGCAGGAGGCGCTCTGCAGGCAGTGCCCGCTCGGGCGCTATCGGGAGGAGGGCCGCTGAAGATGCCGCGACGCGAGCAAAAGCGCGAGTGGTGGCCGATCGCCGTCGGCGCCGTGGCCGTATTGCTCGCCGCGATGGTGGTCACCTTCGGCTCCTTCCGGTTTCCTGTTGAGCCCAATCAGCGAAGCTCGTATCCGGTGTTTTTTGCGCTCTTCACGATCATCGGCGTGCTGCTGCTTATCTTCGCGCTGATCCTGACGCGCTACGTGCTCAAGCTCGGAGCCGAACGGCGCAGCGGCCAGCTCGGCTCGCGATTCAAGGTGAGGATGGTGGTGGGAGCGATGGGCATATCGCTGCTGCCCGTCGTGTTCCTGTTCTTTTTCAGCTACGCTCTCATCAACCGAACTCTGAATCTTTGGTTTCCGAGACCCCTGGAGATCGCCAACCAACAAAGCCAGACGCTGCTTTCTCACTTCGAGGCCTCCGAATTCGATCGCTTGAACCGCCTTGCGACGGCGGCAACGGCAGGCGGTTCCCCCGATACGAAACTTCTGGCGGGCAGCCAAGCCGTCGACGCCTGGTGGATCGCCGGCGCATCAGGAAACATCGCCTCCAGCGCCGATCTTGCCGTCACTGCAAACGGAGCCTCGACGCCGCCGCCCGCGCTTTCGGCCGAACCGGTGCAAACCATTCGCAGCGGAGCGCAGGTGTGGAAGCTGAACGGTCAGCTCTACCTGGCCGGTAGCGCCCCGGTGAAGGGTGGCACGCTCTACGTGGCGCGGAGATTGCCAGCGGACTTCTCGGAGCGCTACGCGGATATCGAAACGCAAACCAACACCTATCTCAGCTTGAAGCAGCAACTGCGCCAGTACAAGCGGGTGCTCCTGGGCGTGCTGGGGTTCATTACACTCGTGCTGCTGTTCGTCACCACGTGGGTCGCCGTCTTCCTGTCGAAGCAAGTGACGGTCCCGATCCAGGCGCTGGCCGAGGCAACGCGCGAAATCTCCCGCGGCAATTTCGACCAGCGGATCGACGTGCAGGCGCAGGACGAGCTCGGTACGCTCGTGCGCTCGTTCAACCGGATGACCGAGCAACTGGGCGAAGGCCGGCGCCAGATCAACGAGTTCACGAAGAGCCTCGAGCAGGCAGTCGAAGAGCGCGAGCACCGGCGCAAGTTGATGGAAACGATCCTCGAAAACGTGCCGACGGGCGTCGTGTCGCTCGACGCGTCGGGCGACGTAGCGCGCGTGAACACGGCGGTGGTTACGATCCTCGGCGAAGCGGCGCGCGAGGCGCACACCCTGCCGGACCTCCTCGGCGAGGAAGCGGCCCGCGCCGTGCTGCACCTGATGCGACGTTCGCTGCGGATGGGCGCGGCATCGCGCGAAATCGAGATCGCGGTCGGCGGACGGCTGGTGCGCGCGGCGGTGACCGTCAGCTCGCTGGGGCCGCGGCGGTCGAATCCCGGATTCGTGGTCGTGATCGACGACTTGACCGAGCTATTGCAGGCGCAGAAGGCAGCCGCCTGGCAGGAGGTGGCGCAGCGAATCGCGCACGAAATCAAGAACCCGCTCACGCCGATCCAGCTTTCCGCACAGCGGTTGCTGCGCTATCTCGATCGCGCGACGACGATTTCGCCCGGCGCCCGCACCGAGCTCGAGAAGTTGGTGGCGGAGTGCGCAGGGCTGATCGAGCGGGAGGCGCAAACGCTGTCGTCGCTCGTGAGCGAGTTTTCGCAATTCGCGCGCTTCCCCGCCGCGCGGCTCACGCCGCTGGGCGTCAATCCCATCGTCGAGAGCGCACTGACCCTGTTCGACGGCCGTCTGGAGGGCATTGTGCTCTCGACCAGCCTCGCGCCTTCGCTGCCGCCCGTGAGGGCGGACGCCGAGCTGATGCGTCAAGTGATTGCGAACTTGATCGACAACGCCGCCGACGCCATGGAAGGTTCGTCGATTCGGCGGTTGCACGTGGCCACACGAACGGTCAGCGACGGAGACGCAGTCGAAATCGAAGTTTCCGACAGCGGCCACGGCATATCTCCCGAAGACAAAGAGAAGCTTTTCCTGCCGCACTTTTCCACAAAGGGCCGCGGCACTGGTTTGGGGCTCGCCATCGCGAGCCGCATCGTCGCCGAGCACAACGGCACGATCCGGGTGGAAGACAACACGCCGCTGGGCGCGCGATTCGTGATGCGCTTCCCCGCCGCCGAAGTGGCCATGCCAACGCAGGCCGGATAGGACAAGGACCCGCCCCACATGCCAGCCAGCATCCTGATCGTCGACGACGAGAGCGGCATCCGCGAGTCGCTCGGCGCGCTGCTGCGCGACGAGGGCTACGACGTCGAGACGCTCGAATCGGGCGAGGCGTGCCTGGAACGCGTCGAGCAGCGCAAATTTGATCTGATTCTGCTGGATGTGTGGCTGCCAAAAAACGATGGTCTGGAAACGCTCGAACGAATGCAGGCGCAGGATTCCTCCCCGATGGTGGTGATGATTTCCGGCCACGCGAATATCGAAGCCGCGGTGCGGGCCACGAAACTGGGCGCGTTCGACTTCATCGAAAAGCCGCTGTCGCTCGACAAAATCGTCGTCGTGGTGCGCAACGCTCTCGAATATGTGCGCCTGGAGGACGAAAACCGGCGGCTGCGCGCCGAACTCGAAGAGCGGCATCAGATTCTGGGCAGCAGCGTGCCGATGAAGGCTCTCCGCCAGCAGATCGCGCTCACGGCGCCTACTACGGGGCGCGTGCTGATCTATGGCGAGAGCGGCACCGGCAAGGAGCTTGTCGCCCGCGCGCTGCACGCAAACAGTTCCCGAAGGGAGAAGCCGTTCGTCGAGGTCAACTGCGCGGCGATTCCCGAAGAGCTGATCGAATCGGAGATGTTCGGCCATCGCAAAGGCAGCTTCACGGGCGCGAGCGAAGACAAGGTCGGCAAGTTCCAAAAGGCGGATGGCGGGACGCTGTTTCTCGACGAAGTGGGCGACATGAGCCTGAAGACCCAATCGAAAGTGCTGCGCGTGCTGGAAGAGCAGCGCGTCGAACCGCTCGGATCGAACACCCCGGTCACCGTCGATGTTCGCGTGATCGCTGCGACGAACAAGAAGCTGGAGGAAGAAATCGGACGCAACGCGTTCCGCGAGGATCTCTTCTACCGGCTCAACGTGATTCCCTTCTACGTTCCGGCGCTGCGCGAGCGATTGGAAGACATTCCGATTTTGGCCGCCCACTTCCTCAAGGAGTTTTGCGACGCATACGGGAAGAAGCCGAAGGAGTTCACGCCGCTGGCGATGGAAGTCCTCCTGGCGTATCCTTGGCCCGGCAACGTGCGCGAACTGAGGAATCTCGTCGAGCGATTGGTGATCATCTGCCCGTCGCCGCGCATCGAGCCGCACCATTTGCCGCCGGAGCTTTTCCGCGGCGCGTCGAAGAGCCCGCAGAAGCCCTATGCGAGCTTGCAGGAGGCGCGGTCGGCGTACGAGCGCGAATTCGTGCTGCGCAAGCTCGAGGAGAATCGCTGGAACATGACGAAAGCCGCCGCCGCTCTCGGACTGGAGCGGAGCCACCTCTACCGCAAGATGCGTTCGCTGGGTATCGCACCTTCAAAAGCTTCTTAAGGAGACCAACCATGCTCGCGCGAATCCGGACAGTCGTGCTTTGCCTGACCCTGGCGGCCAGCTCCCTGCTCTGCACCAGCGCCGCATTCTCTCAGGGCCAGGGCGGCGCGTCCGCGGGCGCGCCGAAGTCTCCATTCGTCGTTTTTCTTGGGACCGGAACGCCGGGACCGACGCCGAGCCGCCAAGGGCCCAGCCTGGCCGTGGTCGCAGGAGGAAAAGCCTATCTCGTGGACGTCGGCCCCGGCGTGATGCGGCAGGCGGACGCAGCCTTCCTGAATGGCGTCGCCGAACTGAATCCGCGCCAACTCAATGTGGCGTTTGTGTCGCATCTCCACTCGGACCACACGATTGGACTGCCCGACCTGATTCTGACTCCGTGGGTGATGGGCCGGACGGATCCGGTTGAGTTGTACGGGCCGCCGGGAATCTCCGCGATGGCCGACAACATCCTGAAGGCGTACGCGGAAGACATCCATATCCGCACCACGGGCCTCGAACAGGGTAACCTGACCGGATACAGGGTGAACGGCCACGACGTCCAGCCGGGCGTGATCTATCAGGACGCGAACGTGAAGGTGACGGCGTTTGCGGTGAAGCATGGGAGTTGGCCGCTTGCTCTCGGTTACAGATTTGATGCGGGCGGCAAGAGCATCGTCTATTCGGGCGATACGGCCCCTGCCGAAAGCGTCGTCGAGGCGTGCAATGGATGCGACCTGCTCATCCACGAGGTCTACCTGGGCTCGCCGACAAGCACGAGCCACTTACCCGAGCATTGGGCGCGCTACATGGCTTCCTTCCACACTTCGTCGAGCGAGCTTCCCGACATCGCCACACGGGCGCGCGCGAAAACGCTCGTGGCAACGCACATCGTCCTGACGGCTGGTGCGAGCGAGGCTGATCTGGTTCAGGCGCTGCACCAGGGCTACAGCGGCGCCGTGATCGCCGCGCACGACCTGCTAGTGGTCCACCCTTAGCCGCCTTGCCGCGAAGCTCGCCGGACACGCGGGATTGACGCTTGAATAATTCGCCGCCGGATGGTATTCGCGAAGTTCACACCTTACCCGGGGTCTGCGATTGAATAGGGGTTCCCGAAACTGCGCCCAGTCTGACGGTGGCATCGTGCTGATTTCGATCCTGTGCTGCTGTCTGGCAGCCGCTGTGCCGAGCCACACGAGGGCCCAGGAGCTCAAGAGGCGCGACGCGGGGCCGGTCAGCAGGCCTCCGGTCATTCTCAGCCACTCGCACCTGACGCCTCCGCTGCATAGCCGCCTGCGGGCGCTGCAATTCAGTCCTGATGGGAAATACATCCTTTTGCAGGACGAAGCGACGGCATATGTGCTGACGCGGTCCCCGCTCGCGATTCAGTTGAGTCTGCCGGCGAACAGGGCCCTGCCCATTCGCTTCACTGCCGACTCCAAAGCCATCGTGATCGGTCTGCAAGACATGCGCGCGCGGAAGTGGCATATCGAGTCGGATGAAGGCGACGAGGCGAAAAAGTTCACCGAAGGAACCGAATGCTATTATGCGGCGGTCTCTCCGCACGGCACGTACTACGCATGCCTCCAGACCGACTCCACGTTGCGCGTCTTTCGCATCGACGACGGCCAGCTGGTTTTCAACGGCCGCGTGGGAGAAGAACGTGACATACACGCGCCCGCGATCATTCCCCTGCATGACGGGCTCGCGCGCTCCGAACCCTTCGGGTACCACATGGGAGCGCTCCTCTCGTTTCGAGCGGATCGCCGGCTGCTGGGAAGAAATCTGCGATTCTCGCCCGACGAACATTATCTGCTGGCCACGGCGTGGCGAGAGACGATGGCGATCGCGGACCTGCAGACCGGCAAGAAAATCGGAGTCGCGGGTTCGTTCAAACATGCGATCGATCACGGCGACCTGGAATTTGTCTCCGACGACCGTCTGGCGTACGTCTCGGAGGACAAAGCCGAGGATTCGGCGCTGCTTTCGTTTCCCAAAGGCGACGTGGTGGCAAAGCTGAACGTCACGGGCGGCGCCCAGAGGACAAGCGATCCACGCTACATGGTCCACTTTGCAACTGATGGGTCGGACGCCGAGCTGCTCGACACGCAAACGGGCAAGCCCGTCTCGAAAATCTTGAGAGAGGGCGGAGACGTTTTCGGCGACGAGTCCGCTTCGTACGCGCCGGACGTCGGGCTGGCGATCACGCCGGTTGGCAAGGATACGGTCAAGACGCTGGCGCTCGTTCCTCCGACGCCGCTGCAAACCTTGCGGACGGCGATGGCGTCGCCCAACCTGCAGAATCTGGCTCTGGGTGTTTCGGGCGACGGAGGCATTTTCCGTGTCGCGGACGGAAAGCAGCTTCTGCACTTCCACGGGCTGCGCGGAGCGTGGTTCGACGACGAACAACACTGTTACGTTCGCGGGCCCCGCGCCAATCCGCCCGGATGGGAAATGGATCGGATCGATTTGGCGAGTGGCGCGAAGGAAAAGCTCTGGCCAAACGACGACCACTTGGTCGAGTACCTGATGTCCGGACCGGTCGTGTTGTCCCAGCACAACACCTTCGCTTACTTCTGGCTCGGCTCAGGAGGTTCGGCCCTCGGCTACAGCCTGGACGTTCTCGATCGGAATACGGGAAGACCTCTCTGGTCGCGCGCCGCAGCGGACGCGAATCGCGGCGCACCCGCACCCACCATGCCGCCGGTGCCGTTTGATGATCCGCAAGGCGAACGAATCGTCTTGGGCTGGGACGGAGCCTCCGACGGCGCGAAGAAACTGGCCAAGGGCAATGCGGTAATGACGGAGGCGCTGAAGCAGACGAAGGCCGCCGCACACGATTCGCTCTTCGAAGTGCTCGACGCGCGCACCGGCAATCGCGTGGGCCTGGTGCTGGTGCCCGGCGGATCGGGGCCGGAGAGCTACACGTCCGCCTTTTCGGCGGGAGACTGGCTGATCTTGGTGAAAGACGAGATGCGCGTTACGGCCGTGTCTCTCTCCGGAGGAGCCGAACGCCTGAAGCTGACCGCGTACTACCCGGCGCTCTATGGACCAACCGGGCTGCTCGCCGTCACGCAGGAGGGAGGCCATCTGGCCCTCTACGACTTGAAGACAGGGCAGCAGCGCGACTCGTACGGCTTCCCGAGCATGGTTGTCTATTCGCGATTCTCAGCGGACGGAAAACGAATACTCGTGCTGACGCAGGATCAATCGGTATACGTGCTGGATCTGACGAGCGCTCCGCCTGCCGCCCCCGGGGCGCCGTCACTGCCAACGCTGCCGTGAGGCACACTACTCGCCGGCCAGTTGCTCGAGCTGCCGATGCCAATCGAGCTGGCGGACCAGCGCGGGGTTTCGGCGCCAGTTCGGCTGGACTTTCACAAAGAGCTCCAGGAACATCTTGACGCCCAGAATCGTCTCAATTTCCTTGCGCGCCAGCGTGCCGATCTTCTTGATCGTCTCGCCGCCCTTGCCGATCAGGATTCCCTTCTGGCCGTCGCGTTCGACGTAGATCGTGGCGCGAATCTTGATCAGCTTTTCTCCCTCGTCGAAACTGTCGATCAAAACGGCGATCGCGTGCGGCACTTCCTCGCGCGTCGCGTGAATGGCTTTTTCACGGACAATCTCGGCCACCAGGAATCGCTCCGGCTGGTCCGTAAACTGGTCCTGCGGAAAATATGGCGGAGCCTCGGGCAGGCGTGCGAGCCATCCCTTCACGAGATCGGAGCAGCCAGCTCCGGTCGCCGCAGAGACCGGGAAAATCTCCGCGAATTCGAAGAGCTTGCGATAGCGGTCGATCAGCGGCAGCAACGACGGCTTGCTGACGAGATCGACCTTGTTCAGCAGGAGAAAGACGGGCCCCTTGAAGCGACCCACCCATTCGAGGCAAAAGCGGTCGCCCGCGCCGAACTCCGCCGAAGCATCCACGATCAGCGAGAGAATATCGATGCCTTCGAGCGCCTGTTCGGCCTCGTCCATCATCTGGCGGCTGAGAACGCTATCGGGCTTGTGAATTCCGGGCGTGTCGATCAAGACGATCTGCGCGTCGTCGCGATTCAGGATGCCCTGGATTCTGTTTCGCGTGGTTTGGGGCCGCGGCGAGACGATAGCCACTTTGCGCCCGACGAGCGTGTTGACGAGCGTCGACTTGCCGGCGTTGGGCCGGCCCACGATCGCGACGAATCCGGATTTGAAAGACATGCGAGAGGAAATTGTACCCTAGCCCGCGTCGGGCGCGGCGTCGGGCACGATCTTCACGCGCAGTTCGCGCGTGCGCGGACCGTCGAATTCAGCGAGAAAAATCGATTGCCACCGCCCGAGCACGAGCCGCCCGCCTTCGATCCACACCATTTCCGACGAGCCGACGAGCGCGGTCTTGATGTGCGAGTCCGAGTTGCCCTCGGCGTGCGTGTAGTCGCCTCGATGAGGAATCAGCCGATCGAGCGCCGCTTCGATATCGCGCGCCACGGCGGGATCGTCGCCTTCATTGATCAGCACTCCGGCGGTCGTATGCGGGACGTAGAGATGGCAAACGCCGCTCGCACAGCCCGATTCGCGGACTGCGGCCTCGATCTCGGCTGTCACGTCCTGGAGTTCCGTGCGGCGCGACGTGCGGACGGCGAGCGTGCGTGTGAGCGGGCCTGCCTTCGTCTTCATGCCAATTATCTTAGCTGCGGGGCCCAGGAGCGCGTTAGTGCTTCTTTGTGGAGGACGGCGCTACAGCGGGAATCGGGAGACGCATCGCCGGATCGCCGAAGAAGATCCACGTGCGGCGAACGTCCGGATCGGTGATGCCGAGCTTGGCGCCAAGAATCGCCTTGGCGATCGGCGTCGACGGATTCGCGGCCAGCGCGCCGAGCAGCGCCTGATCCATCGTGGCTTGCGGCGCGGCGTCGGTGAAGCCGGAAGAGGCCCACACGCCGACGGCGCCGCCATTCGGCGCAAGCAGCAGTGCCGTGGAAAGGCTGGTCGCGTAGACATCGTGGAAATACCCGTTGAGACAGTCCATCAGCAGGTAGACCGGCAGCCGGTCGCCATTGGAAAGCGCCGCGACCGTCGAATCGTCGAGCAGGTCCGAGAATGACCACTGCTCTTCCGATCCGTGGCCGATGTAGTTCACTAGCAGCGCGCCGCCGTTGAGTGCTGCCAGAATCTGCTGCTGCGCCACGACGGGGTCCATTCCATTGGCCAGAATCCTGGTGACGGTCAGGGCCTTGGGCATATCGGCAGCCGCGAAGTTCGCGGACGTGGTGAAATCAACGTCCACGTTTTGGTCGGCGACCACGAGCGCTTGCTGCTGCCAGCTTCCGGCGGACGCGCCCGATTCGTAACCGACAATCTTCGATACCAGCAAAGCCGCATCGGCCGGCGTGCGCACGGGCAGGCGGCCCGTGGGAATCGTCGCGAAGCCGGTCTGCTTGAAATCGGTGAGCCAGTCGTCCGACGCCGTCTTGAATGCGGCCGTTTCGATCATGCGCGACGGCACGAAGTCCCAATAGCCGAATCCGAGATAGTTTCGCGGATCGAATGACGCCCCGCCCACCAGCAGCACGGCCTGCGGATGCACGCGCCAACTGGTGGACGCCAACTGCAGGTAGCTGCGCAGCGCATACGGGCTGCGCTCGCCGAAATTGAAGGCGTCGAAAATCTGGTCGGTCGTCACAACGATGACGGAGTCGCCCTGCGACTGATGGAGCTTCACAAGCGGCGCAATGCTCGTCACGAAATCCGGATGGGCGATCACGATGATATCCGCGCCAGCCTGGGGCCTGTCGATCGAGCTCGGCTGGTGGAACGAAAGCGCGTCGGGCGATGACGTCTGATCGTCGGTGAACGCAAGCAGCGTGTGGCTGCCGCCGCGAGCGCCGCGAATCGCCAGCGTCACGCCGAAGCCGGAACCTTCGAACTGCGCGGGGGCTACGAGCTGCGCGATCGCCGTTGGATCGGTAATGTCCAGCACGTGAATCTGCGAATTCGTGAAGCCGCCGATGTGGACTGTGTCGCCGGAGTTCGCCGTCGCGCGCAACCAGTTGCCGTCGGCCGTGTAGGTATGCGCGTAGTGCAGCGCAATCGACTGCACGAGGCTCACGTCGACGTCGCCGTCGAGCGCCGTGAACGTGACCGTGTTCGTGCCGTCCTGGAGCAAGGTGCTGGAGATCGGCAGCGTGTTCGTCACATTCGCCTGATTCGCAAAGTCAATCTCGCCGACGGGCGAGCCGTTGAACGAAACCGCCACCTGATGCATCTGGCCATCGGTCACGCCTTGCAGCGTCACGTCCATTGTGACCGGCAGGGTCGAGTAGCGGTCGATGTGGGCAACATGGAAGCTCTGATCCACTGGCTCGGTACTGACGATCGCGCCGAAGAAGTTGTCGTTGTCCTCGCCGTTCAGCAGCGCCGCGAAGTAAGTGGTGCGCTGCTCGAAGAGCACCGTGCAGGGGAAGCTCGGTACGCTGGCAGTCGAGCTGCCGCCGGAAACGAGGGGCGCAATACGTTTGCCCGCGCGCGTCCCTCGAATCAGCCAGTAGACGCGCGTGCCGGAATAGGGCGTGTCGATGCTCGTGCCATAGAACTCGATGCTGTCGGTCGGGCCGAGCGGGCCGATCTGCCGGCCGAGAATCAGCATTGGCTGCTCGATGCCCTCGGCGTAGAGCTGCAGCGTTCGCGCGTCGGCGTTCGGGTCGAGCCCGGCAGCCACCAACTGCGCGCGCGACACTCGGTACCATCCTTCAGTCGTCACCAAGATCTTGACGGCGGGAACACCGTTCAATGACGCGGGCGCCTCGCCAGAAGTAGCCACTGGAACTTGAGGCTGCGGAGTGGAGAGCAGCCTGACGACGTGAGCCGGCGCGGGCGAGACCGCAATCGCCTGATTCATGTCCCGAAGGAGCGCGGCCGCCGTAACGGGTTTCTTGACTCCCGCAGATGAGTCCACGTAGACGGGTCCGTGCATCGTTCGCGTCCCGTTCAAATCCACGTCCTCAATCCAGTAGGACGCGTCCGCGCCGCCCAGGGGATCGAGCCACTGGTACGACTTCGCGCGGTGCTGCGGCAGCCCGCCGCGCAGCGCGAGCGCAGATCCTGCAATCAGTGATGCATCGAGACGAAGCCGTCCCTGAGCGTCCTCGCGGTAGACATGGAAGCCAAGGTTGCGAACTTCGGTGCGCGTCTGCCATTCGACCACGACTCCGCCGCCCGGTTGCACCGACGCGCGGAGGCCGACGATCTGCACGGCCGTGGGCGACTGAATCGTGCTGGTCGCCGTCGACGAATTGTTCGTGAGGTTCGGATCGCCGGTCGCTGCCGTCACCGAAGCGGTGTTCGAGGCGAGCGACGACGAGCTGAACGTCGCGGCACTCACGTTGATCGTGATGACCACGAGTCCGCCGACGCTGATCGATCCGAGGTTGCAGGTCACCGTACCGCCGCTCTGCGAACAACTTCCCTGCGTGGTGGACGCCGACGTGTACGTCACCTGCGAAGGCAGCGGGTCGGTGACGACCACACCTTCCGCGACCGCAGGACCGTTGTTCGTGACTTGCAGCGTATAGGTCAGGTTCGTGCCTTGATTCACGGGCTCCGGCGATGCTGTCTTGACGATGGCGACGTCCGCCTGCGTCGGCGACGCGACAGTCGAGCTCGTGGACGCGGTGTTGTTGCCCGTGTTGGGATCGTTGGCCGTCGGGCCGATCGAGACGGCATTGGTGATCGTGATTCCGGGCGCGGTCCCGGCAGTGACGGTCATGACGAACGTGAAAGTTCCCGAAGCACCCGACGCAAGAGAACCGATCGTGCAGGTGAATGTTCCACCCGAGGGCGGATTGCAGGACCAGCCCGCTGCGGGGGTCACCGTCGTGACGCTCACGTTCGCCGGAATCGTGTCCGTGAGCACGGGATTGGCGATGGCCGCCGGACCGTTGTTCGTCACAACAACGGTGTAGGTGATTTTGTTCCCCGCCAGCACGGGATTCGGCGATCCGGTTTTCGTGATGGCGAGATCCGATTGGCCTGCTGCGGCCACGACCACAGTTGCGGTCGCCTCGTTGCTTGACGGATTGGGATCGGTCGTCGTGGAGGCAACGTTCGCAGTGTCTGTTATCACGGTCCCTGCCGCCGTGCCTGCGTTCACCTTGACGATTACGGTAAACGTGGTCGAAGCGCCCGAAGCAAACGTGCCGATGCTGCACGAAATCACGCCGGGCGTGCAGCTCCAGCCTGTGGTGCCGGATGTGACTGCAACCGATTGCAGCGTGGTATTCGCCGGAATCGCTTCGGTGAACGCAACCGTGCTGGCGCTGGCCGGCCCGTTGTTCGTCACAACGACTGTGTACGTTATGTTGTTCCCGGCGAGCACCGGGTTCGGCGTCGCGCTGTTCGTGATCGTCAGATCGGCGGTGCCCGCCGCGCCGACGATGATCAGCACCGTCGCGGTGTTGTTCGTCAGCACGGGATCACTGGTGCCAGACGTGATCGAATCCGTGTCCACGATCTGCGTGCCGGCCGCGGTTCCCGCGTTCACTTTCACGACCACAGTGAACGTGGCCGTGCCGCTCGCGCCCGCCGCCACGTCGGGATTCGTGCACGTGATGCTTCCCGTCCCGCCGAAACTCGGAGTGGTGCAGTTCCAACCTGCAGAAGCCGGACCGGCGATTCCAAGCGACTGGAATACAGTGTTCGCGGGTATCACTTCGCTGAAGACGGCGTTCACGGCGTCGAAAGGACCGTTGTTGGACGCGACCTGCGTGTACGTGATATTGCCGCCTGGCAGAACCGGATTCGGGGTCCCCGAATTCGTGACCGCGAGATCGGCGCCCGCGCAGTACGCTCCGGACTGAGTGCCGGGCGTTTGCGTGATCGTCAAGCCGGTCGCCATCATGCCCGGCTGACCCGGCGTCGCACCGTAGGCGTCGTTCGCAAGAGTGGACCAGCCCGGATTGCCGCCGGTGACGTTGACCCCCGCCGGAGTCGCACTCGTCATCACCACCCCGCCACCGCCACCCGCGCCCGGCCCGTGCCGATTGCCGGGAAATGTCCCAGGGGCCTGTTCGGGCCAGGTTTGTCCGCCATTGCCTCCCGCCGCGCTGACCGTCAGCCCCACCAGATTTCCGCTGTTCGCGAACACGATGATCGTGCCGCCCGCTCCGCCGCCACCTCCGCCGTCGTTTTCCACCGCCAGCGCGGTCTGGCCGTTCGCCGTGATTGAGCCTGTGCCCACGACGGATCCGGCGTGAATGATCACGATGCCACCGCCAGCTGCGCCGCTGCTGTTGATTCCCGTGCATGCCGCGCCGCAATTCGCACCCCCGGTGTCGGTGGCCGGATTCCAGTACGAACCGTTATTGGTTGTTCCGGCGCCTGCGCCGCCGCCCATTGCGATGGCGCTCGTCGATGCGGTAAACACAGCGCCGCCAAATCCGCCGACGACGCCCGCGCTGCTCCAGCCGAAGCCGCCCGTGCCGCCCGCTCCGCCGTTCCCGCCACCACCGCCGCCGCTGTTCTGGTCGTTGATCGTCGGATCGGCGTCGGTCGCGCCGCCGCCCGCATTTCCTGGCGCGCCGCGCGCAAAGCTGCCGGCGGGATAGCCCTCGTTACCCGAGTTGGTAGCGCCAGTGAGCGTCGCATTGGCAATGAAGCGCTGCGTTCCGGCAATGCCTTCGCCTTTCGAGGCGTTCGTGGTCTGCGTCGAAAGCGTGACGTAGTCGGTCTTCAGCGGAGTCGGTGGAGTTGTCGCGGCAGTGTACGTTTCACCTGCTCCGCCGCGGAAACCCTGCGCGTCGAGCGCGACCGTACCACCGAGCGTGAGTTGGCCAGATACGTCCAGAGCGAGGACGCCGCCCGTCGCGCCATTCCATGACATTCCGTCGGCGCCGGAAGTCAGCGTCACGAGCGTGTACTGCGGAACGCGAATGACTTGGAACGTCGATTGACCGGCCGTTGGGTTTGTGGCCGGAGCCGCCGCCGCGTTCACATACGTGTTCAGCAGCCCGCCGCCCGCACCCGTTCCCGTGAAGTTGAGCGTGCCGCCAGTGACCGGCACCGCGCTGGTCGCCGTCACATATTCGAACAGGCCGGCGCTGCCCAGACTCGTCGAACCCGAGGCGGGATCGCCCGCCACGCCACTGCCGTACGAACTGGAGTTCGTGGCATTGATCGTCGCGTTTTGCATCTGGATGATCAGCAGGAGATCGCCAGATGCGATTGCTGTCTGCGCTCCGCCGGCCGCGGCTGCGCCGAGCGCGATCGACTTCGATCCAGCCGCCACTGTGCCGACCCCGGCAGCGGGCGGGTAGTACGCGTTCACGATTCCGGTGAGCGACGCGACCGCGCCGTCTTTGCCGGGAGTGGCGCAGACCAGAGGCTGCACGACGGTCAACACTGTAACGCTGTTGTTCGGCGAGACGGGATCAGTCGTCGCTGTGGAGACGGTGACGGAGTTCGTCAGGGTCGTCGCCGTGCCCTGCGTGGTTCCCGAAATCGTGATCGTAATCGGCGACGCGAGAGGATAGGCGATCGAAGCCACCGTGCACGTGATTGTCCCGCCGGCCGGCGGCCCGCACGTCGCCGTCGCCGAAGAAGCGGAAGCGCTCGTGAAGCCCGCCGGCAACGTGTCGACAATTTGCACGTTCGACGCCGCCGCTAGGCCGAGATTCGTGACCTGAATCGTATAGCTCAGCGGCGAGGACACGAACACGGGTGTGGGCGAGGCCGTCATCGAAACCGCCAGATCGGCGTCGCCCGCAATTTCGACCAGCACCGACGTCATCGTCGTATTGTTCGACGGCACCGGATCGGTGGTTTGCGAGGTTGCGTCGGCCGAGTTGACGATCGATGTTCCCGCAGCCGTCGCGGCGCCCACCGTCACGACGAACGTGAAATTGCTCGCCGTGGTGCCGGAGTTCATCGCGGCGTTCGCGGTACAGATCACTTGTCCCGTCGCGCCGACCGCCGGCAGAGTGCCGCAGGTCCAGCCCGCCGGAGGAGTCATCGACGCGAACGTCGTGTTCGGCGGCGTCTGCTGATAAAGGACCGCGGTCGTGGCGGCGCTGGGGCCGTTGTTCGTCACCGTTTCCGTGTATGTGATCGTCGAGCCGGGCGCGACGGCCGCCGCGGATGCCACCTGGGTCATCGAAAGGTCGGCGCCTGTCACCGTCACCGAGAGAGCCGCGGTATTGTTCGCGGAGTTCGGGTCGGTTCCGATCTCGCTGACGGTCACGGTGTTCGTGATCGCCGATCCGCCGGTGGCCTCCACCATCACGTTGAGCACGAGGGTGAAATTGACCGAAGCGCTCGCGTTGAAATTTCCGTTCGCGGTGCAGATGATCGACCCAGTGCCGCCGGCCGGAGGAACCGTGCCGCACGTCCAGCCCGCGGGAGGCGTGACTGAATTGAAGAGCGTTCCGGCGGGCGTGCTCTGCGTCAGGGTTCCACCCGCAGCGGCCACGGTCGTGCTGTTGTTTGTGACCGTTTCGGTGTAGGTAATCGTGCCGCCCGTCGCCACCGGATTGGGTGCAGCCGTTCCGCCCACCGAAATATCGGGAGTAGCGCCGACCGTCACCACGTTCGACGCGAGCGTATTGTTTGCGTTGTTCGAATCAGTGGTCGTCGAGGTGATCTTCGCGGAGTTCGTGATCGTCGTTCCGGCGGCGGTCCCGGGGATGATCTGCACCACGTATGTGAACGTCGCCGTGCTGCCGTTTCCCATATTCGTCGTGCGCGTGCACGTGCTGGTGCCGGTCGCGCCGACTCCCGGATTCGCGCAATTCCATGTTCCCGTGCCGCCGGTGCGCGCCATGGAAACGAACGTCGTGTTGGCCGGCGTGGTGTCCGTCAGCACCGGGGCATTCGCGGTGTTGGGGCCGTTGTTGACCACCGTGATCGTGTAGGTGATCGTTCCGCCCGCCGCGACGGTGGTGGGCGCTGCGGCCGTATCCGCCGTTACCTGCAAGTCCGCCTGCGCCGCCAAGGGCGATGCGTGCAGCAGCACAGCCAGCAGAACGAAAATGAGCGGGCCGAAGGCGGCGCGGAGGCGCACTCCCCGGCTTGCCGCCGCGCGGGCGAACCGCAGTGCCTCCCGGCGCAGCGCTTGAATCATTTGTGCGCCGCGCGTGCCGACGGAGATTCGCTTCCCGCCGCGCTCGACTGCCACCGCTCTTCCAAGCACCGCGGCCGATGGACCGTCATCTTCAAGGCCCGCGTCGCCCCGCGTGACGATCGCGTCCCCGGCGTCATCGCACTCGACCACGCGATGCAGCACGAAGCCATCCTCGGTGCGCGTCAACGCGATATCGCCCCGCCGCAGTTTCTCGCCCAGCAGCGGCGCGATTTCTACCAGATCGCCATCCAGAATGTTTGGCTGCATGCTCTGGCCGGAAGCCGGAAAGCGCACCGGCAGCCCCCGGCCCAGAATCATTTCGCAGAGAGGCGCGAACTTCCGCGAGTCGCGCACGTGCTTTGGCTCACGCGACGGCACGGCAGATCGCCTCCACGGCGCTTCGATCCGGAGCAAACCGGAATACGAAGCACGGAATTTCGCGCGCCACGCGGTCGAGGAATTGCAGCGTGAACTGCAGCCCCTCGGGAGAATGGTGCGGCACAAAGCTTCGCGCCAGCAGTTCCGCCGCGGCGCGGCCGCGGGAAACCGGCCAGAGCTCGCTCGTGTGGGCGTGTTCGAGCAGGTACAATCGCGAGAGCGGCGCGCACTCCGGCGATGCGATGCCCGCGTCACCGTGCCAGGGAGTGCCGTGCATCCAGACGCGCCCGTCGCGCGCGCGAAGAATGATTCGATCGTCGCTCAGGATCTGGGCGTCCCACTGCGATTTCCAGAGGCGCGCCGTGGTGCTCTTCCCTGCTCCGGAGTGCCCGAGGAACAGGTGACCGCGCCCGCCGCCGTCCACTACGCCGACGGCATGCACTTCGACTCCCTCGCCGCATGCGAGCCGGTGAATCATCAGCAACTCATCGAGCGGATACTCGAGAGGATAGAGCGGGATTTGAGCGTCAAAATACGGACGAAAGAGCGCCAGCTCGCCGCGAGTGAATTTCGCGTCGAACCATGCAGCCTTGTAGGGAATGTCGCCGAGCCGCGGCGTCACGAAATAGAAGCCGTATCCGTCCCGCTCCCGGTAAACGGACCATACTCCGCCCGAGTGAAAGAGCGGCGCGCCCGGCGGAAGCGCCAAGTCGTCCGCCCAGCGCGCCGCGATCTGCACCCCTTCCGCGTCCGGCTCAGCCGCAAAGGGCAGGATTCCCGGATCAAGCTCCAGGCGCATCTCGGCGCTCGAAAGGTTGAAGCACGTCCCGCCGACGCGAAATGCCAGCCGCTGCGCCGCCCCGCTCGCCGCCGCGAGCGGAGCCGCCGAGCCGGTTTCAGATTGCGTGAGAAGCATCAAGTCTTCCGTTCCGATCAGGAACCCAACGTGCGACAGAAAAGCGCACCACACGAACTATTCCCGGGGCCGGCAGAGCCAGGAATCTTGCAGTGTCCCAATACGGCCTCATCCGGACGCAGACTGACGCGCACGATTTTCGGAGCCTCGTAAGGCTTCCGCTTCGGCTCGTCCGAATGCCCGGTTTCCGGATGATTGGTCTCGCTCATCGCCGTGCGTCTCGCGTCACGCTCTTGTGGCCGCGCAGGAGCCGCAACCTCCGCTGCCGCACGCGCCCGCCGGCTGCAGGACGTTCAGCAAACCCGCCGACGCCTTCGCGCCCGCCCACTGATTCAGATCCCGCTTCTGCTCCTGAATGCGCTTGCCCGCTGCCATGAGGTCTGGGTGCAGATCGCCACCGTTGCAGCAGCGGCAGTCGCCGTGTTCCGGCACGTCGTAGCCCAGCGCATACGCGCGCAGATGCGCCACCTGGCACAAGAACTCGACCGGCGATTCGGGATCGCCGCTTTCCAGTTCCCCGTTCGCCGGGCACATGCCGCAGATCGAACGAATCTGGCAGCGGTCGCAGATCGAAGGGCGCGTGCGCGGCTGGTTGCGGATTTCGAGCAGCCGTCCCTCCCAGCCCTCGCGAAAACCCTTCTCGCGAATGTTGTAGTCCTGCCGGTGGGAGATGACGCAGATGCTCATGTTCCCCGAGGGATCGATCGCGCAGCCGTTCATCCCGCCGCCGCAGAAGTAGCGGCGATTGTCGTCTGGCGTCGCGACGATGGGCGCGCCCAGCTCGCGGTCCAGCAGCTTGCGGTATTCCTCGCCCCGCTGCGAATCGAAGAAATCGAGCGCCACTGCGTCTTCGGGCGAGAGCCGCACGGCCAGCGGGCTTTGCGAGCAGTCGACGCGCGGATTCACCAGCGGATCGAACTTGAACTCGACGTGAAAATCCTCCTCCGCCATCCGCTTCATTTCGTAGACTTCGTGCCTGTTGATCTTGGTGGGCACGGTCTTCAGCTTCAGAGGCAGGCCGCGTTCGGCCAGCAGCCGGATGCCGCGCATGCAGCGGTCGTAGGAGCCGGGCACCTGCGTCAGCGCCTCGTAGGTCTCCCGCGTCGCGCCGTACATCGTGATCTCGATGGCAAACGGCCGCCATTCGGCCAGGTAGTCCGCGATGCGAGGGGTGATCAGCGTGCCGTTGGTGAATAGCGTGATCAGGAAGCCGCGCTTCTTCGCTTCCGTGTATATGTCGAGGAAATCTTTACGGCCGAAGATTTCGCCGCCCGTATAGAGGATCCAGAGCGTGCCCGCAGCCACCAGCTCGTCCAGCAGCCGGCGGTGCTCATCCAGCGTCATCTCCTGAGCGCGGGCCGCCACGTCGCCCATCGGCAGGTTGTTGTAGCAGTGGAGGCATTCGAGCGGACACCTCCGCGTGACCTCGATCGACACCTCGACCGGTATCCGCCGCCCGAAATGGCGTTCATGAATTGCGCGGCTGAACGCCGTGTACGTTCCGTCGTTCATCCCAAGCCCCGGCTGCCCCAGCCGGCTATTGCTCCCCGGTTCCGTCTAGGCAATCTCAATCAGACCCGCTTCGCGAAGCTCCTCGATGAATTTGTCCGTATCGGCCGCCGCCTGGTCCGCACTGATCCCGTACTCGGCCTGAAGGTGGCCGGCCAGATCGGCGGCGCTCCCTCCGCGCTCGATCAGCGCCCAGAGAGCGGAACCGGTGTCGTTGAACGTGTAGATGGAATCCATGTCCGCCGCACCCCGCCGGATTGGCACAACAATGGCTTCATCCGCCACCACGCGCGACACGACGTTCCGGCTGCGCTGGATCTTTCCCGCCAGAGCTTGCCCCGCTGAAGACATACGTGCCCCCTGAAACGCCCATAAATTGCCCTGCTCGTGATTCCAAGCAGACGCCCCCGCGGTCCGTCCGCCTGTTGACTGGAAGCCAACTAGCTCAGCCTAAAATATTAGTGGCTAATAATGAGAACAATCGAAAACTGGCCACTAAGTGCTATAAGAATCAATCCCGTTGGTTAGAACGACACATTGCTACTTAAGCCAACAGGCTGCCTGCTTTCGACTCGAAGCAAGTGATTCAAAAGGTGGGGGTTAGTACTAGAACTCTGCCGACATCTGGGGGTTAGTGACCTGCGCCGCCTGCCAACTCGCGGACAATATCGCCGACAAACCCCTTCGCGTCTCCGAAGAGCATCAGCGTGTGATCGAGGTAGTAGAGCGGATTATCGATTCCGGCGAATCCCGGATTCATGCTGCGCTTGATGACCATCACGGTGCGCGCCTTGTCCACGTCGAGGATGGGCATTCCATATATCGGGCTGCTCGTCTCAGTCCGGGCGGCAGGGTTCGTCACGTCGTTCGCGCCGATCACCAGCGCCACGTCGGTCTGCGGCAGTTCGGAGTTGACGTCATCCATCTCCTTTAGCCGGTCGTACGGAATATCGGCCTCGGCCAGCAGCACGTTCATGTGCCCCGGCATGCGACCGGCCACCGGATGAATCCCAAACGTCACCTCGACGCCGCGCTTGCTCAGGGCGTCGAACAGCTCGCGTACCTTATGCTGCGCCTGCGCCACGGCCATGCCGTATCCCGGCACGATCACCACTTTGCTCGCCGCCCCCAGAATCGCTGCCGCCTCTTCCGCCGTCGCGCTGCGGACCGTCCTGGCCTCGGCGGCGCCCGCCGCGGAGGCCTGCACCTGCCCGAAGGCGCCAAAAAGCACATTCGTGAACGACCGGTTCATGGCCTTGCACATGATCACCGAAAGAATGAATCCGGAGGAGCCGTCGAGCGCGCCCGCCACGATCAGCAGCTTGCTGTTCAGCACGAAACCCATCGCTGCGGCGGATAGACCGGCATAGGAGTTCAAGAGCGAGATCACCGTCGGCATGTCCGCTCCGCCAATCGGGATGATCAGCATTACGCCGAAGACGAGAGCGATCCCAACCATCGACAAGAACAGGACTGGGTGCGCCGGATTCAGCACGAGCAGGACGCCGAGCACGATCGCAGCCGCCAGGATCGTCAAGTTGACGACGTTCTGCCCCTTGTAGGTGACCGGCCGCTGCGGGATGAAACTCAGCTCCTGCAGTTTCCCGGCCGCGATCAGGCTGCCCGTGAACGTCAGCCCTCCCAGAATTACTTCGAGCGACAGCACGGACATCGTGAACTTGGGCACGTTGGGCGAGCGCAGGAAGAACTCTGCGGTGCCCACCAGCGTCACACAGCACGCCCCGAAAGCATGGCTGATCGCCGTCCGCTGCGGCACGGCTGTCATCTGCACCAGACCCAGTGGGATTCCGATTGCCGCGCCGATGGCGAGCGCGATGATCACCCAGTGCAGGTCGATGATGCCCTTCTCGAAGAGCGTGCCTCCGACTGCGAGGATCATGCCTGCCTCGCCGGCCAGCACGCCGCGCCGAGCCGTCGTTGGCGCGCTCAGCCACATCAGCGACAACACGAAGAGCGCAGTCGCGATCAGGTAGCAGATTTCGATGAAGAAGCTCGGCGGAAGCGTCATGTTCACTGTTTCTGCGGCCTGGTGGACTTGAACATTTTCAGCATGCGGTCGGTGATCAGGAAGCCGCCGACGATATTGCTCGTGGCCGCCACGATCGCTACCATCCCGAGCCAGAAGGCGAGCGTGCTCTCATGCCGGCCCGCCAGAAGAATCGCGCCGACCACGGCGATTGCATCGAGCGCGTTGGTCAGCGACATCAGCGGCGTATGCAGCAGCGGCGACACCCGCTTGATCACTTGAAAGCCCAGAAAGCCCGCCAGCATGAATACGAACAGGCTGTTGATCAGCACATCGCTCGACATGTCGCTTCCCCTAGGCGCTGCTCTGCGCAGCCAGCGCAGGCAACTGGAAAAACTCCCGCACCCGCGCATTCACGATTTCCCCGCCCCGCGTCAGCAGTGTGTCCCGCGTGATTTCGTCGTCCATCTTCAGATTGAGCTTCCCGTCCTTCACCAGGTGCTGCAGGAAGGCCGTGATGTTTCGCGCGTAGAGCGAGCTCGCGTGATATGGCACAGTGCTGGCGAGATTGATCCGGCCGATGATCGTCACGCCGCTGTCGACGATCGTTTCGCCCGCGCGAGTCAGTTCGCAGTTTCCTCCCCGCTCCGCCGCCAAATCGACGATCACGGAGCCGGGCGCCATACGGCGGACCATGTCGGCGGTCACCAGCACCGGCGCTTTCTTCCCCGGCACGACTGCCGTGGTGATTACGACGTCGTTTTCGCCGACCACTTTGCCCATCGCTTCGCGCTGTCGCGCGTAGAAATCCTCGCCCTGCGCCGTCGCGTAGCCGCGAGCGTCCTGCGCATCTTTCGCCTCGACGCCCAGTTCAACGAATCGTGCGCCCAGGCTTTGCACCTGTTCTTTGACCACGGGCCGCACGTCGTACGCGGAGACCACCGCTCCCAGCCGCCGCGCGGTGGCGATCGCCTGCAAGCCCGCGACGCCAACGCCGACGATTAGGACGCGCGAAGGCGTAATCGTGCCAGCGGCGGTCGTGAGCATGGGGAAGAATTTCGGCAGCGTGTCGGCCGCGATCAGAACCGCTTTGTATCCGCAAGCGGTGGCCATCGAGGACAGCGCGTCCATACTTTGCGCGCGCGTGGTGCGCGGCATCATCTCGACCGCGAATGACGTGACGCCCTTGCCCGCGATCTCCTGCACCACGTCGCGCGATCCGAGCGGCCGCAGAAAACCCATCAGCACCTGATCGCGCCGCATGAGAGGCAGATCGGCTTTGCCGGTCCTGTCATTGGAGCCGTAGCAAAGTACCTGCGCGATGATGTCCGCGGTCCCGAAGACGGCGGCGCGGTCCGGCAGGATCTTGGCGCCCTTTTCGGCGTAGGTGGCGTCCGGATAGCCGGCCTCGCTGCCCGCCCCGGCTTCGAGAACGACTTCCAAGCCCGCCTTCTTCAAATTGGGCAGGACCGAGGGAACCAGCGCGACGCGCCGTTCGCCGGGAAAACTCTCCTTGGGCACGCCTACGATCACACGCTTCTCCTTCGAGATTCGCCGTCCGCGTCGAACTCTGCTGACTTACCCGGCGAGAAGGGCCCGGGGACGCTTTCAAAGCGCCATTCTATACATCGATCAATCACATTCTGCCAAAGGATATTTTCACCGTCTCGCGCCTCGCAGGGCGCAACCGCGTGCAACCATTCCCGTGGATAATGGGTCTGGAAGACTTGACGCAGACCATGCGAAGGTGTCTCCGATGAGCGCTCGTCTGACGGCCGCATTGGCCGCGCTCCTGCTGCTTGCGCCTCAGTTCTGGCAGCAGCAGAGCGGGCCCGGCGGCATCATCGACATGGACGGCGAGCGGTTTGCCCCGGCCGATCCGAGCGAGAAGGCCGAGTGGACATTCGCGCGCTTCCGCTACCCCTTGGGCGGGGAGTACGGCGGCTACGGCTTTCAGCGCTGGGCCGCGGACTATCCGAAGGCCGATCGCCAATTCATCCTCGGCGCTAAGCGCCTGACGCGCGTGCAGAGCCGTTCCACCGAGCAGGTCGTGGACGGAGACAGCGACGATCTCTACAACTGGCCGTGGATCTATATCGAGGACGCGGGCGGCTGGCACTTGACGCAGCCGGAAGCGGCGCGCCTGCGCGAGTATTTATTGCGCGGCGGATTCCTGATGGCCGACGATTCGCACGGCGACTACGAGTGGCAGGTTCTCACCGAAGGCATGCACATGATCTTCCCCGATCGCCAGATCGAGGAGCTTCCCAACGCGGACGAGATATTTCACGTGGCCTACGATCTTGACGATCGCATTCAGATCCCCGGCACGCGCTACATCTGGGGGCGTCGATGGCGCTATGACGTCGATAGCGCGACACCGAAATGGCGCGGCATCCGCGACGACAAAGGCCGCCTGATGGTGGCAATCTGCCACAACTCAGACGTGGGCGACGCGTGGGAATGGGCCGACAGCCCTCAATATCCGGAACACGCGGCAAACGTGGCTTACCGCATTGGCGTGAACTACATCATCTACGGAATGACGCACTGATCCGTGCGTGTCGGAGTTACCGCTACTTCGCCGCCTGCGGTTCGCCCGGGTCGTCGACGCTGTCGCCGATGGCGTCGCCGCTCACTACCAGCTCGACGCGGCGATTCTGCTGCCGCCCCTCAGGAGTGTCGTTCGATGCGACCGGCTTCGTCTTGCCGAAGCCGCGTGCCGTCACCGAACTCGCCGGGACAAGCTGGTCGATCAGGTAGTCGCGCACCATCTGCGCGCGCTGTTCGGAGAGTTTCTGATTGAAGTCGTCGCCCCCCACGCTGTCCGTGTGCCCTTCGATCTGAATCTTGAGACCCGGATAGGCCAGCAGGATTCCTGAAATCTTCGCGAGCTTTTCGCGCGCCCCGGCTTTCAACGTGTAGCTGCCCGTGTCGAAGAGCACGTCCGACATGTTTACGATCAGCCCGCGCACCGTGTCGTGCGTCTGCAGGATGCTGCTCAACTGAGACAGCAGTTGTTTGCGCAGTTCCGCCTTTTCCGCTTCCGCCTGCGCGACAGCCTGCTTCGCGCTCTCCGCTGCCGCATCCGCGGCGGCTTTCTGCTGCGCCACCTGCTGCGCGGCCTGAGCCGCCGCCGCTTCCGCGGCAGCCTTTTGCTGCGCGGCGAGTTCCGCCGCCTTCTGGGCTTCCTGCTGCTGCGCCAAAGCAGCTGCGCGAGCTGCCTCCGCTTCCGCCTTTTCGCGAGCCGCCTTCTCCTGGGCCAGTTGCGCCTCCAGCTTCGCCTTCTCCGCTTCTTCCGCCTGCTGTTTGGCGAGAGCTTCGCGCGCTTCCGCGGCCTTGCGTTCAACCTCGGCGCGTTCGTCCGCAATCTGCTTCAAAGTGATGGAGTGCGCGTCTTCCGCCGTTTGCACGGCTTCCCGCGCGGACATTTCCACGTTCTTGCGCATCACGCCGTGGTTCTGCGCGTCCTCGGCTTGCCGCAGGAGCTGCTGCGCCTTCTGGAAACTCGGCAGTGCGTACTTTTCCGCGCCGGAGGACTGCGCGATCTTCACCGCGTTGCGCGCCTCGTAGAGGCTGAGCGGAATGCGCGGATCGAGCCGCGCCGCATCGCCGTTGGTCGTGATCGCTCCGTAGTCCCCGCGCTGCAACAGATCGAACTTGGCATCCACTTCCTCGATGCTGCCTTCGGTGTCCGGACGGACTTGGTTTTCCATCACCACTACGTCGCTCGGCTGCGCCACCGCGAAGTAGGGCTCCGCCGTCACGATCATGGCGAACGCCTGGAATGCCGTCGCGCCGTCGACTTTGGCCTTCTGGCCGTCGAGCTCCAGCTCGCCCAGGTTCGTCGCGCGCCCTTCGGGCGTCACGGCCCAAAGTACGTACGTCAGAAATTGCGGCCCATATTGCGTCGCCGGAGAGAGTTTTTCGAATTTCGAAGAGATGCTGACCACACCCCTCTTCGCTTCCACGTGCGCCTCGCCCTTGGCGAACGGCATCAGTACGGTGCCCTTGAAGTCGATCGCCGTCGATCCCTTCGCGTGGCTGTAGTTGATTGCCTTGGTGCTCTTCGCGACCACTGTCACACGGTACAGCGGGCTCGTTTGGCTTCCGCCCTGCCCCGCCGGAGCGGCCTGCCCCGGAGCTGTCGTTTGCGCTTGCGCACTCCCGCCCGGCGCGGACTGCTGCGCCACGGCCGCCGACGCGGCTGCAAGTACACCCATCGAGATAGAGAGGAAACTTCTGCTCGTAAAACGGCCCATAGCGGCTCCTCAGTTTTGCTGCTGGTCCCAGGCTGTTGATTCCAGCCTAGCAGGAGCCGCCCGCGGCGGTGCTCCCAGCTGAGCCATTTGTGCTCAAACTGGCAGCCGCGCAGAGCCGGTTTTGTCTGTTGGCTAGTGGCCCGGTTCGAGGATCAGTTTCTGTACCCGCCAATTCAGCAGTTCCGCCACATAGAGCTCGTTTTCCGATGGGCACGCGATTTCGTGAATCCATCCGAACTGCTTCAGCTGCTTGCCCGATTCACCGAACATGCCCAGCACCTTTCCGTCGAGGTTCAGTTTGTAGATTCGGCCCGGATACGCGTCGGCGCTGAAGAGCACCTGATTTGGCCCCGGCGTGATGCAGATCGCCCAGGGCGCACCCGGCGCCAGGGTACCCGTCGTCACCGTAGGCTTGTTGCCGATGGCGGCGCGCGCGTTCGCCGGCGCGGGCACGTCGATCGTGATCTGGCGCAGAAAATTTCCGCCACCATCGAAAACCTGGATTCGCCGGTTGCCCCGATCGGCGACGTAAACGTTTCCCCTGGCGTCCACGGCAATGCTGTGCGGCACGTTGAACTGCCCCGGCCCGTCGCCGGGTTCGCCCCACGACTTCACCCAGTTGCCGTCCTTATCCACCTTGGCGACGCGCGAGTTGATGTAGCCATCGCTGATGTACGCGTTCCCCGCCGGGTCCCATGCTACGTCCGTCACCTGCCGAAACATTCCGTCCACCGGCGGAAGGGGCGGGCGCGGATGCTTTAGCGGGCCTGTGCCTTCGTCTGACGCCTCCTGCCTGCGCCCGAATACCATCGTAACGCGGCCGGCCGGGTTGAACTTGACCACCATGTCCGAGCCTTTGTCGGTGACCCAGATGTTGTCCTGCGCATCCACCTTCACTGCGTGCGCGTAGGACCACGCATACAGGTTGTGCCCAATCTCGCGCACGAATTGCCCCTGCGCGTTGAACTCGAGCAGCTGCGCCGCGCTCGCACCGTAGGCTGGGCCGGTCGTATTGCTGCGCGAAAACACGAAGACGTGCCCCTTCGAATTGACGGCGACGCCGGCGACCTCGCCGAGATACAAATCCGCCGGCAGCTTCAGGAAATCCGGAACCGAGCGATACGGAATCTCCGGAACCTGCGTCGAAGCCTGCTGCGCGGATGCCGAGCACGCCAGCAACGCGATCAAAGCCAGTAGCCATGCCTTCATTTCGTCCTCCGTCCAAAGGGGCGTTTCCCTGCCCTTTGGCGCGCCGACACGATACACCCTGCCGCGCGCAAACAGATGTTTGACATCCGCGAATTCCGGGCTTATCTTCTGCGCGAAACACCCTCACAGATCGGCACGAACGACAACTTTGCGGAGGTGGCCATGTCGAGCCCCCTTTTCTTCGAGCGTCGCACGAACGAAACTCCGCGCTGCACGCCGCGTCGGAGGGAGGTCTTCGTCCCGATTGCGCTGATGCTATTCGCTGCCGCCGCGCTGCTGGCTCTGCCCTTGCGGTTCGTTCTCGCGCAGGACGCGCCCGGCGTCTCCGCCGTCGACCCGGAATCGGGAAAAGTGAACGACACGATCACCGTGACCGGCGCCAACCTCGGAAAAAGTTCGATTTCCGCCGTGTTTCTCTCCGACGACAAGAACGACTACAAAGCCGTCATCGTCTCGCAGGAAGACACGAAGATCACGATGAAGGTTCCCGAGGTCAAGGCGGGCAGCTACAACATTTCGATTCAGAAGGGCAATTCCATCTTCATCCAGCCGGTTCGTTTCAAAGTGCAATAAGACTCTTCGCCACGAGAAGCTCGCGCCGGATATTGCGCTGGTCCGCGCCGCCGAAGATTCTCCCTCACGGCTCAGTTCGCATCTGCCTTACCATTGTGTAGCCGTGCGACACGGAGATCGCACCGTGACCGACCTCAACCCGCAGGCGAAACAGATGGCCGACGAGTCCATGGTGCGCAACCTGGACGCGCAGGCGCGCGCCATCTGGCCGCAAGAGCGGCCGCTCGTCGAACGCTATGTGCTGCCGCCCGAACCGCGCATTCTCGACGCGGGCTGCGGCACGGGCGAAGCATCTTCGCGTCTTGCTGAGCTTCTTCCCCGCGCGACGATTCTGGGCGTCGACATTCTCGACCAGAGCCTCGACCTGGCACGCTCGTGGTATGCGCATCTCGCGCCGCGCCTTCAGTTCGAGAAGCAGTCGATCTATGAGTTGCACGCGCCGGACGGCGCGTACGATCTCACGCTCTGTCGCCATGTGCTCCATTCGATTCCACACGCCGAACGCGTGATCGCCGAACTCGCGCGCGTCACGCGCCCGGGCGGTTACCTGCACCTGATCCCCGAAGACTACGGCATGCTCCATTTTCAGCGCGCGGTGCACGACCCGAGCGATTTCTGGCACGAAGTGCCCGCGGCCTTCGGCACAGCCACGGAAACGGACTTGTTCATCGGCCGGGATGCGTTCGGCATCTTGGCTGCCATGAAGATGGACGAGATTCGCGTCGACTACGTGATTGTGGATACCGTCCGCGTGCCCCGTGACACATTTGCCTCGATCCTCGAAGCGTGGCGCGACGGCTATTCCGAATCCATCGGCCAGTTTACGAAATTCAGCCGTGAATCGGCGGTGGCCCACTTCAATCAGATGATCGCCAACATCCGTGATCCGCTGGGCTACGCTGTCTGGATGGTGCCTGTGGTCAGCTGCAGAATTCCTTCAAGGTGAATCCGATGTCACAGACCCTTCGTCTCTTTCGTGTCGTTGCCTTTGCAATCCTTGCTCTCGCGCTTGCGCCGTCCGCTTTCGCCTGGGGATGCAAAGGCCACCAGGCCATCGCGTTGATTGCCGAAAGCCGCATGACGCATCACGCGCGCGAAGCCGCGCTCGCGATTCTCAGCGCAAGTCCGGTCGATCCGAGCCTGCCTCGCTACTGCGGGCCGAGTGAAGATCCGTTCGCCGACGCCTCCACCTGGCCGGACGACATCCGCAAGCTTCGCCCCGAGACCTCGCCATGGCACTTCATCGATATCCCGCGCGGCGCTGGCAAGAGCGACATCGCGAAGTTTTGCCCGGAAGCCCAAGGCTGCGTCACCAGCGCGCTCACCGAGCAAATCCGCGTCCTCCGCGACAAGTCCGCCTCGCCCCAGGCGCGTGCCGACGCCCTTCGTTTCGTCATTCATTTCGTCGGAGACATTCATCAGCCCTTGCACGGCAGCACGAACAACGATCTCGGCGGCAACTGCGTGCCGGTCACGTTCTTCGGCCGCGCGCCCTCCGAATCGGCCCCGGGAAGCGGCTATTTCAGTCCCAATCTCCACGGCATTTGGGACGTTGACATCCTGGAACATTCCCTGCCCGGCGAGTCGTCGGCTCAGATCGCAAACGATCTAAAGAAGAAGTATGGCGCGCAAATGGAGGCATGGCAGAAACAGCCCATCGACTTTTCCGCATGGGCCTGGGAGAGTCATGAACGGGCAGAGACCACGGCCTACGGCAAGCTTCCTCATCCGATTGCGATCGAAGCGCCCCATCCGATGACGGCGTGCGTCGAAAACGGAGACACCGCCGCGCACGACCGGATGCTGAAGATCGACGAGAATCTCTCCGACTCCTACGAAAACGCCGCTGCGCCCGTCGTGCAGCGGCGCGTCGCGCAGGCCGGCGCCCGCCTGGCAGCCGTGCTCAACTCCGCGCTGCGCTGATCCTAGTCCGGCTTCCGCGCGACCTCCGCACGCCGCCGCCCGTCGGCAACCAGCCCGGCGAAGCGATCATCGCCGCGAAGCGACACCAAATCCTCGTCGTCCGCGATGGCCCCCGCCGTTCGCGGGTCCAGCCCGTGATCGAGGCTCTGGCGTACCAACGCGATGGCCTCGTCGCGGCGGCCGTCGAGCGCCTTCACGCACGCGAGGTTGTACATGGCCAGCGCCGTCTCGGGATGGTTCGGCCCGCGTACGCGACGGTTGATCTCCAGCGTCTCCAGCTGCAGTTTCTCCGCCTCGGCGAAGCGCTTCTCGCCCGCGAGCGTGTTCACCAAATTCCCCATCGTGCTTAGCGTGTCTGGATTCTCGGGACCCATCACGCGCCGCTGGATCTCCAGCAGATCGCGCTGGATTTTTTCCGCCTCCACGTACCGCCCCTGGTCGCTGATCGTGCCCGCCATGTTGGACATCGCCATCAGCGTGTTCGGATGTTCCGGGCCGTAGACGCGCCGCTGAATCTCGATCAGCTGTCTGTAGATTGCCTCGGAGTCCGCGTAACGCCCCTGCTCCGAAATGTCCACGGCCAGATTGATCATGGCGCTGATCGTTGTGGGATGATCCGGACCGAGCGATCGCCGGCAGCTCTCGAAGACCTCGCGATGCAGCTTCTCGGACTCGTCCAATCGCCCCAGCTCCGTTAACGCCGAGGCCAGATTGCCTTCGTACTTGACAGTGTCGGGATCGTCCGGACCCAATTCGGCGAGCGCCGTGTCGCTTGTCTCGCGCAGGATTTTCTGCGCTTCGGGAACACGGCCTTCATCTTCAATGGCGAGCGCGAGGTTGCTCGATGCAGCCAGAGTCTTGCGGTCGCTCGGTCCGAACTTCCTGCGCGTGGCGTCCAGCGCCTGCGAGAGCAGCTTTTCCGCCTCTTGCGTCTTCCCGTTTCGTATCAGCGGATTCGCCAGCGCATTCATCGATTGGAGCGTCTCGGAATCGTCCGGCCCACGAGTTTTTCTCTGGATGTCGAAGGCCCGCCTCAGCAACGACTCCGCCTGCGTGTACAGGCCGAGGCCTGTGTAAACGTCGCCCATCACGTACATCATCTGCGCCTGCACGGCCGGGTCTTTCGCCAGACCCGAATCGATGTTTTGCGAGGCCTTATCGAGGATTTCTCTGGCGGTCACCGTGTTTCCGCGCGCCTCGCTCGGATCGGAGACTTTGAACATGTCCGTCATGAACGCGGTGATTCGATTCGCTCGATCGCGTTCGCGCGTCACCCGGCGCACCTCCTCCGCCTGCATGCCCGCAAATCCGACGAGCAGCAGAGCCAACCCCGCCGCGACGCTCACTCCCACGCGGTGCCGGCGAACATACTTCCGAAGCCGGTATGCGGGGCTGGCCGGACGCGCGGTCACGGGCTCATGCCGCAGATAGCGCCGGATGTCCGCCGCCAATTCCGACGGCGTTCCATAGCGCCGGTCGCGGTCCTTTTCCAGTGCTTTCATCGAGATCCAGTCCAGATCGCCGCGCAGTTGGCGGGAGAGTGGTCTCGGCTGCGTTCCACGGTCACTCGCGGCCGGAGCGGCGAGTTGCCGGTCGCCCACCTTCGTGCTCGGACGCATCGGCTCGTCTTGATAAAGCTCGTGCAACACGTCGTAGAGCGGGCGGTTTTTCCATTTCTCCGGATCGAACGGGAGCGATCCGGTCAGCAGCACATACAGAACTACCCCGAGCGAGTAGACGTCCGTGCGCGTATCGATATCGGACCCCGCCGGCTCGGCTTGCTCGGGGCTCATGTATCCGGGTGTGCCCACGAAACCGACGCTCTGCGTGAAGAGAACTCCGCCGGCGACTCCCGCCGACACAGGCCTCGCTAGTCCGAAATCGATGATGCGCGGCACCGGCTTGCCGTCCACTTCGACGACCAAGATGTTGGCCGGTTTCAGATCCCGATGGATGATCGCTTTCTGATGGGCGTGCTGCACGCCTTCGGAAATCTTGATGAAGAGTTCCAGACGCTCAGAAATCTTCAGCTTCTTGTTGTCGCAATACTCCGTCACGGCCACGCCGTCCACGTACTCCATCACGAAATAGGGTTGACCATCCGGGGTGGCGCCCGCGTCGAAAACCTTCGCAATTGCCGGGTGGTCCATGATGGCGAGCGACTGCCGCTCCGACTGAAAGCGTTGCACCACCGAGTCGTCGTAGAGTCCCACTCGAATCAGCTTGAGTGCGACCTGGCGCCGAACGGGCGCGTCCTGCTGCGCCAGCCACACCTGGCCCATGCCGCCCTCACCGAGCTTTTTCAGCAGTCGATAGCGCCCGATCGAACGTTGGCCCGGCACGCTGTCCGCAGGCAAGCTGCTTGACGGCGGCGGACCCGCCTTTCCCGTCGAGCCTATGGTCGGAACTTGGCTTTGGTTTGCTGCCCAGTCTGGGTTCTTGGCTTTCGGGTCATCTGGGGGCACGTCTCGTTCAGTCACGGAGCACCTCCGCGAGAGAGCGTTGGAATTGGCACAGGATAGCACGGCCCGCCCGCCAATGCGTGATTGCCGGCCGCCGCGGAGAGGCTCGCGAGTATGATAGAAAACTGGCTGACGTCATTCATCGCCACAGGAGGCTTCATGCTGTTCGACTTCGCGACGATTCCCGTGCGGGAGCAGTACAAACTCATGGTTTCGACCATCACTCCGAGGCCGATCGCATGGATCGTCAGCCAGAATGCAACTGGCCGCCTGAATGCCGCGCCGTTTTCGTTCTTCAACGCGTTCTCCGGAAATCCTCCTGTGATCGGGATCGGCATCAGCAGCCACGAACCGGGCCGCCCGAAAGACACGCGGATCAATATCCGCGAGACGCGCGAGTTCGTCGTCAACCTCGTGTCGGAAGCACTCGCCACCGTGATGAACATCACCGCGATCGAGTTTGAGGCGAGCGTCAACGAGCTGGAGCAGGCGCAGCTGGAAACGGTTCCGTCGGTCCACGTGAAGCCGCCGCGCATCAAGGCGAGCCCGGTTTCGATGGAATGCTCGCTGCTGCAAATCGTGGACCTGGGGCCGGACAACGCGATCGTCCTGGGCCGCATACTCGCCATGCACGTGCGCGACGACCTCGTGCTCGATCCCGCCAAGCACTACATCGACACGCCCAACCTGCACTTGATCGGCCGCATGCACGGCGCCGGCTGGTACGCCCGCACGACCGATCTTTTCGAGATGCCCCGCATCCCCCGCGCCAATTGGACTCTTCGCGAAGACAAAGAGCCATCGCGGCGCTAACTAAACCTGCGCCGCTTCCGGCGATGGCGGCTTCGCTCCCCTGATCAGGAGCCATAGCATCAGGGCTATCTCGCCGAAGAACGCTAGTTGGGAATACGTGAACACTTGCGTCTGATGCGACGGCGCGAACACCCCCGTGAAGCACAGGAGCAGGTAGCCCAGACCGGCGGCAATCAGCCAGACGCCCAGGAAGCGCGGCAGAAACCGCGATTTGTACACCACGACTCCCAAAGGAAGGAGCCACGCTCCCCAGAGAATTTCGGCGCTCGTGTTGGTGTGGTCGAACAGCCGTACGAACAGCATGGCCAGCGCTTCCTGCTGCGGCCTGTCGAATGCCGAAAGGAATCCGCCTCCCTGTGCGGCGGTCAGCGCCCCAAGGTCGTTGACCACGTTGACGAGATACATCAGAGCGGGCATCACGCCGCCGAGAATCACCACCAGCGCGGCGAGCTGTGGGTCCACTCCCCGGAACAATCGGTAGAAGGCCAGCGTCAGGAAGATCAGGACCATCGCGCTAATCAGTTCCGAGGCAATTCCAAAGCGAAAGAGCCGCTCGTGAGCCGCGATATTCCCCGCGGTCGCGGCCGCATTGCCGGATACGATTAGCTTGCTCGGAATGATTATGAGGCGGACCGGCCCGACGATGGTCAGAAGCAAATACCACAGGCCGGCCACTCTCCCTGGATTGCGGGTGAAGCTCATATTCTCTCCTTGGCGGGATTCGGCGGGAGATACTAGCTGGACTGCGGTCAGGACTCCAGGAAAGTTTCCTCCGCAGTTCGCCTTCGAGGTGCTGGCAGCATCGAGTGCTTACACCAACCACCGTTTGAAATTCGCTGCGCGTCGTGCCATCCTAAATGCGGTGGGAGCGGGGTTATGGTTGGAGCCACTTTCTAATCGCCACTCCCGGAATTAGAATCGGCCCTATCTCGCTGAAAACAAAGAAAAGTCTTCCCGGCTAATCGCCAAAAAATCGAGGCCGGGCAAACGAATCTGGGAGCAGCCATGTTGCGCGTCGGACTGATCGGATGGCGAGGAATGGTCGGTAGCGTTCTCCTCCAAAGGATGCGGGAGGAGGGCGACTTCACCGGCGTCGAGCCTCTCTTCTTTTCGACTTCCAACGCAGGCGGTGCGGCTCCGAAGGAAAGCGCAGGCGCTCCGCTGCGGGACGCGTCCAATCTGAAAGACCTTGGCGCGTGCGACGTTCTGATCAGTTGCCAGGGCGGTGAATACACCACCGAAGTGTACGCGCCGCTGCGCAAGAACGGATGGAAGGGATATTGGATCGACGCCGCGTCAACGCTGCGCATGAGCGACGACGCCTTGATCATCCTCGACCCGGTGAACGCGGACGTGATCCAGAGCGGTCTCGCGCGTGGACTGCGGACCTTCGCCGGCGGCAATTGCACGGTCAGCTTAATGCTGATGGCTGCGGCGGGTCTCTTCAAAGCCGGACTGGTCGAATGGATGACCACGATGACCTATCAGGCCGCCTCCGGCGCCGGCGCCGCGAAGATGCTCGAGCTGGTGAAGCAGATGGAGTGTCTCACCGAACCGACCCGTAGGACTCCGTCGGAGAACGCGCTCGAAGTCGATCGCATGGTGATCGGCGCGCAGCGAGGCAGTGCTCTGCCGACCGCGGAATTCGGCGTGCCGCTGGCCGGCAGCCTGATTCCTTGGATCGACAAGGAAATGCCCGGGGGCCAAACCAAGGAAGAGTGGAAAGGCATGGCGGAGACGAACAAGATTCTTGGCCTGAATCCGCAGGTGCCCGTCGACGGCATCTGCGTGCGCATCGGCACGATGCGCTGCCACAGCCAGGGGCTTTGCATCAAGCTCAAGCGCGATGTTCCCCTGCCTGAAATTGAACAGCTTCTGGCGGGCGCGAATGAATGGGTCCGGGTGATCCCCAATACGAAGGATTCGTCCGTCCGCTGCCTCACGCCCACGGCGGTGTCCGGCACGCTCAACGTCCCGATCGGCCGCCTGCACAAGCTGAACCTCGGCCCGGAGTATCTGGGCGCGTTCACGGTCGGCGACCAACTGCTCTGGGGCGCGGCCGAGCCTCTGCGCCGAATGCTCGGCATTCTCCGGCGGCACCTCGGCTCCTGATTCGAGCCGGCGGGGGTGTATAATCCCCCCGCTCCCGACTGAAACAATCCGATTCGAGTGCGCGTATTAGCGAGGAGGAGGAATCCATGTACCGAAAGATTTTCCTGAGTGCAGTCGCCGTCGCGGCTTTCGCCCTGCCGGGAATGGCCCAAGATTCGAAGTTGAACGGCCAGTGGACGCTGAACCTCTCGAAGAGCAATTTCGGCCAGCTTCCGCCGCCCGCGAGCGAGAACGACACGATTACGGTCAAAGGCAACTCGTTCCGGCAAGAATACGTTACCGTAACCTCGCGGGGCACGCAGAACGTCTTGCGTTCCTGCACCGTGGACGGCAAGGAAGTGGAAAATCCCGACTCGAGCCAGGTGAACCTGGGCGGCGCGATCAAACTGGCGAAGATGCAGTGTTCGTGGGACGGGAAAGCGGTGGTGTTCCTGGAAACGGTGAACATGCAGGGCGGCGTGCTGACGGACAAGATCACGTTCATTCCTTCCGACGACGGCTCGACGATTACCATAGCCGGGCACATCGAGTCGCCCGTCCCGGCGATCAACGGAGACCGCAAGTACGTCTTCGACAAGAGCGATGGTTCGGCGGGCGCCGCGGCGGCCGCGGCTGCGTCGTCCATGGCCCCCACGCCCGGCGCGGCAGCGATGATTCACACGGGCGGCGGCGATCCTCCGAGTCTGAGCGGTACGTGGAAGCTGAACGTGGCCAAGAGCAACTACGGCCAGATCCCCCCGCCGGCGAGCCAGGTCGATACGATCGACGACAGCGAGCCGACCATCAAGATCACCGTGGATCAGAAGGGCGGGATGATGGGCGACTCCGTCACTACATCAACCCTCGATACCAGCGGAAAAGAAACGAAAAACGGGGGGAACGGCATGGATGTGCTGAGCACGGCCCACTGGCAAGGCGCCGCGCTGGTGGTCGACTCGAAGGCCAGCATGCAGGGCACAGACATGAAGATCAAGGAAACCTACACGGTAAGCGGTGACGGAAAGACGCTCACGGACGTTCTGCATATCGAATCCGGCATGGGCAACTTCGACCTCACCAGCGTGTACGACAAGCAATAAACTGAGACGGCAAACGGGCGTTTCGCGGAAGGATTCATGAAGCGCCCGTTTTCTTTTCTGCATTCGCGTTGTGGGACCGTTCCCGCCTACACGCGCGCAGCGAAAGAATACCTGTTCGGACAGCGCAGGACCCGCCGCGCAGTCGCCAGGAACGAAAACAGGGCGGGCGATTTTTCTTCCTTCCGCCACACCATTCTGACTTCGATCTTCGCGTTCGGCTCGTCCAGCGGAACGGCCACGATTTCGCCCATGGGATTGGGCCGGCGCGGCGCTTCATCCGGCATGATGAAAATCCCCTTGCGGCAGGCCACGAGCACGATTTGCGCATCGCTGGTCGGCGAAGGACTCAAGGGCACGTGCTGCACGTTCGGAGAAACTCCCGCTTCGGCGTAGAGCTGCAGCGTTTTGTCGTGCATCGGCGGGCAGAGGTGACGATTGGGAAGCAGAAGCGTTTCGCCCGCCAGATCCTTCATCCGCAGCGTTCGCCGCTTCGCCAGCGGGCTCGATTTGCTCACGTGAACCACGAACTTTTCCTCGAACAAGACGTCCGATGCCAGTTGCACGAGATCTTCCGAACACCGGAAGAACGCGATGTCGATTTCGCCTTCGAGGAGCGCCTGGCCATGCCAGCCTGAGAACATTTCCTTGTACTGGAGTTCGACGGCGGGAAACTGTTTCGAATGCTCGATCATCACACGGCTGAGCTTTTCTCCCAGCCCGGGCGCCATGCCGATCCTGATCAGACCGGTCTCTCCGAACTGCGACTGGCGAACGCAATCGGAGACATGCTCCGATTGCGCGACGAGGGTGCGCGCTTCGCGCAGCAGCGTGTGACCCGCGTCGGTCAAGGCGACATGCCTGCGGTCGCGAACGAAGAGAGGCACCCCGAACTCGTCCTCCAGTTGGCGGATCTGCCGGCTGAGAGGCGGCACGGTGACGTGCAAATCCCGCGCGGCCCGAGAGAAACTGAGACGTTCCGCTACGGCGATGAAATACTTCAGCTGGCGAAGTTCCATGCAGAACTCCCACCCCACGGCCAGAGTTGGACTCTGTATATTCCGAATCGGTAAAAGAAGCAATCAAAATAAGCAATAGACAATCTCTACCAAGTTGGTATTAGTGGGCCATTCGTCTGGGTGGTAGTTGCTTCTCCATAACTTGGGGTGGGCTCTCAACCAGTATCGGCGCGCGGTCCCAACCCTAGGCGGGTGCGTTAAAGGTGTCTCTGCGGCGCGCATGGATCGTGCGGGATTTCATACCGGGCCCTGGAATTCTTTGGGAAAGCCTTGCATTGGGTAAGGCGGCGCATTCGCGGCTGCCGGCGGTTGAAAACCGAACTAGGGGGAAAGTAATGAAAACACGGTCTGCGGAACGGAGCTTCACACTCTGGCTGTTGGCAGCCTTCGCGATGCTGTTGCTAAGCGTTTCGCCAGCTTTCGCGCAGTCGGCCGGTACGGGTGCCATTACCGGCACGGTAACCGATCCATCGGGCGGCGCGGTTGCGAATGCCACGGTGACGGCGACCAACAAAGGCACGAACCAGTCGCGCGAAGCAAAGACAGGCGCGGATGGCGTCTATAAGTTCACGCTGCTGAATCCCGGTGACTATCGCCTGAAATTCGCGGCGGCGGGCTTCAAGGCAGCCGACATCGAAACCGTAGCCGTGAACGTCACCGAAACGACCAGCGTGAATCAGACCCTCCAGGTCGGCGCGGTAACCGAGAGCGTAACCGTCGAGGCGACGGTTGAGACGCTGCAGACCGAGAGCTCCACTCTCGGCACCACCGTCACCGGAAGCCAGATCAACGCTCTGCCGATGGCGAATGGCAACTACACCGAAATCCTGAGCCTTTCGGCCGGCACGAGCGTTGCGGTCGACAACGCAACGTCGGTCGGCAAGGGCACGCAGAATATCAGCGCAAACGGCGTCGATCCGGGATCGAATAACTTCCAGATGGACGGCGTGGCGGTGAACAACATCGCGAACTCCGGAAGCGCGAACGACGGCACGATCTATACCGGCATCCCGATTCCGAGCACGGACGCGATCGGCGAGTTCAAGGTGCAGACGTCAACCTACGACGCGAGCTACGGCCGCAACCCCGGAGCAAACGTCACGGTCAGCACGAAGTCGGGCACAAACGGTTTTCATGGCTCAGCCTTTGAATTCTTCCGCAACACGGTGCTGAACGCGAACGACTTCATCGTGAAGTTGGATCAAGAGCGAGCGGACACAGCCAACACGCGGCAAGTGCTGAACCAGAATCAATTTGGCGCGACGATCGGCGGACCGATCGTGAAGGACAAGCTCTTCTTCTTCTTCAGCTACCGCGGCACGCGGGGCAAGAACGGGGTGGCTCCACAAGGGCAGACGTTCGGGGCACTGTTGCCGACGTCTCTGAATCCTTACGCGGCACTTGGATCGCGAGGGACGTGCCCTGCCCCTCCCGCCGGCGCACCGACGACCGCGGCGGACTTCACCGTCGCGGATTGCGATGCCACGGCGCAGACCTTTGCCACGGCGATGGGAATTCCGAACGCCAATATCACCGGCCTCCGAATTTTCCAGCTTCAGACAGGGCCGGGATCCGGCGTGGCAACGAATTACTACATTCCGGCTCCGTCGTCCGACCCGAAGTATTGCGATGCGGAGAGCGGCGTATGCAACTTTGACCTTCCGGCCATCTACAGCGAAAACCAGTACGTCGCGAACGGCGACTGGATCATCAACAACAAGCACACATTGGTCACGAAGTATTTCTATACAGCGAATCCGCAAACACTGCTCGTAGGGCAGGGCGGCGGCGATTTGCCGGGCACTCCGGAAAAGACGCCGTGGGGCAATCACGCGGCGGTCCTGAAGCTGACGTCGAACCTGACGAACAACTTCATCAACGAGGCGCGCGTCTCCTTCCAGCGCAACAACGGCTCGGCGACAGTAGTGGTTCCGCCGGGCGGGACACCGGCCGAACTCGGAATGCAGCCGCTGGTTCCGGGGTTCTTCGAACCGCCGACGATCATCGACGTCCTGGATAACTTCAGCTTGTTTGGAGGCCTGCTGCCGTTCAGCGGCCCGACGAACCAACTGCAGGGAGCAGATCAGATTTCGTGGCTGCACGGGCGGCACAGCATCCGGGCGGGCTACGAATATGAATGGACAAACTGGCCCCTGGCCGATCAGGGGCTCCAGCAAGGGCTCCTGCTGCTGCTAGGCACGGGCGGTCTGGCCGGCGGCGGACAGGCCGGGCCATTCTGGAACGTAGGTTGCCTGTTCTGCGTAAAGGGCATCACGGGTGAGAACGGGATCACCCACTTCTATCAGCTCAACAACCAGAGCACGTATGTGCTGGACGACTGGAAGGTAAGCTCCAAGCTGACCATCAACATGGGCCTGCGCTGGGAATACGACGGCCTGCTTAGCGACAAGTTCGGTCGGCTCACTCAGGTGTCGCTAGACCGAATGGTGGCCAATCAAAACGTTCCAACGGCGTTTTCGGCGACCGATCCCGCCGGCGTCCAGCAGTATGTGGTGCCGAGCAATTTCATCGCTCACTTCGGCCCGCCTCCAACAGGAATCGGCATATCGTCGAACCGGCACTCCATCACGGGGCACGCGCCGTACAGCAACTTTGCTCCGCGAATCGGCTTCGCGTGGCAACCGCTGGTGGGAGGAAAGTTGGTGGTGCGAGGCGGCGCCGGACTCTTCTACGATCGCGTTGGTCTGGACCGTGTTGTTCACGCGTTCGAGCAGGGCTATCCATACGCAGCGACGTACGACTTCGGCTTCCTGAGCCCGCGCTGGTTTGAGGCGACGCTGGCCAAGCCGTATCCGCAAATCGCGCTCGTCTGCTTGCCGTCGGACCCGAACTGCAACTCGGACTTCGGCCTCGGCTTCGCGGCGCGGTGGGCAGACCCCGACAGCGGAGCCACGTCGGGCTTGAACACACCCTTTGACCCGCAGAGTGTCCACACGCCGCTCGTTCGAGAGTACAGCTTGGGCGTCCAGTATGAATTTGCGCCCCAGTGGGTTCTCGAAGTCGGATACGTGGGATCAAACGGCATCAACCTGCTCGACTACAATCACAATCACAACCAGGCAGTGCTGGTGACGCCCGGGGATGCAATCGATCAGGAGTACGGCCTGTGCGGTGGCGATCCCGTGATCTGCAACACGGCGACCAACGTGCCGTTCCGGACACCGGTGGTGGGCTACGAGGCGGGCGGATTGCAGGGCTCGGACTGGGATGGCTACTCCAACTACAACAGCCTCCAAGTCACCGTGCGTCACAACTTCTCGCACGGCCTATCCATACAAGCCGCCTACACGTGGGACAAGAACCTTTCCGACGTGTTCTTCGGCAACGCCGCCAACATCAACAGCGCGCTGGATGTGAAGTCGCAGTACGGCCGCGTCTCCTACGACCGTCCGCAGCGATTTGTGATCAACTACAGTTACGACCTGCCGTTCGGGAAAGGCTCGCAAGGGCTCACAAAGAAGCTGATCAACGGCTGGAACGTATCGGGTATCACCATCGCGCAGTCGGGCGATCCGCTGACGTTCATCGATCCGGGTACCGGCACCCCAGGCGATCCGGCGGGAGCCGGCTCGGCCTACGGCACGTCGACGACCGGCATTTTGCAGGGAGTCGGCACGGCCGAGTTTTGCCCGGGTATGGGGAACGGCAACGTGCTGGGGTCCGGCAGCGTGAAGTCACGCGTCATCAGCGGCCAATACTTCAATCCAGGGGCATTCGACACGTTTGAATGCAAGCCGGATCCGGTTCCGTACGGAGACGCCTCCGCACTTGGCTACGGAAACTCGGGCGTAGGGATCGTGCTGGGTCCCGGTCAGTTCAACTGGGACATCTCGATCCTGAAGAACACATCGCTGACCGAACGCGTCAAGATGCAGTTCCGCACGGACTTTTACAACGCGTTCAATCACCCGCAGTTCGCCGATCCGGGCGGCACGCAGTTCGGCAGCGTCGGCTTTGAGAACATCGCAACGCCGGCCTACGGCCAGATTCTCCACACGAACGTGAACCCGCGCCTGATTCAGTTCGGGTTGCACTTCACGTTCTAGACGACAGCCCGCGGCGAATCGGCCGCGGTGAAAACAGATTGCGCCAGCGGACCGGGCTTCGGTCCGGTCCCGCCGGCGCAGCGAGTGTACTACCCCCATACCACCCTGGAGCCGGGCGCGGAGAGCACCCAACTCTCCGCCCCCAGCACCTTCCCCCACAGGCGAATGAGTTCGCTGAAGCTGATGATCTGTCACACCGGTTGCGATTCGTGCACCGATTTTTTCGCGGACCGCTGATCAAGGCGCAGGTGTACACTCTGGGCCGGCGAACGCGTCCGTCGGAGCGCGGGAGCGATAGAACCGGAAGGCGGCCATGACCTCTTCTCGAACGATACCCGCCGAACAAGTGAACGCCCGAAAGACTTTCTACGCCGAGATCGCGCAGCAGAGTCTTGCGCCGCTGTGGGAGCGCGTCGCCGGACTCGTTACGCGCTCTCCGCAGCCGGCCGCAGTGCCCGCCCATTGGCGATACGAAACCGTTCGGGCAAGCCTGCTGGAGGCGGGCCGGCTGCTGACGGCCGAGGAAGCTGAGCGGCGGGTGCTGATCTTCGAGAATCCAGGCCTGCCGGGGCGATCGCAGATCACCGATTCGCTCTTTTCCGGGCTGCAGCTGTTGATGTCGCGTGAGCGGGCGCACGCGCATCGTCATGCGGCAGGTGCGCTGCGATTGTTTCTCGAAGGCGCAGGAGCCTACACGGCGGTCAACGGCGAACGCACGAACATGGAGCGCGGAGATTTCGTCATTACGCCCAGCTGGACCTGGCATGCGCACGGCAACGACGGCGACGGTCCCGTGATCTGGCTCGACGGCCTCGACGTGCCGATGGTGAATCTCTTCAAGGCAAGTTTTTCGGAATCCAATGACGCGAACGACGGATTGAATGGGCCGCCCGCCGCGGACTGCGAGGCGCGCTATGGCGGCGCCATGCTGCCGGAAGGCCACAAGCCGGAGTCGGCTTCGTCGCCGCTGCTGAATTATCGCTACGCGCGAGCGCGCGAGGCGCTGGCGGCGATGCAGCACAACGGCCCGATCGATCCGTGCCACGGCGTGAAGCTGCGCTATGTGAATCCGGCGACGGGCGGATCGGCGATGCCAACGATGAGCGCAGCGGTTCAATTGCTAGCCGCCGGATTCCGGACCGCGCCCTATCGCTCGACCGACGGAACTGTGTTCGTGGTGGTCGAGGGACGAGGAAGCAGCGAGATTGGCGGCGCGCGGTTCGACTGGACCGAGAACGATGTGTTCGTCGCGCCGAGCTGGGCGGAGCAACGCCATTCGGCTGCGGCCGAATCCGTTCTCTTCAGTTTTTCCGATCGCGCCGCACAGGAAAAGCTCGCACTCTGGCGTGAAGAACGGGGAACGTAATCCGCGGCGTCACGAGCTGCGAGCGCCCACCCCGCCGCACCGGCGCAGTCTTCGTGAGTCGGGAGCTGTGGTAAAATCAACGAGCTGTTTCGTAAGCTCCGCGGTTCATCGAGTGCGCCCGTAGCTCAGCTGGATAGAGCGTCTGGCTACGAACCAGAAGGTCGGGAGTTCGACTCTCTCCGGGCGCGCCACTTATTTTTCATCTCGCACATGGGCGTCGGCGACGAAACCCTCCACTTCCAAATCGCCGATCACATCTTTCTTCGTGAACATGCGGATTTCCGACAATCGGCCGTCGCGCACCTTGTTCACCCATTCGGCGTCGCCAATCAGGCTGCGCCCGACGGAGATCAGATCAAACTCGCGATTATTGAAGCGGCGCAATAGCTCGCGCAAGCCTTCTTCGCCCGTGGACTTCGCCTCTTTGCCGAAGAAGTTGTCCATCACGTCCGTATCCAGACCGACGCTGCCAACGGCGACCATGGGCATAGGGATAAGACACGTCGAAGGCACTCTAAGCCCCCCTGGAAACGCATTTCATGTGCTGCTAAGTTTCACCGGGCAGCAACTCTCTGGTGCAGCCGGAGTCGGAGATGAGGCGGTCTCAGAGGTCGAACTTATTTCGGGCGGCGTGCTGACGGAGACGATGTGCTGGTGGATTTCTATGTCAACCCTTTCGTACCGCAAGAGCGAAGTACGATAGGCCGTTGACGGTAGGCGCGGTGTGAATCGTTGGGCATTCCATCCTGCAGACCGCTGGCGCGCTTCTGATTTGCACATTAAGGCTGCACTGTGTTATGCCGATCGCAACGCCTGAGTTCAACTCTGTTGCTGAGCAGCGTAGTCCTTTGTTCTGTCACTCCAGCCTTGGCTCAGATGGGAAACGGTGGAGCGATTCGAGTCAAGTCAAACGAAGTGCTGGTTCCCGTCGTAGTGCTAGACAGAGAGCAAGTTGCCCAGCTTCAGGCCACGAGCTATTACGCGGCCTCTGACGGCGCGTGGGAAGGAATTGCGGTCCGCGATCTGAACTCCAGGGATTTCCGCCTATTTGAGGATGGCGCGGCACGCCAGATTGCCAGCGTCACGCTTGTACCTTTGGATACACCTCTCATTCGCGACAACTCAGGTCGATACAGAGAATTCGTCGGCATTGGGGGAGGGACTTGGACGGAACGGGCTTGGGAGGACACGTTCCGCGATTACATACCAGCAGGGAGCCGAGTCCTCGACTGGCCCCCGTTACCTAGCTATGTCATCGCCTACTCTCCTACGGAGGGGTCGGATGGCAGTTGCCATCAGGTGGTAGTCGAGGTCGATAGACCCAACACTCTCGTCTACTCCCGTAGCGAGTTTTGCAATGCCAGGAACTCGCCAGCCGATCCCATGACCGGCACGAAGATAGGCAAACAACTCGAAACCGCTCTTCTTTCCAATAAAGACGGCAGATCGAACGTATCTGTGGCGGCGATTCCTTTTTTCGACAGCGATGGGCGATCGCTGACTCGTGTTGTCGTCGAGTTTCCATCTAAGTCAGTGGAAGACGCTTGCACGACCGAACCCGACACAGTTGGCGTGCTGGGAGTCGTTTCCACGAAAGGTGGTGAAGAATTTGAACGCTTCGGCGATCTCGCGTATTGGAGTGTCGCTAACGGCTCCGCCGTGGGCGATTTGATCCCGCTTCTACGATCTCAGGCCTATCCCAACGCTCAGTGCGTGTTCGATGGTCCGCTCCGATACGAGACGCAACTCCATCTACGCCCCGGGGAATATGACCTGCGCGTGGAGCTGATGGACGGGAAGAAGTTCGGACGCGCCGAAGCGTCTTTTACCGTGGACAGCTATGACAACAAGAGGCTGGCGATCAGCGGAGTGGCCCTTGCGAGGCGGTTTGGTGAAGCGCCAGTTGGGTCCCAGGGAGTGCCGACGGCGTTGCCCGAGAACTTCGCTCCGCTCGTAACTAAAGGCGTCGAGGTCACGCCCACGGCAAACACAGATTTCAAGAAAGACGATCCCTTTTACTTCTACTGCCAAGTGCTGGTTCCGGCGGTTGCTGGGCCGCCGTCGGTGCAAGCTCACCTGCAGATACTGGACCTCAAGACCGGCGAGATCGTGAAAGAACTTCGGCCCGTCGATGCGGCGCCATATGCTGTCCAAGGAAGTCCCATAGTCCCGATCGGCGGTGGGGTCGACATCAAGAGCTTGCCGAAAGGCTCCTACCAGCTGCAAGTACGAGCCGTCGATTCTGCCGGCCAGACCACAGCCTGGCGCTCAGCAGACTTCACGATTCGATAACAGGTCACTTCATTCAGGCCAAAAGCCGGCGTTTTGCAAGCAGGTTTGCAAAACGATAGGTGGATTGAGCGAATTGGGCGACTTCGCCGCTGCTCTAAGTCCGTTGAGGCAGACGTGTCCCGCCGGCGTCATATCGTCATACGGTCTAGTGAAACTGCTCGAGATTCTTCAGGACTCCGGAAGCGTATCCAACTCGCATGACTTGGACGAAAAGTAGATTCAGCATGTGGGCGGGCAACGGCAATGGGCGCAACACATCCACCAGCAGGACGACCCGTTCTCCATTGCTCTGGTTGTACACTTCGTGCTCCCAGCAATCGTCGAACAGCACGCCCTCACCCTCCTTCCACGTGTAGATCTGGTCTTTGACGCGGATGCTGGGAGGATTTTCTTTCGGCACCACGATTCCTAAGTGGTACCGAAGCATGCCGTAGTAGTTATTGTTGTGCGCCGGCACGGACTTCCCGGGTTCGAGGATGGAAAAGAATGCCTCGAAGAGATCGGGGATCTTGTCCAGGAGAGCAGAAGTTTGTGGACACAGCGCCCGATTCGCAGCCGGCTTTGCTCCCATCGCGTACAGCAGAAAAACCTTCCATTTTTTCGTGCCGCCGGCAGAGATGCCTCGCTGACTGGGATCGAGCTCGTGATATGTGGGCAGGTTCCGGTTGCTCTGCAAGACCTGCACGAGCTCGCCCCTGATGACGGGATAGTTTCTCTCCAAATCGCGAAGAGCGGGCGCGATCTTGTCCACGTCGTAGAACACCGGCCTGTTCTCGCCGCCCGCGCACTCGTACAGGAAGCGATAAAAGCCGGAGACCAGATTCTGGATCATCCGCTTCATTTGCGATTACCCGCCCCGCCGCGCCCGGTCTTCTCTATTTCGGGCGGCCTTTGTAGCCCTGCGCGATCATCGGAATCGAATACACCTGCGCGGCATTGGCGATGTTGGTGCCATCGGCTGCCACCGCGCCGCGAGCCAGGACGAAGAGTGTCTTCCTGTCCGGGCCGCCGAAGGAAACGCTGATCACGTCGCGCGGCGTAGGGATCAGGCCGAGCCACGTACCGTCCGCGCCGATCACCTGCACGCCGGGGCGCGTGGTCACGTAGACGCGCCCTTCGGCGTCGATGGTGCTTCCATCTCCGGCCGTCTTGTCCTGAAGCTTGGCGAAATCGCGCTGGTTGGTCAGCGATCCATCCGGCTGCACATCGAAGACCACCACTGTGCCGACGTTGGTCACGTAGAGCTTCTTCTCATCGGGACTCAGGATGATGCCGTTGGTGCGCAGATTCTGACCGTATTGCGTGACCACGCCCGCCGGGTTCGCGTAGAAAAGACCGCCCATCGTGAAATAGGCGCCGCCCTTGCTATCGGCCGCGAGATCGTTCAGCACGCCGCCGATGCAATCCATCGCGTCACCTTGATACTTGTCCGCGAGAACTTTGTGCGCCGGCGCAAGCTCCACGATCGCAGGATGCAATCCGCGCTCGTCGATAAACAACTCGCCCTTGGAATTGACCGATAGAGCGCCGCCCGTGTGCGTATCCGTAAAGGCGATGGACGCGTTGCCATTCTTATCGAGCTTGACGACTTTGCTGTTGTCGTTCTGCGCGATCAGCAAGCCGCCGTCGCTCGTGCTGACGATACCGTCGCCATTGTTGCCCGCTTCCTGCCACAGGTACTTCCATCGCTGTCCGGCGGCGATGACGCCCGGTATTTCCGTTACCGTGTAGGGGCTGGCAGCCGGGCCGGTCGCCGGCCATTTGATCGGCGGCATCTTGGCCGGAGGATTCTTGCAGGCGGCGAGCACTGCGTCGTAGCCGGGATCGGCGTTGGCTTGCAGAGAAGGCGCCGCGGGATTTGCAG
>DATJXJ010000022.1:0-2548 GCA_035500255.1 Verrucomicrobiia bacterium | reverse complement strand
GGTGCCCTCCGCCTTTTCTGTCCACGCACTCTTCTCGGCACTCTGCAACCCGGCCACCGCCTCTTCCCGCGTGCGGCAGACGACCACGCGCCGGTACGCGTGCGCCGTCCGGCCCACCATCTGTGTGTAGGCGACATCGGCCAACTCTGCTTCGCGATGGCTTTCCAGATACTCGGCGAGATTCTCCGCCGCCCGGTCCAAGGCCTTCGCAGTTTTGGCTGAAAGTGTGAGCAACTGCCGCGGACGCGAGGTTCCGCTCTGAACTTTCTGCGGTGCCTCTTCCACGATCACGTGCGCGTTCGTGCCCCCGATACCGAAAGAGCTCACCCCGGCTCGCCGTGGTTCTCCCTCCGCCGCCTCCCACTTTCGCAGGGCGGCGTTTACGTAGAATGGACTGTTCGCAAAGTCGATCTTCGGATTCGGCTGCTCGTAGTGCAGGCTCGGCGCCAATTCCCGGTGCTGCATCTGCAGCACCACCTTGATCAGCCCCGCTGCTCCAGCCGCCGCGTCCATATGGCCCACGTTGCTCTTCAGCGATCCCATCGCGCAGTACTGACCGCGCCTGCTCGTCTTTCCGAAAGCCTGCGTCAGCGCTGCCACTTCGATCGGGTCGCCCAGCGCCGTTCCGGTCCCGTGCGCTTCGATGTAACTGATCGTCTCGGGTGCCACACCGGCCGCCGCTTGCGCCGCCGCGATCACTTTCGCCTGGCCCTCGACGCTCGGCGCCGTGTAGCCGACCTTCAGCGAGCCGTCGTTGTTGATCGCGGATCCGCGAATCACCGCAAGAATATCGTCGCCATCGGCTTGCGCATCGGAGAGGCGCTTGAGAACGACGATGGCCACGCCATTGCCCGGAACCGTCCCCTGCGAGTTCGCATCGAACGCCCGGCAGTGCCCGTCGGGAGAAAGGATTCCTTCCGGCTCGTAGAAGTATCCCGAATGCAGGGGGAACCGCACCGATACGCCGCCGGCGAGAGCCACGTCGCAAGCGCCTTCGAGCAAACTCTGGCAGGCAAGATGGACCGCGACCAGCGACGTGGAGCAGGCGCTCTGAACGGCGACGCTAGGACCCTTGAGGTTCAACTTGTAGGAAACGCGTGTGGCGAGAAAATCCTTGTCGTTGCCGACGAATATTTGCAGCGGGCTCGAACTTTCGTTCGCCGAGGGGCTCTTCTGAATGTTCGCCGTCAAGTAGCTGCTCATCGTGGCCCCGGCAAATACGCCGATCAGGCCGCTGTATCCATGGGGATCGATGCCCGCGCTTTCCAGAACCTGGTGCGCGCATTCCAGGAAGAGCCTTTGCTGCGGATCGGTGATTTCCGCCTCTCGCGCGCTCACTCCGAAAAAGCCGGCGTCGAACATTTCCGGGTCGTCCACCGGCGCGCCGGCGCGAACATACTGCGGATGATTGACCAGCTGGGGATCGACCCCGGCAGCGATGAGTTCGTCCGCGCTAAAGAATCGAATCCCCTCTTTTCCGGCGGCGATGTTTTGCCACAGCTCCTCGACGCTCTTCGCTCCCGGGAAGCGACCCGCCATCGCCACGATGGCGATCGGCTCGCGCTCGGACACCTTCCGCGAGCGCACGCTGACCGGTTGAGATTCTTCCCTTCCGCTGCCGCCGTCTCCCAGGTAGGCAGCCAGCGAGCTCACGGTCGGATACTTGAACAGGTCGACGATGGCGATTTCGCGGCGCAGAGTCTCGACCAGCCGGGCGTGAACCTTCGTCAAGAGCAGCGAGTGACCGCCCAGATCGAAGAAGTTGTCGTCCGAGCCCACACGCTCAACGTGCAACAGCTCCCGCCAAATCTCCGCGATCTGCCTTTGCAAGGCGCTTTGCGGCAGCTCGACCTTCCGCCGCTCCTCGCTCAATCCCGCTCGCCAATCGGGCAGTGCCGGCTGGTCAATTTTCCCGTTCGCGTTCAGCGGCATCCTTTCCAGCAAGAGCAGCGAGGCCGGCACCATGTAGTCCGGCAATTTCTCGGCGAGATACCGGCGCAAGTCCACTACGCTCGGGGCGGCTCCCGCTTTTGGAACCACGTAGGCGACGAGCCGTTTGTCTCCGTCCGCGTCACGAACAACGACCAAAGCCTGCTCGATGCCCGCGTGCCGCTCCAACACCGAGCCGATCTCGCCGAGTTCAATCCGGAAGCCGCGAATCTTGACTTGATTGTCGGTGCGGCCCACGAATTCGATCGCGCCGTCGCTCCGCCGCCTGCCCAAGTCACCTGTGCGATAGAGCCGCGCGCCCTTCTTCCCGCTGAATCGGTCCTCTACGAATCTCTCGCGGGTCAATTCGGTTCGGTTCAGATATCCTCGCGCTACTCCCGGCCCCCCGATGTACAGCTCCCCGGCGACTCCTACCGGCACCGGCTCCCCAGTCTTGTCCAGCAAGTACACCGTTGTGTTCCCGATCGGCTGCCCGATTGGAATCGTGACGGCTTCTTCCGCTACTTCCGTCACCAACTGCCACGTCGCGAACGTCGTCGTCTCCGTCGGCCCGTACACGTGCAACAGCCGTTCCGGCCCTCCCGCCTCCAGCACCTTT
>DATJXJ010000021.1:0-31711 GCA_035500255.1 Verrucomicrobiia bacterium | reverse complement strand
TTGTCGGTCGGCTGAATCCGCACGACGAACCGCGCGCCCTGCTCCGTGTGCGGCGTCACAGCCGTATAGGACGCACCATTCGTCGTGCTATGAAAATCTCCGCGGATGCTGAAAAGCTTCGACGGCTCGTAGCCCACGCTGAGCTCCGGGCGCGCCGTGTTCGTTCGGAGCGTGATTTCCGGCTGGACCACTCCGTTTTCGATCGACTTGACGTCCGATCTCAATAGTTGGATGCCGGGGCGGATGATCAAGCCGTGCACCGGCGTGAAATCCATCGCGATGTTGAGATCGCTCAAGCCGTCGCGCCACACGACGTCGGTCTCCGCGGTCGTAGTGACTGGCGCGGTTGGGGGCGTCGTGAAAATGCTCTGGAAATCGCCGACCGCATTGGACGTGAACCGGGAGTAGCGGTAATCGACGTCGGCGCTCCACCAATCGAAGAAATGGTACGTGAGCCCCTGGCTCACGACGTTGTCCGGCTCCGACAGCGTGGCGCGCCCGCTTTGCGCGATCGTGTAGGGCGCGACAGTGGTGGCGCTATTGGGACCGATCCCGTTGAACGACTGGTCGAAATTCGCGGGACCTCGATAGCGATAGAAGATGTAGCTGCCGCGCCATTCCAGCTTCTTGAGCGGCTTGCCGACATACGACAACTCGCTGATCGGCGTCGTCAGGCGCCGGAACTGTGACCAGGACAGGCTGGTCAGGGGCACGGCATGCGGATTGGACACCGGATTCGCAGCCGTCACCGGATCGATGCTGATCTCCGGCGACTCGACGTTGGCCAGACTCATGTTCTCGGTGAAGGTTTGGTAGCCGACGCTGTAGTGAAAGCTCCACGAATGCCATGTGTAGTCGACCCCACCCGTAAAACGGTTCGTATCGTCGGTGAGCGGAGCGAACAAGTAATACGGATTCGCCCTGGCGAATGTGCCCCAGTAAGAAGGTGAGCCGAGGTAATCGAGCGAGCGCGTGGTGAACGTGTTGCCTTCGTCGGACGGACGGTAGTATTCGAAATTGAACCGCAGATTGTTCGTCGCGTGAATGGTCAGATCCACCGAGCCGAACTTCCGCACCGTCGCCCAGTCGTGATTGTTCGTCAGTCCCGTTCTCTGGTTTGCCGGCAGAGCGGGGTATCCGGTAATGAGAGGAGCAATCGGGAGCACCGCGTTGTCATTCTGATTCCAAAAGAAGTAGCTCTGCCTCCAGTTCACCCGCAGGTCGTAGAGCTTTTTCTTTGACAGGGTGAACTGCGCGGTCGGAAACGGATCGCCGCCCAGATTGCCGAGCTGCAAGGAAAAGTTATCGGCGAAAGGGTTCTTGCCGTCCTGCGCGTCGCCCATCAGGCTGAAGTCGAGAAGCCGAAAGCCTCTGCCCAGATCGAACAGGTCGCGGAACTCGGGCTTGTAGCCGTCCAGCGTCTCGAATCGGTAGCCCGCCGTAGCCGAGCCTTGCAGGTTGAAGTCGCCGAGGGAGAGCGGCGTGGCGCTGGAATCGTCCTGCGCCGCGGCAAACGGCGCGAGCGCCAGCAGGGCGATCCCGATGCACAGGAACCGATTGCGAGCCTTCATGGCATCCTTCTTCACCGCAGAAAATCCACGTCGGAATTCGAACCGTGAATCATCACGTGGCAGCGCGTGCATTCACCGCTCGTTTGATAGCCCAGCCGTGAATGAGGCACCGCCGCCTGGCTGTGAAAACCCGCGTGGCATTGCAGGCAGAGCTGCCTGCCTTCGCGCCGCACCAGCAGCATTCGGTTGGTGCTGCCGTGCGGATTGTGGCAGGCGACGCATCCCTCGACCTTGACCGCCGGATGCTCGTATACAAAGGGCCCGCGCTTTTCCACGTGGCAGTTCACGCACGTTTCCCAGCCCGGCTTCTTCAGGCTCGCCCTATTGAGGCTGCCGTGCGGATTGTGACAGTCCGAGCACTTCATGAAACCTTCCGGGACGCGGTGATGCACCGGAAGCGCGAATTCCGCCTGCAGCGTTCGATGGCACGTGAAACAAACCTCGGGCTCCGAACGCTTGAGCAAACTGTTGTGCAGCCAGCGAGTCTCGTCGCTCAGCTTGGGCACGTTGAAGAAGTAGCCCTGCGGGTAGGTCAAGTCGCCCTTGCTCTGGTCCTTTACCTCGTCCACCAGATGCGCGGCGTGGCATTGATTGCAGGTGACTCCGTGGCCCGCGTGCTCCGAATGTGCAAAGAAATCCTGCTGCTTGCTGGACGTGTGGCAGGTGAGGCAGCGCGCGGCGTTTTCTTCGGGAGTGCCGCGGAAAGAGAAGACCGGATATTTCTTCAGAGCGGCGGCCGTGTCGGCGTCGTCTCCGTGCGCCGCCTCGACCGCGTCGGCGTGAGCTTTCGCGGGGCCGTGGCACGCTTCACACCCCGCTATGAACGGCTTTCCCGGAATCGCCAGCTTTGAGTGAGCGGTCTTCTGGAACTCGACGACTTCGGATTTGTGGCACGACCGGCAGCGATCGGCGCCCGCGAAATCGCCCGGCGCCGCGTTGAAATCCGGAGCCTGGGTCGATACGGAGGGACCCTGCGACGCCTCCGGCATCTTCTGCGCACGGACGGGAGCCGCCATACCGAAGCACCCAACCACCAGCAACAACGACGCGCACCGTACTTCGGCACTCAGACTCTTCAAGAAGCACCACCTGAAACAATACAGGGCTGCCAATTATACATCACCGACATTATTTGTCTTGCGCTTGTTGAGCAAGGCGCATGCCAGTTCTCTGCCGCAGAGTAAGAGAGGCCGAAAGGCGCGGCTCCAGACGCGTGATCCGAAGATTAGTCAATCAAAATGAGCCTGCACGTAGGTTTGCACGCCTACTGTTCCGAAATGCCGCATGAAACTGTTCCTCAGTGGGGAATTTCGAGCGTGCGGGCTTCTCGCTCCATCTTTGAATCGAAAACGCTTTCCCAAAACGGAGCTGAGAGCACCAGTCTGTGGTCCCAATCTGATAACCGCGCCGGCTCCATCGGACTTCTTACAGCGGGTTCTGGATAGATAAGGAATGGCTCCCCGGGCAGGATTCGAACCTGCAACATTTCGGTTAACAGCCGAACGCTCTACCGTTGAGCTACCGGGGAATCGCGGTGACCGTTGTTGAAGAGCGGTCGAAAAAGTGTAGATGACGGCCACGGCGGAGTCAACGCGACCGCCGAACGGAAAGCGTCGGAAACCCTGGCGCTCACGCCGCCGCCTGCCTGAGTAGAGTTTCGACCTTCGAATCCAGCTCTCGCGCCACCTTCAACGCGTCCTCATTGCCGTATGCGGCGAGGAACGCCGCCATCTTATCGTAGGAGAGACGCACGCCGTCGGGACGCTCGTCGATCAGCACGGTTACGGGCGCGTACGATCCCGCGTCCGGAACGTGCTTGACCATTTCCTTCATGATTAGGGGATTGCCCACGAGATAGCGGATGATCTTTGGTGTTTGCAGGCCGTTTTCCTTGCGCACAACTGCGCCGAGATCAAACCGCGCGAACTGGATGAGACCGGACTTCGCGGCGGCATTACCGACGGCGCTTTCGAGGTCGGCGAACGTCTTTGCGCCATTCATCTGATTCGTCAGCTCAGCCATGTTCGGATGGCCGACAGCGCCCTCAAACGCTGCTACGACTTCCTCGAAAGACTTCGTCGATTTCACCGTCAATCGTTGCAGCTGACCCTGTTTGGTGGACACACCTGCGTCTCCCGCGCCGAACGCAAGGCCTGCCGCTGATGCCAGCGCCGCGACGAAAGTGCGCCGGCCAATTCCGTCAATCGCGCTCATGTCGGCTCCTTCCTGGCGGCCACAGAGGTGTCGTGCCACCCATCCTTTCATAGACAATCTGCGCGGGCGAAAGGATTCACGATTTCGATTGCGCGGGCAGGGTCCGAACGGATGACTGGAAGCGCGGGATACAGCGAGCTACTGAATCTTCTGAGTGGCGGAATCGTGCCCGATCAGGTTCTCGAATATCGCCAGCACGTGCCGGCGATACTCCACGACGCGCTCAAGCACCGGACGAAGGTGAGGCTGGCGCTGCGTTTCGCGATCCCATTTCGCCAGGACGGCTGCCGGGACGGCGATATCGCGCCGGAGCTCCTCCGCGTTGTGGCCGCGGAGAAAAAGTCCGTAGAAAAACGCGGCTTCGCGCTGCGGGAATTGGAAATCCTGCGCGGCCTCGTCCAACGGATTGGGTTGAGTGGCCATGTCGAAAAGGGCAGTTTACAGATTTCGGCGTCGCCGTCAAGAGTTCCGGCGGCGGCGCGCGAAACAGTCATCGCCAATTGACCGGTCGTACACATGGATGCACGGCCTTGCGGTCCCGGCGGAATTCGAATGCCGCCTGGATCGCAACTTTCTGGCGCGACCCGGGTTATACAAAGACGGTCGGCGATTCGGTGTGTTGGGACACGCGCCGACTCGCCGGGCCAGCTGTATCTCTGGACGTACCCCCGCCAGGGAGGCTCGGTCGACCCCGGGCCTCCTCCCATTGCCGCCCTGCGCGTCAGCACCGCGCGCCCGTTGACCCTTCGTGCATCCGGCTTGCAGGTGCTGCACGAATAGAGTCGATCTTTGCGTTACTTTGATCAGAGAGACAAACATGCGCACGAACCGAAATCCGGCGATTCTTCTCGTAGCTGCGATTCTGGCGCTCGCTCCGCTTTCGAGCGCGCAGCAATCGTCCAAGCCCTCGGACTCGCCCAATAAGAATCAGGGCAGCATGGACATGAGCGACATGCAGCACGAAACCGAGCAATTCCCCGAAGCGGCAAAGGCAGCCAACGATGCGATGTCGATGTCCGGCTCCGACATGGACATGAATCCGCACATGTACATGACCGTGCTCCAGCCCAAAGGACCGGGCGACGATCGCCGGGGCGAGGAGATTCTCGACATCCTGCGGCGCTCGATCAGCAAGTACAAGGACTACAAAGTGGCGCTGGCGGACGGATACCAGATTTTTCTGCCCAAGGTGCCGCAGGTGCAGTACCACTTCACGAATTACCGCTACGCATTCGCGGCCGCGTTCATTTTCAATCCGGCGCATCCCACGTCGCTGTTGTATCGCAAGACGGCCGACGGCTACGAGCTGCAGGGCGCGATGTACACGGCTCCCAAGAACGCGACGGAGCAGCAGCTGAACGACCGCGTGCCGCTCAGCCTCGCCCGCTGGCACGAGCATGTGAATCTGTGCATGCCGCCGAAAGGCACGCCGGCTCAGCAAGTGGACTGGAAGCAATTCGGACTGACCGGCTCAATCGCAACGCACGACGCCTGCGCCAAGGCAGGCGGCTTGTGGATTCCGCAAATTTTCGGATGGATGGTGCACGTCTACCCGTTCGAGAGCGACCCCAACAGGGTTTGGGCGCACTAGAGATTCAGTGCGCCCGTCGATTCGTTGAGCTGTACCGCTATTTCTTGGCAGCCGCGTAGTTGTCCGCCACCTGCGCCCAGTTGATCGTGCTCCACCACGCCTCCAGGTAATCCGAGCGGCGGTTCTGATACTTCAAATAGTACGCGTGCTCCCACACGTCCACGCCGAAGAACGCCTTGCCGCCGTCCATGATGGGATTGTCCTGATTCGCAGTGGATTCGATCACCAGCTTGCCGTCGCGCAGCAGCAGCCACGCCCAGCCCGAGCCGAAGCGGCCCATCCCGGCTTGCGTGAGCTTCGCTTTGAAATCCGCGAACGTGCCGAAGGCGCCCTTGATCGCGTCGCCGAGATCGCCGGTGGGTTCTCCGCCTCCGCCCTTCTTCATCAGCTTCCAGAACATGGTGTGATTCAAGTGTCCGCCGGCATTGTTGCGCACCGCCGTGCGGACGCTTTCGGGTACCTTGCTGATTTGCGCGAGAAGCTCTTCCACCGTCAGCCGCTGAAGGTCCGGTTGCGTCTCAAGCGCCTTGTTGAGGTTCGTGACGTACGCGGCGTGATGTTTGTCGTGATGGATTTCCATCGTCTTGGCGTCGATGTAGGGTTCCAGCGCGTCGAAGGAATACGGCAGATTCGGCAGCGTGTGGCTCATTTGCGGTGCGGCTCCTTGTCCTGAAGTGGCTGACATTATGCACCTCCAGTTTCCCTGTTCCTGCGCCATAATTATACGCGCCTGACGGGCCACGTCGAACGATCGCTCCACATTTTCAGGAAGCTCCTGGGAGGACTTCATGCCGTCCGTCGAACATGTCGAGAAGCACTTCACGGCCAATGCTGCCGTGCGCGATATCGTCATCGGAATGTCGGATGGCCTCACCGTGCCGTTCGCGCTGGCGGCCGGATTGACCAGCGCAGCGGCTGCCGTGGCAAAGGGAACTGGAATCATCGTGACAGCCGGTTTCGCCGAGATCGCCGCCGGCTCGATTGCCATGGGGCTGGGAGGCTATCTGGCGGCGAAGACGGACAATGAGCACTACGCCGCGGAGCTGGATCGCGAATACCGCGAAACCGTCGAGTTGCCCGAGATCGAGACCGAGGAGGTTGCCAAGGTTTTCCGGGACTACGGACTGAGCGAACAGCAGATGGCCCCGGTGGTGTCGGCAATCGTCGGAAACCAGAAGCGCTGGGTCGATTTCATGATGCGCTTCGAGCTGGGACTCGAGGCGCCGGACCCCTCGCGCGCGGCGCGCAGCGCCGCGACGATCGCCGCCTCTTACATCGTCGGCGGATTGATTCCGCTGGCTCCGTATATCGCGATGCAGGGCATTCGTCCGGCGCTGTGGGTCTCGGTCGGCGTCACGCTATCGGCGCTTTTCGTCTTCGGCGCGATCAAGGGCCACTACACGGGCGTCAAGCCCTGGCGCGGCGGCTTTCAGACGGTCCTCGTCGGCGGACTTGCCGCTGCGGCCGCCTTCTTTATCGCGCGGCTGATCGGCTGACGGCGGCCGCGAAATCCGGCGTATACCCTCCGCCGCTCTTCCGCATCTATAATAGGAGGGTGGCAGGCTGGGGTGTCCGCAGGACCTGCTGCGATTGCCCCGCGGCCGCTCGAACGATACGAATCGCAGGCAACAACGTCTAATGCACTGATACGCCCAAGGCCGATTGAGCCTTTTGGTGTTAAAAGGGAGAAAGACAGCCATGAAGAGCAGTTACCTGCACATCCCGCGCTGGGTCGCGACGCTCGTCGTCTTGGGCGCGCTCATCGGCGGCGGAGCGCTTGCCATTGGATTGAGAGATTGGTCGGGGAAGGAAGTGCTCGGCGCGCCGAGCCTTCAGTTGACGATGGCTCGGAACATGGATCCGGTGCCGCTGGGAAATTTCACGAACGGATTCGCCTCGGTGCTGAAAACCGCGATGCCGGCGGTCGTCAACATTCATACGTCGAAGGTCGTCAAGTCGCGGCAGAGCCAGTCGCCGTTTTTCAACGACCCGATGTTCCGCCAGTTTTTCGGAGATCAGTTCGGCAATGAAACACCCCGCGCGGAGCGAGAGCACAGCCTCGGCTCCGGCGTGATCGTCACCGCGGACGGAACGATCCTGACGAACAACCACGTAGTCGACGGCGCGACCGACATCCAGGTGGACCTGAGCGACAAGCGGGAGTTTCAAGCGAAGCTCGTCGGCACCGATGCGAAGACGGACATCGCCGTCCTGAAGATCGACGCGACGAATCTGCCGACGCTCGCGATCGGCGACTCATCGAAGCTGCGCGTGGGCGATGTGGTGTTCGCCATCGGCGAGCCCTACGGACTCGACGGAACGGCCACGATGGGAATCGTGAGCGCCACCGGGCGCAGCCTGAATGGAGTGATCGAAAACTACGAGGACTTCATTCAGACCGATGCCGCGATCAATCCGGGCAATTCCGGCGGCGCGATGGTGGATCTCCACGGCAACCTGATCGGCATCAACACCGCCATCCTGGCCGAAAGCGGCGGCAATCAGGGCATCGGATTCGCGATTCCAATCAACATGGCGCGTTCGGTGATGGACCAGATCGTTTCGCACGGCAAAGTGGTGCGCGGCTATCTGGGTCTTTTCCCGCAGGACGTTGACGCGTCCCTGGCGAAGCAGTTCGGCCTCTCTCAGCCGACCGGAGCTTTGGTCGGCCAGGTCGAAGCGGACACGCCGGCGGCGCGCGCGGGCTTGAAGCGCGGCGACGTGATCCTCGCTCTCAACGGTCAGACCGTCACCTCCGCCAACGACCTGCGCCTGCGCATTTCGCAAACGCCGCCGGGAACGAACGTCAAGCTGCAGATCTCGCGCGACGGGAAGACGCAGGATGTCACCGTCGCTCTGGGAGAACTCCCGGAGAAGGCTGACAAAGGAAGCTCGGAAGAGAGTGGAAGCGGCGGCCTGGAAGGAGTCAACGTCCAGCAATTGACGCCGGAGATCACCGAGCAGCTTCAGTTGCAGCCGGGCACGCGCGGTGTGGTTGTTACGTCGATCGATCCGGCCAGTCCCGCGGCGTCCAAGCTCCAGCGGGGCGACGTGATCCAGGAAGTCAACCATAAACCCGTCACCAGCATCGAAGACTATAGGCAGGCTGTTTCTGCCGCCAAAGGGCCGGTGCTGCTGCTGGTGAACCACCAGGGTGTTACGGGCTACGTTGTCGTCGAATCCCAGTAACGGGTGGATGTAGAATAAGAACGGGGCGGAGCGCGATCCCCCCAACCCATCGCGCTCCGCCATGATGTAGCGTGACCCCAACTGAAGTCCCAGCTGTTGGAGCGGCCACGCCGCAACCAATCACCGGACCCAGGGTTGACTCCTAGTTCAGAAATCAGCGGCGAATCCATCCGGCGGCTGCCGAAAAGTGGCGATCGCCGAAAGGCACAACCCGTTGGGTTATCGCTTTCAGCACCACTGGGGATAGAATGGTACGTGGGTCCTATTCATCCCAGCCCTTTGTTCTAGTACTAAAATACCGTGCGGCATGTGTGTCTCCGCACGTGATTCCGACCCGATGGGGTTTCCGGGGTGAACAGTCATGGCACCGGTAAAGAACCGACCCGTGTTCAAAGAGGCGCTGCTACCCGAGGGACAAAAGCGCTGGGGCTCCTTCAGCGCCGGCCTGGGCCTGGAATGCGTTGCGCTGACGGCGCTCGTCGTGTTGCCTCTGTTGATGCCGCAAAAGTTCGAAGCAGTGCAGCACTATTGGGTCACGCCTTTGGAAGCGCCGGTGATCGAGGCGTGGAAGCCGCAGCCTCCGCCGAAGCCTGTTGTCGTGAAGCGAGAGGTGATCAAGCCACAACCTCCGAAGCCGGAGGTTGTCGAAGTTCCCAAGCCAAAGATTTATAATCCGGTCATTACTTCGCCGATCGTCAAGCCGGTGACTCGCAAGGTGCAGGCGCCGGACATGGCGGAAGTGGCGAAGGCGTTTCCCGATCAGGCTCCCACGATCGGCAGCTCGGCGCTGCCGACCCTGAGGAAGCCGCGCGAAGCGGTGCAGACCGGCGGATTCGGCGATCCGAATGGCGTCCCGACAAACGGGAAAACGGACCGCAATCCGAACATCGTGCAGATGGGCGGATACGACATGCCGACGGGGCCGGGTTCCGGCAACGGCACCGGCGGAGCAAAGGGAGCCAAAGGCGTCGTCGCGAGCGCGGGCTTCGGAAATGGCGTCGCGACCGGAAGTCCCGGTGGCGGAGGCCACGGCTCCGTGCAGCAGGGTTTGTTCGATGTGAAGGCGGCGGACACGCCGAAGGTGAAGCAGACGGCGGCCACCTCCAACGTGAAGCCCGTCGAGATTCTCTTCGTGCCCAAGCCGACGTACACGGACGAAGCGCGAGCGAGAAAGATCGAAGGCTACGTTCGGTTGCAGGTTGTGTTCACGGCATCGGGTGAAGTGAAGGTGGAGCGGGTGTTGCAGGGGCTGGGCTACGGATTGGATGATTCAGCGGCCGCAGCGGCGCGGCAGATTCGTTTCAAGCCCGCCGTCCAGGAAGACGGCAAGCCGGTCGACTTCGAAGCTCCTGTCCGCATCGAATTCGAATTGGCCTACTAGAGAGGGGAACGCAATGCGCACGTGGGAAAGATTCGCCGTTTCGACGATCCTGGTGGGGGCCCTCGCGGGCGCGGCCGGCGCGCAGACTCAAAACGTGGATCAGACGCAGCCGCAAGCCGGAAGTTCGACGGCGGGCACTGTCACCACCGTGAACGAAGCCATCGATCGCATCGTCGCGCGCGAGCACGATGAAAACGCGACGATCCGCCGCTTCAACCCGATCATCGAAACCTACATTCAGGACATGAAGCCCGACAAGGACATGGGCGCCGTCCCGGTGCGCGACCATTATTTCCTCGGGCAGGCGAATCTGGCTCAGGGCGTGGTCGACAATTCCATGCTCTCGAAAAAGAAGGGCAAGTTCGACGCGCTGAATCCGATCTCGCACGTCGCCGACTTTTTCTCCTCGTCCTACGTGCCCGAAGGCTTTCTCCAGATGATCTATCTGGATACGAACGGCTTCGACCGCGCGCACTATGAGTTCGACTACGTCGGCCGTGAGTTCCTAGGCGAAGTGCGCTGCCTGGTGTTCGACGTTTCGCCGCTGCCGAAGTCGGGCAAGGGCCGGTTCAAGGGCCGCGTGTGGGCGGAAGACCAGGGCTTCACAATCGTTCGCTTCAATGGTGTGTACACGCCGCTCGCGGGAATCGGCGGATTCAACATCCACTTCGATAGCTGGCGCACCAACGTGCAGGCCGGCCTCTGGCTGCCGACGTTCGTCTACAGCCAGGAAAACGACCTCAAGGACTTCATGGGCAATCACATTCACTTCAAGGCCCAGACGCGCCTGTGGGGCTACGATCTGAAGAACGCGGGTCACCAGCAGGAATTCAGCCAGCTCACCATCGAATCGCCCACGGCCATTCAGGACCAGGGCGCGGCCCTCACCGACCGCTCGCCGATCGAGGCCGAGCGTGAATGGCAGCACCAGGCGGAAATCAACGTCATCGACCGGTTGCAGCGCACGGGCCTGCTCGCGACTCCGAACGAAGTCGACAAAGTGCTCGAGACCGTCGTGAACAACCTCGAGGTCACGAACAACCTCGACATCCAGCCGGAAATCCATTGCCGCGTGCTGCTCACCGGCACGCTCGAATCGTTCTCCATCGGCCACACGATCGTGCTCAGCCGCGGCCTGATCGACGTTCTGCCGGACGAGGCCAGCCTCGCCGCGATGCTCGCGCAGGAGCTGGCGGGCATCATCGTCACCAAGCCGCAGACCGATCAGTGGGGCTTCAACGACATGACCAATGTCTCGACCGTCGAAGCTCTCGCCCATTTCTCGTTCCGCGACAATCCCGCGGACGTCCAGGCGGCCAATCAAAAGGCGGCGGAACTTCTGAAGAATTCTCCCTACAAAGACAAGCTGGGCAATGCGGCTCTCTTCCTGAAGCAGTTGGACGCGGAGCAGAAGGCGCTGCCCGCTCTGATCAATCCGCACCTCGGCAACGGCGTGGCGCTGGAATCGGTGCTGGCCAGCGCGGGTCCCGCGCTGCAGCCGGACAAGGTGGACCAGATCGCGGCGCTCCCGATCGGCGCGCGCGTGAAGCTCGATCCCTGGAGCGACCGCGTGGAGCTGCTCAAGGCAAAGCCCGTGGCGCTGCTTTCACCGCGCGAAAAAATGCCGTTTGAAGTGACGCCCTTCATGCCGTTCCTGACGCGCTATCAGAAGCCCGGCGCGAACCTGCCTTCCTCCGAGGCGGGGACGAAGGCGGACGTCGCCAAGCAGCAGGCGGCTCCGGCGCAACAGCAGCAGTAAGCGATCGTTTCAGCGATTCGACGACCGGCGGTGAGAGCGCGTCTCACCGCCGGTTTTCTTTTGCGCCGGTGCGCACATCGCCTCCGGCACCGCGGCCTTTTCTGCGCTACAATGAAACGAGGCGGTCGATAGAGATTCCAGGGACGGTTCCATGATCCATCGCTTCGTCTTTCATAACGACCATCTTTCGCCGGTCGAGGATGTGCGGCTTTCTCCCGGACAATCGGGACTGTTGAGCGGCTGGGGACTCTTCACCACGATTCGCGTGATCGAGGGAATTCCCTTCGCGTTCGAGCGCCACTGGGCGCGGCTCTCGCGGGATGCGCAGAAGACGCACTGCCCGTTCCCGTATGACGCCGAGGCCGTGCGCGATCAGTTGAGCGAGGTCCTGCGCGCGAACGATGTGCGCGAAGGCTGCGCCCGCATGTACGTCATCTACAACCAGTCCGGCTTCTGGCGCAGCGACGAGAGTTTTCCGGCCGCCGATCTCGTGATCTGCTCGGCGGGCCTGCCGCCGCATCGCGAACCCGCACGCCTCACGCTGCGCGAACACGGGCGCCACGCGGCCTCGCCGCTGGCCGGAGTGAAAGTCACTTCGTGGCTCAACAACGTCTGGAATCTGCACGAGGCGCAGCACGCCGGCTACGACGAAGTGGTTCTGCTCAACGAGCGCGGTGAAATTTCCGAGTGCACGGCCGCGAATATCTTCTGCGTGCACGGCGACGAAGTCAGCACGCCGCCGCTTTCCTCCGGCTGCCTGGAGGGCGTCACGCGCAGCGTCGTCCTCGAAGTGGCGCCGCAGGCGGGCGTCGCGATCGGGGAGCGCACGCTTTTTCCCGAGGACCTCTCCACGGCGGACGAGGTGCTGATCTCTTCGACCAATCGCGGCGTGATTTCCGTCGGCGAAGTGGCCGAGCACAAAGTGCCCATCACGCAGGGGCCGATGGCGAAGAAACTCGAAAAGCTGTTCGCCGATTACGTCCGCGAGTACATCGAGGCGCGCACCGTCGCGCCGGGCCGCCGCTGACGCAGGCAGCCGGCTATCGGATAAGCAGGCCCGCAACTCCCAGCGCCACTCCGGCCGTGCCCAGCGCCACTCCCATCGCCCAGAAGAGCCGCTTGCGCGTCAGCAGCGTGATCGAGCAGAGCACCAGCGCCGCTTCCAGCATCACTTCGCCCAGATCGAATCGGTCCGCGCGGCGCTGCTGGACTTTCACTTCGTCCTCGGCCTCGTGCGCCTTGGCCTCGCTCTCATTCTGCTCGTCGCGGTAGCGCTCCACTTCCTTGGTGTACTTCTCCTTCAGCTTTTCGACCTGCTCGGAATTCTGCAGCGCGAAGACGGACGTCTCGTCGAGGAACAGCTCGTAGGTGTGGCGGCGGATGTTCCTCGCCTGATAGTAGGCCCACTGGTCGGCGGCCTGCGTCTGCAGCAGGAGCTCTTCGGTGTGCGCCCGGTGGCCCATCAGCGACACCGCCGCCACGAGCACGGCCAGAATCGCCATCGTGATGGTTACCGGCGCGAGGCTCGGATGGTGCGCGCCCTCTTCGGCTTGTTCGTGAAGCTCCTGGATTTCGTCCGGCATTCGCTCTCCTCGGCAAAAGCGTCAGGGTCTTGGAAACGCGGAAGGATAACAGAACTCGCCGGAAGCGAACCATGGCCCGGCTAGCCTAGCCTTCGCCTGTTCCGGTACAATTTCCACCGACCGCCGAATCGAGGAGACGCCGTCATGACCGATCTTGCCGCCAAAAATTGCGTTCCGTGCCGCGGAGGAGTGCCGCCGCTGGCGGGCGGGGAACTCGAGGCGCTGGCGAGACAGGTGCCCGAATGGAAAGTCGTCGACGGGCATCACATCGTGCGCCTCTTCAAATTTCCGAACTTCGTGCAGGCGCTCGCCTTCGTGAACAAAGTGGGCGATCTGGCCGAGCAGCAGGGCCATCATCCGGACATTCTTCTCGCGTGGGGCAAAGCCGAAATCACCACGTGGACGCATTCGATCAACGGCCTCACCGAGAGCGATTTCATCCTCGCCGCCAAAATCGACCGGCTTCTCGCCGGCTGAGCCGGACGCGCACACGCAGCGTCGCGGTCTTTGACTCCCTCGGCACGAGCGATTAGACTCAACCTCGTGGGCTCCTTTTCGCGCGGCTACGGCTACCGGTTCCAGTGGCGCGGCCTCGTTCCTCCCGCGATCAAAACGCTTCTGATTGCCTGTACGGCCGTTTTCATCGTTCAGACGCTGCTCGGCGTCTTTCGCTCATCGGCCGAAGCCCTCTTTCAGGCCTATCTCGGCCTCGTGCCCTACGCAGTTGTTCACGGCTATATCTGGCAGCTCGGAACGTACATTTTTCTTCACGCGGGAATCTGGCACCTGCTGATCAATCTGCTGGTGCTCTGGATGTTTGGCAAGGATCTGGAATTGACCTGGGGAGCGCGCCGGTTCTACTTCTACTTCTTCCTGTGCGGCGTCGGCGCCGGGGTTATCACCGTTGTGGTGAAGGCCGCTCTGGCGGCCGCCGGAATCGGGAGCCTCGTCACGGCTCCGACGATCGGGGCCTCGGGAGCCATTTTCGGCGTCCTGCTTGCCATGGCGATCCTGTTTCCGCATCAGCAGGTGTGGCTGATCCCGTTTCCCGTCTCGCTGCCGATGCGCGTCTACGTGATTATCATCGGCGCGATCGAATTCTATTTCACGCTGACGGCGCCCGGCGACGGCGTGAGCCACGTGTGCCACCTGGGCGGAATGCTGGTGGGGTACATCTACCTGCGCCGCGGCTCATTTCTCTACACCTCGCGGAACTTCTTGTCGGACTGGAAGCGCCGCCGCCTGCGCAAGAAATTCGACGTGTACGTCCGCGAGCATCGCGACAAACCTCCCTCGCGGCCGGACAGTTGGGTCAACTAAAGCGGCTGCCGGACAGGCAGTTCACTTCGAGACTGCGAAGTCGCTGACGATCGAGTCGAGGAAGTCCACGCCTTTGCGGAACGAATCCACCGGGATCCGTTCGTCGTCGCCGTGCATTCGAAGATCGTCTTCTTTGGTGATCGGGAAGGGAATCAGGCCGTAGGCCTGCACGCCGCGCATCCGCAGCTCCATCGAATCGGAAAAGCCGGTAGACATCAGCGGCAGAACGGGCGCTCCCGGGAATTCCTTGCCGGCGACCTTCGCGATCGAGTTGTAAAGATCCGAAGTGGTTGACGAGGACGGCGTCGACTCGCCCGCGCCAGGCTCGATTTCGAATCGAATTTGCGGATCGTTCACCAGTTGCTGCAGCTTTGCGAGCAGCGGATCGATCATGTTGCCGGGCAGCAGCCGGATATTCAGCACGGCGCGCGCTTCGGACGGAATCACGTTGGGCCGGATTCCCGCCTGCAGCATCGTGGGAGAGATCGTGTCGCGCAGCATCGCGTTCCAGGAGACGTCCGCGCTCGAAAGCCAGCGCGCGGCGTGGTCGCCGCGGTCCGGAGTGTCCAGCGCGCGAATCCACTTGCTGGTCTCTTCGTCCTGCGTCGGAGCGAGCCCCGAGAAATACGCGCGCGTCACCGCATTGAATTGAACTGGCGCTTCATACGCCGAGATCTTGGCGATCGCGGCGGCCAGATGCGCCACGGCGTTGTCCGGCCGGGGCATCGACGCGTGTCCCGCGGTGCCCTTCGCGATCACGTCCACGTTGTACGAAACTTTTTCGCTCGTTTGCACGCCGATGTAGCGGACCTTTCCGTCCTGCACGACGACGCGCCCGTTTTCGTTGATGGCGAAGCCCGCTGCGATTTTGTCCCAGTGTTTGTCGACCGCGAACTTCATGCCGTCCGCGCCGCCTGCCTCTTCGTCGCCTTCGGCGAGCAGGATCACGTCGCGGTTCAGCCGCGCCCCGGAGCGCTTCAATTGAACGAGCACCGCAAGATTCGCGGCGGTCATGCCTTTGTCGTCGAGCGCCCCGCGGCCGTAAAGATAGTTGCCCTGGATCACCGCGCCGAAAGGATCGACGGTCCATTTCGCGCGGTCCACGCCGACCACGTCGAGATGCCCCAGCAGCAGCAGCGCACGGGAGGGATCGGGCATGGCGCTCGATGAGAGTCGCGCCACCAGAAATCCGCGTCCGGGCGTGCTTTCGAACACTTCGGAGTGGATGCCTTCGCGCTCGAGAATCGCAGCGAGATATTTTGCCGCGGCGATCTCGTTGCCGGGAGGATTGGTCGTATTGATGCGGATCAGGTCCTGCAGCCAGCCGAGAGCGTCGCTGGTCACCTGGGAGATGTCCGCAGAGGACGAGGGCGCCTGCGCCGGGCCGAGCAACATCTTGTTTTGCCCCTGCACGACAGCCGCAGCGACCAGGAACAGGAATGCAACTTGCAGAATCCGGCGCGCCATCCCCTCAGCCCCCCTCGGAACGCGTGAATGCGGTTCGCGAAACGAATACAATCGATACTATCATGTGGGTATGCGGCGCCCGGCCCGGAGCAGGGCGGGCGTTTTCTGAACTGCAATGAAGCACCCGAACGTCCGCGGTCCGCATCCAACTGCAGCGGGGGAGATATGCGATCGAACACACGCTTCCGCACGATTCTGATGGCGGCCCTGGTGATCGCGCTGGCGATTCCGCCGGCGGCGGTTCCGGCGGCTGCGCAGCAGCAGGGCCCCATGCAGCCCACGCAGCGCCAGCCGGAGCCCGTGAGTCCGCCCACCGGCGCGCCGGGGCCCCAGACCCAGCAGCCGCCGCCTCCGCGCGTTTCGATCTCCGTGCAATCCACGGTCGTCAACGTCGACGCGGTGGTCACCGACCAGGACGGCAATCTCGTCACGGGATTGAAGCGCGAGAATTTTCGCGTGTTCGACCAGGGGCAGCCGCAGCAGGTGATGAACTTCTCGCCCTCCGAGGCGCCCATCACGATCGTCATCCTGCTCGAATACAGCGGCATGTACTACGGCTACTTCGGAGCGAAGGGCGCCTACTGGGCGGACGGGTTCCTCCAGCAGCTGAAGCCGCAGGACTGGGTCGCCCTGAAGACGTTCGATTTGAGGACCACGCTGCAGGAGGACTTCACGCAGGACAAACGGTCGATCGATCAGGCGCTGCGCACGCTGGGCTTCCCGACGTTTCATGAGGCGGTGCTCTTCGACGCGCTCTGGGAAACGCTGGACCAGTTGCGCGACGTGCAGGGCAAGAAGTCGATCCTGATTCTCGCAACGGGCTACGACACCTTCAGCAAGAAAAATCTGGACCAGGTCCTCAACCGGCTGAGGGAATCGGACGTCACGATCTTCTCGGTGGGCATGGCGGAGAACATCGACGTCGGAACGCCGAACGGTCTGGGCATGGCCTACCTGCAAGCCAAGAATCAGCTCAGCACATTTTCGCGCATGACCGGCGGGTACGCCTTCTTCCCGCGCTTCAACGCCGAGGCGCCCGGCATCTTCAGCAACGTGGCGCAGTATCTCCGCAGCCAGTACACGCTGGGCTTTTCGCCGAACACCGCGCCGGACGGCAAATACCACAAACTCTCGGTTGAAGTGGTGGACGATCAGGGGAACCCGCTGGAACTGGCGAACAAGAAGGGCAAGATGAAGAAGGCCGTGGTGACCGCGCGTGAAGGCTACGTGGCGCCGCGTCCGCCGGCGGGGAACTAGCGCCGCACGCGGCGCTTCGAAAATTCGGAAAGCAGCAGCTCCGACAGCTTCGATTCGTCGTGGCGCACCACGCCGTCCTGCCGCAGAAAATCTCCCGTCACGCACGCGAGGCCCATCCGCGAAAGTTCGTCGAGCGAAGGATCGACCGGCTCGGCGCCCTGTTTCCGGTAACGGCGCAGCAGCCGCGGCGAGACCGCCGTGCGATTGATCACCGCGAAATCGAAGAGCCTCTCGCGCGTGTGGTCGTAGATCGCGCGGACGTGGTCGGCCACGGAATAATGCTGCGTTTCGCCCGGCTGGGTCATCAGATTGGCGACGTAGACGCGCGTGGCGCGGGAATGCGCGATCACGTCCACTACTTCCTCGACCAGAAGATTGGGCAGGATGCTCGTGTAGAGCGAGCCGGGACCGATCAGAATCAGATCGGCTTCGCGCAGCGCCGCCAGCACCTCCGGCAACGGCCGCACGCGCCGCGGCACCAGCCGCAGCCGCGCAATTTGCTTGCGCGAGCGCGAGATATTCGTTTCGCCCGCGACCACTTTTCCGTCTTCGAGCGCGGCTTCGAGCGTCACGTTCTGCGCGGTGGACGGAAAAATCCGGCCGCGGATCGCGAGAATTTGCGCGGAGACCTGCACGGCCTTCGGAAAATCTCCCATGCTGTTCGTCAGCGCCGTCAGAAAGAGATTTCCGAAGCTGTGCCCGCCGAGTCCCCGGCCCGCGGGAAAGCGGTACTGGAAGAGTTCGCCGAGCAGATGCTCGTCCTTCGAAAGCGCGACCAGGCAGTTGCGGATGTCGCCCGGCGGCAGAACCTTGTATTCGCGCCGCAGGCGCCCGGAGCTGCCGCCGTCGTCGGTCACCGTGACGATCGCGGTGAGATCGCCGATGGGGTGCCGCGGCCTGCGCTTGCCGCGTTCGGCGATGTGCTCCTTCAGGCCGCGGAGCATCGTCGAAAGTCCCGTGCCGCCGCCAAGCGCCACCACGCGGACGGAGGCCGACCGGCGGTCTGTGCGATTCTTCATGGGAAGGGGAGAACTAGCCGGCCGAGCCGTCCCGCTCCGGGTAGAGCAGCTCGGTGAAGCGCGGGTCTTCCTGTAAGAAAGCGAAGTCCTCGTCGTTGCGCGCGTGATAGCGGTTTTCCGGACGCAACTGGATCGCGACCTTCAGGTTCTGCATGGCCGAATCGGCCTCGCCCGTCAGGCAATCGAGCGCCGCCATCGCGTAGACGATGTGGTCGGCCTTGGGAGCGGCTTTGCGGGCGCGGTCCAGGTGTTCGCGCGCCTCGTCCCAGCGGCCCAGATTCATCAGCGCCACGCCCTGCGTGTAGTGATCCTCGGCGGTTTTCGGAGCGGCGGCGGGGAGGCGCGAAATCCTCTGCTCGCAGATCCGCAGGTGAACCCGCGCACGATCCGCCAGTTCCTTGCTAGGCCCTTCGAGTACGCGCTCCAGAGCCTGCTGGGCGCGCTGGAATTTCTGCTGGTTAAAGCAGCCGAGGGCTTCCTCGTAGTGCTTCAGCTGCTGCTGCTTGGCGGGAGCATCCGGGTCGGGAGGAGCGGCCTTGGCCCTTCCCCCTAAACCGCTCTTATTGAATGACTTATGACTTTTTGAAGAGGAGCCGCTGCCGCGAGACGCGCGCTGTTTCACCGGTGCACTCCGAAGGATTCGTAAGCGCGAAGATAGCAAAATCGGAGTGGATCGTCAAATCGGCCTCGGAGCGGCGAAAACCCGCCGAAGGCCCCGGCCGCACCGTTCACTGCAGCCGCAGCCGCAGATTTTCGGCGAATCCTTCCACGCGGTCGAGCGGCACGACGGTGATGCGCTGGCCCGCGAACAGCCGCGCCACGAACTGGTGGCGCGCGTTTTCCGGCGCCGGCTCGATTTCCGTGACGGCGGTGAACTCCGCGTTCGCCATGCGGGCGCGGATGCATTCCGCCGTGTACGCCAGGACCTTCGCCTGCGACGCGTCGCGGCTCAGCGACACCGCATGGAGGTATCCGCGCGTGCCGTTGTAGCGGTAGGCGTAGTCGAGCCGCATCGGGTCGCCCGGTTGCGTGAACTCCTCGACGCGAACGCTGCGTTCGAGCCGCGCGAGAATGCGATGCCGCCGGAAGACGTCGTTCAAGCGGCCGCGAATCCACGCGCGCGTGTTTTCGAGGATGCCTCCGCGCGCCGCCGGCGGAGGCGCGACGTGGTCACGGTAGAGGCGGTCGATTTCGGCGTCGAAATCCTCGGCCAGCACCGCGCGCGCCGGACTGAATTGCAGGACGTTGGAGAGCGTGTCGCCCAGTTTCTCGATGTAGACGCGCGCTTCATTTTCGGGCGCTGCCAATCGCGTTTCCATTTCCGCCGGGAGAGCGCGCAGCAAGCCTTCGTCCGCCGCGGGATGCAGCTTGCGGACGCGCGCGATCTCTGAAGTCTCCTCGATCATCCGCACGGCGCGGCGCGGCCCGCCGGTTTCTTCCAGCAGGACGCCGACGTTGACCCACTCGTCGCGGATCAGATTCGGCGTGTAGCGCAGGATTCGGTAACGAAGCGTCTGTTGCGTTTCTTCCGGCATAGGTCACTTCCAGTTGGGAAAGGGGTGCAGTGTCGATTTCCACGCGGAGACGATCAGCTCGCGCACGAGCTTTCGCCTCCGCAAAAGCTGTTCCAGCATCTGTTCCAGCGGCACGGGGTCAAAGCCGTACCATTCCGGAGGAATCTCGCTCCACATCTCCTCGAGCGCGGTTTCGGCGATCTTCGTCTCGATGCGCGAAAGCCACGGCTCGAAGGAATCGATTCCCCGCACCGATTCGTACACGCGGTGCCGCGCGTAGAGGCCGCGCAAGGGCGCGTCCGGAAAATTCCATTCGATCGCGTTGAAGCAGAATCCCTGGTCGATCATCTGCGCGCGGTAGCGCCCTTCGGCCTTGCCGCGAAAGAAAATCGCCTGCCGCCCGTTCGTGTTGCAGGTCCACTTGTCGAAGACGAGCATGCCGCAAAAGTCGGCGAGATTCACCACGGCGCGCAGCTGCTCGTCCGGCAGAAAGTCGTAGACAACTGTCTCCGCCGGAGATCCGGGATAGCGCGAGCCGAATTGCAATCCCGCGCGGCATCGCGCCCGGCCCCTGCCGAGTTCGATCACCAGATCGTCGGTGTGCTCGATCAGATTCTCGCGCACCTCGACGACCGCCGCCGGCGCCGCCGGCAGACCCATTCGCGCCGCTAGCCGCGATCCAAGCAATTCGTTCGCCAGAATCCGCAGCCCCTGCGGATTGTTCTGGAATTTGACGACGTAGTACGCCTCGTCCGCGCACCGCATCAGGTGCGATTGCGCGCCTCCGCGCATGCGCCGAATCTGCTCCACGGCCAGCGGCATCGAGCGCGTATGCTAGCCACGCCCACGGGTTTGCAGCAAGGGGGAATGCTCCGGTTGCGGACAATACGGATAGCGCGATCGCGGAGATGGGTGTGAACGCCAACAACAAAAGTCGCGGGACCGCGCCTGAACAACCCGGCTCGATCCCGCGATCGGTTTCACGCGAGGAAAACGCCCTGCTCGAAGCTAGCGCCTCTTGCGTTTGCCGCCCTTTTTCTTGGCGGACGCCTTCTTCGCTTTCTTCTTGGGCTTGGCCTTCGCCTTCTTCTTGGGGCGGGCCTTCTTGGCCTTCTTCGCCTTGCGGGCCGGTGCGCGCTTCGCAGGAGCGGCAGGCGCTTCCGGGGCCTCTTCTTCCTCGTCCGGCTCTTCCTCGATGATGACTTCTTCGACTTCTACGATCTCGTCCTGAGGAGCTTCCTCCTGCCCTTCTTCTTCCTCGTCAAATCCGGGCAGTTCGTCATCTTCCTCGTCGTTCATCTTTGCGTAAAACATTCCATCCTCCGCGAGGTCCGGAATTTTCCGGAACGACCGACTCCATCGCCCGCTTATAAACGGAGTGGCAGAACATGTCAAGGCGCAATGGATCGAAAAAACGGTGCGATTCGAGAGGCTATGATTATGGATCACCCGACGGTGGGGAAGCCACCTAGGTATAAGAAAACAGGAGGCTTACCTATTGGAAAAGGTCTACCGCTGGATCGTCAGGAGGTCGCCCGCCTGCAAAGGCCTATCGGCCAGGAACGCATTCGCTTCGCGGATCGCTGAGACCGTGGTGCCGTATTCTCGCGCGATCGAATAGACCGTCTCGCCAGCCTTCACGCGGTGCTCGATCGTCTTCCCGCCCTCGGCGTCCCGGGCCGAGACATTCTGGAATCCCTGGGTTTCGTTCTGGGCCGACTTCGACTTCGCCGGCGCCGGCTGCGCTGAGATGCTGCCCGCATAGATTCGCAGGCGCGAGCCGCGCGGCACGTGATCGCCGGAAAGGTGATTCCAGCGCCGCAGTTCGGCGACCGTCACATCGAAGCGGTCGGCGATGCCGGCCAGCGTGTCGCCGCGCTGCACGCGATAGCGCACCAGATGCACCACCGGCGGAGGCGTCGGCACGTTGAGCAGGAAGCCGGGCGGCACGCTCGCGCGCGGCTCCAGATGATTGGCCGCCTCGATCGAAGCGACCGTCACGCGGTAACGCCGCGCGATTTCCGCCAGCGTCTCGTCCGACGCGGCCGCATGCAGGCGCCAGCTCGTCCACTTCTCCGCGGGCACCTGCTGAATATTTTCCTCGAACGCCTGGGAAGTCCCGGCCGGCATCTTCAACTGGAATCCCGGCAGGTTCGGCGTCACGTTGCGCAGCAACTGCGGATTCAGCAGGCGCAGATCGTCGAGGTCGGCGTTCGACGCGTCCGCCACCAGATGCAGGTCGATCGCGTGGTTCAAGCTGACCGTTTCCACCTGCGGCGGTTTTTCCGGATCGACTTGCACTCCGTAGAGCTGCGGCTGCTTGGCCACCAGCGCGAGCGCCAGAATGATAGGCACGTAATTCTGCGTCTGCTTCGGCAGCACGCGGCGCTTCTGCAGTTCCCAGAAATCGGCGTAGCCCGTGCGCTGAATCGCCTTCGCCACGTTCAGCGGCCCCGAATTGTAGGCCGCCATCACCAGGTACCAGTCGCCGAACATGCCGTAGAGATCGCGCAAATGCCGCGCGGCCGCATGCGTCGCTTTTTCGGGATCGCTGCGGTCGTCTATGTAATAGCTCCGCGAGAGATCGTACTCTTCGCCGCGGAAGGGCATGAACTGCCAGATGCCCCGCGCTCCGGCGCGCGAAACCGCGTCCGGCTGAAACGCGCTCTCGGCCTGCGCGAGATAGATCAGGTCCTGCGGCACGCCTTCTTCCTTGAGCACGCGGCGGATCATGTCGTTGTAGCGTCCCGCGCGGTCAAGTCCATGGCTCACGATCGCGCGTCCGCGCGTGGTGGTGAAAAAGCTGAGGTATTGCAGGACGGAATCGTTCACGGTCAGCGGCAGATCGTGCGGCACGGCGATCAGTTCCCGCTCGGCTCGCGCAGCCAGGCTCGGATCGCCGGCGGGGAGCGTCAGGTCCGCGATCTCGTCGATCGGTGCCGGCTCGGACGGCGTGTCCGAATCCTCGTCGCCCGGATTCGCGGTGGATACGTTGAGGTCGTCGGAGGGAACCGCGTCGCCGAGTTGGTCGAAGAGTTTCGCGAGCCGCGGATCGGAGTCTTTTTGCAGGCCACTCGTGAGGATCAGATCGACGGCGTGCTCGAAATCCGTTTGCGCCTTCTGCGCGTTGCCGGCCTGCAAAGCCTGCTGGCCGGAGTCGTAGCTGGCCTGGACTTTCTCCACCAGCACGTCGGCGGTAGGACGCGCGGCGAACGCTTGAACGTCGAAACAGAGCGGCTGGGCGGATAGCGGGAGCGGCTCGCGGGCGTAGCTGGGCGCGGCAGCGGGCGCCGCGGCGGGCGGCTGGACACGCACCTGTTTGGGCGCACTCTCATTGCAACCGGCCATGCCGATGGCCGCCGTCGCCAGTAGAACCCAGATTGTCGTTCTGCGCTTCATCGCGCGTCGCCTCAGAACCAGTCTGTGGTTGGATTCGCCGAACCCCGGCGATGGTCGCCCGGGCTCTCTCGTTCCGCTAACCGAAATCTTACGAGGCGGTTGTGAACCGGGTCAATGGAACTGCGCTCTCAGCCATTGACACAAACAGGACACCGAGTACTAGTGGGTTTTTCCCGCTCTTCGCCTTCCCGGCGAAGGGTGGGGAGAGGCTTATACCACCGTTTAGCCGCCCAAGGCCAGCTTTTCGGGACGGTAGTTGGGGCCTAGGCCAGCGCCTGGCGCAAATCCTCGATCAAATCTTCCGGGTCTTCGAGTCCCACGGAAACGCGCACGGTGCCGGGCACGACGCCCGCGCCCTTCAGCTCGTCGAGCGACAGCTTGTAGTGCGACGTATAGATCGGCAGGATCACCAGCGACTCCACGCCGCCGAGGCTCGCGGCCAGCAGAAAGACTCGCACGCGGTCGCAGAATCGCCGCGCGGCCGCCAGCCCGCCCTTCATATCGAACGACATCATCGCGCCGAAATCGCGCATCTGCCGCTTCGCGAGATGGTGATCGGGATGCGACGCGAGGCCCGGATAATGCACCGCCGCGACCTTCGGATGCTTCGCCAGGAATTTCGCCACGGCCATCGCCGTCTTGCACTGGCGCTGCATTCTCACTTCCAGCGTCTTCATGCCGCGAATCATCAGGTACGCCGCTTCGGGGTCCATCGAGCCGCCCATCTGGATGACGTTGGCGCGCACTTTCTGGATCAGCGTCTTGCTGCCCGCGGCGACTCCGGCGATCACGTCCGAATGGCCCGCCAGATATTTCGAAGCGCTGTGCAGGACGATGTGGAATCCCGCCTCGAGCGGCTTTTGCAGCACGGGGCTGGCGAACGTGTTGTCCACCAGCGCGACGAGTCCCCACTCCTCGGCGAACGCCGCCGCCTTGCGCAGATCGACGATGCGCAGCGCCGGATTCGTCGGCGTTTCGACGTAGAGCACTTTCGTGCGCGGGCCCGCCAACGTCTCGATGCCCGCGAGATCGGCGTCGACCAGCCGCACGCGGATGCCGAGCTGCGGGAAAATATCGCGCAGCAGCTTGTAGCTGCCGCCGTAGAGCTGGCGCGTGGCGATCACTTCGTCGCCCGATTGCAGCAGCGCGAGCAGCGCCGAGGCGATCGCCGCCGATCCCGACGCCGCGACCACGGCGTCTTCGGCTCCTTCGAGCGCGGCCACTTTTTTCTCCGCGATGGTGAGCGTGGGATTGCCGTAGCGCGTGTAGATGTACGCGCCGCTTTTGCCTTCGGCCCAGCGCTTCATTTCCGCGGTGCTGGCGAACGTGAAATTCGCGGTGCGCGCGATTTCCGTGCCCACGGCCGCGCCGAGGCGGAATTTTTCCTCGCCCGCGTGAATCGCCAGCGTGGCGTCGCCCAGCCGTTTCGATTTGCGGTCTTTTTTCATGGCCCGCCAGCTTGACGCAACGCGCCGCGAAACCGCAAGGGCCAAATTGGTTTATAGTGGCGGGCGCTATGGAGCGCCTTGCGATGCACTTCGATCCGGGAGCGGTGATCCGCTATTCGTGGCTCGCGTTCCTGGCCTACTGGCTGTTGTCGAGCTTCCGCGTGAACCGGATGCAGCGCACCGAGCCGAAAGGGCAGAAGTGGCTGCGCATTCTGGCGATGGCCGCGTCATTCTGGTTGCTGTACGGCAACGACTGGCGATTCGGCGCGCTGAATCTCCGCATCCTGCCGTACCGCCCGTGGATTCCGCAGCTCGGCGCGGCGCTGACGGCCATCGGCGTGGCGTTCGCCATCTGGGCGCGCTACCACCTCGGAAAATACTGGAGCGCGTCGGTGGCGCTGCGCGAAGGCCACCGGCTGATCCGCACCGGACCCTACGCGCGCATCCGTCATCCGATCTACACCGGGATGTTGCTGGCCGTGTTCGGCACGGCGCTGGCCGAGAGCCGGTATCGCGCGCTCGTGGCGTTCGTGATCGTGCTGCTCGGGCTGGCGTGGAAGGCGAAGAGCGAGGAGGCGCTGCTGGCGAGCCAGTTCGGCGCGGAGTTCGAAGAGCACCGCCGCCACACCGGATTCCTGCTGCCGCGGCTGGTGGAGCGCTCCTGAGACGCCGAAACCGCGTTCGCTTTCCATTCTCTGTTGGCTTCGCGGAGGGTACTAATCGAAAACGAGGGAACGGCCGATACGTTCTATGACAAGATGAAGGCAAGCGATCCGAACCTGAGCTGCTTTCACATCCGAAAGGGCACATCCGAAAGGGGCTGCCGATGAAAAAGGCCGGGGGAATTGCGGTTCTGCTCTTGCTGGCGTTCGGTATGGCGGGATGCTCACTGTTGAACACCGGCCCGTGCGCCGGATTCGGCTGCCCGGCGTTCTCGCCCACGCACAACGCGCAATTGCAGCAGGCGCCGGTGCAAACCGCGCAGCAGACGCCGCATCATCATCGCTTCAATCCGTTCGCGCGCAAGTCGCCAGCGCAGGCCCAGGCGCAGGGCAGCGCGGCCTCCGCGCCCGCAGCCAAGTCCGGCCAGTAAGCTCCGCTACGCGCTGGCCGCTTCGCTTTCTTCCACGCCCGCGTGCGGCTTGTGCGCCGCGATCACTTTCTCCGCAAGCTCCTGCGGCACGAAATCGTAGTGCGAGAACTCCATCGCGTAGCTGCCGCGGCCCTGCGTCATCGACGTCAGCTCGTTCGCGTAGCTCAGCATCTCCGAGAGCGGCACCTGCGCCTTCACCACCACGCTTGCCGCGCGCGTCTCGCTGCCGCTGATCTTGCCGCGGCGCCCGCTGAGATGGCCCATGATGTCGCCCGAATACTGCTCCGGCGCGTAGACCTCCACGTGCATGATCGGCTCCAGCAGCGCCGGGCGCGCCTGCTTCATTGCCTCGCGAAACGCCAGCGACCCGGCGATCTTGAACGCGATGTCGGAGGAATCGACGTCGTGATACTTGCCGTCGTAGAGGCTGACGCGGAAATCGACAACGGGAAATCCGGCCAGATAGCCGCGCTCGGCTGAATCGCGGATGCCTTTTTCGACCGACGGAATCCAGTTCTTCGGAATCGCGCCGCCGAAAATGTCGTCCACGAATTCGACGCCCTTGCCGCGCGGCAGCGGCTCCATCTTGATGCGGCACAGTCCGAACTGGCCGTGTCCGCCGGTCTGCTTCTTGTGCTTGCCCTCGGCGTCGGCTTTGCCGCGAATCGTCTCGCGGTAGGGAACCTTCGGCGGCTTCAGCGTCATCTCGACGTGATAGCGCTTTCGCAGCTTGGCGACCACGACTTCGATGTGCTGCTGCCCCGCGCCGCTGAGCAGAAACTCCTTGGTCTGCGGATCGCGCCCGAAGCGCAGCGCCAAATCCTCTTCGAGAATTTTGTGGATCGCCACGCCGATGCGGTCCTCGTCCGCGCGCGTTTTCGGCTCAACGGCGAACGTGATCGAAGGCTCGGGAATCCGCGCGTGCGGATAAAAAATCGGCGCGTTCTTGTCGCCGAGCGTGTCGCCGGTCAGCGTGTCTTTCAGCTTGGTGATGGCGCCGATATCGCCCGCGTGCAGCTCGGGGACTTCGGTTCCGGCCTTGCCCTGCATCACCTGCGTGTGCTGGAAGCGCTCCTGCGAGCCGCGGTTGAAGTTTTGCAGCGTCGCGTCGTTTTTCAGCACGCCGGACATCACCTTGAAAAACGTGATGCGGCCCGCGAACGCGTCCGCGATGGTCTTGAACGCGTAGACCGAAAGCGGCTCGGAGTCCGCGATCGCGCGCTCCACGGTCTCGCCCTTCTGATCGGGCGTCTTGTATCCGGCGGCTTTGCCGCGAAACGACGGCGAGGGCAGAATCTCCGCGATGAAATTCAGGATCGCATCGCTGCCGATATTGTGCAGCGCGGAGCTGAGCAGCACCGGAAACACTTTCTTGTCGCGCACTTCCTCGTGCAAACCCTTCTTCAAATCCTCGGCGGGCAGCGTGCCTTTGTCGAAGAACTCCTGCATCAGCTCGTCTTCGCCTTCGGCCACCATTTCGACCAGCTTTTCGTGCGCGGCTTGCGCTTGGTCGGCCATGTCGGCGGGGATGTCTTCGATCTTGGCCTTGCCGTCGCCATCGGGCGAATAGATCAGCGCCTTCATCGAGACCAGATCGACGACGCCGCGAAAATTCTTCTCCGAGCCGATCGGCAGCTGGATCGGCACCACGCCGCGGCCGAACACCTGCTCGAGCGACGCCAGCGCGCGCTCGAAGCTCGCCAGGTCGCGGTCCATCCAATTCAGAATGAAGACGCGCGGCTGGTCGTACTCGGTCGCGTAGTCCCACACTCGTTCGGTGACCACTTGCACGCCCGCGGCGGCGTCCACCACGATCAGGGCCGCGTCCGCGCCGATCAGCGACGCTTTCGTTTCGTTGATGAACGTGGAGTAGCCCGGCGTGTCCAGGAAATTGATCTTCGTTTTTTCGGCCTGGCCGGGGACCTGCCATTCGGCGTAGGCGACGCCGGTGCTGATGGTGATCTTGCGCGCGATTTCCTCTTCGTCCCAGTCGGTGGTGGTGGTGCCGTCGGCCACTTTGCCGAGCCGCGGCGTCATCCCCGCCGCGTAGAGCAACGACGACACGAGCTGCGTTTTTCCCGTGTCGCCGTGGCCGACAATGCCCACGTTGCGAATCCAGTCGGTTGTGTAGGTTTTCATGACTTGTTCCTCCATGCCGTCATCCTGAGCGAAGTCCGGCGCGCTTGCTGTTCGCGCGGTTCATGCGCGGCGTCGGACGGAGTCGAAGGATCTCTCTTCGATTGCGCGGACAGCGAGGCGGAAATACGCAGAGGGATTCTTCGACAGCGTGGCCGGACGTCCCGCAAGAGCGGGCCGGGTAAGACGCGTCCGGCCACTCCGCTCAGAATGACGAATTCTTCGTGTGTGCTGCCGTGACAGGCATTTCGTGCTGGGAAATTGCGGCGTACCGATTCCGTCCTGTGGTTTCCACTCCGCATCACGAACCCGCCCCCTGCCGCCCCATCGCGCAACGACGGCGCGCCGGGGGCCCCGCGTCGGGGGTTGCGTGCGACGAACCCTGTGGCCCGGCGTCCCCGGGGAGAGGAGTCCGGGCGAGGCGCGGATGCTAGCACACGGTTGGCTGGATATTCAATCGAATCGCTGGGAGCAGCTGTCTCTGAAAATTGGCGATTAGAACGATGCCCGATCGTTTGTTTTGAGCGAGTTAGGCGAGCTTCTAATAACTGGAGTTGGCGATTAGGAATTTGTGACAGGAGTTCCGGGCGCCCGTGGTGGGTATCGCTTCCGGTCCGGCCAATCATCTTTCGATCGTCACCGTCTGTGCTTCATGGGACGTCTGATGTCTTTCGCATCTGCTCTCAAATGGCGCAGATGCCGCGTACGACATTATGGAACCATGGAGCGGTTCGCTTTTGTACTGTACCGACGTACAGAATTCGACCGGACAACGTGTACCCGACGCCGGCGCGCCTTGCCATATGCAACGAAAGTGGGTCGATTCGAATCAATTGAGTTACATGCGTCGGCTGATCAAAGCCATTTTCCTGGCTGCGCTTCTTTTCCCGCCGACTGCCGGCGCGCAAGCTCCGGACGCGCCGCAGACGCCGGGTCGCATCCGAACGCAGGTGAGCGAGGTGATCGTTCCGGTCACGGTGGTGGACAAGAAGGGCGAGCTGGTGCTCGATCTGGCGCAAAAGGATTTTCAGATTTTCGATCGAAGCGCCGAGCAACGGATCGAGCGGTTCGATGTGGACGCCGATCCGCTGGCCGTGGCGCTGGTGATCGACGAGAACTTGCGGCTTCAGGCGATGGCGCCGGTGATCCGCGGGATGGGCACCATCTTCACGGAGACGGTGATGGCGCTCAGCAGCGAGGCCGCCGTGATCACGTACGGCCCGGCGCCGGAAGTCCGCCAGCCTTTCACCGACGATCACGACGCGGTGGAAAAAGCGGTCGCCGACGTTCAATTTCGCTGGTCGGACAGCAATCTCTACGACGCGATGCTGAAAGCGGTGGAGCTTCTGAAGGCGCAGCCGGTTCGATACCGGCGCGTGCTTCTCGTCGTCGGGGAGTCGCAGGACACGCACAGCCACGCGAAGCTGAGCCGCGTGCTGCAAGAGGCGCAGCTCGCGAACATCGTGATCTACGCGGTCGGTCCGAGCAGCACCGCCGGCGACTTTCGTTACGGAAAGGACGAAGCTCCGGGCCAGCGCCCGCCGCCCACGCTGAGGCTCCCGAAGCTTCCCCCCATCGCGGGAATCACGCCTTACACCGCGCTCGCGATCTGGCTGCTGACGCGGGGCACGAACGAAATCAGCAACCATCAGCTCGAAGTCGCCGCGGCCTCCACCGGCGGAATTCATTACCGCGCGCTGCACGAGCAGACCATTCAGTCGGCTCTGGACCGGATCGGCGGCGAGCTGCACGCGCAGTACGTGCTGAGCTTCGCGCCGAATCCCGATCCCTACGAGGGCTTCAACGAAATCAAAGTGATGGTGGACCGCGACGGCGTGAAGGTCCGCGCGCGGCCGGGCTACTACGCCGCCGCGCCGCAGTAGGCGCCGCGCCGTGATCCAGCCGCGTTATCATTCCTGAGGAGCGCGACGCGATCATGGTGATCTACGTCATCACGACGGGCGGGACGATCGAGAAGGTGTACCTGGAGCAGACCGGGCAAGTGGCCAATCTCGACGGCAAGATCGACCGCTACCTGCGGCTTTTGCGGCTGCCGGAGACCGACGTGCGCGTGGTGCCGATCATGAACATCGACAGCCTGAACATGACGGACTCCGACCGCGCCAGAATTCTCGAGACGGTGCGCGGTCTGCTGAAGGACCGCGCGCCGATCCTGATCACGCACGGCACGGACACGATGGTCGAGACCGGTCTTTATTTGCAGCGCTCGCTGGCGAAGCTGGAAATTCCCATCGTGCTGACGGGAGCGATGGCTCCGCTGGGATTCGAGGGAAGCGACGCGTTGCAGAATCTGACCGAAAGCCTGATCGCGCTGCGGATTCTTTCGCCGGGAATTTACGTGGTCAGCCACAACCAGGTCTTCCCGATTTCCAACGTGCGCAAGGACAAATCGCTCGGCCGCTTCGTGCGGCTCGACGAAACACCGGCGTAGACGCCGCGCAGATCGAGCGCGATCAGATCGAGCCGATGCGGATCCAGCCGCCGCTGGTGTGCATCCGCAGCGTTTCTCCGCCGGAGCCGAGAGTGCCGCGCAGCGAATCCGAGGAAACGACGCCGACCGTGCGGATCGGAACGTCGGAGACGACTCGCCCGCCCGACGTGGAAGCGTCGATGGAAAGGTTCGTGCTTGGATCGAGCGACACCGCGATCGAGCCGCCCGACGATTCGATCGAGCCGCCGTGCTGATTTTTCTTGGTCAGCGACGCCACGATTTCTCCGCCCGACGTGAACGCCTCCAGGCGGCCCGCGACGCGCTGAATGCGAATTCCTCCGCCGCTGGTGCGCGCGATCAGGGATCCCTCGATCGACTCCGCTTCGATTCCCCCGCCGGAGGTTTCCAGCGTCGCGTCGCCCTGCACATCCTGCGCGTGAATGTGGCCGCCCGACGTGTGCGCGCGAAGCCTGCCCGCGAGTCCCGTCACGTCGATCGGACCGCCGGACGTGCTCAGCTCCGCTTCGCCGGACATCGAACGGACGTCGATGCGACCCCCGCCCGTCCTGATCTCGAGCGACGTGCTCTTCGGCACGCGAACTTCGAAGTACAGATGCGCATTGTCGAAGGAGAAGAACCAGTCCGCGTGCCAGTGGCGGCGGACGCGCACGCGAACCTCTCCGGCGTTCTCCTCGAATTTGAAATCGAAGTAGCTCTCCAGATCGTCCCGGTTGCCGGTGACCGCGATGCTGGCGCCCGGCTGGTCCGTGCCGACGACGGCGACGCCGCCTTCTTCCGATTCGAGAACGAAACGCCCGCCGGGAGCGAGCGTGAGCTGCTTGGTGAAATGGTCGCTGGCCGACGCGGCGGTGGCGAGCGAGAGCAGGCCGGTTGCAAAGAGAATTCCCGTGGCGATTCGCACGTTCATGGCGCAGTCCTCCGCTGCCTTACGGGGAGATACGCAGGGCGCGCGGGATTTGTTCCGCGCTGCGCCGCGGGCCCGGCATTGCTAGGTCAGATTGATCGTGCCGCGGCAGGAGCGTGCGCCGCACGAACAGCGCACGCGGATCGCTTCCTTCGAAAACTGATAATCCACGGTCAGCTCTTCGCCTTTGCGGATCGGCCGCGTGCTGAAATAGAGAATGTGCCCGCGCACCTGCCGCGACCGCAGATTCGGTTCGCAGCTGTGATTGATGATCTCCGCGCCGCTGCCGCGCACTCCTCCGTCGAGCACCCGGCCGCGATTCAGCTCGAAGAGGCAAAACAGCTTCGGCTTTCGCGCCTGCATCATGCGGGTGAAGCGGATCTGCGCCTCGCG
>DATJXJ010000020.1:0-6067 GCA_035500255.1 Verrucomicrobiia bacterium | reverse complement strand
GCAAAGATCATGAGCAACAAGGACCTGGTGATCGCTGCGGCCAAGATCCGGAATGTCACGCGTTGCCGCAACACCATGGGCGAGCGAGGCGTGCTGGGGATTCGCACCCAGCCGAATCATCCCGTGGACGACGTGGGAGGCATCCTGCTCGCGGCATTCGAGGGGCTGCTCTACGGCTGCGGGGACGCCGTGATTGGAGTGAATCCCGCGACCGATTCCGTGAATGCCGTAAAGTCGATCTTGAACGGCCTCGCGCGGCTGGTCGAGGCCTACAAGATTCCCACGCAGACCTGTTGCCTGGCGCATATCACGACGCAACTGGCGGCAATGGAGCAAGGCGCGCCGGTGGACTTATTGTTCCAATCGATTGCCGGGACGGAGGAAGCGAATCGCAGCTTCGGTATCACGCTCGAAACGCTGCGCGAAGGCCGTGAACGCCTCCTCGAACATCATCAGCGCCGCGACGTCAAATGGAAGGGCCAGAATGCCATGTATTTCGAGACCGGGCAGGGAAGCGCGCTTTCCGCCGAAGCGCACCATGGCGTGGATCAGCTGACTCTCGAAGCCCGCGCCTACGGTGTCGCCCGCGTATTCGATCCATTTCTGGTCAACAGCGTCGTCGGCTTCATCGGTCCGGAGTATCTATACGACGAGCGGCAGATTATTCGCGCCGGGCTCGAAGATCATTTCATGGGGAAGCTGCTCGGGCTGCCGATGGGATGCGACGTCTGCTATACGAACCACGCGGCCGCGGACCAGAACTCGGCAGACAATCTGCTGCTCTTGCTCGCTGCAGCGGGCTGCAACTATTTCATGGGCGTCCCGTGCTCAGACGACGTGATGCTGAACTATCAATCGACCAGCTATCACGACGCTCTGGCAGTAAGAAGGTTGTTCGGCTTGCGTCCCGCGCCGGAATTTCTTCGTTGGCTCGAAGAGGCCGGAATCTACCGCGATGGCGAGCCGGCGATGCTGGATGCGCCGGCGCGGCGGCAATTAATGCGCGGGCTCGAGGCGTCGCTCGAAGGAGTTGCGTGAGTGGCTGACTTGCCAGGGAAGCGAAGCTTGACGGTCAACGGTGAGGAATGGCCGTCGCTCGTTCGCGACATTCGCTCGCGAACCCCGGCGCGGATTCTCGAAGGCCGTGCCGGGGCAGCGTATCGCACCGGAACGCAGCTTGCTTTGCGCGAGGCGCACGCCGCTGCGCGCGATGCGGTGCGCGATGAACTGGACCTGAACGCAGCATTCGGAGTGGAATTCGTAGAGCGCTGGGAGCTTCACGAGTTTCACACCCGCGCGCGCACGAAGGACGAATACCTGCTGCGGCCCGACCTGGGACGGCAATTTGACGACGAATCGCGAGCGCACCTGGTCGCGAACCGGACTCGAGGCAGTGATCTGCAAATCGCGATCGGCGATGGGCTATCCGTTGCGGCCGTTGCCGAGCAGGTTCCGCCGCTCCTGCCGTTGCTTTTCGACGGCGCCAAGGCTCGCGGCTGGAGCCTGGGCCGGCCATTCGTGATCCGGCACTGCCGCGTGGGGATTCTCAACGACATCGGCGAGATGCTCGCCCCGCAGGTTGCCGTGCTTCTGATTGGCGAGCGCCCGGGCCTTGCCACCGCGACGAGCCTTTCGGCGTATATGGCGTTTCGTCCGGCCAAATCGCATACCGACGCGGACCGGAACCTCATTTCCAATATCCACGCGCGAGGCGTTGGCGCGGCGGAAGCCGCGCAGCGAATTCTGAACCTCGCATCTCAGATGATGGCAGCCGGAACCAGCGGCTGCGGCTTGCGTGAGGATTTGCGGAGGCTTGCATGACGGCGAAAGCGCTTGCGAATCAAGTCGCGCTCGTCACCGGCGCGGCGAAACGAATTGGCCGCAGCATCGCTTTGCGCCTGGCCCGCGAGGGCGCAGACGTCGTGGTGAATTACGCAACTTCAAAATCGGAAGCGGAGAACGTCGCGGCGGAAATTGCGGCGATGGGGCAGCGCGCGTTCGTCTGCCAGGCGGACGTTTCGCGGCGCGCGGACGTAGAACGAATGTTCGCAGCCATCAACAAGCAGTTCGGGCGCCTCGATATTTTGGTGAACAATGCAGGCATGTTTTTCGCGGCGAAGTTCGAAGAGCTCACCGACGAGCAATGGGACCGCATCATGAACGCGAACCTCAAGTCGCAATTCCTGTGCGCACAGGCGGCGGCGCCATTGATGAAGCGTGGCGGCCGCGGGCGAATCATCAACTTGTCCTCCCTCGGCGGCCTGCTGCCCTGGCCGGCGTACACGCACTACTGCGTTTCGAAGGCGGGCGTGATCATGCTCACCAAGTGCCTGGCTCGCGCGCTCGGTCCCCAAATCCTGGTGAACAGTGTCGCACCTGGAACCATCCAGTTTCCCGGCGAGCCTCCCGATGAAGATTACATCAAGCGCGTACCGCTGCATCGCACCGGTACCGGCGACGATATCTCCGACGCGGTGATCTATTTCGCGACCTCCGATTTCATCACCGGGCAAATCCTCGCCGTCGACGGCGGCCGGGCGCTGGTCTGAACTTGGTCTGAACAACGATAAGCTCGTCCCACAGAACTGAAGATTCACGTTGACGGCAGCGTCCGACTTGGGCAGCATGCATCAATTCATCCATCTTACGCGGTGAATCGCTCGGGTCTGCAGTTGCGTCCAAGCCCACGCCGCTACTTGGGAGAAGAGATGCGTCTAATGCGTTGGACGTTGGGACTGGCCGCAATCGCAATCTGTCTATTCACGCCATCGGCGCGGGCACAGCAGTACACCGGGAACTCGACGACGATGCGCTGCCGCTCGACCGACGGTGGGTTCCGCCATTGCGCCGTGGGCGGCTGGGTGCGCGGCGCGCAGATCACCCAACAATTGGGCGGTTCTGCGTGCATTCAATGGAAGACTTTTGGCTGGGACAACAGCGGAGTGTGGGTGGATCGCGGCTGCAAGGCGGAGTTTCGTGTCTGGATCGGCGGGCGCCCCAGCGGCCGATCAACTGTCATGCGCTGCTCCTCACAGGATGGCGGGCGGAAACGTTGCCCCGCGAGCGGCGTCATCCGTAATGCCTATCTGGAGCAGCAGTTTAGCGGCTCACCGTGCGTTCAGGGGAGCACGTGGGGATTCGACAGCCGCAACATCTGGGTGGACCGAGGATGCCGTGCCGATTTTCGCGTCTGGCTTTCCCACTAGCGCGGAACTTGCAGGAGATGCTCGCAGAAAGTTTGCAAACGCCAGACGCTCAAGGCTAGTAGGCCGCGAGCTTTTCGATGCCTGCCACAATCTTCTCCGTGTTCACCTGCCAGGCCTTGTCGAGATTCGGGCTGAAGGGAATCGCCGGCACGTCGGGTCCCGTCACGCGCATGATCGGCCCGTCGAGATCGTCAAAGGCTTCTTCGCTGAGTATGGCCGCGAGCTCCGCGCCGTAGCCCATCGTCTTTTTGTCTTCGTGGACGATCAGCGCTTTGCTGGTCTTGCGCACCGAGTCGAGAATCGTGCTCTTGTCGATCGGCGCGAGCGTGCGAATCTCGACCACTTCTGATTCCACTCCGCGCTTCGCCATTTCCTCGGCCGCATCGAGCGATTTCTGCGTCATGAACCCGTATGTGAGAATCGTCAGGTCGCGTCCTTCGCGTCGAACCACCGCCGGACCGATGGGCACGGTGTAATCACCATCGGGGACTTCGCCCTTGGCTTGGCGGTAGAGCGATTTGTGCTCGAAGTAGATCACCGGGTCGGGATCGCGAATCGCCGCCAGCAGCATGCCCTTCGCGTCGTAAGCCGTCGACGGCATCACCACCTTCAGCCCCGGCTCGTGCACGAACCACGATGCGTTTTCCTGTGAGTGGTACAGTCCGCTGCCGCCGCCCGCGCCGCAGCAAACGCGAATTGTCACCGGGCAGGAATAGCCGCCCGCGCTGCGGTAGCGCAACTTGGAAGCCTGCTGGATGATCTGCTCGACGGCGGGCGTGATGAAATCGGCAAACTGAATTTCCGGTACCGGCCGCAAGCCCATCATCGAAGAGCCAATCGCCGCGGCGACGATGATGCCTTCTGCCAGCGGCGTATCCAGCACTCGCTCCTCGCCAAACTTGTCCAGCAGGCCGTCGGTCACCTTGAAAACGCCGCCCGATAACCCGATATCCTCGCCCAGAATGAAAACGCGTTCGTCGCGCTCCATCTCCTGCGAGAGCGCTTCGTTGATTGCTTCCAGCATGTTGATCGTACGAGCCATTTTCTGATCGAGTCCTTTGAATTAGGGATTACGCCCAGATGTGGTCGTTGAGTTCCGACGCATCGGGGTAGGGGCTCTGTTCCGCGAACTCCACCGCCTCGTTGATTTCCTGCGTGATTTCGGCGGCAATCTGCGTCTTCTTCGCGTCCGTCAGAACCTTTTTCTCCAGAAGCTGCTTCTCGAACGTGGCCACCGGATCCTTTTTCTTCCAGGCTTCCACTTCTTCCTTCATGCGGTACTTCGCCGGATCGATCTCCGAGTGGCCGTACCACCGGTAAGTCTTGCATTCGAGCAGCGTGGGGCCCTGTCCGCCGCGCGCTCGCGCGATGGCCTTCTGCGCCGCGTCGTACACCTCCAGCACGTTGTTTCCATCGAGCGAGATGCCCGGAAAGCCGTATGCCTTCGCGCGATCGGAAAGATTCGTCAGCGCAGTCTGCAGGCGCAGTGGCACGGACTCGGCCCAGAGATTGTTCTGGCACACGTAGATGATGGGCAGCTTGTGCACGCCCGCAAAATTCAGCGCTTCGTGAAAACCGCCGAAGCTTGTCGCGCCATCGCCGAAATACGATACCACCACGTCGTTCTTGCGCAGCTTCTTGATTCCCAGCGCCACTCCCGTGCCCACATTCAGCTGGCCGGCAATGCTGCTGGCCGGCGTGATCACGTGAAGCTCCGGGTAGCCCATATGCGCGGGTGAAGAACGGCCGCGATCGGGGCTCGTGGTCTTGGCGAAAAGCTGCGCGAAACAGAATTTCAGCGGCACGCCCTTGATGACGTTCGAAGTCCAATCCCGGTGCGACGGCGCAATCCAGTCGTCCTTCTTCAAGCTATAAGCCGTGCCGACGTTCGCCGCTTCCTGGCCGACCCCCGAGTAGAAATTGCCCTTGTACTTGCCCTGCCGGAAGAGGATGCGCGCCTTTTCGTCGCACATGCGGCACTTCACCAGCATGCGGTAGAGGTTCAGGTGTAAGTCATTCGACGGACTGCCGTTCTTCTCGACCTCGGGCTCCATCACCGCCCGGTTCGTTTTCGATGCCATGCCGACTCCTATGGGCTGTTGCTCCTTGCTTTTCACGAAAACTATAGCACGAAAATCGAGCCAGAACGCAGCAGAACGGCGCTCCTTAGAGCAGGAACACTAGATTGTTTTACGTTTCATCAAGCAAATCGGGCGCTAGATAAGCTGCAATGCACCCGATGCGAGCCTCTCGATCAGCTCCTTGTCTGCGGGCAGAAAATCGAGTTCGGGAAGCGACTCCGCCCCCCGCCATTCAATCTGCTCAAACACCAGGTTCCGCGCGCTCTTTGCATCGAGCTGGGCTCGAAAGAATATCAGCTCGATCGGCTCGGCCATTTCGGCATACCGATGCCGCGTCCGGTAAACCTCCGCTCCAATCGTCGCCTCCGCGCCCAGTTCTTCCGTCAACTCTCGCGCCAGAGCTTGCTCGGTCGTTTCTCCCTGCTTCACTTTGCCACCGGGAAACTCCCACATCAGCGCGAACGATGTGCCCCGCTTGCGCTGGCAGACCAGAAGTTTTCCCTCGCACTGGATCAGCGCCGCAACCACGGTAATCATCGCCGACGTCCCCGCCTTCCGGCACCCTCCGCTTCTGCATGCAGCGCATGAAATAGCCGTCGCGCCCCTTCCACTAGGGGCGGCCCGGGCGTATTCAGCAACTCGTCGCTGATTACCACCACGCGCCCCGTCTTCACAGCCGGGACTTCCCGCCACGCACGATTCCGAAGCGCGCTCGACGCTTGGGCCCGCGCGCCAGTCGCAGTCCATGCCAGAACGATCACCTCGGGCCGCGCCCGCGCC
>DATJXJ010000019.1:0-47158 GCA_035500255.1 Verrucomicrobiia bacterium | reverse complement strand
ATTTCTTTGATAGAGTCGGTGTGAAAAAATTCAATGTTTCTGCCGCCCGGATGGATGAGGAACATGTCATTGCCAAGACCAACGCCAGAGGCGGATTTCTCTGCCTCTCTGAAAACAAAAGTAGCAAGAGTCAAGAGTAGGTCATTTGGAATACCGTGGACGTACAAGCGATCTGCCAGGTAATCGGCGATCGTTTTCCCGCTTCCGTAGGCGTGGTAGAAAGACTCCAGAATGAGATGGTGCTTCTCCGTTCGATAAAGAATGGGAGGATAGCCAGAAAATCGTGGTGCAACAACAACGAGCATATGAAGCGGCCAGCGCCTCAAATATTCTTTGTACCGCTGGTGCGTCCCTTTTAGGCTTTCTTCGATGATTGCCTTATGTTCGCTCAGCAGAGTCACTCCCTCGTCCCCGGCTTTTCGGAGCGAGCGATCAGCCTCAACGTGGGCATCTTCGACGGTAGCAGTGATGCCGGAACCTGCCATGAATATTTCGCAGTCTTTTAGACCGTTAATTCTGCGCAACTTGTCTATGGGCCTTCTGGCGTATCCATCGTCTTCCTCGCGATCAGCACAGAGAAGGATTCCGTTTCCCCGGCATCGGAATGCGGCAACAAGGGTCATGGCTTTTGGCTCCCTCTGTAGCCGCTTGGGATGGGGATGCGGAATAAAACGTGGGCGCGGCTTCGGGATGGCAATCAAAGCACACCCCGCGCCGCAAGGCAATCAGCGTGCCGAATTGAAAAATCAGAGAGCGCCGCGCGGACCAAACTGACCCAGTGCCCGAGCCGGACCCGCGTTGACACGCTCATGACCCTAACCGATAATCGCTGGACATGATTGGCTCGCTCCGCGGCAAGCTGATTGAAAAGCGTCCCAACCAGGTTCTCGTGGATGTGGGCGGCGTGGGCTATCAGGTGCAGGTTCCTCTCTCGACGTTCGCCGTTCTCGGCCCGCTGCACGGGGAAATCACTCTTCTGACGTACACGCACGTTCGCGAAGATCAACTCTCGCTCTTTGGTTTTCTGACCGCGCGCGAAAAGCACTGCTTCGAGCTGCTGATTTCGGCGTCGGGCGTGGGACCATCGCTCGCTCTGAAAATCCTTTCCGGCATGGGCATCGAGGAATTGATCCCCGCGATTCGCGCGGGCGACGTGGCCCACCTGGTCCTGATTCCGGGCGTGGGAAAGAAAACGGCGGAGCGAATCGTGCTCGAATTGCGCGACAAGCTGACCGCCGTGGACGCGGAGGAAAAAGGGAAGCCAGCGACGCGCTCGCAGCTGGAATCGGATGTGGCGTCCGCGCTGCTGAATCTGGGCTACGATGGACGCGCCGTGGAGCGCGCGATCGAGAAGACACGCGCGGCCGCCGGCGCGGATTTCGAAAAACTCCTGCGCGCTTCGCTGCAGTTGCTGAGCGGGCCGGGCGCGCAGCCGAGTGCCCGAGCGGCGTCCACCTGAGCCGCCGAGCGCGGAGGGAGGCCGGGATGGTGCACGTGGTTTGGGAATTCGTCGCCCGCGCGGACCGGCTGCAGGAGTTCGAGAGCGCTTACGCGAATTCGGGCGCCTGGGCCCAGCTCTTTCGCAAGAGCGGCGGATTTCACGGCACGACGCTGCTGCGCGACGCCGGGGACTCGCGACGCTATCTGACGATCGACCGCTGGCAAAGCTCCGCGGCGCAGCAGCAGATGCGCGAGCGGTTCGCCAGCGAATACGAAGCGCTCGATCGCGCCTGCGAATCACTCACCGAGAGCGAACGGCGCGTAGGGGTTTTCGAGGAGATGTAGATGCCGGAAGCGCGACGAATGAAGGACGGGCAAAGCCGGATCGTCTCCGGCCGTGCGTTCGACGAAGACGCGCGCGTCGACGCCAGCGTCCGCCCGGCCAGCTTCGGCGACTACATCGGCCAGGACCGCGTGAAGGAGAATTTGCAGATCGCGGTCGAAGCGGCGCGGGCGCGGGGCGAGGCGCTCGACCACGTCCTGCTCTACGGACCTCCGGGCCTCGGCAAAACCACCCTCGCGCAAATCCTCGCCCACGAGATGGGCTCGTCGATCAAAATCAGCTCCGGGCCGCTGCTGGAAAAGAAAGGCGACCTGACCGCCGTGCTCACGTCGCTCGATCCGAGCGATTTCTTCTTTCTCGATGAGATTCACCGGCTGCAGCCGGCGCTCGAGGAGATCCTTTATCCCGCGATGGAGGATTTCCGCGTGGACCTGATCATCGGGCAGGGGCCGGGTGCGCGCGTGCATCCGTATCAACTGAACCGCTTCACTCTGATCGGCGCGACCACGAGGGCGGGACTGATCATGGCGCCGCTGCGCTCGCGATTCGGCATCGTGCACCGGCTGGAGTTTTACACTCCGGATGATCTGGAAAAAATCATCACGCGCTCCGCGAAGATACTCGGGATCACGATTGATAGGGATGGCGCGGGCGAAGTGGCGCGCCGGAGCCGGGGCACGCCGCGCGTGGCCAATCGGCTGCTGCGCCGCGTCCGCGACTATGCGGAGGTCCGTGCGAAGGGCCACATCACTCTCAGCGTCGCGCGCGATGCGCTCGCGATGCTCGGCGTGGACGAGCACGGCCTGGACGACACCGACCGCAACCTGCTGCTGACCATCATCAACAAGTATTCCGGCGGGCCCGTCGGCCTGAATACCATCGCCGCGTCACTCAGCGAAGAAGAAGACGCCATCGAGGAAATCTACGAGCCGTACCTGATGCAGCTCGGCCTGCTCGACCGCACGCAGCGCGGCCGCGTGGCCACGGCCCTCGCCTACAAGCATTTCGGGATGCCCGAGCCTCAGCGCTCCATTCCGCCTTCGGGCGGCCAGTCCGGCCTTTTTTCATAGCGCCGCCTACTCGATCGACATTTCGCGGAGCTTGGTGATGGTGTTCCAGTTGCGCGAGGTAGTGGGCTGCTTGAGGATTTTGTCCAGGCCGTAGAGCTTCGAATCGGCGAAACCGTTGGGGCAATGGACGTATATCTCCCGGCCGGCGTGGTGAAAGCGCTCCGAGCCGATGTCGAGCGCGCGCAGCGCATCGAGCGCCGGCTTCGGAGGTGGCTGCCGCAGAAACGCGACCGCCAGGCGCGCGATCTCGATTCCTTTTTCTTTCAGGAACGGATTGCCCGCATGGACCGAAGCGATTTCCGCCGCGGTTCGCACCATCACGGAAACGGGAAGCCGCGTTTCGCCCACAAGTTGTTTCTCCAGCGCCTGCGTCCAATGGGAGGCGGAGCCTTTCGCTTCGAAGACGACGTTGCCGCTCTGCACGTACGTTCGCACGTTCGCCGCGCCGAGCCCGGCGCACAATTCGCGCAGCCGGTCCATCTTGAGCACGTTCTTGCCGACGTTGATTCCGCGCAGCAGCGCGATATAGGTGGGCATGGTTGCTCGCTCGCTGATTGAATTCGGCTCTACTTTGCCCCGCGGACTTCGTCCTTGATCACTTCGCCGCCCTTCATGACGAACGTCACATGTTCCATCACCGTGATGTCCTTGAGAGGATCGCCTGAGACGGCAATGATGTCCGCGAATTTCCCGGCCTCAATCGTTCCCGTGTCCTTCGATGTGCCGATCAACGACGCGGCGTTCGTTGTCGCGGCCTGAATCGCGCCGAGCGGCGAAAGCCCGCCGCGCACCAGCGCCCCGAATTCCTTCGACGTATTGTCCGGATCGATGTCCGTGCCGTAGGCGATCTTGAGGTGGTGCTTCAGGGCGCGCTCGAAAGCAGGCTGCTGCGCGCTGATGATGGCTTTGTCTTTCGCGACCGAGACGGGATCGGCGCCCAGCCGCGCGTCGTTTTCGACGCCGAATTGGAACGTGTAGAGCGTGGGCACAAGCCACGTGCCGCGCTGTTCCATCAGCGCCGCGCCTTCCTCGTCGAGCAGGGTGCCATGCTCGATCGAGTCGACGCCGGCGCGCACGGCGGCCTTGATGCCTTCGGCGCCTTCGGCGTGCGCCATCACGCGCTTGCCGGCGCGGTGCGCGACTTCCACCGCGCGCTCCATCTGCGCTTCGCTCAGTTCCTGAGTGCTGAAATCGCTGAACGGATCCGTCACGCCGCCGGTCGCCATCAGCTTGATCCAGTCGGCGCCGTACTTGAGGTCGTGCCGCACCGCATCGCTCACTTCGTCGACCGTGTTCGCGATATTCGGGCGGCGGGGGAGCGCCTGGTCCGGCGCGAGCGGGTCCGAATCGCCGTGCCCTCCCATGACGCTGACGAAGTTTCCGGCTGAAACGATGCGCGGGCCACGAATCAATCCCTTCTTGATTGCGTCGCGCAGCGCGAGCTGGCCATACGCGAGATCGGACTCGCCCGCGTCGCGCATCGACGTGAAGCCGTGATCGAGCCAGATCTGAAGATTGTGGACGCCCCAGAGCGCCTGCATCGGCGACGACATGCGCATCGGGCCCGTTGGCGATTCGTCCAGCAGATTGCCCAGAATATGCGCGTGGCAGTCCGTCAGGCCCGGCAGGACGGTCTGCGAGGAAAGATCGATCACGGGAATACCTGCCGGAGCCGATGCGCCGACGCTGGCGATGCGATCGCCTTCGACGAGGATGAAGACGTTGGTCGCATAATCTCCCGCGCGCGGATCGAGCAGACGGCCGGCGTGAATCGCCACGCGGACCGGCGGTTTGGGAGGCGGCTGAGCATTCGTCTCAGCCTGCCCGAGTCCGGCCGGGCCGGTCGACAACGTGATCAGCGCGCACAGCGCGCCAGGCAGCAGAAATCTCTTCATAGGCGTCTCCCACTTTCGCCGCATTCCGCCGCTTCGCGCCGACGGGCAGGCTTCAAGCCGCGGCAGCCGGCCGTTCGGGCCAGACGGCGGTGACCAACAATCCTACAGCGATTCCTACCGAAATCTCGACGAAGCGGTGAATGGCGACGATCCACGCGGGCGCCGTTCGCGCGATCAGCATGACGACAATCAGCGTGATTCCCGCGTAGCGGTACGCGCCCCGGCCGACGCCGAGGAACGCGCAGAGCACTCCCATGCCGAATGCCCCAGCACCAAACGCAGCAATGTTCTGGCCCGCATAGGTCGAGAGCAGCGCGCCCGTCGCCGCGCCCAGCGCGGTGCCGATCAGGCGCTCCTTCGAGATCGTCCATGCGGCGCCGAGCGTGGACTGCATGACGATAATCGTGGCAATGCCGGCCCAGTAGGCTTCGGGCAGGTGAAACAACCGGGCGAACAGAAGCGACGCAACCGCGGCGATGGTCGTGCGCGCCGCGTCCAACAGATCCCACCGGTCCAGGTGCAGCCACTGCCGGCTCTGCGCGTCCGTCACGGTCGCCTCCCGCGGGCGGCGAATCCGGCTTCGATTGCGGGCCGCCGCTTGCCCAATGTCAACTGGCGCGCCCGCGGACGCAAGTCCAAAATGCTCGCGCATGGCAGCTCCGCGGCGCAGTGGGCTAAGATGATGTCCTTTCACGAAAGGCAATGAACGGGAGGAGCAGTGACGGTTGCTCTGGATAGCGTCGTGCCTTGGGGCCGCTCGCTCGATGAATATACGCGCATGTTCGCCCTTACGCCGGCCGACCTAGCTGCCAAGATTGTCGACTGCGGGGGAGGTCCGGCGAGCTTCAACGCGGAATTGCGGCGGCGCAGCCGCAGGGTCGTCTCGTGCGATCCGATCTATCGGTTTTCGCCGGGGGAGATTGCCGCGCGCATCGACGAGACCGCGCCAAAGATCCTGGAAGCCACGCGTCAGACGATCGGCAACTTCGTGTGGACCGACTTCCGATCACCCGAAGATCTCGGCCGGAAGCGCCGCGCGGCAATGCAAGAGTTTCTCGACGATTTCCCCGCTGGGATCGCGGAAGGGCGCTATCGCGTCGCGGAGCTTCCTTCGTTGCCCTTCGCCGACGGCGAATTCGATCTGGCGCTCTGCTCTCACTTCCTGTTCACGTACTCAAATGTCTTTGACCTGCGATTTCACATCGACTCGATTTTCGAGCTTTGCCGCGTAGCGCGCCAGACGCGCGTCTTTCCTCTGATACCGCAGTTCGAAGCGGGGCATTCACCGTGGGTCGCAGGGGTAATCGAAGAGCTTGGGCGCGAGGGATATGCGTGCGAAATCGAGCGCATCCCGTACGAATTCCAGAAAGGCGGCAACGAGATGTTGCGGATCTTGCGGGCGGGCAGTGCGAATCCATGAAAACGGTCTATCTGTCGCTGGGATCGAACATGGGAGACCGGGCGCGGAACATCGCGCGGGCGATCGAGCTGCTTGCCGAGCGCGGCGTGCGCGTGACACGGCAGTCGTCGCTCTATGAAACGGAACCCGTCGACGCGCGCGGCGGCTGGTTCCTGAACTGCGCCGTGGAGGCGGAAACCGAGATGATGCCACGGCAGCTAATGAGCGTGCTGCTGGCGATCGAGCGCTCGCTGGGCCGGCGACGCGGGCCGCAGACGGAAGGGCCCGAGGAAGAGCTTCCCGATCGACGGTTCGTCGAGCCTGGGATGAAGGACGCGCGGACGATCGACATCGACATTCTGCTTTTCGGCGAGAGCGTGGTTCACGCGCCGGAGGTGGAGATTCCGCACCCGCGCATGGCGGAGCGGCGATTCGTGCTGGTACCGCTGGCGGAAATCGCGGGCGGGGTGCAGCATCCTGTTCTCAGGAAGACGATCAGCGAGCTTCTGGCCGCGACGCCCGACCGCAGCCGCGTGCGTACGTTTCAGGTCCCTTGACAAACAAGATACTACGCCGCATCCTCCCTTTCAGAAACGCGCCGCGTCCTCGAGGTGAAAAGATGCGCCGGCTCGCTCTCGGAATTTCCTGCCTTCTCCTGTTCGCCGCCAGCGCGCAATCGCAAGTCGCAGCGGTGCGGCTGAATGTCCGCGTGATTCTTGTCGATAAGGATTTGAATCAAAAGCCTGTGCCTCGCCTGGACCTGGTGATCCAGCGAACGGACGCGCCGGGCGAACCCGTGACGATCAAGACCGGTTTCGACGGAGCGGCGGGGGCGTCTCTCCCGGCGGGCAAATACAGCCTTACGACGCCTCACCCCGTGGAGTTTCAGGGCGCGAGCTATCAATGGCACACCGAGTTCACACTCACCGGACCCGATTTCACGCTGGAATTGAGCGGCGACAACGCAAAAGTCACGCCGCTGGCGCCAGTGCCCGCCGCTCATCCGACCGATGATCTCGGCGAGCAATTCAAGCACCTTCGCGACAGCGTAGTCACCGTGTACAGCGAAGCCGGCCACGGCACGGGATTCGTGGTCGATCCGGCCGGGTTGGTGGTGACGAACCAGCACGTGGTCGGCGAATCCGAATACCTGGCTGTGCAGTTCGACGAGAAGCGGAAAGTGGCCGCGAAGCTGCTTGTATCCGACGCGAAGAAGGACATCGCAATTCTGCAAGTCAGCCTCCGCGCCGATCCGGACGCCGTGGTCGCGCCGGTAGCCAAATCGGAAGCAGGCAAGGCGTCAGTGGCCGAGGGCGACCGGGTTTTCACGATCGGCAGCCCGCTGAGGCAGTCGAAAGTGCTGACGACCGGCGTCGTGAGCCGCGTCGATCCCGCGGCGATCATTTCTGACATCAACATCAATCCTGGGAATTCCGGCGGCCCGCTATTCAACTCCGCGGGAAACGTGATCGGCGTGACGACTTACAGCGAACAGGCGAGCCGCGGTCCGGGGCTTTCGGGAATCGTGCGCATCGAAGAGGCCGTTCCGCTGATCGCGCAGGCGAAGACGATGATTGGTACGGGCGCGCCGCCGTCTGCGGAACTGCTTCCGGTCGAGCCGCCGGGAGCGTTTCCGGTGGATCAGATCCAGCAGTCGGGTCCTCTTGAGAAGGCGGAAATTTCAACGCACGCTTTTTCGGCGGGAGATTTCAACGTGACGCTGCTGACTCCCACATTCGAGTACCGCGTTTATCTGGAGGAGCGCCGGAGACAGCAAAAGGAGCTGGAGAAACGGAACAAGAAACGGGGAGGCGGCACGGACGAGAATTCGGACGCTTCCGGAGTGAAGAATTGGGAGGCGGACGAGCACCGGGCCGAGATCACGATCCACGTCGAGCCGCAGCTGAAGATCAAGTTCTGGGCGTCGATGGCCACGCCGGGCAATCAGCTGAAGGAACGCTTCAAGACGGACTTCTACCGGATGCGCCTGCTCTGCGGCGCGCAGGAAGTTACGCCGATACTTCCCGGCAGATTCAAGCTCGTGGCCGAGGTTTCAGGCGCGGTGTCGATCAACGACACCACGTACCTGGGTGACTACGACTACTTGCCCGATGCGCTCGGACCGGGCTGCGCGCAGCCCACGCTTGAAATCTACGCGTCGAAAAATACTCCGCCGACGGTGAAGACGCTGGACCAGGCGACGGTACAGGCGATTTGGAATGACTTCGAGCCCTACCGTCGCGTCCAGCTCGGCAGCGCGTCCTCACAACCGAAGAACTAGAGCAATCCTCGCGCTGCGATTCGCGATCCGCGGCGATTCATGCTAGCGGTCCATCAGGTTGCGGTCGTCTCCGCGCAGCACGCGCAGATAGTGCAGCGTGAGCGTTTTCGGTGAGAGCGCGGCCAACTGGATCTCCGAAAGCCGCCCGACGGACTGCTTTCGCCACTCGTACACGCCCGGTTCCGATTCCTGTTCCATGTGCCCGGTGATGGGCCGGAGGAAATCGCGCGCGTCGTCCAGTGAAGCCACTTCGCGAACCGACGGCCGCGTCATCGCTTCGACCACATAGCTGCGCAGCAGCTTCGGCCAGTACGCGCGAAACAGTTCGGACGACGCGAAGATATCGCTCCAGGCCACTTCATCGCCAAACGCCGCGACCGCGCCGACCACGCGCTCGCCTTTCAAGCCGGAGGCCACGCGGTCAAACCGGCGGCCGATCTCTTCCGCCACGCTTTCAACGGAGGTGCCGATCGGCGAGACTTTGTAAATTCGCTCGTAGGACTGCGTGCCCGCGGAATTGATCGCGCCCGAAAGCGCTTCGGTCGTAATGGGCGGCGGGGCCGCTGGGGCAACGGATGAATTGCTCCGTGCGACTCCCTGCGCTTCGCCCCGCACGGCGGCCCACACCTGGCTTTGATCTTGCTCGACGGCGGCTTCCACGCGGACGCTCGGATGGACCATCAGATTTCCAGCCGAGAACTGATCGGATGCGCCAGTCCAGCGGCCGTGCTCGACGCAGAACACATCGAGCGGCAGCGGCGCAGTGCCGATGGGCACGATGCGATCCTTGCCGATGATGCGGTCCTGTTTCCCGCCGGAGACGACTTCGCCCGCGAGCAGCAGCAGCGGCCTTTTGCCGCGGTTCACGAGCACGAGCTGGTTCACCTGCGGGCCGGTCGAGAAGCCTGAAGGGACGCGGCCGTCGCGCGAGCGGCGGAGATAATCGCCCTGCTCGGAAACAACGACGTCTCCGCTGGCGAGCCCTTCGTCAAGGGTTTCGAATTCGCTCGTGTCGGCGTCTTGCGACGAGACGACCGGGAAAATGGTCAGATTCTGGTAAGCGATCGGCGCTGCCAGACGCCAGCCGGGTTGCGCTTGGCCTGGGCCTGCCGGCGCCGCAACGGCGCTCGAATTGAAGTTGACCGCCGGAATGGCAGCTGCCAGCACGATCAAAGTGGCTGCCAACAGAATCAGGAATCGGGTCCCCAAATGGCGTTTCATACGCCCTCCTCGATGCCCGTGCGCAGAGCGGACTTCCGCGGGCCTCTGGGGAGAGAACGATTCGAATGGGTTTCCTTGCAGAGTATCTCGGAAAGGGGACCGGATCGTCAGAGGTGTTCGCGATCCTTCATGGCCTTCTCGCGCTTCTTGCGTTCTTCCTCTTCCTGGCGCTCGAATTCGACCATCTCTTCCTCGGTCATCTGATAGTCCTCGCGGGAGGCGAACATCGTGCCGCGGCGGCTATCGCGCGAGGTGCGGATTTCGCGGCGGCGCTTCTTGGCCTGAGCGAAGCCGCCAATGCTTCGTATCGGCTGCGCGATTGCTCCGGCTTCGACGAGAAGGTCGCTGACCTTTTCGAGGAAATCGTTCAGGTGGTACGGCTTGATCGAGTAGGGAAGACCCTCGCGTTCGAGCACCGGCAGGACGTGGCGCGTAACCGTCGCGGGGACCAGGTATAGAACGCGAAAACCGGTCCGCCCGGAATCGCCGGCCGACGGCTGCGCAGGGGCCTCGGCCTGGGAGAGTTCCTTCAGGATCGCGAAGAGCGGGCCGCGGACGTCGATGAGCTTGATGTTGACGATGGCGAGGCTCCAGCTGCCGCCCGCCAGTTCGGCAAGAGCTTCGGAGTCGCGGTGGACGATGCGGACTCGCCAGCCCTCTGAATCGAGGACGTTTTTCAGCGCGTGCTGGTTGGCGACATCGTCGTCGACAATCAGGATTCCGACTTCCGCCAAGGCTGGGCCTCCAGAACGCCCAACCAGTATATCGGCACAAAACCGGGCCAATCGGAGGCTCTCCCCGCGGTTTCCAGGCGAAATCTTGTACGCTGGAACAGGCGAACAAAAAGCGAATTTTTTCGCTTGACATGGCGAATAAAAGGCGAATATAGTCTGCCGGTGCGGCGAGGCTGCCAATGGCCACTTCTCCCATCCTTCAACCGAGACCGGCGACGCTTCGGCGCCGTCTGCCTCGCGCGAAGCAAACCAGTCTCACCTTATTCCCCCAAGCCGCTCGCCACGGCAACTGTGAGTCCCCGAACGGTGCTTCCGCGCCCCCTCCGGTACCTGCCCGGAGTGAGAAGCCCGCGACGGAACTGGTCGGCATTGCGCGTCTCGCCGCATCCTCCCCTCGCGCCGAAGCCAAGCGCGGGACGGAGTATTTTCTTCTCCCGGTAAAGTCGATCCTGAACGAATGCCATTCGGAGCGCGTTCCGTTCCGGTGGACCGTGAATCCCTATCGCGGCTGCGAATTCGGATGCCGCTACTGCTACGCGCGCTACACCCACGAATACCTTGAGCTGGATGGCGGAGATTTCGAGTCGAAGATCTACGTGAAGCAGAACGCCGGGCCGCTGGCCGAGCGCGACCTTTCCTGCGAGCCGATCTGGGGCGAACACATCGCCATCGGCACGGCCACCGATCCGTATCAGCCCGCCGAGAAGGAATTCGGCGCGACACGCGCGATCCTGGAAAGAATGGCGCAGCGCGAGGGGCTGAGCCTTTCCATCACCACGAAATCGAATCAGGTGGTGCGCGATATCGACCTGCTCCGCCGGATTTCGGAGCGTTCGTCGATTTCGATTCACGTGACCGTGACGACCCTGCGCGTGCGCCTGGCGCGTTTGCTGGAGCCGCGCGCTCCGCGACCCGACCTGCGCCTGGAAGCTGTTCGAAAACTGCGCGACGCCGGCATTCACGTGGGCGTGAACGTCATGCCGATCCTGCCGGGCCTGACCGATCGAGAGGAAGATCTGGACGCGCTGGTGAAGGCCTCGCGCGACGCGGGCGCGGAATGGCTGGCCGCGAGCGTGGTCTTCCTGAAGACCACATCGTGGAAGTCGCTGATGAGGTTTCTCGACGAGAAGTTTCCAAAACTGGCGCGGCAGTATCGCGAATGGTTCTCCAGTTATGGAGACGCTCCCGAAAGCTACCGCGCACAAATCAAGGAGCGCATCGAGCACTTGCGCCGCAAATACGGAATCGCGTCGCGACCGAAAAAGCCGGAAGCGGCGCGGTCGTGGCGCTCGCCGCAGTTGCAGTTCGATCTCGGAGACGGAGGAAAGCCATGCCAACCGCAAGAACGCGCCGTAGGAAGCGTGTCCCCCGAAGGGCTGCTCGTGTACAAAACCCTGTAGCCCCGGCGCCGCCGGTGGAGACGAAGCCGCCTCGCGGGATGAAGCTGAGCACGGTCTCGAACATCACGCTGGTTTTTGCGCTATTGTGCCTCGCGGCGTTTGCGATGGGGCGACCGCCCGCTTCGGCGGCCGGTTCGTCGACCTCGGCGGAAAGGAAACCTGCCATGTTCCTTGGGCTCAGAACGGCTGTCTATCAGGTGAAGGACGTTGCCAAGGCGAAGACGTGGTATGCCGAGGTTCTCGGAGCGAAGCCATACTTCGATCAGCCGTTCTACGTCGGCTTCAGCGTCGGCGGCTACGAGTTGGGCCTGGTGCCCACGGAAGACGCGGGGGCGAAGCGGCCCGCAGCGGGGATCGCCTACTGGGGCGTGCCGGACGCAAAAGCTGCATACAACCGGTTGATCGAAATGGGAGCCACGCCGCAGGAGCCGATCCAGGACGTGGGCGAAGGAATTCTGATCGGGGCGGTTTACGATCCGTTCGGCAACGTGCTCGGCGTGATCCAGAACCCGCATTTCAAGACCGAGGAGAAGTAACGCCGCGGTCTACGGAATGATGATGCGGGAGGGCTCTTTCGTTTCCTCTGCGGGGAGCGGAAAGCGCTCGCGCAGAAATCCGAGAAACGCGCGCGAGCGCGGGCGGCCGTTGGTTTCTTGTTTCGCGACGCGCGCCAGAAAGACGAGCAGTTGAAAGACATCCGGCTCCCGCAGCGAAGGCGCGCCGGGATGCGCGCTCTCCGCCTTCCGGAATTCCTGCAGAAGCTGGGCCATCTGGCCGTAGAGCGCGCGCGGCAACGGCGCGTCCGGCGGTTTCTCGTAGTAGATGCCGGTGCCCAGCGTGCGATACGTCTCCGCGAGCGCCTCGATCGCGGCCGATGCGGCGGAATCGTTGAGTTCCTTGTCTTGTATCTGCAAGCGCAAGATCATCCCTGCGAGCCCCGCGATCACGGGCCATCGCTCGTATACGAAATCCGGCCGCACTTGCACGTCGCGGTAGGGAAGTTCCTCAGCGGCAAGCGGCTTGCGATGCTCGGCTTCGTAGCGGTGCGCCGTGATCAGGTGCGGGCAACCGGCCGGGCAGTCGATCGCCACCTCGCGCTCGCGCCCGCAGCAGACCGCGCATATCTTCTCGCCCTTCGCGGGGCAGAATCGCTTCGGCGGACGTTTCTCGCAAATCGGACAGCTCATCGGAATTCCGCCGGCCTTTCGGAACGGGCGCAGGTCAAGACGCTACGGAGTGTTGCGGGGGCGAGATGACCGAAGTCTTTCTCTTCTCGAACGACTCGATGCAGTTGAGGATCGTTTCGACAGCCGCCTCCTCTCCCATTGTGGAATTCAACATCAGGTGGAAGCGATGCCGGCCCGGCCACTCAACTCCGAAGTACTGCTTGATGAAGGCGGCGCGATCGCGGTCGACCGTCTCGGCAAGCTTCACGGCTTCGCGTTCGCTCTTGCCGCCGTCGCGCAGCCGCTGGACCTTTTCGTGGAATTTCGCGTAGACGAAGACATGGAACGCATCATTCCGATCCTGCAGGTAGTGCGCTGAACCGCGGCCGACGATCACGCACTGGCCGCGCTTCGCAACGTCCTTGACGACATGCTCGGCGACCTCACGGATGCATTCGGCATCCGCCATCTTCAGCCGAGGCGCGTTCAAGCTCCCCTCGTGGCTGCCGCGCATGAACGCCATGAGCAGGCGGTAGTACAGAGGATCCCGCCGCTCCTCGCGTTCCTCAATCACGCGGCAATCGCATTCCATCAGCCGCGCAATCTCGTTGGTGAGCGCCTGATCCCAAAGCTTCCAGCCCAGCCGCTGTGCGACGGCGCTGGCGATTTCTCCACCGCCGCTGCCGTATTCGCGCTCGATGGTCAGGACTCGGATCACGGGTTGTCTTCCCTGCCGCAGGCCCCACCGCGGCGAAAGCGAGACTATCACAGCCCGCCCGCCGCTGCTACTCAAGCACCACGCGGCCGCCGCCCGGCTGATTCTTTTTCAGGGCGAAGGAGAACAGAAACATGACGGCTGCTCCGATGGCCAGGATCACATACGTATCGACATAGGCCAGCAGGGTCGCCTGCCCGATGACGGAACGATAGACCAGGGCTTCGGCCTGCTTCATGGCCCGCGCCGCGTCCACTCCGGATGCCGTAAGGTGAGCCGCCAGGCTCGCCGCCGCGTTGCGGAGAATCTGGGCTCCCCCTGTGACGTTTGGAGTCAAATCCTGCTGATGGTGCTGCGCCCGGCGGGCGATCAACGTGGTGACCAGAGAAGTGCCCACGCTGCTGCCGATGTTTCGCATGAAATTGACCAATCCGGATACGCTGCTGCTCTTTTCCGCCGGCAGGCCCACGTAGGACGCGAGGTTGATCGGAACGAACAAGAAGGGCAGACCGACAACCTGCACGACACGGACAAGACTGGCGACACCGAAGCTGATGTCCAGGTCCAGGTGCAGAGCGGAGTAGTAGAGCCCGGCGGCGAGGCTGAGCCAGCCGATTGCGATCAGGTGGCGCGCCTGAAATTTCCCGGAGAGCACACCAATCAACGGCATGGTGAACAGCAAGACCATGGAACCGCCGGAGAGCACGAAGCCGGACGTTTCGGCCGTATAGCCCATCAGGGTTTGAAGAAACTGGGGCATGATGACGAGACTGGAAAAGTAAATGACACCCAGCGTGAACATCATGAGGTTGGCGCCCAGGAAATTCAGATTCTTGTACAGGCGCACTTCGACCACCGCGTTTTTCGAAAACCACCACTCCCAAATGATGAGAGACAGGAGACCGCCCGCGGCCAGAATGAAAAACGTGAGGATAAAGCGCGACGAGAACCAATCGTCCTCCTGGCCCTTGTCGAGCATCACCTGCAGCGCACCCACGCCGACGATGAGCAGCGATATGCCGACGTAATCGATCTGCGCGAGAGCGGCCTTCATGCGCTTGGCCCACGGCGGATCGTCCACGAACCGAAGCACCAGAAACAGCGTCAGAAGACCGACCGGAAGATTGATGAAGAAAATCCAACGCCAGGTGTAGTTGTCGGTGATCCATCCCCCGAGGGTCGGCCCCACGGTCGGCGCGACGATCACGGTGATTCCATACACAGCGAATGCGATGCCGCGCTTTTCGGGCGGAAAGGAGTCGGCGAGGATGGACTGGGCCAGCGGTTGAAGTCCGCCTCCGCCCGCACCCTGCAGGACCCTGAACAGGATCAACGCCGGCAGGCTGGGGGCCAGGCCGCACAGCAGCGAGCTTATGGTGAAGATGGCGAGGCAAATCATGAAGAGCCGCTTGCGCCCAACCACGCTGACGAGCCATCCGCTGATCGGCAGCACAATCGCGTTCGAGACAAGGTAGGACGTGAGCACCCAGGTGCTCTCGTCGTTGCTGACTCCCAGATTTCCCGCCATGTAGGGAAGCGCAACATTGGCGATGCTCGTGTCGAGCACCTCCATGAAGGCCGCCAGCGCGACCACCACCGCGATCAGCCAGGGATTGAATTCAGGCCGCCACACCGCGACGGGCTGCGCCGCAACCGCGACTTCGGCGCGCCCGGTGAGAGATGTGCCAGCGGCTTGGACGTTTTCCGCCATCGCTTGGAACCCGATATCAGCGAGCTGTCTCGCTGCGAAAGTTGTTAGGGGATGGCCCGCTGCTCAGTTCAAGAAGACCTTCGGTTCAACCGACATTCCGAGACGAAGAGAATGGTCCTTGTTCTCTCCGGGCTCGAGCACGATTTTGACGGGCACGCGCTGCACCACCTTGACGTAGTTTCCAGTGGCGTTTTCCGGCGGCAGCAGGCTGAGGCGCGCGCCGCTGGATCCGGCGATGCTGTCGATGTGGCCCTTGTAGGTGTGACCGTTCACGTCGGCCAGGACATTGACCGGCTGCCCGGGCTTCATCTTCTTCAGTTGCGTTTCCTTGAAGTTCGCGGTGACCCAGACTTCGTCGAGCGGAACGATGGTGAGCAGCTGCTGGCCCGGCTGGACGTTCATGCCGACCTCGACGTTTTTCGTGACCACGCCGTTCACCGGCGCGACGATCCTGGTGTACGCGAGATTCAACTCGGCCTGTTCGAGCGCGGCTTCTTTTTCCTTCACGGTCGCGTCCGCCGCAAGCGCGCGGGCGCGAGTCGAGGCAACCTGCTGCGGGCCGGTCTGCGTGAAGCGCCAGTTCGCCTGAGCCTGGGCCAGGCGAGCGTGCGCCTGGGTGACCTGCTGTTCGGCGGCGGCGACGTCCGCTTTCGCCGCGGCCACAGCCGCGCTCGAAGCGGTTGCCGTTGCCAGCGCCTGGTCGTACGTTTGCTGGGACACTTCCTGCTTTTCGACCAATTGCTTGTAGCGCTGGAGATCGTTCTGAGCCTTCACGTCGTTCGCCTGCGCCTGGGCCAATTGCGCCTGCGTCGCGTCCAATTGCTTCTGGGCGACGGCGATTCCGGCCTGCGCGTTGGCGACATCCGCCTCCGAAGTCGTGATCTGGCTGGTTGTATTCACGGTCGTGACCGGAACGTCGATGCCGAGCGAACGAGCTGTGGCTTCGGCGCTGGCCGCCTGCGCGCGCGCCTGATCCACCGCGACCTGATAGTCCCGCGGATCGATTTCGACGAGCACCGTGCCGGCCTGAACGTACTGGTTGTCGTCGATATTGACTTTGGCGACGTAGCCGGAAATGCGCGCGCTGATCGGCATCAGGTGGCCGTCCACCTGAGCGTCGTCGGTGGATTCATAGCTGGCGAAATAGCGCCAGGCGAAGAATCCGCCCACCGCCAGCACCAGCAGCGCGACGATCACATACAGGCGGGCGCGCGGCCGCTGGCGAAAGAAATCGGACGCCTGCGAAGGCGGCTCGGTGGAGTGAGTCTCGGCCGCGTGCATGGGCGGAGGCGCAGATTCGTTGGAAGCAGCAGTTGCCGGGGATTCGCCATCGGGTCTCTGTGCCATGTCTTATTTTCCTTTGAGGTAATCTTTCACGCCTTCTTCGGCGACGCCCAACGCGCGGGCGAGAGAAATCTTCGCGTAGTTGTCCTGATACAGGCTGGTGATGTAGCTCTCGTGGGCGCTGGCAACCGCCTCCTGCGCCTGCACGACTTCCACCGTGTCCGTGACTCCGGCGCGGAAGCGATCTTCCGACTGCGCCAGGGTCTGGTCAGCGAGGTCGATGTTGCTCTTCGAGACGGCGACTTCGTCCTCGGCCGATTGCACGTTCAGGAGGGCCGTCCGCACGTCCGCGTCGATTTGCGCGCGCAGATTTTCGGCGCGGTCGCGGTTCTGCTTCAGGCGGGCGTCCGCCTCCAGGATGTCGCCGTGGACGCGGCCGCCTTGAAAGATCGGGATCGTCAGCGTGCCGCGCACGTCGAAGACGCCGTGCGCCGAGACGTTGGGATACGTGCCAGCGAGGCCGTAGTCCGCGTTGAAGCCGAGGGAGGGAAAGTAGCCGGCCTCGGCCGCCTTGCGCGTGTACTCGGCGGCGCGGACATCCGCCAGCGCCGCTTGATAATCGGAGCGCGAATCGTAGGCGCGCTTGAGGGCTTCCTCTATGGTCATGCCGGCGAAGGGCTGATAGGGCGATTTGTCGCTCAGCTCGAATTCCTGGCCGGGCGCGAGGCCGATCACGCGCGCCAGGGCCAGCTTGCGAATGGCGTACTCGTTCTTCGCCTGGATCAGCTGCTGCTGCCGCGACTTCAGCTCAACCTGCGCGCGGAGCGCATCGATGGCGGGCGAAGTTCCGGCGCTCACCTGATCGCTCGCCTGCTTGAAGAGCGTGTCCGCCGTCGTCACCTGCGCCTGGGCGGTTTCGATGCGCGCTTCGTCCGCGATGGATTGCAGGTACGTGTAGCCGACGGCAAGCACCACCAGATCGCGGGCGTCCTTGTACGTGGCCTGCGCGGACTTCTCGCTTTGTGAGGCGGCGCGCGAATTGTTGATCGCCTTCCAGTCAAAAACGGACTGCGTGACGCTCGCGCGCGAATCGAAATAAGCGAATGGCCCGACAACACTCGGGATCGTGATGCCGGGGAATTTGAAGCTGAAGCCGAATTCAGCGAGATCGACCTTCGAATCGTCGATGTACGTCGAGGTCGTCACGTTCGGCAGCAGAGCGCTCAACTGCTTCCAGCGCTCGCCGTGCGCCGCGTGGACGTCCTCGCCGGCAAGCAGTGCGCCCAGGTTCTGCCGCAGCCCTCGCCCGATCGCGTCCTGCAGCGAGAGCTGCATTACGCCGGAAACGAGTTTGTCCGGCACGCTCGACGAATATGCGCCCTGCGCGGCGGGCGGCAGAGTGCTGAGACCGCCAGGGGCCGACGGGCCGGCCTGGGCCCGCGCTGCTCCCGTCGCGACCACGAAAGCGGCCGCGCCCGCGGCGAGCATGACGATGAGTCGGCGCATCACGGAGCTCCCTCCTTCAGCCGGTTGTAGGTTGGATGAGTCGGCCACCGCGCAGGACTCAGTTCCGGCGGCCATTGTTTGTGGAAATCGCGGCCCGCGTTTCATGACCGTTTGCTCCTGTGGCTTCTTACCGGCTTCCGTTTCGCTTCGGTTCCCACGCTAACCAGGAAAACGTCCCAGACTTGCTCGGCCGTCTTGCGCAACGAAGAATCCGGGTTCATGGCCCAGGCGAGGAGCACGCCGAGCACGGTAATCTGCGTCAGCCGGGCCAGTTCCTCCGGGGATTGATCGCGCCGGATCTCGCCGCGCTCCTGTCCAAGAGCGAAAATCTCCGCCAACAAGCGGCGGCCGACCAGCAGTCGCCGGCGAAGCTCGGCTCGCACGGCTTCGCAGGATGCGTGCGCGGCGTAAATCGCGCGAAGCAGCGCGGCGCTCTCCGCCGACTGGCCGGCGAGCCCGGTGGCAAGATCCTTCAGCACCGGCAGCACGGGGCCCTTCTTGGCGCGTTCATGCGCGCGTTCGATCGCGGCAAGGCGCTCGGCGCCCAGGGTCGCCAGCACGTGCTCCTTCGTGGGGAAGTAGTTAAAGAAGGTCCCCTTTCCTACATCGGCGGCTTCGGTGATGTCTTCAACGGTCGTTTCCAGAAAACCGCGCTCGGCGAAGAGCTGAAGCGCGGCGCGGAAGATCCGCTCCCGGATTTCGGCGCGGCGGCGCTCGCGGCGGCCCGCTCGGGGCGGGGGAGCATGCCTGGCGGCTGCGATGGGCGATGCCATGAACAGGTCCTTTCTCTGACCTTGAACCGAAAATGACTGTAAGTCATATTTGGCCGAAGGTCAAGCCATTTTCCGGAAGGCCTGGTTGGGAAAGACGCCGGGCAACGCCGCGCCGGACCGAGAGGCTCCGGCGCGGCTGCCGCGTCGTTACTTGGACTTGTTTTTGGGGCTGTGCTGATTGAGCGTTGCGGTTAGCGACCGCGCCGCGGATGGAACGGGCACGGCGCCGTGAAGCACGATGTCCTTGGCGGAGACTTTCTTCCCGTACACGCGCTCGTTCGCGTCATTGTCCGGGCGCAGCGTGGAACCTTCCAGAGAGATGCCGGCGAACAGACCGCGCGAGCGGGAGTACGTGAGGACTTCCGCGCGCATGGTGGCGTCCGTGGCAGCGGCCGCGTCCCGGCCCTTGGGTCCGGCGGCGGCGGACGCATCGGCGCCGAGCTTCACTTTGCTCGTGAGAATTCCGTTGGCGCCGCTTTCGTTCATTACGAGCAGGACGAAGTCCGTCGCCTGCCCGCCGAGTTGGAGACCGAAGCTGCCACCTTCGAGCGCAATCATCGTCGGCGCGCCCCAGGGACCCTGGAAGCCGTCGCCGCTGCGGCAAGTCATCGCGCCGCGGCCGTAGCTGCCGCCGAGCCCGATCGCGAACTTCAGGACCGAGGGAATGACGATCACGCAGTCGGCTTTGTCGATGAGGCTCTGCGGAATATCGTCGGGAATATTGAGGATTTCCCTCAGCACTTGTCCCGCGTTGTGCAGCCTGTCCTCATCTTTGTCCTTGTTATCCGCCCGGACAGATCCGGGACTGAAAAGAATCGCCGAGCCCGCCAAAACAACTGCAAACAATGAAGTGATGATTTTTCTTGTCATGAGTGCTTCCTCCGGAGGCTGGGATTACATGATACGTGTTCCGACCGAGGCGGCGCAACCCGCCCGGCGAGGTTGCCATATAATGAGCGAAATGAAATCGAGATTCACAGACGGGCTTGCCGCGATCCGGGGAATCCGGGGCTTGGCGGAATTCGCCGCGATACTTTCCGCATCGATCGGACTCGTGATCGTTCCAGCGGTCTGCGCGCAGGGCGGCAGGAAACCAGCGCAAACGGCGGCGCACAGTTCCTCGCGGCCGGACGTCGCGCGATTTCGCGCGCGCGTGGAAAGCACGCTGCAGACGACGAATGCGGGGCGCGACTACTGGGGAATTGTTGTCACCGACCGGGATACGGGCGAGACGCTTTACGAGACCAACGCCGATCATTTCTTTACGCCGGCGTCCAACGCCAAGATCTTCACCACGGCGCTGGCGCTCGCGACGCTCGGACCGACCTATCGTTTTCACACGACGCTCGAATCGAGGGCGGCGCTCGGGACTGACGGGCATCTGCCCGGCGACCTGATTCTCGTGGGGCGCGGCGATCCGGACTTGTCAAATCGCAGAATCCCGTACGCCGGATTGCCCGATCGCCAGGGGCCCGCGGAAAAAGCCCTCGCCGAGCTCGCAGATGCGGCGGTGGCGAAAGGACTGCGCGAAGTGGATGGCGACGTGGTCGCGGACGACAGCTACTTTCCCTACGATCCGTATCCGGCGGACTGGAGCGTCGGAGATCTCTTCTTCCCGTTCGGCGCGCCCGTCGGCGCGATCGTGTTCAACGACAACATCGTTTCCGTCACCATACAGCCGGGAGATCAGGAGGGCGATCCCGCGAAGATCACGACTTCTCCCGCGGCTGCGATCTCTTCGTTCGATTTCTCGATCGCGACGGGTCCGGCCGGCGGCAATCCCGATTTCGCCGTGGTGCGTGACCCGAGCCCGAATTTCATTCTGCTGCGCGGCACGATTCCGGCAGGTCACGCGCCGTTCGTGATCGATCTGGCGATGACGCGGCCCGCCGAAACGGCGGCTCTCGCGCTCAAGCAGTTGCTCGAAGCCCGCGGAGTCGTCGTGACAGGCGGAACGCGCATCCTGCGCTCGCCGCCTCCGGAGACAACCGCCTCGGGCGAACCCGTGCTTTCGCACATCGCGCCGACCGATCCCAATCCGACGGTGCTGGCCGAGCGGGTTTCACCTCAGCTTTTCGAGGCCGTTCGCATCACGAACAAGGTGAGCCACAATCTTCACGCCGAGTTGCTGCTGCGCGCCGTCGGACGCGAAAAGCTCGGCCTGGCGTCCACCGCCGCCGGACTGAAGGTGGAGCGGGATTTTCTGCGCCGGGCGGGGGTGGCGGATGGCGATGTGGTCCTGACCGACGGCTCGGGGCTCTCGCGCGAGGATCTCGTGACGCCGCGAGGCGTCGTCGCGCTGCTGCGCTACGCGGCGAGTCAGCCATGGGGCGCGTTTTACGTTTCCAGTTTTCCGGTGGCGGGTATGGACGGCACGCTGGAGAACCGGATGAGGAATTCCGCGGCGTCCGGCTTGGTCCAAGCGAAGACGGGAGAAGTGGAACATGTGCGCGCGCTTTCGGGATACGCGACGACGTTGCGCGGCGAGCATCTGATTTTCTCAGTCTTCTACAACAATAATCCGCAGAAGGGCAGCGAGACGGCCGCGCCGATCGACGCGATCGTGACGGCGATGGTCGAAACGCTCGGCGCAGGCCGGCCCACCGCCAAAACGCGATGAAGAAGGCGCTGAAAATCGTGACGGTTTTCGGCAGCTCGCGCCCCCGGCCCGGCGACGACCAATACGCCCAGGCACGTGCGCTCGGCGCCGCGCTGGCGGCAGGCGGATTTGCCGTGTGCAGCGGCGGCTACGGCGGCGTGATGGAAGCCGCGTCGCGCGGCGCCAAGGAGGCGGGCGGCCGAACGATCGCCGTCACCGCGAAGTTCTTCCGCTCGCGCGCGAACGAATGGATCGACGAAGAAATCCGCGTAGCGACGTGGCAAGACCGTCTCTTCGAGTTGATCAAGCGCGGCCACGGATACGTGGCCTGTCCGGGCGGCACGGGGACGCTGGTGGAACTGGCGGTCGTATGGGAGATGCTCAACAAGGGCGCGATGGCCAAAAAGCCGCTCATCGTCTTCGGAGAATTCTGGCGGCCCGTGATCGATCGCGTCCGCGAAGTCGAGCTGGGTCACGCCTCGCGCTGGGGCGAGCAGGCCGAACCGCTGATCCACGTTGCCTCGTCGCCCCACGAAGCTGCCGAACACCTGTCGCGCCACGTCGGCGCAGGCACCGGCAGCCGCTGATTTCCCACAGCCAGCCACGCTAGAATGGATTGTCGAGGTATCCGTGTCCCGCCCCGTAGAAGAACTGCTCGAATTCGACCGGCTGAAAGACATCGTCAGCCGCTCGACCACGTGTGCGCCCGGCCGGCGCGCGATCGAAGCGCTCGCACCGCACCAGGATGCGGACGCCCTGAACGCCGAGTTCACGCTGATTCGCGAAGCGGTCGCCTACCTGCGCGAAGGCCACGAGCTTGGCTTCGGCTCGATGGCCGATCCTGAGAAATGGCTCGCGCGGCTTTCGGTGCCCGCTTCCGTTCTCGCGCCCGCCGAACTGCTGGACGCAGTTTCGTTGACGGATGCGGCGGCCGGCGTGCGACAGACGTTTAAGGGCGACGCCGGAAAGCATCCGCGCCTTTCCGAGCGCGCCGCGGCGCTGGGGGATTTTCGCTCGCTCACGACGGCGATCCGGCGCGCCGTGATGCCCAACGGAGAAATCAGCGACGACGCCTCACCCCAGTTGAAGCGCATTCGCGCGAATATCGTCCAGGGGCGTGACAAAATCCAGCGCTCGCTCGAAAGCATCCTGCGCGCCCGCAGTGCTCCGGCAGGCGAGGACTACATCACGCTTCGCGGTGACCGCTTCGTGATCCCTGTTCGCGCCTCGGAGCGCCGCGGCGTGCCCGGAGTCGTGCACGGCGCAAGCGGCACGGGGCAGACCGTCTTCGTCGAGCCGCTCGAAGCCATTGACCTCAACAATCGCCTCGTGCAGCTCGGGGAAGACGAAACGGCGGAGATCGCCCGCATCCTCGAAGACCTTACCGAGCGCGTCAAGCTGGACCGCGGGCCGCTGGAGGCGACAGCAGCCTCTCTCGCGCATCTCGATTCGGTTTTCGCGCGCGCGCGCTTCGCGCGCGAATACGATTGCGCCGCGCCGGAATTCCTGAGCGGCAACTCGCTCCGTTTGGAGTCCGCACGCAATCCGGTGCTCGAAGCGACGCTGCGCCCGCAGGGGCGCAAGGCCGTGCCGCTGTCACTGGCAATGGGCGGCGACGAAACGGTCCTCGTCGTCAGCGGGCCCAACACGGGCGGCAAGACCGTTTCGCTGAAGACCGTGGGACTCGCGGCGCTCTCTGCGCAGTCGGGGATTCCTGTTGCCGCGGGGCGCGCCGAATTGCCCGTGTTCGATCGCGTGCTAGCCGATATCGGCGATGAGCAGTCGATCGCCGCCGATCTCTCCACTTTCTCCGCGCACATGCTCAATCTGAAGTCGATGCTCGAGGTGGCGAGCGAGCGATCGCTGATCCTGGTGGACGAGATGGGCACGGGAACGGCGCCCGAAGAAGGCGCGGCACTCGCGGTTGCGTTGCTTGAGGAATTCCGCGCCCGCCGCGCGCTGACGCTCGCGACCACCCACCACGACCGCCTGAAGGCCTACGCATCCACGACGCCCGGAATCGTGAACGCCGCGATGGAGTTCGACGAAGAGAACCTTCGCCCCACGTACCGTTTGCTCGTCGGCGTCCCGGGCACATCGAGCGGCATTGAAATCGCGCGCCGCCTGGGTTTGCCGGCGCGTGTGATCGACCACGCCCGCGCCGGCCTCTCGCCCGAATCGCGCGAGGCGCGCGACCTGATTGCCTACCTGCATCGCAGTCGCGATGAGATGGAAGAGGTCAAGCGTCAGGCTCGCGAGGAGCTCTCGCAGTTGGAATCGGAGCGTCGCAAACTGCAGACGGAATGGGTCGAGCGGCAGAAGAAGCGCATCGCCGAGTTGGAGCGAAGTTTCGCGGAGACGCAGAAGCGGCTGGAGGCCGAAGTCGCCCGGTTGGCGGAGGACGTGAAGGATCGCGCTCTGCGCGCGCAGCTCGAAAAGCAGGCCGGCCGCCGCTTGGGCAAAATCGCTTCGGATTCGCGCGCCGAGGCTGATGCCGCAGTGGTCGACGCCCTCGCCGCCTCGCAGGCCGACCTCGGCATAGCCGTCGAGACAGCGGGCAAACCCGTTGCCCCGGAAGCGCTCTCGGCCGGTGTCCGCGTGCACGTGAAGACGTTCAAGCAGCCGGTTGTTTTTCGCCGTCATGACGGCCGCACAGCCGAAGTCGAGGCCGGGCCGCTGCGCATGAAAGTGCCGCTGGCGGACATTACGGGAATCGCGGACGAATCGAAATCGGCGAAGCCGGACGCAGGGGCGGCCCGCTCGCGCGGGATCACGGTTCACACGCAGGCCGGCGCCGCGCCTGCGGCCGAAGAAATCAACGTGATCGGGCTCACGGTGGAGCAGGCCACTGAGCGCGTGGACAAGTTCATCGATGAAGCGGCGCTGGCGGGCAAGCCGAGCGTGCGCATCATTCACGGCCACGGAACGGGGGCCCTCCGCCGCGGGCTCGCGGAGTTTCTCTCCGCGCATCCGCTCGTTGAGAGCATCCGCCACGAAGCCGAGGACCGTGGCGGCACCGCTATCACGGTGGCGGAGTTGAAATCATGAAGGCGCGGTGCTAAGACAGAAACGGAATGGCTGAAGCAGGCTCATTCGCGGACAAAGTAAAGCAGCAGGCGGACATCGTCCGCGTCATCGGCGAATACGTCCGTCTGAAAAAGAGCGGCCAGAGCTTCACGGGCCTGTGCCCGTTCCATCAGGAAAAGACTCCGTCGTTCAACGTGCACCCAGTGCGCCAGATCTATCACTGCTTCGGCTGCGGCGTGGGCGGCGACGTTTTCAAGTTTGTGATGGAAATGGAGAAGTGCCCGTTTCCGGAGGCGGTCCGGACCGTCGCGGAGAAATGCGGAATACCGATCCCGCGCCCGCGAGAGCGCTCGCCCGAGGAGCGCCGCGAAAATCAGCAGCGCGGCGCGCTGGTCGACATGCACCGCGATGCCGCGGCGTTTTTCGCACGGCAGCTCCACGAGGCCCCCGATGGAAAGGTCGCCGCCGCGTACCTCGAAGACCGCGGCCTCGATCGCGCGGCGATCACGCGTTTCGGGCTCGGCTTTGCGCCGTCGTCCGGCGACGGATTGTTGCGCTTCCTGAAGCAGAAGTATTCCGAAAAGCTGCTCGAAGCCTCCGGCCTTTTCTCGCGTGATCAGAATGGGAGCGGGCGCCTCTACGACCGTTTCCGCCGCCGCATCATGTTCCCGATCTCGAACGAAGCCGGGAAAGTGATCGCGTTCGGCGGGCGCGCGATGGGCGACGACCAGCCGAAATACCTGAATTCGCCCGAGACGCCGATCTATCTTAAGAGCAACGTCCTCTATCACCTCGACCGCGCGAAGGACTCGCTGCGGCGCGAGGATTTCGGCGTGCTCGTCGAAGGCTATATGGATGCCATCGCCGTGGCGCGAGCGGGGATCGCGAATGTCGTCGCAAGCTGCGGCACAAGCCTCGCCGAGCCGCAAATCAAGCTGCTCGGGCGGTTCACGCGCCGCATCGTCGTCAATTTCGATCCGGACACGGCGGGCCAGGCCGCCACGGAGCGCTCGCTTTCCTCGCTGCTTGAAAACGATTTCGACGTGCGCGTGCTCGCCTTGCCGGGTGGCGCCGATCCCGATAAGTTCCTGAAGGAGCAGGGCGCCGAAGCCTACCGGAAACTTCTCGCCCAGGCGCCGCCGTACCTCGATTACCTGATCGCGCGCGCCCGCCGGATGGACCGCACGACCGCGACCGGAAAACTCGCCGCGCTGAATTTCCTGATGCCCCACGTCCAGCGCCTGCCGAACAAGATCCTGCGCTCGGAATGGGCCACGCGAATCGCCTCCGAGCTTCGTATCGACGAGCCCGTTCTGCGCGAATCGTTGCGCCGCGCCGCAGCCGAGCGCCGCGGCGCGGTGAAGCCGCAAGCGGAGCTGCTTGCTCCCGCAATTCGCCCTGCGGAGCGCCGCCTGATGCAGATGCTCATCGAAGCCGAAGGCTTCCGCGAGAAACTCGCGCGCGAGATCATCGAGGGAGCTCTCCATCGAGGACTCGAGACCGAGCGCATTTTCGAGATTCTGGTGACAAGAGTCGGGGAGCGCCCGGATGCTGCGACGCTCGCCGCCGCGCTCGAAGAACGCGAGAGCCGCATGCTCTTCGAAATTCTCTTCGAGCCTTCCGCCGAAGCCACGTGGGAGGAGGCGGAAAGCTGCCTCGGCGTTCTGCGCAGCCGCTCCGTGCAGGAGGAACTGGCCGATTTGCAGAAGAAGATCGAAGCGCGAGTGCCTCCGGAAGAATTGAATCAACTGCTCTCCCGCCGTCTCGAGCTGCAGAAGAAACTGGCCCGCCGCTGAAATGACGTCCAAACTCCCATCGATCGTCATCGTCGGCCGGCCGAATGTCGGCAAGTCCACGCTCTTCAACCGCCTCACCGGCACACGCCGCTCGATCGTGACCAACGAACCGGGCATCACACGTGATCGCATTTACGGGACGGCGAGCTGGGACGGCCGCGCGTTCGAAGTCGTGGACACCGGCGGCATCGTACCCGAAGAGAAAGCCGGCATTCCCGGCGAGATCCTGCGGCAGGCGCACGTGGCAATTGAAAACGCGACGCGCGTCGTGCAGGTCGTCGACGGCCGAGCCGGCCCATTGCCGCTCGATGCTGAGCTCGCGCAACTGCTGCGCCGCGCGGGCAAGCCGCCCGTGATCGTGGTCAATAAAGTCGATTCGCCCAAGCAGGCGGAGCTCGCCGCGCAATTCTACGAGCTTGGCGATGAAGTGTTTCCCGTCTCGGCCGAACATGGCTTCGGTTTGGATGCTCTCCTCGACGCGCTGACGCAACACATGCCCAGCGGCGAAGCTCCGGAGGCCGTGCCCGACATCCATGTCGCCATCATCGGGCGCCCCAACGTGGGCAAATCGACGCTCCTGAATCAGCTGGCGGGCGAGGAGCGTTCGATCGTTTCGCCCGAGCCGGGCACCACGCGCGATGCGGTCGACACGGTGGTGCAGCGTCACGGCAAATCGTACCGTTTTCTCGACACGGCGGGAATTCGGCGCAAGGGCAAGACGAAGCTCATCGCCGAAAAACTCAGCGTGATCATGGCGCGGCGTCATCTGGAGCGCGCCGATGTTGCGCTGCTCGTCGCGGACGCGTCCGTGGGCGTCACCTCTCACGACGCGACGATCGCCGGCTACGCGGAGCAGTCCGGCCGCTCCGTGATCATCGTGATGAACAAATGGGACCTGGCGCTCAAGGCCGCGCGAGAGAAAGCGGAGCACGACGCAAAGCGCGGCGGCAAGCCAGCCAGCGTCGATCCGGGCAAACTGCTCGCGGACTATGAAAAGATCGTGCGCGAGCGCTTCAAGTTTCTCGCCTACGCGCCGATCGTGTTTCTCTCGGCGCTTACGGGCGAACGAGTCGCGAAACTTTACGCGCTGATCGACCGCGTGGCGGAGGCGCGCCGCCGCCGCGTGTCCACCGGCGAGCTGAATCGCTGGCTGAAGAGCGTCGATCTTGACCGCGGCACCTCTCCCGCCAGCCGCAAGGTGAAAATCTACTACGTCACGCAGGCGACTTCCGCGCCGCCCACGTTCGTTCTGTTCACGAACCAGCCGCAGCCGCTGCACTTCAGCTATCAGCGCTTCCTCGAGAATCGCCTGCGCTCTGCATTTGACTTCACCGGCACGCCGATCCGCTTCACGCAGCGCTTGAAGAAGCGCGAGCGCTCCGACGCCGAAGAGCGCGAGTTCCGCCGCGGCCCCAAGCGCTCTCCACGCCACAGCGAGAAGCGCCGCCCCCGCTCCTAGCCGCGCGAGTTCGCTCGCTTTTGTCGCGCGCCTTCCGAACTCTTTGCCGCCGCGAGGTCTCTACTACAATGACGAAAACGCGTGGCTACTCCCAAAGCAGAGGCGCAATGGGTCCTCCGGGCCCAGTGCGGCGATCGCGAAGCCCTCGAGCTGCTCTTGCGCAGCGTGCAGGCCTCGCTCCGCCGCTATCTTGTCAGGCTCGTGGCGGAGTCGTCCGCGGACGACGCCTTGCAGGAAGTTCTGATTCTCATCTCGCGCAAGTTGAAGTGGTTGGATGCGCCGGAGGCGTTTCGTCCCTGGGCCTTCCGGGTCGCGAGCCGCGTTGCGTTTCGCCATTTGAAGAAAGAGAAGCGCTGGTCCGAACGGGTTCGCGACGAGACCGTATTGGAAGACATGCCCGCCACCGAGTCAGCTGTTCCGGCGGAGCTGCCCTCGGCGCTACTGCAATCGACCGCGCTTTCGCCGGCCAGCCGCGCCGTTTTGACGCTGCACTTTCAGGAGGAGCTGTCTCTCCCGGAAATCGCCGCAATTCTTGAGATACCGCTGGGGACCGTCAAGTCGCGCCTCGCGTACGGTTTGGCGGCTCTGCGCAGGAAACTCGATCCGACAAGGAGCCTGTGATGGCACAAGAAGACATGGAAGCGATTCTGAAGAAGTCTTTGAACGCGGTGGACCGCAGCCAAAGATGGCAAATGACAGGACTGATCTTCTTTCTGGTGTTCGCGGCCCTGCATATGTTCGCTTTCATTGAAGCGGTGCATGGCGGAGGCCACGAGGCCCAGACGGCCACCACGAGAGCTGTCGGGATGGGAATATTCTCCGTCGTGCTCACGATGGTGGTCTGTACGTTCGGGATCACGTTCTTCATATCGCGAATGACCAAGCGCATTCTGAAGGCCATCGAGCTGTCGTCGAAGCCGTAAAGCGGCAGGGGTTGACAGCCGCCAGAATCGGCCTAGGATACAGAAAAGCCATGGCTAGTGCGGCCCAAGCTGCGCGGATCATCCCGGAAAAGAGCCTATTCCGCATCGGGGAAGTGAGCCGCCTGACGGCGACCAAGGCGTTCGTCCTGCGCTACTGGGAATCCGAATTTCCCACGCTTCAGCCGGTGAAAAGCCCCAGCGGCCATCGCCTCTATCGCCGCGAGGACATCGAGACCGTCTTCGAAATCAAGCGCCTCCTCTATGAGGAGGGCTTCACTATCGCCGGCGCACGGAAGCATCTCTCCGAACAAAACGGCGCCTCTGCCGTGCACGCCGGCGCCGAGCCGCGCCATGAGGCGATTCCCGTGCCCGCGCCTCCCGCAAAGCACGGTCCGGCGGCGCGCGCGCATCGGAAATTCCTGCTCGATCTACACGAAGAACTCCTCGCGATCTTGACCCTTCTCAAACGCGAGTGATACGCTCGAAAGCGACCCAAGGCAGTCGATGCGGTCGGGACGTGGCGCAGCCTGGTAGCGCGCACGCTTGGGGTGCGTGAGGTCGCTGGTTCAAATCCAGTCGTCCCGACCATGTTTTCCCGCCGCGAGAAGCAAGCGTGTGATTCCCGAACGGGCTGAGCCTGCTGCGGAATTTCCATGCCGAACATCCTGATCACGAACGACGACGGCATCCACGCGCCGGGCCTGCGCGCGCTCGCTGCCGCCATGCAAGACCTGGGCACGGTCACGATCGTCGCGCCGTCGCATGAGCGCAGCGCCGCCGCTCAGTCGCTCACGCTGCGCCAGCCGATCTACTGCGACCAGGTCGCCGAGCGCGAATACGCAATCGAAGGCACGCCGGCCGACGCGATGATTTTGGCGCTCCACACGCTGCTGGAGGAGAAGCCGGACATCGTGCTTTCCGGCATCAATCGCGGGGCCAACGCGGGCGAAAACGTCTTCTACTCAGGCACCGTGGGCGCTGCGATGGAGGCGGCGATCAATCGCATCCCTGCGATCGCCGTGTCCGTAGTCTTTCGCCAGCTCGAATTCGACTTCACGCCTGCGGCGAAATTCATGCGTTCGCTCGTGCCCCTGATTTTGAAAGAAGGCCTGCCAAAAGGCGTTTTGCTCAACGTCAACGTGCCCCAGGATTGGAGCGGGGAAGTGCGCATCACGCGCCAGTCGTCGAAGATCACGCGCAACGTTCTGAAGCCGGGATCGGACCCGCGCGGCCGCCGTTACTACTGGCTCAGCGAGCAGCAGGTGATCGACAACATCGAGCCGGACACCGACCATGCCGCCATCCGCGAGCGCGCCGTTTCCATCACGCCGCTCGAAATCGATCAGACGCACGCGCCGTCGATCAAACATCTCGCGTCCTGGCCGAAGGCCCTCGAAGAATCGTTCCGCGTGGCCGAAACGAAGCCGAAGACGCGCTGAGCTTGGCCCGCCCTTAGGCGGGCGGGTTGGCCTTGTATGCTATTTTAGCCGTCTGCCCATCCGCGCTCGCGGGCGCCGGACGGCTCACTCATGGCGAGAAAAGCGGCCACCGCAAAATCCGAGGAAGTCACGGTCGAAGGAATCTTCGGTCCGGGAGGCCTGCTCGCCAGGCGGCATCCGGGATACGAGTTCCGCCCGTCGCAGCTTGGCATGGCGAAGATCGCCGACGAAGCCTTTGAGAAGCATCAGCACGTCGTGATCGAGGCGGGTACGGGCACCGGGAAAACGCTTGCCTACCTGATTCCTGCGATTCGCAGCGGCCGCCGCGTCGTCGTTTCGACGGCCACGAAATCTCTCCAGGAGCAGCTCTTCCAGAAAGACGTCCCGTTCCTGCAAAAGCACTTCGCGCCCAATCTGAAGGCCGCGCTGATGAAGGGCCGCGCGAATTTCCTGTGCCGCCAGAAAGTTCACCAGATGGACGGCCAGCCCGTGCTGAAAGGCATCGATGAAATCGACTGGTTTGCGCAGATCCGCGACTGGGAAAAGCTCACCGAGACGGGCGACCGCAGCGAGCTGACGTTTCTTCCCGACGACGCCGAGCTATGGAATCGCATCGACGCGCGCAGCGACCTCTGCACGGGGAAGAACTGCGCGGAATTCGACACCTGCTTCATTACGAAGATGCACCAGCGCGCGCATGAAGCCGACCTGATCATCGTGAATCACCATCTCTTCTTTGCGGACCTGGCCATCCGCCAGGACGATTTTGGCTCGATCCTGCCGGAATACTCCGCCGTGGTGTTCGACGAAGCGCACGAAATCGAAGACGTCGCGAGCGACTATTTCGGCCGCCAGCTTTCGAGCTACCGCTTCGAAGAGCTGGGTCGCGACACGGAGCACATGCTGCGCCTGCTGCAAATCGAGGCCGCGCCGCTCCGGCGCAGCCTGGGGCGGTTGCGTGAGCGCGCCCGCAGCTTCTTCGAGCGTTTTCCCGAGCGTGAAGGCCGCTATCCGTTCGGTCCGGTGGAGCGCAAGGCGTTCCTCGAGCAGAATCGCGAAGCCTACGACGATTTGATCTCCGTTCTGAAGCGGATCGAAAGCGAGCTGGCTGCGCTCACGCCCAAGCCCGAAGAAGTCGTCTCGATGGCCAGGCGCGCCGCCGAGATGCGCCATGAGTTGGCGTTCCTCCTCGAAAGCGAGGAGAAGACTTACGTGTATTGGTACGAGCGCCGCGGCCGGGGCGTTTTTCTGGCGGCGACGCCGATCGACGTCAGCGAAATTCTGCGCGAACAGTTGTTCGAGCGCTTCGACACCGTGATTCTTACCTCGGCCACACTCGCCGTCGGTGGCCGGTTCGATTATCTGAAGCAGCGCCTCGGCGTGCTGCCTTCCACGGAAAGCGTCCTCCCGCAGGAATTCGACTATGCGACGCAGGCACTGCTCTATCTGCCGCCGAGCCTGCCCGACGTTCGCCATCCGTCGTTTGCCGCGAGCGCCGCGGACGAAATCGTCCGCCTGCTGGGAATCTCCCAGGGCCGCGCCTTCTGCCTCTTCACCAGCAACGCGCAGATGAGGGACCTGCATGAGCGCGTCTCGGGCCGCGTCGGTTTTCCGATTCTCTTGCAGGGGACGGCGCCGCGCTCCGTTCTGCTGGAGCGCTTTCGCTCCACGCCGAACGCAGTTCTATTCGCCACAGCCAGCTTTTGGCAGGGAGTGGACGTTCCCGGCGAACAGCTTTCATGCGTGATCATCGATCGATTGCCCTTCGCCGTGCCGAGCGATCCCATCGTCGCGGCGCGGGTGCGCGCGCTGCAGGAGGACGGCCGCAACGCCTTCGCCGAGTATCAGATTCCGGAAGCGGTACTGGCGCTCAAACAGGGCTTCGGCCGGCTGATCCGGTCGAAGACCGATCGCGGCGTGCTCTCGATCCTCGATAACCGCATCCAGCGGATGCAGTATGGTAAAATTTTTCTTGAGTCCCTGCCTGAATACACAACCACGCGGGACATTACGGAAGTCGCGCGCTTCATGGAGCGTGCGGGGGCATAGCTCCCGAAGCGCCGCTTGCCCGACCCGAGAGAAGGCTCATGTACGAAATCACCGTCGACGAGACGTTTGCCGCCGCTCACAACCTGCGCAACTACCACGGAAAATGTGAAGACTTGCACGGCCATAACTACAAAGTGCGCGTGATGCTCGAAGGAAAAGAGCTCGATTCCACCGGGCTGCTCTACGATTTCGTCCACTTGAAGCGAGTGATTCAGGACGTGATCCGGTCGCTCGACCACAAGTATCTGAATGAGCTGGCGCCCTTCGACACGCTGAACCCTTCGGCGGAAAACATCGCGCGGCACATCTACGACGAGACATCGAAGCATTTGCCGAAAGCCCCGAACGCGGCGCGGGTCTCCGGCGTCACGGTCTGGGAGACGGACACGAGCGCGGCCACCTATCGCGCGTAGTCGTCCTCGCGATTCCGGATTTGCAGGCGTCGAAGTCATGGTCATCACCGAAATCTTCAAATCCATTCAGGGCGAGGGAACCCGCGCCGGATTGCCGTGCATTTTCGTCCGCCTCACGGGCTGCAATCTGCGTTGCACCTGGTGCGACACCGAATACGCCTTTCACGGCGGCACGAAATTCACGCTGGAGGAGGTGCTGGAGAAGGTGGAAGCGCTGGCAGGCGAAGGCCCGGGCCGCGTCTCGCTCGTTGAAATCACGGGCGGCGAGCCGCTGCTCCAGCCGGAAACGCCCGTTCTGGCTGAGCGGCTGCTCGCCGCAGGCTACACCGTGATGATCGAAACCAGCGGAGAGCGTTTCGTCGGCGTGCTGCCTCGCGGCGTGATCAAGATCGTCGACGTGAAGTGCCCCGACTCCGGCGAGCCGGACACGTTCGATCTCGCGAATCTCGCCGCGGTCGGCCCGGAGGACGAAATCAAGTTTGTGATTGCGAGCCGCCGGGACTATGATTTCGCGCGCGATTTCACGGCGCGGCACCAGTTGGCGGGGCGCGTCAGGCAGGTTCTTTTTTCGCCAGTCTTCGCGGATCCGGCGGGCCGCTGGCCGGGCCTGGACACGCGAGAGCTGGTCGAATGGATCCTCGCCGATCGTCTTCCAGTGCGGCTCGGCTTGCAACTGCACAAATTCATCTGGCACCCGGCGACGAAGGGAGTCTAGGCGCTTACGATGGCGGAAAAACCCAAAGCGGTGGTGCTGTCGAGCGGAGGCATGGACTCCTGCGTCAGTGTCGCCATTGCGAACCAGACGCATCGCCTCGCCCTGCTGCACGCCAGCTACGGCCAGCGAACAGAACGCCGCGAGCGCCAGGCCTTCGAAGCCGTCGCGGACTACTATGGCGTCACCGAGCGGCTCGTCGTGCGCTTCGACTCGTTCGCGCAGATCGGCGGGTCCGCGCTCACGGACGAGCGAATCGCGGTGCCTGAATCCGGCGAAGCGCTTGCGCCGCACGCGGGAATTCCGGTCACGTACGTTCCGTTCCGCAACGCGCATTTTCTTTCCGCGGCCGTCAGTTGGGCGGAAGTGATCGGCGCCACGGCGATTTACGTCGGCGCGGTCGCGGAAGACAGCTCCGGCTATCCCGACTGCCGCCCGGAGTACTATCGGGCTTTCCAGGCGGTGATTCGCGAAGGCACGCGTCCCGAAACCAGGATCGAGATCGTCACTCCGGTGATCGCCATGCGGAAGAGCGAAATCGTGAGGCGCGGCCTGGAACTGGGCGCGCCGCTGCACCTCACGTGGTCGTGCTATCAATTCACGGACGCCGCGTGCGGCACGTGCGATAGCTGCCGCTTGCGGCTGCAGGCGTTTGCCGCGGCGGGCGTTCGCGATCCTATCGCCTATCGGGCTCAAGTTGCGCGATAATGAGATTGCCATCGTTCGGGGGAAGGCCGTCATTCAACGTCGGAGGAGATAACCAGATGAGACCATGGATGCGCGTCTGGGCAGCGCTTGCATTCTTTCTCGCATTTGCCACGATCGCCGCGGCGCAAGACGCGAGAGTCGCGGGGCAGGTTTTGGACCGCGATGGAAAGCCGTGGCCGGGCGTCACGGTGGAAATCAAGAGCGACGTGGGCCGAGTCTTTACGGTGAAGACTGACAAGGACGGCAAATTCAGCCAGCTCGGGCTGAACTCGGGCGTCTACACGATCACGTATTCGCTCCCGCCGGAACTGAACTACGTGACGCAGAAACAAATCTCGTCCGGCCAGGACAACGACGCCTCCGTCAACTTCAAGCAGGTGCTGGCGCAGCAGCAGGCCAATCCCGAGCAGCAGAAGGCGCGAGAAGAAGCGGCCAATGCGTTCAAGAACATGAAGGCTCACGTGGACGCTGGAGACGCCGCGCTCAGCGACGCTGACGAGATTCGCAAGCAGTTGAAGGCCGCACCCGCCGATCAAAAGTCCGCGCTGCAGGACAAACTCAATACCGACTATCAGACCGCGATCACGGAGCTTCAGGCGGCCGAGCAGGGCGTCGGACCGAAAGACGGCAGGAACCACGCCATCATTCTCTCGAATCTGGGAATCGCGCAGAACCTCGCGGGGCACTACGACGATAGCGCCGCCTCGTACCAGAAGGCTATCGAGTTGAATCCACAGGCGGGTTACTACGCCGGGCTCAGCCAGGCTCTCGCCAATTCCGCCGCGATGCAGACCGATCCGGCGGCCGTCGCCGCCAAGATCGCCGATGCCGGCGCGAACTGCGACAAAGTGACGGCGCTCGATCCCGCGCCGGCGACCACCGCGCGCTGCTGGCGCAATATCGGCATCGTCCTGACGAACAAGGGCAATCTGAAGGACGCGATCGGCCCGCTTCAGAAGGCCACGGCCGCGGACCCGAAGGATGCGCAGGGATGGTACCTGCTCGGCAGCGCCTATACTGGCACGATCGATACCAAGCAGGAAGGCGACAAGATGACCTACATCATCCCGCCGGGCACCGCCGATTCGTATCAGAAGTGCATCGACGCAGATCCGGCCGGCCCCTACGCCGCTCAGTGCAAGACGATGCTGGACAGCCTCGCCGCCATGGCCGGCGGAGACATCATCTCAACCGGCACCAAGAAATCGACGTCGAAGAAAAAGTAAGTACGTACTCACGGTTCCATCGGTTCCGGTCCTTGGGCGGGGCGTTCGGCGCTTGTTTTCGCAGCAGGACGTCCCGCCAGCCTCATCTCGCCACTCGACCAACCCGCGCGACAATGCTATTCTCTGCTGGTCATCCAAGAGGCTTCCTGTGGCAGAAGTGTTTTCAGGCCATCTCGGCACGCAGAGGCGGCGCAGCGAGCGAGTCTCGAAGTCCCTCCCTGTCATCGTTCGAGGAATCGATCTTCTCGGCCAGCCCTTTGAGGAGCGCACGGCGACGCTCGCCCTGAACCTGCACGGTTGCCGGTACGCCTCCAAGCATCACCTGCCGAAGAACACGTGGGTCACGCTCGAAGTGCCGCAAGGCGCGCAGCGCCGCCATGTCCGCGCGCGCGTTGCCTGGATTCAGCGGCCTCATTCAGTCCGCGAGTTTTTCCAGATCGCCGTCGAGCTGGACAGTCCGGCCAACATCTGGGGCCTCGCACCGTCGCCTTCCGATTGGCAGGCGCCCCCGGTCCCGGACGATTCGCCCGCGGATGCTGGTCCCGCGCAAGAGCAGCAAACCGAAGAAGCCGCGGTTGCCTCCGCGGCCACCGACGATCTTAGGGAGACCCTGGTGCCCGAAATGACGAACTCATATTCCGAGTCCTCTTCCGCCGGCGAATCGCCGGTCGAATCCGCAACGGTCCAGGAAAGCCCGCTCTTGCGCCAGTGGAGCGCGGATATGACGCGCCAGGCCGAATCGGTTTCAGACGCCGCCGCCCGCGCCGCCGAGCAAGTCCAGCGGGCGATGCGTGATTTCGAGAACCTGGAAACCCGCACGCGCGAGAACCTTTCGGCCGAAATCGCCGCGAAGCAACAAGAGTTCCTGGCCGCCCTGAGGGCGCAATTCGAAGGCGGCTTCCAGCAAACGCGCGAATTGCTGAACCATCTCGATAGCAGCGCGCAGTCTCTCCGCGCCGAAAGCCAGGCGGCGCAGGAAGCGACGAGCCGGATGGCGCAATCGCGCCTTCAGATCGAGGCGGCCGAAGCGGCGCGTGCTCAGTTGCAGCCCGAGCCTCCCAAAGAAGCCCCCTCCCTTGCGGAAGGCGATGTCGCGCACTGGCGGCAGCGCCTCGAAGCGGAGATGGCGATCGCGCAAGGGCAGTGGACCGAGTTGCTGCAATCTTCGATCGACGGCAGCCTGGGGCGCCTCGTCGAGCAGTTGTCCGGGCATTCGCAGGAATTGCTTCGCAACGCGGAGCAGAAGGTCACGGAACGGTTTGCCGAACTCCGCCAGCCGCTGGGCCAGATGTATGCCGAGGCGCGCGAGACGCTCGGCTCGATTCGCTCGGGCCTCGAGGAAGAGTTGGGGCGCGCCAGATCGTCGCTGGGCGATATCGAACACGCCGCGAGCCGCATGAAGGAATACTCCGCGCAGCTTGAGGCGGCCAGTCACGACACACTCAACGAGCTCCACCGCCGGCTGGAGAATATCCTGCAGGCGCAGACCGAAGAAATGGGCCGGCGCGCCGAGCACTTGCTGGCGGGCCTGCCGCAGCGGCTGGCGCCCACGCTCGATTCGCTCGGCCAGCAGCTGGTCGAGCGCACGATGTCCGAACTCGACACGAGGTTCGCTCCGCGCCTGGAGCACGCGTCCGAGATTCTCCGCGGACTCACCTCGCGCGAGACGGAAGCCGATGACAACTTGCGGCTCCAGCGCGAGCGGCTGCGCCAGGTGGCGGACAACAATCTGCGCGAAGCCACCGCTCAAGCGGGGACCACGCTGGCTCACCTGCGCAACGATTTCGAGGCCGCGCGGAAGGAAGCGCTCGCGAAATGGAACGAGGAATTGGACGCAAGTTCCGTTCGCGCATCCCATTCCGCCGCCGAATCGATCGGACGCTCTTCGGAATGGTTCCAGCAGGAGGCCCGCGCACGCTTGCAGGTGCTGGTCGAACAGGCCATCGGCACGGCGGCGAGCGGCTTCGAAGAAAAAACGGTGGAGGCGGCCCGCCAGTTCGAGGCTCGCCTCGAAGAACAATCGTCCGCGCGTGTCGCCCAGATCCACGCGCACCTCGATGGCGTCGCCGAGGAAATCACCGGCCGCACCCGCACGCAATTGGAAGCCGCGGCGGAAGCGGCCGCTGCGTCGTTCGGTCAAGTGCTCCGCCGGGTTTCGGACGAAGGGGTCGAGAATTTCACGCTCGCCAGCAGAAGCGCGCTGTCCGAGCGCGAACGCGAGCTGGGCGGGATCGCTGAAAGGCTGCTCCAGAATCTCGAGGCCAACGGGGAGGGCTCCATCGATCGCTTCCGCGCTCAGATGGCTTCGCAGTTGCAGGCCAGCGTCGTGGAAGGCCGCAGCGCGCTCGCCGCGGAGTTCGCCTCGGCTTTTGAAGGCTATCGCGCCGACCGGGACGCTCATCAGAAGAGCTGGAGCGAAGAGCTGCAGCGCCTGGGCGAGGACGCCGTCGCCAAGCATCAAGAGCGTTTACAGAATGCGAGCGACGCCTGGGTCGTCTCCTCGGTGCGGCGGCTCAACGAACACGGCCAGAACGCGATCGAGCTTCTGATGCGCTCGGCCGACCAGAGCCTCCGCGATTCCTGCGCCAAGCTTTTCGAGGGGCTTTCCGAGATGTTGCGGGACCGTTCTGCAGCCTCGGCCGCGCCGGTGGGCTTCAGCACGGGAACCACGCGTGACGTTGAAGAAGCGCCTGCGCCTCACAACGAGCTGGCGAACGGCGCCAACGCCTGAATCAGACTTTGATCTGCTCTGCTGCCGGTTGTTTCATCCCCACGACTTCGCGCACCGAGTTCGCCACGTGCGCGATTTGCTCCGTGCGCAAGCCCGGGTGAATCGGCAGGCTCAGCACGCGCTCGCATGCGCGCTCGGTGTGCGGGAACGTTCCCGGCGGACAGCCGAGCGACAGATACGCCGGCTGGAGGTGCACCGGCCTCGGATAATGCACAACGGTTTCGATCCCGCGCGCCGCCAGCTGCGAAGCGACGGCGTTGCGGTTGCTCACGTAAATTACGAACTGGTGGTACACGCATTCGTCGCGGGAATCGTCCACCGGCATCTCGACGCGCGCTCCCGCCAGCATCCGGCGGTACTCGCGCGCGATTTCCTGGCGCTTCGCCGTCCAGGCGAACAGATGCCGCAGCTTGATTCGCAGGACCGCGCCCTGAAATCCCTGCATGCGGTAGTTGTAGCCTACGAATTCGTGCTCGTAGCGCGCCGTCTGTCCGTGTGAGCGCGCCGCGCGAGCGAACTTCGCGATCTGATCGTCGTCGGTCGTCAGCGCTCCGCCTTCGCCATATGCGCCCAGATTCTTTGTCGGGTAGAAGCTGAACGCTGCGGCGGCTCCCAGACCGCCAACGCGCCGCCCGCGGTAGCGCGCGCCGTGCGCCTGCGCAGCATCCTCCAGGATTCGCAGGTTGTGCCGGTCGGCCACTTCGCGGATCGCGTCCATATCGGCCGGGCGCCCGTAGAGATGCACGGGCAGGATGGCCCGGCTTCGCGGTGTGATCGCCCGCTCGATCAGCTTCGGATCCAGATTGCCGGTGGCGGGATCGATATCGACGAAAACGGGTAACGCTCCGCAATAGCTGATCGCCTCGGCAGTGGCCAGGAACGTGTTCGGCGTCGTAATCACTTCGTCGTCCGCCTGGACACCCAGCGCCAGCAGGCCCACATGCAGCGCCGCCGTCCCCGAAGCCAGCGCCACACAGTGCTTCGTCCCGCAGAAATCGGCGAACTCGCGTTCGAACGACTCCACTTCCTCGCCGAGAACGAAGGAAGCGTTCTGGCAGACCCGCTCCAGCGCGGGGAGAATCTCGCCGCGCAACTGCTCGAACTCCGCCTTCAGATCGAGAACCGGAACCTTCATCCGCGGCGCCTCTCTCGCGCCTCCGAAACTCTACTGTACCGAACGTTGCCGGACAAGCCTTCCGTGGGCCGTCCGGCTCTGCTCGGCATTGACAGGTACAACAAGGGTGTTCGGTTTCTCCATTCGGATGTCGCGCCTCTTTCCTGTGACGGGTATGATGTGTGGAGGGCGGCGGCTCTTCGCGACGCCCCATGCGGATGTCGCCTTCTGGGTGGCGTGGTCGTTCACGCAAGAGCCGGTTCGACAGGATGAATCGCGCGGCCGGTCGACTTATAGCTAGTGATTCGCTTCGAGCTCCATGTCCAAAGACGCCGCCAAATCCAGGCGCCGATACGAACGCATCCCCACACCGAAGGGCCTTTGGGTCGCCTGGCAGCACAACAACAGCCAGAGCGTGTCTCGCGTCCGCGACCTGAATGTGGGCGGCCTCTTCATCGCCGCGCCCGATCCCTTGCCTCCCGGGACCACCGTCACGATTCTTCTCTCCGTTCCTGAGGGCGAAATCCGCAGCCAGGCGGTCGTGCGCAACATCACTCCCGGCGAGGGAATGGGGATCGAGTTCAGGGATATGAGCAAGGCCGATGCGGAGCGGCTGGACAAGCTCGTCACGCGCCTGCTCCGTTCTGGTCCCGGCGAGAGCGATCCGGCCTGCTGATTCGCCCACTCCTCTGCGTGATCCTTCGGCGGTTTGCGACTGGCCCCCGTTTGCGATATGGTGTCACCTCAGATTTCGCCTCCAAAGGAGTGCCTCGATGAGCGACGATTTCGTCCCCGGTCAGCGGTTGGGAGACTACGAAGTTCTCGGCGTGCTCGGCGCCGGAGGCATGGGAAAGGTCTACAAGGTCCGAAACACGATTTCCGACCGCGTCGAGGCGATGAAAATTCTCCTGGGTAATCTCGCGGGCCAGAAGGAGCTGGCCGACCGCTTTTTGCGCGAGATCAAGGTTCTCGCGAGCCTGGACCACCCGAATATCGCCGCGCTGCGCACCGCGCTGACGCTCGATAATCAGCTCGTCATGATGATGGAGTACGTGGACGGCGAGACGCTCTCCTCGCGTCTGCAGCAGGGCCCGATCGCTCCGGCCGACGCCGTGAAATATTCCGAACAGATACTCGCCGCCCTCGCTTACGCGCACCGGCTCAGCGTGATCCACCGCGATGTGAAGCCCTCCAACATGATGCTGACTCCGGAAGGAGTCGTGAAGCTGATGGATTTCGGCATCGCGCGGCCCAGCAACGATTCCGGGATGACGATCACGGGAACGACGCTCGGCTCTCTCAACTACATGTCGCCCGAACAGGTGAAGGGCGAAATCGTCGACGCCCGCTCCGATCTGTATTCGTTCGGTGTCTCGCTCTACGAGATGGTCACCGGCCAGTTGCCTTTCCGCGGCAACAGCAACTACTCCGTGATGTCTGCGCATCTGCAGGAGCAGCCGCCCCCGCCGATCACGGTGCGCCCCGGTCTGCCGCAGGGCTTGAACGAAATCATTCTCATGTCGATGGCCAAGAAGCCGTCGGATCGCTTCCAATCGGCCGACGCATTCGCTAACGCCCTCCGGACAGTCACGTCCGGCCCATCGCCGGCGACCCGGCCCGCAACCGTAGCCGCGCCGGTGACGCCGATGCCGGCAGCGGCGGCGCATCCCGGCCGCACCGTGCCCATGCAGCCGACGCAGCCTGTTCCGGCCGCCGTGGTGGCATCCGCGTCCTCTTCCGGCGGCAGCCATCGTGGCCTGTATATGGCGCTCGGGGGATTGATCGTCGTGGCGATTCTGGTGGCCGCAAGCCTCTACGTGCCGCACTATCTCAAGACCCACGCCGGACCCGGCGCTGCAGCGCAGACGGACACACCCGCACAGCCTGCCGAGCAGCCGGCGGCGGCTTCCGACGCGCCCGTCGACATTTCCGCTGCGCCCGACGACGCCAAGCCGGTCGCCGCTCCTCCCGCCGCTCCCGCTCAGCAGGATTCCGCCGCGGCGCAGGCACAGGCGGAAGCGGAGCGCAAAGCCAGGGAAGAAGCGGCTCGCCGCGCGGCCGAGCTCAAAGAGGCAGAGAAGGAAGCGGACGGCCTGAACGCCAGGGCCGCTTCCATCTCGCAGAGCCTCGACACGCTCCGCCGCGCGCAAGCCTCGCAGGGCTACGGTTTGCGCGGGGACATGGCTGCGGCTGAAGATCTGATGAAGACGAATCTGAATCGCGCGGACGGCGCGATTGCGCAGAAAGACCCGGACAAGGCCAAAGAGTATTTGTCGATGGCGGAAGCCCAGGCCGAAAAGCTCGAGAGGTTCCTCGGCCGCTAGCCTCTTCGGCTAGATGTGCGTGAGCGTGCCCGTGATTTTGGTGCGCCTCAGTGCCCATGCGAACACGGCGAACGATGCCGGAATCAGCACGGCCGCAAAGATGAGCAGTGCAGCGAGCGGATGCCACAATGCGCTCCATCCCGCTCCGGCCAGCAGCGCCGCCCGCATTCCCTCCAGCGAATACGTCACGGGTATCAGCCGCGCCACGATTTGCAGCGGCTCCGGCAGCACCGTAACGGGATACATCATTCCGCCCACCAGTCCTGAAAGGCCCAACACCACCCACTTCGCCGGGTTGCCGCGCTTGAACAGAATCTGGTAGCTCGCGGAAAGCACGCCGAGCCCGGCAAACGCCAGAATCGACGCCGCCAGAATCACCGCCGCGCCGAGCCAGTTCGCCGTCCGCGGCAGGAACCCGAAGAACAGCGCGCCCCACGCAAGATACACGCACGTGCGCAGCGCCAGCGAAACAAACGGGTACGTCGCCGACCCGGAAAGAATCACCGGCAGCGGCGTTTGCGTCACCAGCAGCGCCTCGAGCGTGCGATTCTGCCGCGCCTCCTCGATGCTCGAATCGAATGCGCTGATGGCGACGCTCAAATAGTCGAAGAACGCGAAGCCGACCAGGGCGAAGGCGAAGTAGCTGCTTCCGGCAGGCAGCGCGCGCTCGAGTTCCGGACTTTCCACGAAGCGCGACAGATAGAAAAACGTGGCCACGCCGAAGAGCGCCTCGATCGTCTCCAGCACCAGGGCCCCGCGATACCCGCGCGCGATCGCGAAATCACGGCCGAAGAATGCGGCGATTTTTCGCAGCGTCCTCACGGCAGCGCCCCCGCGGGCGTCTGAGGCCGCGTGAGCCGCGCGATTGCCCCTTCGAGCGTCGCCGCGCCCGTCGCCGTGCGCATCCGGAGCGGGGAATCGAACGCCGCCAGTTTTCCGTGATCGAGCAGGATCATCCGATCCGCCAACTCTTCCACTTCGCTGAGCGTGTGAGACGCGAAAAGCAGCGTCGCGCCTCGCTTTCGCATCAGCTCGTCCTTCAGCAGTCGCCGGAAATCCGCAGCCGCCAGCGGATCAAGGCTGCGCGTAGGCTCGTCCAGCAGCAGCACGGCCGGCCCATGCAGCATCGCGCGCGCCAGGCCCAGCCGGTGCGTCATCCCCGTCGAGAGTGTGCGTACCTGCCGGTCGAGCTCGTCCGCGATTCCCATCCACTCCGCAACCGTCGCGATTCTTTCCCGCGCCGCCGCGCCGGTCAAATTGTTCATTGCCGCAAAGAACGCCAGATTCTGCCGCCCGGTCAGGCGCGCGTAGAAGCCCTCGTCGCCGCCCGTGTGATAGCCGAGCTGGCTCCGCGCGCCCGCGCCTTCACGCTCCGTATCGAAGCCGCCCAGCATCGCCCGCCCGCGCGTCGGCACGATCAGCGTCGCCAGAATCCGCAGCAGCGTCGATTTCCCGGCGCCATTGTGGCCCACGATCGCGATCGCCTCGCCGCGCTCGACCTGAAACGACACGCCCGCCAGCGCGCACTGGGTCGCTTTCGCCACCGGCTGCAGCAGGGCTCGCCATCCGGAAAGTGCGGGAGGGAAGTATTTCTCGAGGTTTTCGACCACGATCGCGGGCGCGGACATCCTAGCGGTTATAACCGACTCGCTCCGATGAATCCAGCGTCTCGCGGCCGATTCCTTCCCTGCGGCTCAAAACGGCGCAGCATAGGAGCTCTCTCCGCCGCTCGGCTCCAGCAGGAAAATCGCGTACCGGTAGACGCCGAGCCTCGTCGCGTTGTCGAGTTCGTGCAGACCCACCACGCTGCCGAACGCCGCGTGCAACTCGTGCAGCTTTTCGTCCGGCAACGCGCCCAGCAGCTCGCCGAAGCGATTCTTCGCCTTCGTCATCTCATCCACGTTGCTCGGCGCCGCATCGTCCGCATCGTCGGATGCAACCGGCGATTTCTTCGCCGTGGCGGCTGGCGCGGCGCGCGGCGGAAGCTTCTTCGCAGCGTCAGCCGCGCTCGCTTTCTTCGGCTCGTACCCCTGATAGAACTCGTAGCGAAACTGTTTCTCGTAGAGCCCAGCCAGCACCCGCTTCTGCGCGTTGGCGGCGGGCTGCGCGTCCGCCAGCGCCTTGTCCGCGAACTCCTTCAGCGCCGCCTCGAATTCCGCGAAATCCCTTCGCGCGCTCTTGGAGGGCCCTTTGCCGGATCTCGCAAGCGACGCTGCGAGGCCATCAGTCCGCGCGTCGTAGCACGCTCCGTATGCCGCGGCCGCCCGCACCGCCCCAGCGCCGCCGTCCGCCGAAGCCACGTGCGCCTTCTCGTTGAAATCCGCGATCCATTCCGCCGAGCTCATTTTCAGAATTTGCGCGCACGTCAGCCCCAGGCGGTCCGCCTCTACCTTGGGCTTCGGCGCGGATTGTGAGCACACGACGCCTGCCGGAAGGATCAGCAGGAAAGGAATTCGGATCGCTGCGCGCATCCCGAAATCGTACTTGAGCTTGTAGCGCCGCCGCAACCGCGAGCCAACGGAACTACTCGCCCGGCCGCGCTTTCGATTCGGCGGCCGCAGAAGCGCTCGCCCTCGGCACGATATTCGTCGCCTGCGACGCCACGATCAGCCATTTGCCACCGCGCTTCATTTCCACGCGCGTCAGGAGCACGTGTCGCGGCGCCATCGCGCTGCCGTCGGGATTCCTGTCGCCGTGCGAATTCACGTACACGTGCACGATCGCGATCTCCGGCGTCAGAAACCTGATCGCCGTCCGCTCGGTCTGCCACACGCTGCCCTTCGTCTTCCCGGAGTGCAGCTCTTCGAGGCTCTTCTGAAACGCGTCGCGTCCCTTGAACCACTCGCCCGCCAGATTGATCGCATCCGAATCCGGCGCGTACGTCGCTGCCATGCCGGCCACGTCGTGATGATTCCACGCCGTCTCCCATCGCGTCTCGATGTCGCGAATCGCTTTTTCGTCGGTCGCCGTGCCGCCCTGCGCGCGCGCCAGCGCGGCAATCCCAAGCATCATTAGCGCCGATGTCCACGCCTTCTTTCGCATCAGACTCCTCCGCTCGATTTCATCTGGTCCTTTGCAGTCGTCGCCGCGAATCGCAGCAGGAACGTCGAGCCATCCTTCAGTTGCGCGCCCGGCGGCAGGAGCAGCAGACCGCGCCCGAAGCAGCTCTTCAGCCGGAATACCGTCCCCCCAATCGGTTCGCCGCTGCCGATCTGAACCTCCGCGCCTTCGCCCGAATGCCCTCGCAGCAGCTCGGCCAGCCGTTCCTGGTCTTCTTTCTTCTGCTGATGGAACACAACCGCGGTGACGGCAGGGTTCGCGCTCGAGTGAGCTTCGAGCACACGGCACGCGACTTCAATAGCGTCGCCGCTCTCGCCCTGTCGGACCGCCACGTTTGCGGCCGAGCCAAGCGCGATCGCGGCGCACAGAATTCCGAGCCGGAGCGTGGTTCGCATGATTCCCTCCGGGTGTGAAGTGCGGCGATTCTCTCTGGCAGCGGCCCGCGAGTCAATCGGCGCGCCGCTTTCGCGGCCGCGACGGCGTGCGCAGCATGGCCCGCTCCAGCAGATGATCGACGGCCCGTTCCAGCCGCCTTTGCCGCGCCTCCGGCGATTTCGCCGAATCGTACCAAAGAATGAAATGCCGCAAGTGCCCGGGCGCGAGCGCCTGGAATGCCTTCCAGGCCTTCGGATGGCGCTTCAACCCGGCGCGAAGATCGGCCGGCACCGGCACTTCGCGCGATGCGCGATCGAGCCGCAGCTCCACGCTCACCACCTCGCCTGCATCCGCCCGAGCGGCTTTTCGCAGCGCCGTGTTGATCTGCATCCGGAAGCCCCCGCCGCCCGCGGGCACCAGCGTCGTCCGCGCGCTTGCTTGATTCACCTGCGCAAGCACCGGGATGTATTTCACCTCAGCTTGTTTCGCGCCGGCCTTGGCGCTCTTCATTTGCTTCTGCAATGCGCGCGCCACCTCTTCCGGCACGTCGACGTGCCGCATCATCCAGATCTTGTACACCCTCGCCATGAACCGAAACGATTTCGTTTTCGCGGCCATGCCGGCTCCGCCGTGGAATCAAACGTGGTCCGAGGCCGCAAATCGCGCCTCGTTCAAATCGAGCTCGCGCTCGAGCTTTCGCATCACTTCGTCGTTGATCTTGTTCTGGCTGCGCAGCAGCAGCACCGTCGCGCGCTGGACCGCCCCCACCTGCTTCGACACATCGCGCCACCGCTGATAGTCCTGCGGCCGCGCGCCGGGCTCCGCTTCATGATTGCTTTCGAGCGCATTCAGGCGCCGGCGAAAGGTGTGGACCAGCTCGTCGTACACGGGCGCGAACTCCGCTTCGGCGTCCTCGCGGCTGTTTTCGAGATACGCGATCGCCGCCTTGACCATTTCCTGCCGCGCCTGTTCTTCCTCCGCGTTGAGTCCCGCCGCGCCAGCCAGGCCCAGGCGCCGGATCAGCGAAGGCAGCGTCAGTCCCTGCAATACGAGCGTGACGAAGATTACGCAAAACGTGAGGAAGATCATCACGTTTCGCTCGGGGAATCGCTCTCCGCTATCCAGCAGCTCGGGCAGGGAAATGGCCGCGGCCAGCGCGACGACTCCGCGCATTCCCGTCCACCCGATGATGAAGATCGACTTCGCGTCCGGCCGGCTTTCGTGATGGTGCAGCAACCGTCGTCGAATGAAGAATGAAAACACCGCGCCCGGATACACCCAGATCAGCCGCAGCAGAATCACGACGCCGCTGAACATCAGGCCCAGCAGCAGCAGCCCGCCGAGGTGGTGCGTGCGAATCCCCGCAAGAATGTAGGGCAGTTGAATCCCGATCAGGAGAAAGACGAAACCGTTGAGCACAAACTCGAGCGTCTCCCACACGGCTTGCCCCGTCAGGCGCGCGCTCCTGGATAGATAGAGCGAACTCTTGTGGCCCAGATAAAGTCCGCAGGCCACGGTGGCCATCACGCCGGAGGCCCGCGCCTCCTCCGCGGCGAGATACGCGAAGTACGGCGCGATCAGGCTGATCGTGATTTCGATCGGCGCGTCCACGATCTTGAGCTCGAGGACGTGAATCACCTTGCCTACGATCAGGCCGATCGCGATGCTGCCAAACACCAGATAGAGAAGCTCCGAGGCGCTCTCGAATAACGACGGCGTACGCCCCGTCACAAGCAGCGCGATCGTAATCTGCAGAGCGAGCAGGCCCGTCGCGTCGTTGACCAGGCTTTCTCCTTCCAGAATGTCCACGATGCGTTTTGGGAGGCCCAGCCTGTGCGCGATCGACGTCGCGGCAATCGCGTCGGTCGTCGAAACCACCGCGCCGAGCACCAGCCCCATCCGCCAGTTAAACCCGGGCAAAATCCACCGCGATGCCGCCGCGATACCAACCACCGTGAAACCAACAAGCCCAAACGCAAGGCCCGTAATGCTGACCAGGTTGTAACGAAAGTCCCGCCAGGGCGTGACGGCGGCGGCAGAGAAGAGCAGTGGCGGCAGGATCACGAGGAACACGAGCTCAGGATCAAGCTCGACGTGCGGCCCGCGCGGAAAAAGGCTCAGAACGAGCCCGCCGATCACCAGAATGATCGGGTAGGGGATTTGCAGCCGCTTCGCCAGCGCCGCAAACGCCACCACGAGAACCAGCAGCACCAGCACAACCAGCTCGACGCCGTGTATCCCCGCGGCTTCCATTTCCGCCTCGCG
>DATJXJ010000018.1:0-3578 GCA_035500255.1 Verrucomicrobiia bacterium | reverse complement strand
CATCACGAAGTACTCATCATTGGGAATCGTAAGCGGGCCGTAACTCGACCCGTCCAGGTAGCTCGCCGGAATGTAAACTTCCGGGCGCTCCCTGCTGTTCACATACAAATGGCCGCCGCGCAACTCGATGGTCTCGCCCGGGAGGCCAATCACCCGTTTGATGAAGGATTTCGAATGGTCAAGCGGATACCAGAAGACGATTACGTCGCCGCGCTCGATCGGCTCGAAGCGGTACACGAACTTGTTGATGAAGATGCGCTCCTGATCGCTCAGGAGCGGCGCCATGCTGGTGCCTTCTACTTTTACCGGCTGATACAGAAAAATGATGATGACCAGCGCGAGACCGAGCGCCACGGCGAGATCGCGCGTCCAGCTGCGCAAATCGTGGCGCAACTGCGGGCCAGACACATTTTCGCTCGCGTTCGTCGTTCCGGAATTTGAGATGTCGAGCATTCGATAATCGAAGCTCCTCTACTTATACCATGAGGTTGGATGCGCGCCAAGACGCCGGGGTTCCCTCAGGGAATTCAGCTTTGTTCCAAGGCGAACGTGAGAATGGCGAGCGAAGCGATGACGGCAGTCTCGGTTCGAAGGATATTCTCGCCCAGTGAAGCCTCAAGGAAACCACATGCGCGTGCGGCAGCAATTTCCTCCTCTGTCCAGCCGCCTTCCGGGCCAATTGCAAGCGCGGCGGACGACGCCGCGGAGCCTTCACGCCCCGTAAGAATATCCCGCAATCGCGGGGCATCGCGGCGTTCGGAAAGAAGAGTCTTGAGCAGCGCAGATGACTGCGCGAATGCCTTCTCCGGGGGCTGCGCGGCATGCAATCTCGGCGGGCGAAGCCGGCGCGCTTGCTGAGCGGATTCGAGAAGGATGCGTTCCCACCGCTCGTGGCGTTTGCCGGCAGCCGCGAGAAGTGGCTTATCCGTGCGCGCAGCGGCGAGTGGGATGATTTCGTCCGCGCCAAGCTCGGTGGCTTTTTCGAGCGCCCATTCGAAGCGATCGAATTTCACGACCGAAACCAACAACTCGACGCGAAGCGCCGGCGCCACAACCGCAAGCGGCTCGACGAGCGCAAAATCGATCCGATTGGGACCGCGTTTCGAGAGTGCGACGCCTTCGACGCGCGCGAGCCACACACGCTCGCCATCGCTCAATTCGTAAAGCTGGCCCGGCTCGGCTCGCAGCACCCGGCCGAGATGTTCCGCGGCTTCGTCTCGAAGCGACGCGGAGTCGCGCTCGAAGCGCTCGACAAAAAATCTCCGGCGCATCGCAGTTCACCGGAACTTCTTCTGCAGTTCGCCGACCGACTCGAGAATCACGTAGCCGACGATCGCCAGGCTCTTCGGGCTGACCTTGTCGAGGGTGTCTTGCGTGGTGTGCCAGTATCCCAGCCGCGTGTAGCCGTCGAGGTCGATTACGTCCACGGCCGGCACGCCGCGCGAAAGAAAGGGCTGATGATCGTCGCTGATCTGTCCTTCATCGGAAATAAACATTTTGCCGTACCCCAGGCTCGCCGCTTTCTTCCAAATGAGGTCCGTCAGCCACTTGGTGGAATCCGATTCGCGGTGAATTTCGAGATCCTTCTGGCCCACCATGTCGGCCAGTATCACGGCCTTCACGCGTTTCAGATCGCCCGACACCGCGAGTCGCGCGGCCAGTTCCCGGCTTCCGTACGTGTGGTCTTCATCCTGATTCCAATTGACGAATGCTTCTTCGCCATCGAGAAAGGCGATCCACACAGCGTTAGCTTGTTTCTTCGCGCACAGCAAGCGCGCCATTTCCAGCATCAGGCCCGTCGAAGAGCCGCTGTCGTTCGCGCCCACGAAGTCCTTCACGGAACTGAGCGTGTCGTAGTGAGTCATCAACAGGATGATTCCCTGCGCTTTGTCCGGTAATTCGCCGGGAACTTTTGCCACGATATTTTTCATCGCCACTTCGCCGATCGGCGTTTGCGCGTGGAAGTCGTCCTCGTCCACCTGGCAGCCGTAGCTTTGCAGTTGCGCCTTGATGTAGTTCTGCGCGCGATGAATCCCGTCGGACGCGGGCGGACGCGGCCCGATCGCGACCAGTTGCGCGACGTGATCGAAGGCTCTGTTTCCGTCGAAGCCGCCGGTTTCCGAGGCAGGCGGGGCCGGTTCCTCATTTACCGTCTTGATGTTGAGTGTGGGTTTGGCGTCCTGGGAGGATTCCGCAACGCTTTTCTGCGCGGCATTCGAGCCCCCGCCATCGCGGCTGCAGGCGACGGCAAGCAGAGTTGCGGCGACGGTTGCGGCAAGCCAGGCTGACCTCCTCAGAAAATTCACGCTATTGAGCCTCTCCGCCGGCCAGCGCACGGCTGCGCTTTTTTCGAACTACAAAATAGGAAACGATGATCCCGACGACGTACAGGATGACCAGGGCCGCCATGAAAATCAGCATCGTCGTGGCGTCCGGCGTAGGCGTCGCGATGGCGGCGAGAATCGTGATGATCAGCATGGCATAACGAAAATTCTTCACCAGAAACTTCGGCGTCACGATGCCGAACATCGACAGAATGAAAATCACCACCGGCAGCTCGAATATGATGCCGAGTCCGATCAACACGATCAAAATCAGGTCAAAGTATTCGTTGATGCTGATCAACGGCTTCACCGGACCCGTGGTGCCCATGCCGATCAGGAAATTCAACATGGTCGGTAATACGATGAAGTAACCGAACGCAATGCCGCCCAGAAAAAGAAACATCGAAGGAATGATGAATCCGGCCACCGCGCTGCGTTCGTGCTTGTAAAGCCCGGGCGCCACAAATTGCCAGATCTGGAAAAGCACCCAGGGCATCGCAACCACGATCCCGAGATAGAGCCCCAGTGTGATGATCAATCCGACGTAACCCGCCGGACTGGTGTAGTAGAGCTTGTCGTCCATCTGGTGCGCGCGCAGGGCCGCCTGCATCGGCTTGACGATGTAGTCGATGAAATAGGGCGAAATCGCCAGTCCCGCCACCATTCCGATGCCGATTCCGAGGAGCGAATTGACGAGGCGTTTGCGAAGATCGACGAGGTGCTCGAAAAACGACATGCGAGCGCCGGACTCTTCCTCGGCGCGCGGCGGCGGATTGGAGTCAGGCATGGCGGGGGCCGCCATCGGAAATTGTCTCAGGGGAAACTGTCTCAGGTATTGACTCAGCCTTCGACTCTGCGGGCCCGGAACTGGCGGATTCAGCGGCCGTCGAATCGCCAACGGCCGCCTCCTGGCCTTCGAGTGGTGCTGCCGACTGCGGAGGAAGCGTCGGCACGTTGCCCAAGGAGGACACTACTCCGGGCTTTGAGATCGGTACAGCCTCGGCAGGCGCCTGCGCTTCGGGAGCCGATGTAGCGCCGCCGATGCGGCGGGAGTCAGCCTCTCGCTCCAGATCCTTCATGTGGCCTTCAAACGTGGAGCGCAGCTCCCCGGTAGCACGTCTGAATTCGGCCATCACTTTGCCGAGATTCCGGGCCAGTTCGGGCAGCTTTTCAGGGCCGAAAACGACGAGCGCCACCACAAAAATGATGATCAGATGTGGGATGCTCAACATTTCCGCCGTCTCCGATGCCGTT
>DATJXJ010000017.1:0-9839 GCA_035500255.1 Verrucomicrobiia bacterium | reverse complement strand
CTGATCGACCTGCGCAGCCTGCGCGACATCCTGATCGAGAGCCCGGGCGAACACGCGCTGGCGGTGTTCACCGCGGCGATCGTGGTGGTGGTGGGCGTCGAGCAAGCGATCGTGCTTGCGATGGTTTTGTCCCTGGTGCGGGTACTGAGTCACAGCTACCGCCCGCAGACGGGAGTCCTGGTAGCAGGCGAGACGGGATCGTGGGAAACCAGGCCTCCGGTTGCCGGCACCAAAACGCGTCCGGGGTTGGTGATCTATCGCTTCGGCGCATCGCTCTTCTACGCGAATGCGGGCCTGTTTTCGGAGGAGATCACCCGGCTCACGGAAGGTGGCGGGGTGCGATGGCTTATCGTGGATGCCGAGGCGATCGCCAATATCGACTTCACTGCGGCGCGAACCCTTCGCGAACTCAGCGATCACCTGACGCATACCGGGATATTTCTCGGCTTCGCGCGCGTCGCACCGTCGCTGCGATCCGACCTGGTGCGCCATCGCGTCATCAGGGCCAACGATACTTCGCACGTGTTCGCGCGGCTGCACGATGCCCTCGACGCGTTCGAGAGATCTCCGGGCCTGACGCCTCCGTAGTTCTCGTTCCCCGAATTCGCTTGGGACCCTACCCCTGAAAGGGGGAGGACGCCGCGCATCATTTTGCGCGGAAGGAGCGGGAGCTTGTTCAGCGCGAGCAAAGCTCGCGCGGCCAGGGAATTCCGTTCGTTTGATCGTTGGATTCTTCCGCTTGCCTGAGCTTCGAAAATCAGATGAATATCCGATTAGCAGAGCAGCGCATCGCGCGCTGGTATGAAGATGCCACCCGAAGCAGCCCCCGCTACGACCGTCGTCAACGTTCCGGAAATCTCCCGCGACGATTTCAGGCGCGGCGTGAAAGCGCATTCGTTCAAAGTGATCGATGTGCTCCCGTCGGAGTCGTACGCGAACGGCCACGTCCCCGGCGCGCTGAGCATGCCGGTCCCGGAGATCGCTGCTCTCGCCCCGCGGCTGCTGCCCGACCTGAACGAAGCGATCGTCGCGTATTGCGCGAAATTCACCTGACACCTGGCCGAGCAGGCTGTCAGCCTGCTGCGCGAACTCGGCTACACCAACGTCCGCGATTACCGCGGAGGCCTGGCGGACTGGACTGAGTCCGGCGGTGAGCTCGAAGCGCTCGATGCTCCTCAATCCGCCGCGATGCCATCCGTCAGCGGTCCCGCGTTGACTATGGCAGCGGATGGGCAGATCGGCAGAGGCCAGGCGCGCGTCGTGCAGCGTCATCGATGGAACGATTCGATCCTCGGGCTCGTCGACAGCATGTCTACGGCGCAGTTGTTCCTGGTCTGGCTCCTGATGATCCTGCTGAGCGGAATTGCGTATTGGCTCGGCGCGGTCATCGGTGAGCACGGATTGCTGGAAGGCGGCAGGTCGGTTGGCACGGACTTCAGAGGATTCGCCGATGCAATCTACTTCAGTTTCGTGACCGCAACGTCGGTGGGGTACGGCGACGTGGTGCCGGTGGGGTTTGCGCGGCCAATCGCCATGGCCGAAGCGATCACCGCGTTGCTCATCTTCGGCGCGGTCATCTCCAAGTTCGTGTCGCATCGGCAGGACGAGTTGGTCGGCGAGATTCATCGCATCACCTTCGATGAGCGCCTGGATCGGGTGCAGAGCAATCTGCACGTGGTGATATCCGAGCTGCTGGCGATGACCTCGATCTGCGAAGGGACGGCGGCGCCGCCGAATCGCCTCAGCGCTCGCCTGGACAGCACGGTGCTGATGTTCCAGGGCGAAGCGCGCACAACGCACGACCTTCTTTACCAGCCGCGGCTGATGGTGGAGGAAGGGGTGCTCGCATCGATCCTGGCAAACTTCGCATCGGCACTCGAAGTGCTGGCGGAGCTGATCACGTGCCTGCCGCCGGAATTCCTGAGATCGCAATCGTTCCAGATCGCACTGACGAACACCGTCCGCCTGGCCGACGACATCTGCAGCAACTGCGTGCCGCATGAATACACGCCGCGCCTGAAATTCTGGATGGACAGAATCCAGGCGACGGCGCGTAAGATCCACTAGGCCCAATTCAGTGGCGTGGGCGCTCCGCCCGTGTATCGACGCGCGATGGTTTCGCGGCACCCTTCCTGTAGCAGCGAAACTTTCGAGTTGTTCTTCTCGACAACGTTGACCCTTAACTTTATCCGGTCGGCTTCAGTCGATGGCTCAGAGATAACCTGCACCTTGCTGAACAGGCGCAAATTCTCCAGCCGCTGTTTCGCTTCGCGAATTGCCTTCCCGGAATAGATGTCGCCTTCGCGAATCTTCAGCTCATTGCGAACTACGTCCTCACGGGTTGTCTTGTTACCAACAATCACCACCTTGCCGATGAACAGCTCGGTTCCGGGCTTAAGGTAAAAGGTGACATCTATCAGGCGGTTCTCCGCCTCCATTCGGGTCCGTGGATCCACGTTCACAGACCCGTACCCACGGTCAGCATAAAAGTCGGCGAGCGCGAGTACGTTCTCCTGTAAGAGAGGACCTACGAATTGGTCTCCTGTCTTGATCGTTAGAATCGACTGGACCCTGTTCTGCGGGAACTTCAGGTCGCCGGCGAACCCAATCGATCCGAAGTGAAACGGCTTGCCCTCGTAAATCGAAATGGAAACCTTTGCGTTGCTTCCATCGCGAATGATTCTCGGCTCATCGACCTGGACGTCCAGATAACCCTGGTCGTAGTAATACGTGGTGATCTTGTCGACTCCCACATACAAGTCATGTCGATTGAAGGTCCGCCCGAGGGCCATCCTTGCAAGCAGCTCTTGAGTTCTAAAACGAGTATTGCCCGTGAACTCAATTGAACTGATCGCAAACTTGGGCCCCTCGTCCACGTGGAAGATCACCGCGATAGCGCTGCCAGTTCCGGGGACCAGACGATACGTCACCTTAGCATCGAGATATCCTTCGTCCTGGTAGAACTTCGTAAGTCCATTAACCGTCTCCTCAATTGGAGCCGGATCAAACAAAGCATCTCTTCGGACCTTGATCAGGGGACCAATCCTGTCCTCCGGAGAAGCAACGGCAACCGCACCCTCCACGCGCACGTCTGATACACGCAAGGGCTCGCCCAACTTCTTGGCCCGTGACCCCTCCTTTACCTCATAGACCAGTATTGTCCCTCCGCTGGTCTTTTTCAGAACGGCCTGAACGCTGTCGAAAAAACCCATTCGATAGATGTTCTTTATGTCGGTATCCACCCGCTCCGCGTCCATAGGTTGCCCATCCTGCTGAGAGACGTGAACTCGGATCGCATCACTCTGAACCTGATGATTGCCTTCAATTGCTATGCGCGCGATCACCGGGCCGGGCTGTGCCGCTTGAACTGCTCGAGGAAGGGCCATCGAAACGGGTGGTAGAGCGAGAGCGATCAGTAAACAAATGCGGGTAAACTCGCGGAGTACTCGCCGAGCTTTCTTCGCCAGGAAATTCTGCGCTCTGCTGTTCAGCGCCATCACCAACCAGATCATAGACGCTGACCACTCCACGTCAAAAGCCGCCCCTCCGTCATCCTGAGCGAAGCAAAGGATCTCAGCCAGTCCTCCGGACGCCAGGCGGCGGGTGTGGCTCCGACTCTCTCCATGGCCGGCAATGCCATACCGTTGGCCCAAATCACGTGCCAGTCAGCAGAAATCCTTAATCGCGCGAGCTTCGCTTCGCGCTGACAGCGGTCCCCCAACCGGAGCCAAAAAAAGGGGGCAACCTCTTCCCACGGAGAGAGATCAGGACAGGACGCCTGGTTGCGGGCCAACTCCCAGAACATCTTTGTTGGCGACCAGCCCCGCTTCAGGATGCATCGCTCGAGTGAAGGTTTCGACAAGGTCAGAGCGAGGATCCGGCAAGATCTGGCCAGGACCGAGACGCACTGAGTGCCTGGAAACGCCGCGCTTTTTCTCAGCAATCCTGTGGAAAAGCTAACAATTGCTAACATTTCGGGAATTGTGGTTCCTGGCGCGAGTACAACATTTGACAACATTTTCGGGAGGGACAGTCGACCACCGCAAGATTCCGTAAGATTTTGGCCGCGGCGAAATCTGGGGAGCGGCAGGATTCTGCCGGTCGCACGTATCGAGATCTTGCCTTTCTGTTTCATCGTCCAAGGCTCCGATGAGCGATGGTGCGCCAAACGCATTTTGCTCGCAAATCGGCTGCGCGTGCGATGTCCAGTTGTACACAGGTTGTCAACCGAAAACGGCAGAAATGCGCAGATTTGAAGTGATAGACACCAGCCCCGCACCCCGCCGGACGCCCGGAGGACCGGGCGAGATCCTTCGCTTCGCTCAGGATGACGGAAGCGTGACGGCTGTGACTCTCATTTGGCGGTTGGAGTAGAGGTTGCGCGAAAAGATCGCACGCAATCCTCGGGGCGGGACGCCCGCGCCACCCAAATCACCCTCTCCACCCGTCCGGGCGCAATAAGAGGCCATCAACATCATTGACAGCCTTACCGATACGCCGACAAACTATCCCGCAACACCGGCCTGTTCCTGCTCTGCTGGCGGGCGATCAGCCGTAATAAATCAGCTATTCTTGCGGGGAAATCTTCAGCCACATGAGTCGATGGATACCGCTCACCACCCTGCTTGCTCTCACCCTGATCGCAATTGCTCCCGCTCGCGCCGATGACGGCAACAAGCTGGTCGATTCGCGCGAGTCGCTCTACAACAACATCTACGTCTACCGCGAAGGCCCCTACCTCGCGATGACGTTTGGGTACAACAAGAACCTGTACACGGAGAGCCTTTACAATCCGCTCGATGATCGCGAGCTACCGGTACCGTACACGCGCTTCATGACCGTTGGCCTCGCATACCCCAGGAAGGTCGATTCGATTCTCGAGATCGGCTTCGGCGGAGGGCGCACTTCATGGTACCTGCACAAGTTCCTGCCCGATGCGTCGGTGACGTCGGCCGAGCTCGACCCCGCGGTGATGGAACTCGCGCAGAAATATTTCGGCATCAAGGCTGAACAGAACTTCAACGTCGTCCAGCAGGATGGACGCATCTTCCTCAGCTCATCGCCTCGGCTCTATGATCTGATCCTCATCGATGCGTACCGCGGGCCGTTCGTGCCGTTCCAGCTTCTGACCAAGCAGTTCTACGAGATCGTCAAGCAGCATCTCGCGGCAGGCGGAGTCGTGGCGCAGAATATCGAGCCGACCACGATGCTCTTCGATTCCGCGGTGAATACGATTCATTCGGTGTTCGCCAACCTGGATTTCTACCCCGCCGAGGGCAACATCGTGGTCATCGCCTATGACGGGAAGCCGCGCACCGAACAGGAACTCGCCGCCATCGCGGCCGAGCGCCAATCGGCGCTGCATCTCCGCTATGACCTGACGCAGCTCGTCACCTCGCGGCAGAGCTATGCGAGTGCGGCGGCCAACGTGGATCCCAAGGCGGCAATCCTCACCGACGACTTCGCGCCGGTCGAGGCATTGAAGGCAATCAAGAAGCACAACCAGAAATGGACCAGCAATAAGTGACGGCGCGCCCACTATCGTTCTACGTCATCTGCGCCAATGTCTTTGTGGTGGGCGCCGTGCTGATGGGCTTCGAGATGCTGGGGAGCCGCTACCTGGTGCCCTACTTCGGCGGGGGCATCAACACCTGGGCCGGACTGATCTCGGTGGTGCTGTGCGGGCTGGCGATTGGCTACCTCGTGGGCGGCGCGCTGGTCGATCGCGATGCATCACCGCGAATGGTGGGAATCCCGGTCGCGATCGCCGCGCTGTATCTCGCGATGGTGCCGCCCACGGTCGATCACATCCTGCGCTGGGTAATGGACACGATGGGCTATGGAGCGGTCGCGATCTTGTTCGCCGCTTCGGTGCTGTTGCTGGCGCCGTTCTCGCTGCTCGGGATCCTGTCGCCGGCGGCGGTGCGCCTGATGATTCGATCGACGCAAGAGAGCGGGCGTGTCGCGGGAATCGTCTATGGCGTTTCGACTATCGGCAACGTGCTGGGCGTGCTGCTCACGACCTTTTGGCTGATTCCAACTATCGGGGTCCGCCCGATCACGCTGGTCTATGCCGCACTGCTCGCGATCTGCGCGCTGAGTCTGCTGATGCTGCCGCGGAATGAAGCATGAGGTTCCGTTGGATTGTCGCGGGATGCATCGCGCTTGCGATGAGCGCGTTCGCACCGCTCGCTCAAGCGCAGACGACTCCATCTCCGCAAGCACTAGATGCGCGATGGAGCGGCGCGCGCGCGATGAAAGATATCGCGACGCAGCTCAGCTTCGGCCGCCGCGGAATCGGCACCGACGGCCATGCAAAGACGGTCGAGTTCATCAAGCGAGAGCTGGCAAAGGCAGGCGCCGCCAAAATCGAACTCCAGAGCTGGAGCGAGCACGATGACACGGGTCGGGCGCTGAATCTCACCAACATCGTCGGACGCTTCAACATGATGCGCACCAATCGCATCATCGTGGGGACGCATTACGACAGTATCGTGCGCGCTTACGCCGACAAGCAGAATCCGCAGGCGCCGATGCCGGGAGCGAACAACTCGGCGTCGGGCGTCGCATTGCTGCTGGAGACGGCGCGCGCGCTCAGCAAGCTGCCGCCGCCCGCGTATGGAATCGATTTCGTGTTCTTCGATGGCGAAGAAGGCCCCAAGTCGCTCGGCGCGGGCGATCCCAACTGGCGCGCACTGGGTTCGCCCTACTTCTCCGCGCACCTGGCGCAGTTCTATCCCGACCAGAAGCCGGCGCAGGCGATCATTTTCGACATGGTGTGCTTCAGAGAGTTGAAGCTGATCCCCGATGCGTCCTCGGTGTCATTCGCGAAGGACGACGTGGACCGCTTCTGGGAAATCGGGCACCAGGTTGCGCCCTCGGTCTTCACGTCCACCGTTCCGGGTCACGTAATCGGCGACGACCAGTTCGCGCTCGCCCAGGCCGGCATCCCGAGCTTCCTCGTAATCGACTTCGACTACGACCCGTGGTTCAACACCACCCAGGACACCATCGACAAGTGCTCGGCCCAAAGCCTCGACGCGGTGGGCCACACGCTGATGCGGTACCTGTATTCGAAGTAGCCCGAGCCATCAGTCCCCAAACTGGCGGCAAATGCGGGGAGTGCGAGGCTCCGAAGCTGTGAATTGCAGACCTCGCCAAGTCTCGAATAACCCGGTTTCGCCGTGTATTCTCCCTCCTTGTGAAAGGGTTCGTGCCCACCCCCGCGAAAGTCGTTGACGAAATCATCGCGTTGCTCTTTCGCCAATCTCCGCCAAAAGCCACAGATCGCTTGCTGGACCCAGGGTGCGGAATAGGTGCCTTCATAGAAGGGGTCATAAGGTGGTGCGAGAGACGAAAAGCGCCTGTGCCTCAAATCTTTGGGGTCGAATCGGACCCAAGTCTCGCAGCACAAGCCCGCCAAAACCTTAGCCGCGTCCGGAATGTAACGATTTCGGATTACGACTTCCTGACTGCTCGACTTGGGAAATTCAAATACGTTGTCGGCAATCCTCCCTACGTCCCAATTACCGAGTTGTCAGAAGCAGAAAAGCAAATTTATCGACAGCGATTTCGTACCGCCGTCGAGCGGTTTGACCTATATCTGTTGTTTTTCGAGCAAGCGCTCGGTTGCCTCGCGCCGCGTGGCCGTTTGGCCTTTATCACTCCAGAGAAGTTCATGTATGTGGCTACGGCCGCACCGCTCCGACGGCTTCTTGGGGAACAAGATGTCAAAGAAATTCGGCTGTTGAATGAATCGGTTTTCCCCAATCTAGTAACTTATCCCACGGTCACTCTCGTCTCGGCGAAAAAGCCCACCGGGAGCACGGAGGTCAAGTTGCGGGACGGACGTCGCGCGCGGGTCCGCCTACCGGAGGATGGCTCATCATGGTTGCCCGCTATTCTCCAGCAGAAGACTACAAGCGGTTTGCTCCTTTTGTCCCAGATTTGTAGCCGCATTAGCTGCGGTGTCGCAACGGGAGCCGATTCCATATTCGTGAAAGAGACAAGCCTTATCGACGAGTCCCTTCGGCGGTTTGCATTTCCGACTATCTCAGGACGAGAGTTGAAGTCCCGTTCAGAACCGCGCTGTCGCTACTCAATGCTGATTCCCTATAGCTCGGACGCCAAGCTCCTGCCGATCGAAAGACTAGGCTCATTTCGATCATATCTCGAACAGCCCTGGCGAATAGAGCGCTTAAGGCAGCGCACGTGTACAGCCAAAAAACCCTGGTATTCGTTTCACGAAACCCCGCCCTTTGCCCAGATCTTTCGCCCGAAGATTCTGTGCAAGGACATCACTGCCAAACCCGAGTTTTGGGTAGATTGGAACGGAGAGATCGTTCCCAGGCACTCAGTGTATTACATCGTGCCGAGGAACCGTCTGGTTCTGAAACGACTAGCCGACTATCTCAACTCCGAGCCTGCACATGCTTGGTTAAGGGCCAATTGCCAACGGGCTGCCAACGGGTTCCTGAGGCTCCAGAGCCATGTCCTCAAAAATCTTCCAGTTCCACGCGACTTAGCCCCCGAACAGGAGTTTTCTCTCCCTCAACAAGATCGCTTCGCTCTCCAAGATTCTTCGGAGTCACGGCAACTCTCGAACTGATCAATGTCTCCCAAACGAGTTTCCCAAATACCCGGTTCGATTTCCGAGGCGATTCGTAACGCGGGGAAGAAGCCAGCTGACTCGGAGAAACAATCTGCAAAGAAGAACTATGCTGAACGTGTTTCGAACGAAGTAGCTAAGTACTTGTCTTCACGACTTCGTCAGTTAGGGCTTTCGGGTTGTCTGCCAGACGAGAGGAGCGGGCGAGAGCGACAGTTCGCCGGCGGTATCGGTCCTAAGAAGGTCGACGTCAGTTATGCGACCGACGAAGACGGATTGGTGCTTGCCGTTTCAGTCAAGAGCATCTGCTTTCGCGACAAGAAAACCAACAATTTTCAGAAGAACCTAACAAACAGGCGCAGCGATCTTTTGTCGGAAGCGACAACGCTTCACCAGAGATTTCCGTATGCTGTGGTCGGGGGTTTCTTCCTGTTCGAGGAGGGAGCGGCGGAAGATCACACGGCAAGGCGCGTATCAACGTTCATTACGGCCCACGAGTATTTCCGGACGTTTAATGATCGCGGCGATCAAGCGAACGCTGTCCAGAAGTTCGAAGTCTTGGGAATCGCGCTTTATTCGCCGCGCGATCCCTTTGAAGTGCGATATTTCAACGTCGGCAAACCAGAAACCCCTGCCTCAATCGAGGACTTTCTATTACGCCTTCTCGAACGAGTTGCCGAAAGAAACCCAGAGCGATTCCGCTTTTCAGGAGGCAGAATCGCGCGACGTCAATCAGGACCCGCTATTGTTGCCTCTTCGAACGAAGAGGACGCTGACTAGCCCTGGCACGCTTCGCTGCTAGCTTCTCCGGATCTGCGCTCGGTCCTAGTACGCATCGTGGTGACGCAGCCAATAGCCTGCCGATTCGTTGCGGCCTTTGGGTGCGCGGTCTAGCCATTGGTACATGCCCCAGAGGCCGTCGAGGCCTCGCGCGTACGTGGAATCGGTGTGGTAGACGATGCCGTCCTCGAGGGTGAATGCGCTCATGCCGGGGCGCTCGCGTGCGTAGGTCGGAACGTCGGTGCCGGTCTGGGCGGCGCCCTTGCCCGGGCCGTCCGATTTCGTTGTGCGCGCGGGTGTTTTGGCTGCGTCGCCGGGGCGCTGGTAGTTGTACGGGATACCGCCGGCGCGCTGTTGCTCCTCGGTGACATGAACGCTGAAGTCGGCGTTGAAATCGCCACCGAACGATGACGCCCACGGGAACGTCCAGCCCATCCGCTGCTTGAACTGC
>DATJXJ010000016.1:0-16853 GCA_035500255.1 Verrucomicrobiia bacterium | reverse complement strand
GGAAGCCCTGCGGCTCGGGCGCAGCGTACGCATAGAACATCGGCGCGGTAATGTCGCCTCCGCCCGCCCACCATCCGGCGCTCCATTCCTCGTGAGAATAGCCTTCGCGGGTGATGATGTCGGCGCCGGGCCGTTCGGGAGCGCGGCGGCCGGAGAAGCGCGTCGACGCCATGTCGGGAGCGCCCCAGAAGAAATGCACGGGGCTGGCCTTGCCGATGAAGCGCGCGCGGAACTCCTTCAGCACGCAGTCGATGCTGGTGAGGATCCGCCAGAAGCGGTTGGCGTAGACGGGATCGTAGGAGGCGTGCACGGTGTCCTGCTCGAAGCGGACCGGATTCGCGACTTCGGAGGGCACCGACCAGATTTTCGCGCTGATCCGAACTGACTCGAGTGTGGCGAGGTATTCGGCGTAGAAGTCAGCGACGGTGCGGGGAGCGAGCTTGATGCTTTTGGTTTCGCCGCGGCTCGTGGTGAAACGGAGAACGTGGTCGATGAAGTCGAATTCGACTTCTGCGTTTCCGAGGGCGTAGGGCATCGGGGATGTCGTCAGGCCGCGCGGGCTGACGTAGAGCGCCACCTGCCACCAGTGATTCAGATGGGGGCACAAGGCGAGTCGCGTCTTGCCGACGATCTGCAGCCACATGTGGAGTGTCTGGAGCGTGGCGCTCCATTCGGCCAGCGGCAGCGCGGGCCAAGCTTCGTCCTTCGTGAGAGTCGATACCGCGGGCTTGGTCGCCATGGTTCCTCCGCGAGCCGGTCAGACTTCCATGTCGTCGACGTAGCACCAGCGCCAGTCCTCGCCCGGCTCGATGGATTGAACGATCGGGTGGTGCACGGCGCGGAAATGTTTGGTGGCGTGTTTGTTTTTCGAGCTGTCGCAGCAGCCGACGTGGCCGCACGTGAGACACAGGCGCAGGTGCACCCACGTGTCGCCCATCTTGAGACACTCTTCGCATCCCTTTGTGTGGGGCGTCACTTTCTTGATCTGGTCTAGGTGCGTACAAGCTGAAGCCATGGAGATCGCTCCCGGAAGGTGTGGTAGAACAATCGAGCTTCTTAAACTGGAGCGGAAACTCTAACTCCATGCGCGGGCCAACGCAAAGCAAACTGCGGCGCATCCGCCGCCTCCGGAGGGCCGAGCTGCCGGTCGATACGGTTGCGCTGGCGCGATATCTGATTGGAAAAACCGTGGTGCACGATTCGGCGAGAGGCCGGCTGGCGGGGCGGATCGTCGAGACCGAGGCCTATCCGGTCGGCGACGCGGCGGGCCACGCCTTCACCGGACTGAGCGCGGCGAACCGGTCGCTGTTTCTCCGGCGCGGGCATGCGTATATCCGATTCACCTACGGCTCCTGCTGGATTTTCAACGTATCGAGCGAGACGCCCGGGGTCGGCGCAGGGGTGCTGATCCGAGCCATCGAGCCGCTCGAAGGCGTCGAAACGATGATGCGTCTGCGCGGCGTTTCGCGGCTGCGCGACGTGGCGCGCGGCCCGGGCAGGCTATCGCAGGCACTCGACATCGACAAACGATTTGACGGCTTGGATTTGGTCGACAAGGCGAGCTCGATTTGGCTCGGCGCCCAAGTGAAGCCACGCGGCCCAACCGGCGTGAGCACGCGCATCGGATTGTCGCGGGTGGCGCACCGAAAGCTCCGTTTCTACGAGCGAGGCAACGAATACGTGAGCGGGCCGCGAAAGTTGCGGGCCTAGATGCCGAGGTGATCCCCCAGATTCCGACTGACCACGAAGTCGCGGCTTAGCCCCAAGTGCTTGATTTTGCTTGCTATTGCTGCTGTGACAACCCCCCGTCTCGTTTCAATTGACCCTCCCGATGCGCAGGACCAAAGTGGGAAACAAGATCGAATTCTTGGAGGACTCTAATGCGGTTCGGATTTCGGATCGGGTGTCTTTCGCTCTGCCTGGCGTTGATGAGCCAGGCTCCGGCGAGCGCCCGCGTGCACGGCGGTCGACGCGTGCTCGGGGTGGTCGCACAAACGGATCGAGGGCATCTGGACAGCGCCCTGGCGCAGATGGGCGCGAACGTCTATTCGTGCGACAAGTTGGACACGGAGGACGGCGGGGTGCTGCGGGTGAAAGTCGGATCGAGTCAGTTGTTTCTCGCGGGATCGAGCCTCGCAGCTCTGGAGGACGAGGGAAGCGCGGTCCAAGCGCTGGCGATGGGCGGGACCGTGGGCTTCGCGTCCGAGGGCCCGGACGGATTCTCCATGAGGACGCCCGCGGGCGTGATTCGAGCGACGAACGGCCAGCCGGCGTCCGGCGAGGTGACCTACAAAGGTCCGCACGAACTCCTGATTTCGGCGATGCGGGGCGCGCTGACACTGGAAACGGGGTCTGAATTCCGCACGATTCCGGAAGGTAAATCGGCGGACGTGACATTCGAGGGCAATGTTGACAACGGATGCCGCGAAGCGGCCGCTGCGGATCAGCAGACGGTCAAGCCTTACGTGCAGCACAAGATAGGCTTCTACATCGTGATGGGAGCGGCGGCGGCAGTGCCGCCTTATCTGCTCTGGCGCGAGTTTGCCGAAAGCGACTCCAAGCCGAACTGAGGCGTTCGCATCGCCGAGCCGGCCCCGACGTGGATGGTGACATATGCCTGAACTGGACAATCTGCAACTGGTCAAGAATTCGATTGCGAAGTTCAACGCGGGCGATTTGGAAGGCTACCTGGCGATGTTCGACAAAGCCGTGATGTTCCACGGGCTTTCTCGAAAGTTGAAGCCGGGCGTGGGCGGTTTGCGTGAATACTACACGGATCTGCGGCGAGCGTTCCCGGACATGCGGCTTTCCAGTGAAGACCTGATCGCCGACGGAGAGAAAGTCGCGAACCGATACACTTTCTACGGCACGCACAAAGGCGAGTACATGGGCGTTGCGCCGACGATGAAACTGGTGGTGACGCCGGGAATCGTGATCAATCTCTTTCGCGCGGGGAAGTGCATCGAGACCTGGCAGTCCACCGACGCGCTCGGATTTCTGGCGCAGCTCGGCGTGGTGAAGCCGCTCGCGGCGACGTAGCGCCAACGGCCAGTGCTTTCCTCAGCGTTTACCTTTCGGCGTTTACCAACCGGGATGGGTTTCGTTGGCCAGACCTGCAATCACGCCTTCGATCTCAGCGCGGGCGCGTCGCGTGGCGCACGAAGATCGGCTCGCGGGTTCCCGACAGACGTTCGGCAAATGCGCATGATGACAATCGCGGCGAGATTGGGAGAAAATAGGCGCATGCTCTCGCGCTTCGCCATGCTCTCGTTGATTCTTGCGGGGACATTGGCGGCCGGTTGCAGCAAGAACGACCAGCCCGCGCAGGCTCCTGCTTTGCCGGCGAACGCACCGGACGTTGCGAACTCCGCGGCTTCACCGGCGCCTTTTTCCGGCGCACCTGCCTCCGGCAGCGATGCGGATCAGATTCGCCAGGCCGTGATCGACCACGTGCGAGACGACAAAGGAATCAACATGTCCGCGATGGACATGAGCGTCGATTCGATCACCGTGAACGGAGATCAGGCGCAGGCGAACGCCACCTTCCGAGTGAAGCAGGGCGGCACGAGCATGGCGATGGCTTATTCGCTGCAGCGCCATGGGAACGGTTGGCTCGTCCTCAACGGGAAGCCGAGCGATGGTCAGTTCGTTCACCCGCCGATGGACAAGGCGCATTCCGGATCCTCTCCGAATCCCTCCTCTCCCGGAATGCCCGATGTGCAAGATTTCCTGAAGAACCATCCCGCTACATCCAACAATTGAGCAGGGCCGGACACGCTGAGCAACTCTGGGGGGCTTCTGCGGGAGATGAAGAATGGTGCCGAGGGGCAGAGTTGAACTGCCTACGCCGGCCTTTTCAGGGCCGCGCTCTACCGGTGAGCTACCTCGGCACCGGGACAACTCCCGATTTTACGGAAAAGGGAACGAGGCGCAAAGAGAAAAGCGGCCCGAGGAGAGATCCTTCGACTCCGCCGCGCGCCCGCAGACCTCGCGGGACTTACAGCAGCCCGCGGCTGCGCTCAGGATGACAATGCTGATCGCATTGTCAGTGCAGGGATTCGTCGAACTCGCGCATCCAGTCTTTTTTCTTGAGGACTTCGCGCGGCTTTGATCCGTCCGCGGGGCCGACAATGCCGTCCTTCTCCATCAAGTCGATCAGGCGCGCGGCCCGGCCGTAGCCGATCCGCAGGCGCCGCTGCAGGGTGGAGGTTGAAGCGCGGCCCATCTCGCAGCAGACGCGCACGGCATCCTGGTAGAGATCGTCATCCACTTCCTCGCCGCCGGCGTCCCCGTCGGTGCCGCCAGAGGCATTTTCGTTCGCGGGAGGCTTGAGCAGTTCCTCGTTGTAAATGGCCTTGGCCTGTTCGCGCCAGAAATCACAGACAGAGAGGACTTCGTTTTCGTGAACGTACGGGCCGTGAATGCGGTGCAGACGCGACGATCCCGCCGGCAGGAAGAGCATGTCGCCTTTGCCGAGCAGCGATTCGGAGCCGTTGGCGTCCAAAATCGTGCGCGAGTCGACTTTGCTGGCAACCCGGAACGAGATGCGCGCCGGGAAATTGGCTTTGATGAGACCGGTGATGACGTCCACCGACGGCCGCTGCGTCGCGAGGATCAGATGGATGCCGACCGCGCGGGCCATCTGCGCGAGGCGCGTGATCGATTCCTCGACGCCGTTGGTATCGACCATCATCAGGTCGGCCAACTCGTCGATCACGATGACGAGATAGGGAAGCGGACGGTGCTCCTCTTCCTCTACGTTCTCGAAGAGCGAAAGCGACTGGCCTTTTTCGAATGTGCGGTTGTACTGGTCGATGTTGCGCACGCCTCGCTGCGCCAGCAGCTTCAGGCGGCGCTCCATTTCACGCGTGGCGTTGCGCAGAACGTTTGCCGCGACCTTTGCATCGGTGACGACCGGCGTAAACAGGTGCGGAATATCGGCGTAAAGCCCAAGTTCGAGTCGCTTGGGATCGACGAGTACCAGCTTCATTTCGTCCGGGGTCGCCTTGTAGAGCATACCCATCAGCAGCGAGTTGATGAAAACGCTCTTGCCAGTGCCCGTGGAGCCGGCGATCAGCAGGTGCGGCATCTGCGTCAGGTCCGTCGCGCGGATGCGGCCGATCAAGTCCTTGCCGAGGGGCACGGTCAGCTTGGAAGCCGAATGCGAGAATTCCGGCGACTCGACGACGTCGCGCAGGGCGATCGTCTCGCGGCGGGCGTTGGGCACTTCGATGCCGACCGTGGATTTGCCGGGAATGCGCTCGATCAAGATTGATTCGGCGCGCAGGGCGAGGCAGAGATCCTCACCGAGGCCGGCGATGCGGCTGTACTTGATGCCTGCTTCGGGTTTGAACTCGAACGTGGTGACTACAGGGCCGGGATTGATCTGCGTGACGTGGCCCCCGACTTCGAATTCGGCGCACTTCTGCTCGATCGCGCGGGCACACTCCTTCAGCTCGGACTCACTCATCTGCTCGCTGCGCTCGGCTGTGCGCAAGAGGGAGGTGGGAGGCAGGCGGAAGGCCGTCTTGCCGCGCGAAATCTTCGGATCAGCGGCGGCCTTCTTCGGCGGAGGCGCGGCGCTTGTTTCGTGGAATTCGATCACGACGGGGCCGCGCTCAGGTTTGGCGGGCCGCTCCGGCTCAACCGGAGATTCCTCTTCCTCGTCCTCCTCCTGCAGTCTTGTGGAGATACGCTGCTGCGCCACCGGGGGCCGGCCGGCGATCTTGATTTCTTCCACTTTCCTGCGCAGGCGCTTGGCTTCACGCTCTTCGCGCCAATCCTTCACGCGGGCGATCCACCGGCCGATCAGACCCTCTTCCGCCATCGGCTTCTTAGCCAATTCGGCGGCGGCGCGGAACGAAAACGTCGTCGTGAGGAACAGCGCCGTGAGCAGAACCGCGATCGAAACGAGATTGGCGCCGAGCGGATTGAATCCCGCGCGCAAGCCTTCGGCGAGGACCTTGCCGAGCAGGCCGCCGGGTGGAAGGGCCCCGCGCACGTCCGGCGTGTGCATCAGCGTCAGCTCCGCCGACAGGGAAGTCAGCAGCATCAGCGCGCCGACGATTTTGGCAGTGGGCGCATCAACGACCTGGCTGCGGAACCAGCGCATGGCGACGAGGAACAGGGCGGTCGGAAACAGGAACGCTGCATAGCCCGCGAGTTGGAAGCAGGCGTCGGACAGATAAGCGCCGAACGGGCCGATCCAGTTGCGCGCCGGGCCGGAGCCGGGGGGCGCGGCGGAAACATTGAACGAAGCATCCTGGGGCGAGTATGAGAGCAAGCTCAGCGCAAGCAGGATGGCAAGGCTGAGGCCGACGAAGCCGACCAGCTCATTCAAGCGTTTGTTTTCAGTTGGTGTGAGGACGCGCACAAGTTTCTCCGTATTGCCCGATGACACCGCAAAGTGTCGCCGGGGCCGGCTGGATAGGGGAAGGCTCCCGCTTCTGCTATGGGACGCGCGGGCGCTAGCGCGCGGAGCCCAAGGGAGGAACGCGAGTACGCGACGACTATACCAAACAAGATGGTGAGGGAAGCAAGAAGTTCGGGGGAATGTGTTGTAGTTTCGGCAGCGGAGGTCCCGACGTCGCACTTCGGGACCGGAGCCAAATGATGCGAAGGGACGACAGGCGGGCGGACCGCGTCTAGAATCGGAAGAGCGGCGAGGCCAGCGAGAAATGTCGTCCCGGAACCGTGCGTAGATAACGGTGTGGGAGGAACATCATGCCTGACCCATTGATCGAGAATGTTTCGGATACCGCGTTTTGGGTGGCGCACTATCGCGCCGTCGAGACGAAGCGCCCGGACGCTCTATTCCGCGATCCGCTGGCAAGCGTCCTGGCGGGCGATCGCGGAGAGAAGATCGCGCGCTCGATGCCGATGAGCTTTTGGACTGCATGGACCGTCGTAATGCGGACCTGCATTATCGACGACTTCATCCGGTGGGCGATTCAGGACGGAGTCGACACCGTCCTGAACCTTGGCGCAGGTTTGGATACACGCCCTTACAGAATGGAATTGCCCGAGTCACTTCTCTGGATCGAAGCCGATTATCCGCGAATGATCGAATTCAAGGAGGAGAAGTTGGCCAGCGAAAAGCCGTGTTGCCGCCTGGAGCGAGTGAAGGCTGATCTGGCCGATGCGGGCGAGCGACGCCGGTTGCTGGCAGATGTCAACGCTCGCGCGAGAAAGGCGATCGTTCTCACAGAGGGAGTTGTGCCCTACCTGACCGAGGAAGAAGCCGGCTTACTGGCGGACGATCTGCGGGCGCTCGACCATGTGCCGTATTGGATCGTCGAATACCTGGCCCCGCAGACGGTGAAGTATCGAATGCGAGGGCGAATCCGCCAGCGAATGCAGAACGCGCCATTCAAGTTTGCGCCGAAGGACTGGTTTGGGTTCTTCCTCAAGCATGGATGGCGGGAGAAGGAAACCCGCTATTTGATGGAGGAAGCGGAGCGCCGCAAGCGGGCCCTCGAGCTCCCTCTGATCATTCGGGCGATCTTCGTGATTCGAGTGATGTTTCTTTCTTCCGCGAAGCGACAGGCGATCAGAAGGATGACGGGATACATCCTTCTCGAACGAAGCGGCTGATTGCGAGCGAACTCCCTGAGTGGCGTCTGGCCTGCCTTGGGGGAACCTGCGACGCGGTTGTGACGCCGCGCACATCGGGTACAGGCACCGGTCACTGAGCAGCGGCCGCCGCCATGCGAGCATGTGCATGACAGACAAGGCTCGCAAGCTTGGTCCGCGAGCCAGGGAGGGGACAATGGGAGGAATACCTGCTCCGTTGGCTTACCTGCTGCTGGCCTGCGGCCTGGCCACGGCGGTACTGGCCGTTCTTGTGATTTACGGAGACATGCTGGCGACGCGCGAAGACGATCAGCTCTATTTGAACAAGGCGGAACAAACAATGATGGCATCGGAGCAGCAGGTGCTCATCGGGAAGATGGACCGCCTGAAGAAAGTCATTTGGGCCCTGGCGATCATCGCGGGGGTGCTGGTTGTGGCGAGCGCGGCCCTGTGGGTTTGGATCGGCCTGACCCATTAACGCACGGCCGCGGTCACAGCGCGATGCGCGTCAGTAGCCCAAGTGGAAGCGCAGGAAGGCGACGAACGCAGCGGCGACAAGGCAGTAGACGCCGAACCAGTGCCAGCGCCCCGCCTCAAGCCACCGGCTGAGCCATTTGAGAGCCAGCAAACCGGCGAGGAACGCGAAGGCCGCGCCAACAACGCTGGGCTCGACGGCGGAGTGAATGGCGGGCCCAAGCGAGCCGTGGTTCGTCTTGATCAGGCGCCATGCTTCGCGGGCGATGGCCGGCGGCGTCAGAACCACCGCCAGAGCGAAACTGAAATCTTCGGCACGAACCTTCGGCACACCTGCCAGCAGTCCGGTTGAGATTGTTGCTCCAGAGCGTGAGAATCCGCGGAAAGGCAGGCAGAAGCCCTGCACCACGCCAATCCAGGAAGCCTGGTTCGTGGACACATCGGACGCGGCCACAACCGACGCACCAGAGCCCCTCTTTGCCAAGCCTGCCGCAAGAATCAGAACTCCCGCGGCGCCGAGAGCGGCAGCAATCAAATCGAGGCGGTCGAACAGCTGCTCGAACCATGCGTGGGGCTGATGACGGAGGAGCACGTTCTCGATGAATTCGATCAGACCCAAGCCGACGATGCCGGTGAGAGCAGTCGAGACGACCAGCGCAACGATGAAGTTCTTGAAGTCGGCTGTGCTGGCGAAAAACGCTCGCATCCAGCGGCGCCAGAAATAGACGATCACGGCAAACATCGTCCCCGTGTGCAGCATGACCAGTAGGAGGGTGGTTTCCGGCGCGGCGGGATCCATGCCCAGAAGCTTCTCGGTGACGATCACATGAGCAGAACTCGAGACCGGAAGCAGTTCCGCCATGCCCTGGACAATCGCAAGTATGACGACGTGTAGGAGCGACATAGGTGTGTTCCGGGGCGCGTGTCAGGCGAGGGACTTGATCATCGAAAACGCGTCGCGGCCGCCGGGATAGTAGCCTTTCTTGATTCCGCGTTTACGATAGCCGTGCTTTTGCCAGAAGGCAACGGCGGATGCGCTGTCGGTTGCCGTTTCAAGCGCTACCTCGCGCACGCCGTCGGCGGCGAGCCGGCGCTCCGCCTCGGCAAGCAGCATCGAGCCGACACCGAGACGGCGATGCGCGGCGAGCACGTCGATCGTGATGATGTAGCCCCACGACTTGTGGTGCGCGGTCACGATGAAGCCGGCGATGGTTTTTCGGACTTCGGCCACGATGCAATCAGCGCCGGGGAATCGAAGATAGTTGCGAAGCTCGCGACGGGAGTAGGCGATGGCCGGCTCATAACAGGCCTGATCGATCTCGTAGAGTGTTTCGAAATCAGACGATGAGTAGGGGCGCAGTGAAGTTTTCATGAGCTCATTGCGTCAGCCTAGCTGGAGAGCCGGGAATACAGAGGATTACCCGGAGGATGCGGAGAAAGGCAGCGGGCGCTTCGCACGTGGGCTCCGCGACCGCCCGTCGTTGCGGGGCGTCGCATGTTTTCGTCGGCTATGGCGGAAGCTCTAGTCTTGCCGTGTGAAGGAGAAATGGACGGTGCGCGGAGCGGCAGAGCCGCTGGCTTGGGTGGTCCCGCTACTTTGACCGCCGCCGGGTTGGCCGGCGCCGTTGCTTTGGCCGGCTCCGCCCGTCTGAGCTCCGCCTGTGCTCTGACCGCCCCCGGCGCCTGGACCGCCGCTTTGCCCATCGGCGCTGCGCGGGCGCATGCCGGTGATCATCATGTCGTTGGTGTAGCTCTTCCCATCCGCGGCAAGCGTCCATACATCGTGAAATTTGGTGCCGTTCGGCATGGTGGTATCGCAGGTCAGAACGTTGCCCGCCAATTTGCCGGTGACTTTGGAGCCAGCCCACATTCCGATGTCCATGGTGACTTCGCTGCCATCGGTCGGATACTTTCGAATGATCGTCAGGTCGGGACCACCGTTACGGCCGGGCTGCAGCTCGATCATGACGATCGTCTTGCCCTCGAGCGCCAACTCGCGCGTCATCGTGGGCGTGCCAGGATCGCTCTTCCATTTACCCACGAAGGCCTCCGGACCCTGCGCGTAGGCCGGCAGAGCAAGTGCGAGAAAAAGTGCGGCGGACAACAGTCGGTTCATGGCGGTTCCCCCCCTCGATTGTGGCTGCTTCCCGCCAGATACACTACCACGACGGCGGCCAGGCCGGCACGATGGGATGGATCTACACTTCGAGGATCACGGGCAGGATGAGGGGGCGCTTGGCGGTCTGCTTGTTGAGGAAGCGCTTCAAATCGACGCGAATCTTTTCCTTGATGACGCTCCAGTCCATCTTCTCCTCGTCACTGGATTGATCGACTGTCTTGAGAATCACTTCGCGCGCCTTCGTGAGAATTTCCTGGCCGTCTTCGCTGGGCAGGAAACCTCGCGTGACGATTTCCGGAGAGAGCTCGATGCGGCCCGAATGCTTGTCGATGACGATAATCGGCACCACAACCCCGTCCTCGGAAAGATGCTTGCGGTCGCGGATCACCACCTCTTCAACTTCTTCAAGCGAGCCGGAATCGACCATGACGCGGCCGGCGGGAACGGGCTCGCGCTGATAGGCGCGTCCGTCCGCGGTGAATTCGACGGGATGCCCCGTCTCAAGAAGAATCACCTGACCGGAGACGGCTCCCACCTGCTCGGCCAGAGCGGCGTGCTGGAAGAGCTGGCGATATTCGCCGTGCAGCGGAATGAAGTATTTCGGGCGCACGAGCTGGAGGAGGATCTTCATTTCCTCCTGGCTGGCGTGGCCGGAGACGTGAATCGGCGCGTTGCGACCGCTTTCGTAATAGACGAGCACGCGCTTGCGGAAGAGATGGTCGATCATCCGGAAGATCGCCTTTTCGTTTCCGGGAATGATGCGCGCGGAGAGGATCACCGTGTCCTTTTCGGAGAGGCTCAGGAGCCGGTGATTGTCGACAGCAATGCGCGAAAGAGCGGACATCGGCTCCGCCTGCGTGCCGCTGGCGAGAATCACCAGCTTGCGCGGATCGAATGTGCGGATGTCCTGCGGGCGCACCATCGTGCCGTCGGGAATGCGCAGCTTGCCGAGGCCGTGCGCGATTTCGATGTTGTCCACCATGCTGCGGCCGACGAAGCCGACTTTGCGGCCCACCGATCGCGCAATATCGATCACCTGCTGGATGCGGTGCACCGAACTCGAGAAGCAGGACACGACGACTTTTTCAGGCGCGGCGCGGAACAGCTCCTCGAGGCGCACGACGACGGCGCGCTCCGACGGAGTGAAGCCGGGACGCTCGACGTTGGTGCTGTCGCTGAATAGCGCGAGAACGCCTTCCTGGCCATAACGCGCAAAGGCGTGCAGATCGAACGGCTGGCCGTCAACCGGCGTCGGATCGATCTTGTAGTCGCCCGTATGTATGATCGTGCCGACAGGAGTGCGGACGGCGAGCGCCACGCAGTCGATCGTGCTGTGCGTGACGTGCAGGTATTCGATCTTGAACGGTCCGATCTCGGTCGTCTCGCCCGGCGCGACCTGGCGCAGCCGCGCGTTATCGAGCAGCGAGTGCTCTTCGAGCTTCCTGCGCACCAGCGCGAGCGTGAACTGCGTGCCGTAGATCGGGACCCCGAGGTCGGCGAGGATGTAAGGGATCGCGCCGATGTGGTCCTCATGGCCGTGCGTGAGGATGATGGCGCGGAGCATGTGCTTGTTTTGCTTCAGGTACGTGATGTCGGGGATGACGATGTCGACGCCGAGGAGCTCTTGCTCGGGGAACATCAGGCCCGCGTCGATGACGATCATGTCGTCGCCGCAGCGGAGCGCCAGCATGTTCATGCCGAACTCGCCGAGCCCGCCCAGCGGGATGGCCCAAAGTGAAGGCTTGCTCAAGTGCTTGTCTGTCCTGAAACCTCGAGCATCATCGTATCACAGCGGAGAAACAGCGCGACGACGCAGCGTGGGCGCTCGGGCGCCCACCTGGGAGTTTGCGATGCGGCTACTGTTCGAGAGCGATTGCCTGCTGAATGAACTTTGACGCCTGGCCGATGTGCTGAATGGCGCTGTCTTTCGCGCCAGAGCCGTCGTTTTCGCGCTGCACGTTATCGTGAGCTTTGTTCAGCAGCTTGGCGGCTTCGTTGAGGCGGGCGATCCAGCGTTTGTGCGTATCGACCGAAGAGTGGTCGTCGGGCCCTTTGCCGTCATTGGCCACCGCCTCAAGAGCGCCGATGGCCGCATCGATTTCAGCCATCGCGTTCTTTTCCTGATCGTGGAGCACGCCGCTATCCGGGTGCTCGATGTAGGCGCGGGCGGTGCGCAGCTGGCCGAGCGCGTCGCGGTAGGCATCGTAGTTGGGTCTTGCCGTCGCACTGAACGCAAGGGTCAGGACGACGACCGATGCGGCGATCAAGAGGCGATTCGTGGGTTTCATTTCGGCTGGCTCCTTCGGGTACGGGATCGATCGAGTGCCGTGAACGGCGCATAATTTAGCACCGCGAGGCGTTGGAAGGGAAGATTCGTCGAGAGTCCAGGGAGCGCGGTGCGGGATTCGCAAAAGCGGGAAAAGCCGATAGAATGGTTTCGCTTCGGCGGGACAATCACACAACACACCATAGATGAAACGCATCGCGATTCTGGGTTCAACAGGTTCGATCGGGCGGCAGTGCCTGAGCGTTGTCGATTCGCTCGCCGGCAGTTTCGAGGTTGTCGCGATCGCGGCGGGATCGAACGTCAAGCTGGCCGCTGAACAGGCGGCCAAGTACCGGCCGAGGATCGTTTCCGTCGCCACCGAAAAGGCGGCCGGGGAACTGTGCGACGCGCTGAAGGCGCGCGGAACCAAAGCGCCGCTGCCGGAGATCGTATCCGGCGCGGAGGGAATTGAGCGCGTCGCCACGCACCCCGACGCGGAAACGGTGGTCTCCGCGGCGGTGGGAGTGGTCGGCTTGCGCGCCACTCATCTGGCGATCGAGCAGGGGAAGAATATCGCGCTCGCCAACAAGGAAGTGCTCGTGGCGGCGGGCGAAGTGGTGATGGCGGCGGTGGCGCGTCACCGCGTGGCGCTGCTTCCGGTGGATAGCGAACACAACGCGATCCATCAATGCCTGCGGGCGGGCACCGGACGCGAGGTTCGGCGGCTGGTGCTGACGGCTTCGGGCGGGCCTTTCCGTAAGACGCCCATGTCGAAGCTCGCCAAAGTCACACCTAAACAGGCGCTGGCGCATCCAAACTGGAAGATGGGTCAGCGGATTAGCATCGACTCCGCGACCCTGATGAACAAAGGCTTCGAGGTGATCGAAGCGCGATGGCTCTTCGGCATGGACCTGCCGAAAATCCACGTGGTGATTCATCCGCAATCGACGATTCATTCGATGGTCGAGTATGTGGACGGCTCGATTCTGGCGCAGCTCGGGCCGACCGACATGCGCATGCCGATACAATACGCGCTAACGTATCCGGACCGGGTCGCGTCGAATCATTGCGCGCTGGACTGGAAGTCGCTGCGCCGGCTGGATTTCGAGGAAGTGCCGGCGCGCAAGTTTCGCTGCTTTGAGCTGGCGAAGGAGTCGTTGCGGCAAGGAGGGCCAATGCCGTGCGCGCTGAACGCGGCGGACGAAGTGGCCGTGGCGGCGTTTCTGGAGCACCGGCTGCCGTTTCTGGGCATTCCGGCCGTGATCGAGAGCGTGCTCGAAAAGATGCCTCGCACAACCATGCGAAGTATCGAGGACGTGCTCGCGGCGGACGCCGAAGCGCGACAGCTGGCGCGGCAGGAAGCGGATACGTACAAGCGGCGGTCCCGGTAGAACCGCTCGCGTGCTGTTTTGCGATGCGTGACGACGGAGGGAATGGCCGTTTTTCCGTCTGCGTCTTTTCTGCGATAATGGATTTGGAACCTCATGGCTGACAACATTCGAATGATCCTAGCGGGTGGCGTGGTACTCGGCGTTCTCGTCCTCCTACACGAGCTCGGCCATTTCCTTGTGGCGAAGTGGTGCGGCGTGCGCGTGGAAGTGTTTTCGATCGGCTTTGGCCCGCGCATCTGGGGCGTGAAGCGAGGGGACACGGACTATCGCCTGAGCGTGTTGCCACTGGGCGGATACGTTCGGATGGCGGGCGACAACCCGATCGAGGAGCGAACCGGCGAGCCGTACGAGTTTCTCTCTCGGCCGCGCTGGCAGCGGTGTTTGATCGCTCTCGCGGGCCCAGCGATGAACGTGCTGTTGACGTTTGTGATCTCCCTGGGAATGATCTGGGTCGTCGGTTTGCCCACCGATCCTTCCCTGAGCCAGCCGGCGATCGTGGCGGCGATCCCGCTGAACCAGGCCAAGGTTCCTTCCAACGTCCTCCCGGGCGATCAAATCGTCGCCATCAACGGCGCGCACACCGCGACTTGGGAACAGGTGTCCACGGAGCTTGGCAAGGTGAAGCCCGGGGACAGCGTTGCGATCACGGTCGCGCGCGGCGGAGCTCAGCAGTCGCTCACCGCGACGATGCCGGTGCAGCCGTCCTCGACAGACTCCATCGTGGGATACGCCGCCTCGCGCGCGGTGGTCGACGAAGTTGCATTTGGCACTCCGGCCGAACGAGCTGGAATGAAGCCGGACGACTTGATCGTTGCGATCAACGGCCAGCCGGTTCGGAGCTGGATGCAATTGCTCGATCAAGTTCGCAACTCGAACGGCGCAGCCGTTCATTTCCTCGTGCGGCGCGGCGGCAAGGACCTCCCGATGGACATCACCCCCGAACAGAAGCCGGATCCGGACGGCAACGGCGTGGCGTGGCAGGTCGGAATACAGGACAAGACGGAGCCGGTTTACGAGCGGCGCGGATTCCTGCAGTCGTTCCAGGACGCGGGGTATACGACGGTGGCCAGCGCGCGGATGATCGGAGATGTGCTGGGCGGCCTATTCAGCGGCCGAGTGTCGGTGCGCGATCTGCAGGGCGTGGTCGGCATCGTGCGCGAATCGGGCCGGGCGGCGAAACGCGGGCCGTTGCGCCTGCTGGATCTGACCGCCGTGATCAGCTTGAACCTGGGACTGCTGAATCTCCTTCCGATTCCGATTCTCGATGGCGGCCACATTCTGATGCTGGCGATTGAAGGCGCTCTGCGCCGCGATTTGAGCATCGCATTCAAGGAGCGTTTCGTGCAGGTCGGGCTGGTCTTTCTGCTCGGCCTGTTCGCGCTCGTGATGTATAGCGACATCCTGCGGATGATCGGCCACCACTAGCCGCGCATCACAGCGCGAACTTCGGTTCTGGTATAATCCTCCTATGTCTGCGACAGCGCACCGTGTGTCGACCGGCGAACGCATCAATGTCCACGAGCCGGCCGGGCAGATACAGAGAGAACTGAGGGCCCGGCGGATTCGCCTGACGCGCCAGCGGCGCGTGGTCGTTCAGGTGATGGAGTCGGCGTCGCGCCACATGGACGCGAACGAAATCCTGGAACTCGCGCAGCAGATCGATCCCGATATCACGCGCGTCACGGTGTACCGCACGCTCGACCTGCTGAAGCGGCACGGTCTGATCGACGAGCTGGACCTGCTGCACCTGCGCGGGCACCGCCACTACTACGAAAGCCACGGTCCGCGCGACCATATCCACGTCGCGTGCGTCAGCTGCGGCAAGGTGCGCGAAGTCGAAAGCCCGCTCTACGAAGAGCTGAAGCAGCAGATATCGGCCGATTGCGGGATCGAGATCAGCGTCGCTCGCACTGAAATCGGCGGCATCTGTCAGGATTGCAAGGCCAAGGCGTAAGAAGCCGCTCGCGAGAGAATCCCTCGCTTGTTCCAGGTTCTTCCTTCGCACCTGCTCCGGCTTCGTCTCGAAAGCGCTATGTGAGAGATTCGAGCGGAGAGGTGCGGAAGAAGTCCTTTGCCTTCTCGATATCGCGCAGAATCTGTTCGCGAAGCTCGGCCGGGCCGGAGAATTTTCGTTCGTCGCGCAAGCGCGCCCAGAAGCGAATCTCCAGGTCGCCGCTCGTCAGATCGTCGCTGAATTCGAATAGATGCGACTCGATCGTCGTATGCTTGCCGTCGAACGTGGGCCGCATTCCAACGTTGGTGGCGGCGCGGTAGGTCTTGCCCGCGACGACGGCTTCCGTCGCATACACTCCCGTTCTCGGCAACAGCTCCTGTTCGGTCGCGAGGTTGAGCGTCGGAACCACGAACTTGCGGCCTTGTCCCGTGCCGGTCTGAATCTTTCCCTCAAGCGCGAACGGCCGGCCCATCATCTGGCGAACTTCTTCCACCTTGCCGTCGCGAAGCGCGTTTCGAATGGCTGTGCTGGAGATGACCACTCCGTTTGCGGTGACCGGGGGAACGATTTCGACCTCGAAGCCGAAACGGCGCCCAAGATCTGCCAGCAGATGGGCGTCGCCCGCCTGCCGGTGACCAAAGCGAAAATTGCCGCCGATCAGCACGGCCTGTGCGCGCATCGCCTCGACGAGAAATCGCCTGACGAAAGCCTCCGGTTCGAGCTTCGCGAGATCAGCGTCGAATCGCGCGACCAGCGCCGCGTCCACGCCAAGCGCCCCGATGGCGGCGAGCCGCTGCACGAGCGTCTCGAGCAAACCCGGCGCAGCGTCCGGCCGGAGGACGCGTGCGGGATGCGGGTAAAACGTCAGCACGGCGCCGATCCAGCCCGCGTTCCGCGCGCGATCCATCACCCTGCGAAGAATGAGCTGATGACCGAGGTGCACGCCATCGAAATTCCCGATTGTGACGGCTGCGGGTTTGCGCTGCGCACGGAAACGCTCTACCCACTCTTCCGGCGAATGAACGATCGCGAGGGCCATCAGAGCGCGACCTCAATCTGGAGTCCGTCGTAGGCGAG
>DATJXJ010000015.1:0-3804 GCA_035500255.1 Verrucomicrobiia bacterium | reverse complement strand
TTCGTCACGGCGCGCGCAGTCGGGCATCACGAGGATCTCCTGTCGTGGTCCAGAAAAGCCCTCATCCGTGATGGAAAGCTTGTGCTTTGGATCGGTGCGCCAGATGCCACGAAGATCTCCGGCGATCCGACTTGGTCATGGAGACATCCCATCCCAATCCCCGGCTCGCGAGATAGAGTCCTCCTGATCGGCACGCCGAAGGTCTGAAAGCGCCGTTTGTTCCACGTGAAACATATTGCATTGCCAGAAATCTCTGCTACATTCGCATCGTTCACTGGGGGAAGTTCTTGGCACGAATCATCGCCGTCGCCAATCAAAAAGGCGGCGTGGGCAAGACCACAACCGCTGTAAACCTAGGCGCCTCTCTCGCTGCCACCGAAAAGCGCACGCTCATAATCGACTCGGACCCGCAGGCCAACGCCACCAGTGCGCTTGGATTCCCGAAAGATCCAGCCCGCCGCACTCTTTATCAGGCACTGATCCTCGGGGAGTCTATCGAGCGGATCACGCTCGATGCGAAAATGGACCGGCTCGAGCTGATTCCATCAGACAAGAACCTGGTCGGCGCGACCGTTGAACTCGTCACCATGGAGAACCGCGAGTACAGGCTCAAGGAGTCAATCTCTCGGATCTCTGAAAAGTACGACTACATCTTGATCGACTGCCCGCCGTCGCTCGATCTTCTGACCCTGAATGCGCTGGCCGCGAGCGACTCCGTCTTGGTGCCGATCCAGTGCGAATATCTTGCTCTTGAGGGCGTCTCCGAGCTGCTCGACACGCTCATGCGCCTGCGCCGGACGATCAATCCATCACTCGCGATCGAGGGCATCCTGCTCACGATGTACGATGATCGAACGACCCTGTCGAAGCAAGTCGCCGCCGATCTTCGCAGCTTTTTCGGCGCACAGGTCTTCGAATCCGTGATTCCTCGAAACGTGCGCCTCGCCGAGGCGCCAAGCCACGGCATGCCAGTGCTTTTCTACGACATTCATAGTAAAGGCGCGGAAAGCTATATCCAACTCGCCAAGGAGGTTATCGCAAATGCCCAGAAACGCCTTGGGCAGGGGACTGAGCGCGCTCATCAGGGAGCCGGAAACATTGCCCCAGCCGCCTCCGCCGCCAGCGCCGCCGCAGGCAGCAGCGGCGGGAGCAGCGGCGGCGGCAGCTCCAGCTCTGAGTCCAGCTGATGCGCTCATCCAGGTCGATATCGATCTGATCGACCCGAGCCCGTTTCAGCCGCGCACGCGCTTCCGCGAAGAGGCGCTCGACGAGCTCTCCCGCTCGATTCGCGCCAGCGGGATCGTGCAACCACTCGTCGTTCGCCGCATGGGGCAGCGATACGAGTTGATCGCCGGCGAACGCCGCTGGCGCGCCGCGCAACGGGCGGCCATGAGCCGCGTGCCCGCCGTCGTCCGCGACGTGCGCGACGACATGGCGCTGGAAATGACCCTGGTCGAAAATCTCCAGCGCGAGGATCTCAATCCGATCGAGCAGGCGCGAGCGTTCCAGCGCCTCACCGACGAATTTCACCTCACGCAAGAAGAAGTCGCCGAGCGCACGGGCAAGGATCGCGCCACCATCGCGAACTCGGTCCGCCTGCTCAAGCTCGAGGCTCCGATTCAGGAGCTGCTCGAAGAGGGGCGGCTTTCCGCGGGCCACGGCCGCGCGCTGCTTTCGATTCCAGAGGGGAAGGACCGGTTGGAACTCGCGCGCAAGATCGCGCGCGGCGGTATGACCGTGCGGCAGGTGGAACGCTTCGCGGCTCGCGCCGGACGAACCAAACCAGACCGGGCACCTGCGGCAATCGACCCCAACACCAAATGGGCGATCGAGGAATTGCAGCGAAAATTCGGCACGAAAGTGATCATGCACGCGCTGCGGCCGGGCCATCCGGGCCTGTTAGCATTTGAATACTACGATGCTGTCGATCTCACGCGCCTCTACGACCAACTGATGAGAGAATAAGAAGGATCGTCAGGGGACGTCATGGCGTGGAACTGGTTTGACCGCAAGCGGCAGGAGTCGTCGGAGTGGACGGGCTTCCTCGAGCGCGGCGTCAAGATCGAAGGCAGAATCGAGACGGGCGGCACGTTTCGCATTGACTCCGCCATGAAGGGAACCCTCGTCTCCGAAGACACGCTGATCATCGGCGAAAACGCGCGCGTCGAGGGCGAAATCCTCGGCAACCGTGTGGTGATCGCGGGCCGGTTTGACGGCACAATCCGGGCAAAGGGCAAAGTCGAGATTCAACCGAGCTCGGTCGTCACCGGCGAGATTCACAGTCCCTGCGTCGTGATCGAAGCCGGCGCGATTTTCGACGGCCACTGCCACATGCCCGCCCCCGCGGAGCCCGCCAAGCCCGTTACGATCCCGATCCGCTCCGCCGCCGGCCAATCCCAGCGCTAGCGCGTAGCAAATCTTCGCTCTATTACTCCTACGCCAGTAACTCATGAATTAATTGATCGGGCCGATTTCGGCATGCAAACGAGCCTTAGCGGGCACACATTGGCACGATTTTGCACCTTAACCGCGCTTACGGCGCACTGGGAGTCGGGCTGAGGTACTAGAACCGGGCGTCAGGGATTATTCGACCACGAGACGGAGGAATTTCTTCTTGCCGGCGCGGAGGAGGTACTCGGCGGGGTTGCGGAGGTCGAGTTCGCGTTTCACGTCGTCCACGCGGACGCCATTGATCTCGACGCCGCCTTGCTTGATCAGCCGCTCGGCTTCGCTGCGGGAAGGCGCGGCCTTCACTTCCACCAGGATCACCGACAACCGTTTCGGGTCGCCCGCCGCGAGAGCGAAGCGCGGCGCGTCTTCGGGCGTCTCGCGCTTGCTGAAAATGCGGTCCCACTCCTCGCCGGCCCTTCTCGCGGCGGCTTCGCCATGGAATCCGGCGACGATGTTGTGAGCCAGTTCCATCTTTGCTTTCTTCGGATGGAGAACTCCGGTGCGGACCTCTTCGCGCAGGCGAACGATGGTGGGCCACGGGAAATCGGTGAGCAGCTCGTAGTACGGCCACATCAGCTCGTCGGAGATCGACATCAGTTTGCCGAACATTTCGCCGGGCGGGTCCGTGATGCCGACGTAGTTGCCGAGGCTTTTCGACATTTTCCGTTCGCCGTCGAGGCCGACGAGAATCGGCATCGTGAGCACGGCCTGCGACGGGACTCCATATTCGCGCTGGATATCGCGATGCACGAGCAGGTTGAATTTCTGCTCGGTGGCGCCGAGCTCGACGTCGGAGCGGAGCATCACGGCGTCGTATGCCGTGAGCAGCGGATAGAGCAGCTCGTGGACGGAGATGGGCTGGTTCTTGTCGAGGCGCGAGCGGAAGTCTTCGCGCTCGAGCATCCGCGCCAGGCGATAGTGGCCGCACAATCGCACGACTTCGAAGCTCGATAGTTTGCCGAGCCATTCGCTGTTGTAGCGGACCTCGGTCTTGTCCTTGTCGAGAATCTTGTAGACCTGCTCGAGGTAGGTCTTGGCGTTGGCGTCGACCTGCTCGCGGGACAGGGGCGGGCGCGTCTCGGATTGGCCGGTCGGATCGCCGATCATCGCGGAAAAATCGCCGATCAGGAAAATCGCGGTGTGGCCCATGTCCTGAAAATGTTTCAGCTTGCGCAGGACGACGGTGTGGCCCAGATGAATATCGGGCGCGGTGGGATCGACGCCGAGATAGACGCGCAGCGGAGTGCCCGTGGCGGCGGATTTTTCGAGCTTCGCTTTGAGCTCGTCCTCGCGGATGATTTCCGCGCTGCCCTTTTTCAAGTAAGAAAACTGCTCGTCAACCGGCTTGAATTT
>DATJXJ010000014.1:0-9358 GCA_035500255.1 Verrucomicrobiia bacterium | reverse complement strand
TAGCACGCCCTCCTGGTCTGGTAGGGAGAAATCGGGTATGCGCTCGCCAGCCTCCGGGCCCGTGGCGTAGCGATCGTTGGTGGCGTTCACGTGCTTCGCCTGCAACTCGGCGGGAACTGGTTGTCCGGCGGCACGAAGCCGACCGAACTCTTGCATGATCGCGGCCTTTTCTTGGAGGTCTTCCGGAATGTTGTTCGCCATCGGCGATCCTCGACGCCCACTATACCACCCCTTAGAAAGTCGTGGTCTGTACACACGCAGGCTCGTCGGAAGGGTTCATCTGACGGGTGACGGAAACGTCGCTCCGCGTTCGGGAGCGATCGTCCAATGGAAATGGGGCATCCAGAGGCGGAGTTTTTCTGAGGACGCTCAAGCGCGAGGAGATCAACGCCAACACATACCGAGACTTCGCACAGCTAGAGCAAGGGGTGAGAGAATTCATCGAGTACTACTACAAACGCATTTGCTTGCATTCTGCCCTCAGTTATCGATCGGCAGAAGAATTTGACAAATACATGGCCCAAAGGAGGTCCTAGGCGACTCGTAGGGGGCCAATGGTGACGTTTTTGGGGCACGTAGACGATGCCTTTAGCTGGTCGACAAGCGGTTCATAGGCCTTTCGCCACTCAGGATAGGACTGTATTGAACACCGGCAGTGAACCCCATTCTGAGACAGTTTCTCGAAAGATACAATCTGTGGTGAGAGGCAGATCACGACAGACGACAAACCCAAAGCTGTGGCGGTACCCGGAAGCATTTCGCGTACGCGCAATCGAAGACCTCCGGCTAGGTATCGCCGCTTTCATTGAGTTCTATTACAACGAAAATCGGTTGCACTCCGCGTTGGGTTACCGACCTCCCGCTGAATTCGAACGGGTCACGAGATCGGGTGAAGCGGCTACCATCTCAAGCAAGACAACGGTCGCTTTGCACCCAGAGCAAGCAGCCGGTTTGACTTGGATTGCATGGCATGATCTCAGGCCGTGTACCAAACCTTTCGCAAGAAGTCTGCTGTGGGCCCACTCCAATATGCTCGCGACCGGTGTGACGCACTGGCAACCGTCGCACTCAGCTGGTCACGCAGCCGGTGGGAAACCCGCTTGAGCGTAGTTCGACCAAAGTTCTCAGCAGGACGTCGAGTTCTCGTTGGCTGCGAACGTAGAAGCGGGCGAGGGAAGACTGGTTCGCACCAACACGAATGGCCAGCAATCGGCCATGCCGGTCACGTCTAATGGCCGCACAAAAGAGCTCGCTCGAAGACGCGGTCCGTGATGGACTAATCTCACCGCAGACGGCCGCAAAGATGGTAGATGCCGCAGAATCACAGCTGGATCAGCTTATGCCCAAGGCCTTGAAAGGCCCCCAATGAGGTCTGCCAATTTCGCATCGCGCTCCAGAACGACGAAACAGGAATCGTTCACTGCGAAGATTGCCCCCAAGGGTGATGGTCGACGCCGTAGGAGCCGAGAACGTCACGTGTGATGACGACCCCTAACAGGTCGTGAATATTCGCTCGACTGACAACCGGCAATACATCCAGCTTCGCTGCACCCATGCGTTCGAGCGCCAAATGGAGCGGCTGATCGGGATGTACGTGGGGGAAATCGGTTGCGTTAACGAAATCACCGAGCACCTTCGCGCCCTCTCCATTTGCCGCCGCTTGCTCGATCCGCGAGAGATTGATGACCCCGACCACGCCTCGCTTGTCTGCAACAGGCCATGAATGGAAATGGCTCTGATTCGCGCGCGCAAGGGCGTCATGCACTGACATCTGCGACTGCATGACTTCGGTCGCCGCTCGCACCACTTCCGTCACTTGGCGTTGCCCGTGGCTCCGACGCGACTCGCCGCCCGGCAGATGGATTCCATCCTGCCTCGCCAGCGCCTCGTAGATTGGTTCATGTTGCAGCCGGGAAGAAATGAAGAAGCTAACGAGATTCGCAATCATCAGCGGTACGATCACGGCGTAGTCTTGCGTCATTTCAAAGATCATTACAACCGAAGTCATGGGAGCGCGCACGATGCCGGCGAACGCCGCGCCCATCCCGACCAGTGCGTAGGCACCCGCCGTTGCCGTATGACTTGGAAACAATCCATGTGCAATGCTTCCTACTGTTCCCCCGAACATCGCTCCTATGAACAGACTGGGGCCAAAGATGCCTCCGGCATTCCCGGACGAATAGCTGGTTGTTGTCGCCACGAGTTTCAATACGACAAGCAGCGCCATTAGTTGGAGCGCCATCCTCCCGTTCAGGGCGTCGCCGACATATCCGTAACCCACCCCTAGGACTTGCGGCACAAACCATCCCATCAAACCAGCCGCCAATCCTCCTGCGACGGGCTGAAACCAGCGCGTCCACCCTGGCATTTTCAGAAAGTAGTTGCGCATCTCCAGCAATAGCTTGGTGAACGCCGCGGACACGAATCCCCCGACCACACCCAGCACGCCGTAGATCGCGAATTCGACCGGGTGAACCAACTGGTACTGCGGCACATGGAAGAGAGGGCTATTGCCCAGGAGCAGGCGCAGCACGACCCAGGATGTTGCGGAGGCGAGGACGACAGAGCCCAATACCGGCGCATTGAGATCGCCCATTATTTCTTCAAGGGAAAAGAGCACGGCCGCGAGGGGCGTATTGAATGCGGCAGCAATCGCCGCAGCCGCCCCTACCGGTATGAGCGCTTTCACTTTGTCAGGACGCAGCCCGAGGCGACGCCCTAATATCGAAGCAATGCCACCGCCGACTTGCACGGATGGCCCTTCACGTCCCAGAGGAATCCCGCTAGCAAGTGTCGCGGCGGTGCAAAAGAATTTGCCCAGCGCCGTCCTCGCGGTTATTACTCCGTCGCGGGCGAACAGCGCCGCTTTCGTTTGCGGGACGCCGCTGCCCCGTGCTTCCGGAAAATAGCGGAATAGCAGATACCCCATACCTAGGGAGCCTAATATGGGTATGAGAACGCGTCGCCAGGCCCCGCTGCCCGCGGGATAGAGCCGCATTCCGAGTCGTTCGGTCACCAAGATGAAAGCGACCACCGTCGCGCCGGTCAGGGCACCAATCACCAGCGCGAGTATCAACAGTAGTTGGTCTTCACGCTGCCGAAGTTGGCCTATCCGCCGCGAAATCCAGACTTTCGATGAGATCCAGTTCATCTCTGAAAACTTGCCCTTCGGCTCCCTTCCGCAATGTTTTCTCGACCGTCCGGGCTACCGATGCTCCGTCGAGAGATCGACCCTTCTTGCCTGTCCTTCGGAGGTGCAGCGACCTGACGCGCCGACTCGCCCGGCGGAAATATGGAGTTCTTGGTCAGCAGTTGAGGGCGGCCTGTCGCTGGTCACGATACTGAAACCTACCCGAGGCTGCAGCACGGCGCGCATCGGGGAATTCCGACGCGGCCCTTCGATGTTAACGCTAACTTACACTCTGAGCACGAGTAAAAGCTTCTGGGGTGGATCGCCTCGCCTTATGTGAAGTCGCCGTCTCGACGGCTTTCATGGCAAGGCCGAAAATAACCAGGTACCACTGTTCACAGTGGTATCGACGCGCAGGGATCGGGGCCTTAGAACACTTTCCGACCACCTTCGCCGGGAGCGAAAACTTTGAACCACGTTAGCCAACGATGGGGAGGAGCGTTCTCTCCTTCATGGGAAGGGTGAAGAGAGGGGAAGTGATTCTTAGGTCCCGCCAGCGCCGCCAAAGAATGCGTTTACGAAATTCTCGATCAAGGTTCCGGACGAGTCGCTCGATTTGCTTGAGAAAACGGAGCTCGAGGTAACTTCGGTGCAGCTGAGGACAAGATTTCGGGAGAGATTGGCTGTACGCGATGCTCAACAAAAGCTTTGCAAGATTTGCCTTCGCGGTTAGAAAGCAGACCTCATTCCGCGCGCCGCAGCTGGGGCGTTCGAGGCGCCGCGCTTTTCCTGCTCCTCGATGATCTGGTGCGCCAGCTGCGGTTCAAAGCACCGGCGGCACCGCGCCTCGTACATTCCGCCCGCGCCCACGACGATCAGCTCTTCCGAAGCGACGATCCGCTGCGTGTGCACCGCGGGATTCCCGCAGCGCATGCAGATGGCGAGAAGCTTCGTGATTTCTTCCGCCACGGCGAGCAACCGCGGCATCGGCTCAAACGGCCTGCCCATGAAATCGGTGTCGAGCCCGGCGACGATCACGCGCTTGCCAAGTTCGGCAAGCTTGGCGCAGTCCGCGACGATGGTGTCGCCCAGGAATTGCGCCTCGTCGATTCCCACGACTTCCGTGCGGGGCGCGACTTTTTCCAGGATCTCGGCGCCGTTGCGGACAAGCTCGGAGGAGATTTCGAGGCCCGAGTGCGAAACGATGCCATTCTTCGAGTAGCGCTGATCGATGACAGGCTTGAAGATCTGCACGCGCTGTTTCCCGATTTCCGCGCGGCGAAGACGACGGATCAGCTCCTCGCTCTTGCCCGAAAACATCGGGCCTACGATCACCTCGATCCAGCCCATGTTGCCCTTCACGATGTCCACGTCCTCGCCGCCTCCCGTCGTAAGGCTATCACACCGCGCTGTGAATAATTCGCGCACATCGGATCCGACCGCGCGCGCCTCCGAGAATCGCCGCCTCACGCGGGACGCGCCGTGGTAACCTTCTGGCACCTAGGTCACATCCGGTAACCATCGCCTGCAGATGGGGGACGCGATGCCGAGCGAAATCAAGTTACGAGTCAACGAACAGCTGCACGCCGTCACGGCCGATCCGGATACGCCGCTGCTCTACGTCTTGACGAACGACCTGCAATTGCAGGGGCCGCGATTCGGCTGCGGCCTCGCGCAGTGCGGCTCGTGTTCGGTGCTGCTGAACGGCGCGGAGATTCGCTCCTGCGTGACCCCCGTTTCCGCCGCGGCCGGCAAATCCATCACGACACTCGAAGGACTTCCGGCCTGGTACGCGAAACAACAGAAACTCGCCAAGCCTCCCGCGCTTCATCCGGTGCAGCAGGCGCTGATTGACGAACAGGCCGTCCAGTGCGGCTACTGCTTCAACGGCATGATCATTCAAGCGGCCGACCTGCTTTCGAAGACCCCTCGTCCGACCGAAGCGCAGATCCGCTCCGCCATGAACGGCCACTTGTGCCGCTGCGGCAGCTACCCGCGCGTAATCCGCGCGATTCAGCGAGCCTCCCGCGCGATGAAGAGCGCGATGACGGATCATGACGAGCCGACGATCGCCCGGGAAACGCGGCCGGCGGAGGTGATTCGATGAGCGTCCTCAAATCGAATCCTTCAGCGCTCCCCGAAATCCCCCGCCGCGATTTCTTGAAGGCGGGCGGCGCGCTCGTCATCGGGTTCAGCAGCGCGGGCGCAGTGGCTGACGCGCTCTTCGCGCAGGACGCCAGCAGCGTCGTTCGCGGCGCCGCGGCCGGCCCGCCCGATCCCAAGCAGATCGATACCTGGCTCGCGATTCACGCGGACAACACCGCCACCGTTTACATTGGCTACGTCGAGCTCGGCCAGGGCTCGACGACTTCGTTGCTCCAAATCTCGGCCGAAGAGCTCGACCTCGACATGAGCCAAGTCCGCACGATCCAGCTGGACACGAACGTCACGCCGAATCAGGGCGGCACGTATTCCAGTTCCTCGATCGCGCGCGGCAGCCCGGCGATTCGCACGGCAGCCGCCGAAGCGCGCCAGGCACTTCTGCAAATGGCGTCCAAGAAACTGGGCGCTCCGGTCGAACGGCTGGTCGTTTCGAAGGGAGTCGTGACGGTGGGCGGCATGGGAGGGGAATCTTCGTCGGTCAGCTACGGCGAGCTGATCGGCGACAAGTCCTTCAACCTCGCCTTCACCGGCAACGCGCCTGTGAAGCCCGTTTCCGAATACAAGCTCGTCGGCAAGAGCCCGGTGCGGAACGACATTCCGGACAAGGTGAGCGGCAAATACATCTACCTGCAGCACCTGCGCCTGCCCGGCATGTTGCACGCGCGCGTGGTCCGGCCGCGCGGTCAGACGGCCTACGGTTCCGGCGCCAAAGTCGCGACACTCGATGAAAGCTCGATCGCGCACATTCCCAGCGCGCGTGTCCTGCGCAAGGGCGATTTCGTCGGAGTGGTCGCAGAGCGCGAATGGGACGCTGTCCGCGCCGCGCGCGACTTGAAAATCACCTGGGACATCCCGCCGGTCCTGCCGACGAGCGAGGGCGTCTACGACGCCATGCGTGCCGAAAAGACCGGCGACCGCGTCGTCCTGCAGCGCGGGGACGTGGACGCGGCCATCGGATCGGCCAAGCACGTCGCCTCCGGCCACTATCGCGGCCCTTATCAAGCGCACGCTCCGTTCGGCCCCAATGGCGCGCTCGCCGATGTGAAACCCGATTCGGCGCTCGTGATCTGCTCGACCCAGGATGTCTACGCCACGCGCAACACGCTCGCGGGAATTCTCGGCCTCAAGCCGCAACAGGTGCGCGTCCAGTATTGCGAAGGCTCGGGGACCTATGGACACAGTTGCTACGACGACGTGGCGCAAGCCGCCGCGATCCTTTCGCAGCTCGCGGGCAAGCCGGTGCGTTTGCAGTTCATGCGCTGGGACGAGCACGGCTGGGATCTCTACGGCCCCGCCCACGTGGGCGAAGTTCGCGCCGCTGCGGACGCGAACGGCAAGCTGATTGCCTATCAATACGACGGCTGGCACCACAACTGGAGCGCTGTCGAAACGTCCGCACAGCTCGCGCTGGGAACGCCGCCCGCAGAGTGGCGCGACGGCGCGGCACAGATGGTGAATCCCACCGACTGCGGCGGCATGTACGAGATTCCGAACGTGCGGCTCATCAACCACCACGTGCCCGGGATGAACTACCTGCGCGGCGCCTGGCTTCGCTCGCCGCTCGATCTTTCGTTCTCGTTCGCATCGGAGCAGACGATCGACGATCTCGCGCGCCAGGCGGGCATCGACGCCTACGCATTTCGCAAGCGCAACATCACCAACGAACATTGGATGGGCGTGCTGGATGCGGTCGCGAAGGCGTCGAAGTGGGCCGACACGCCACGCCCGCCTGCCGCGAAGTTGTCGTCAGCGAAAGTCGCGACCGGGCGGGGCATCGGTCTCGGCACGCATCTCACTTCGTACGGCGGCGCCGTCGTCGAAATCGAAGTGAACAAAGAGACCGGCGCGCTCGCAATCAAGCGCATGTACGGCGCGATCGACGCCGGACTCGCCGTCAATCCCTCGTTCATCGAAAACCAGATCAGCGGGCAGCTCGTCCAGACCGCGAGCCGCATGCTGCATGAGGAGGTGACGTTCAACAAAACCAACGTCACAAGCCTCGACTGGAATTCCTATCCGATTCTGCGCTTTGAGGAATGTCCCGAAGTTTTCCCGATCGTGGTGCAGCGCCTCGACCAAAGATCGACGGGCGCGGGCGAGGAAGTGATGGCCGCCGCCGCGGGCGCCGTCGCGAATGCGTTCTTCGACGCGACCGGCGTGCACATGACGGAATTCCCGCTCACGCCCAAGCGCGTGCTCGCCGCTCTCCACCGAGCCTGATCTCGCTCCGGCCGCGGACAACCGCGCCGCTGCGCGGCCGCATCTCTAATACATAGCTCGCAGACTCGCTCTGCCGCTATCCGGACGCGCACACCCACTGGTTCCTCCCTCGGACGTCCGGTATCCCAACTCCCACCCGGCCCGAAGGAGAAATAATGAAGCGCGTGTGCATTGTCATCATAGCTGCGGCCTTCGTGTGTCTCTTCGCGCCGGGAGCTTTTGCGCAGACCCCGGCGTTCCATACTGCGAGCGATCATGTGGAAGCAGGAGTCTTCGGCGAGTTCTACCGCTGGGATCAGACGAGCACGAATCTCGCCGGCGTCGGCGCGAGGCTTTCCTTCAACGTGAGCCCGCTCGTCCAGCTGGAAGGCGAGATGGGATATGACTTCGATCAGGTGTTCACCGAAGGTTTCTCGGACGGCTCCATTCAGCGCACGAATGCGCGCCGGCTGAACGGGCTGTTCGGGCCCAAGCTGCAAACGAATCGCGGCCCCGTCCGCCTGTTTCTGACGGCGAAGGGTGGAGCCACATCGTTCGGGTTCGATCCGGCCCCGGCGACCATCGGGACATTCTTCAGCACGGTCGGCAATCTGCGCGCCAGCAACGTAATCGCCGAGTTCTATCCGGGAGGCGGCGCGGAGGCCTTCTGGGGACCCATCGGACTCCGTTTCGATGTCGGCGACGAAATGTATTTCGCCTCCGGCGTGCACCACAACCTGCGCCTCACATTCGGTCCTACGATTCGGTTTTAGTCCACGCCTTCGCGGCGCCGGCCTGACCCGGCCTCAAGCCAGCGCCGCGTCGTAGTTTCCCTGCGGCGTTCCCGCATTCGCGCCTCCTGAGGCATACTGTCGCGGTTCGTCTGTCATCGGGAGCGAATGGGATGAAGGTGAAGGCCGCTGTGGCCTACGGCGATAGGGAACGCTTGTCCATCGAAGAACTCGATCTGGGCGAGCCGGGGCCGGGTGACGTTCTTGTCCGCATCGTCGGCGCCGGACTCTGCCACACGGACGTGAAGGCGCTCGAAGGCGGCCTGCGCGTCCCCAAGCCGATCGTGCTCGGCCACGAAGGCGCGGGCATTGTCGAGCGCGCCGGCGAGCGCGTCGCCAAAGTGAAGCCCGGCGATCACGTTGTGCTCACGTACGACTCTTGCGGCACCTGCCGCGCCTGCGCGGGCGGCAACCCGGCGTATTGCGAGCAGACCGCGGCGCTCAACTTTCGCGATGCGCGCGAAAACGATCCGGGATTCTTCCGCAACGCGAGCGGCCTCGTCCACGGCCACTTCTTCGGCCAGTCGTCATTTTCGAATTTCGCAATCGCGCGGCCGCAGAATACGATCCCGGTGCGCAAAGACGCGCCGCTCGAAATCCTCGGCATGCTCGGCTGCGGCGTGCAAACGGGCGCCGGCGCGATCATGAATTCGTTGGCGGCGAAACCGGGAGAGAGCGTCGCCGTCTTTGGCGTTGGTCCGGTCGGCTTGAGCGCGATCATGGCGGCGGTCGTGAGCGGCTGCGCCGAGATCATCGCCGTCGACATCCTCGAATCGCGCCTGGAGATGGCGAAGCAACTCGGCTCCACGCGGTGCGTGCTCGCCGGCCCGGGTGTGAAAGCCTGTGAAGAAGTGCGCAGGCTTGTTCCCGGCGGCGTCGACTGCGCGCTCGACACGACCGGCCGCGCCGAGAGTTACCACGAAGCGATTGGATCGCTCGCGACCAAAGGCCGCTTCGGCTTCGTCACTGTGCCCGCGAGCCCGTTCCAGCCGAGCCTTTCCACCATCATGCTCGGCGGCCTCAGCATCCGGGGAATCGTGCAGGGCGACAGCGTGCCGGACGCGTTCATCCCGCG
>DATJXJ010000013.1:0-14160 GCA_035500255.1 Verrucomicrobiia bacterium | reverse complement strand
CCGGATTCTGCTTCATCCGCGCGAACCAGGGCGGCAAGCTGTACAGCCTCGGCTACGCGCATCCCGCCGCGCTGCAGATCGATCCGATCGAGAAAAAACCGCTGAACCACTTTCTGCCCGGCACGCGCGTCTTTTCGATGGGCACGGCGGGCTGCAACATGGGCTGCTTCTTCTGCCAGAACTGGGGCATTTCGAAATCGCGCGCGGATCAGGCGCGATCGGCGTACGTCCCGCCGGAAGACGTGGTGAAGCTGGCGATTCGAAACGGGTGCCCCTCGATCGCGTTTACGTATAACGAGCCGACGATCTGGGGCGAGTACGCGATCGACATCGCCCAGGCCGCGAAGGAATACGGAATCAAGACCGTGATGGTGTCGAACGGATACATCACGCGCGAGGCGTTCCACGATATTTACGACCACATCGACGCGGCGAACATCGACCTGAAGGCGTTCACCGAGGGTTTCTACGGGAAGATTACGCTGACGCACTTGCAGCCGGTGCTCGACACGCTCGTATGGCTGAAGAACGAGACCGACGTGTGGTTCGAGATCACGAACCTGATCATTCCGACGCTCAACGACGCGCTTTCGGAGACGCGCGCGCTGGCCGAATGGGTGCTCAAGAATCTCGGGCCGGACGTGCCGGTGCATTTCACGGCGTTTCATCCGGACTTCAAGCTGCGCGACAAGCCGCGCACTCCGCCGGAGACGCTGCACGCGGCGCGCGCCGCGGCGATGGAAGCGGGGCTGCACTATGTGTACGAGGGGAACATCTACAGCGGCGGAGCGCACACGAGTTGCCCCGCGTGCAAGAAAATGTTGATACGGCGCTCCTGGCACGACGTGCAGGAGAACAACCTGAAGAACGGTTGCTGCCCGAACTGCGGGCTGGCGATTCCGGGGCGCTGGGCGGATGGGTCCGCTGCCGCACGAGGGCTTTCGCGCGCGGCGGAGACGGCCATCGAGGAACGCTACGGCGATTTGAATCTCTAATGACCACGACGCTGACAGCGGCGGCGCAGTATCTGGTCGGACAGAAATACGAGGCGTACACGCCGGAGCAGCACGCCGTGTGGGCGGAGCTGGTGCGGCGGCGCCGGCCGCAGATCGACGCATACGCGTGCCGCGCGTATCTGGACGGCTTCCAGATTCTCGGGCTGGAGGACGACCGGCTGCCGAACCTGAGCGCGGTCACGTCGCGGCTGAAGCCTCGCACCGGATGGAGCACGACGCCGGTGAGCGGATTCATGCCGAGCGACGCTTTTTTCGAGATGCTCGACGCGCGGATGTTCCCGACGACCACGTGGATCCGCAGCCGGGAGTCGCTGGAATACACGCCCGAGCCGGACATTTTTCACGACGTCTTCGGGCACGTGCCGATGCACACGCATCCGGTGTTCGCCGATTTTCTGCAGCACTACGGCAGCGTCTGCGCGAAGATCAAGGACCCGGAGACGCTGGAGCGGCTGGGGCGCGTTTTTTGGTACACCGTTGAGTTCGGGCTGATCCGCGAAGGCGGGAAGATCAAGGTCTACGGCAGCGGGGTGATCAGCTCGCACGGCGAGTGCACCAACGTGATCGAGGGCGGCTGCGAAGTCCGCGATTTCTCGCTGGACGAAGTGCTGGCCACGCCGGTCCGAGTCGATCGCATTCATTCCCGCCTTTTCGCGATCGACAGTTTCGACCAGATTTACGAAGCGATGCACGAAGCCGAAAAGCGCGTGCTGGCGCATTCGTAGATTTCCCTGACTGCTCCAAGAGAGATTCTTCGACTCCGCATTCCGACCCGGCCTGCGCCGGGAATGTGAATCGTCGGGATGCTCCGCTCAGAATGACGGTGGATTGGTTTGGCCGGCTTTTGATCCAGCGACAAATGCGTTGACACTGAAAATGGCGCGTGTTACTCACGCGTACGCGCCGATTTGCGGCGCGTGATTCACGGAGAACACTCGCACATGAAATGGGAGCTCCCGCCAAGGGTTTCCGAGAAGACTTTTCAGAAAGCGCTCGACGCGTTTGCCGGAGTGGTCGGCAAACAGTGGGTGCTCGCGACGGACGAAGATCGCGAGACGTTCATGGACTATTACGCCGCGGGCGACGCGGACCAGCACGTGCCGAGCGCGGCGGTGGGGCCGCAGTCGGTGGAGGAAGTGCAGGCGATCGTCCGCATCGCGAACGAATTCAAGGTTCCGATCTGGCCGGTCTCGCGCGGAAAAAATCTCGGGTACGGAGCGGCGGCTCCGCGGATGAGCGGAACCGTGGTGGTCGACCTGGGGCGGATGAACCGCATTCTCGAAGTGAACGAGCGCTTCGGCTATTGCCTGATCGAGCCGGGCGTCGGGTTTTTCGACCTGTTCGCCTATCTGCAGAAAAACAAGATTCCGCTGTGGATGTCGATTCCGGCGAACGCGTGGGGCAGCGTGGTAGGAAACGCGCTCGAGCGCGGCTACGGCTACACGCCCTACGGCGAAAACACGCGCAACATCTGCGGCATGGAAGTGGTGCTGCCGAACGGCGACCTGGTCCGCACGGGCAACGGCGCGATGGCGAACAGCAAGTCGTGGCACCTATTCAAGTACGGCTTCGGGCCGTCATGGGATCAGCTTTTCTGTCAGTCGAATTTCGGCGTCTGCACGAAGATGGGCATGTGGCTGATGCCGGAGCCGGAAGCGACGCTGGGGCTGAACATCCAGCTGCCGAATCCGGACGACGTCGGCTGGGCCGTGGATGAGCTGGCCCCGCTGCGGATGCGCGGCGTGATCGAGCAGAGCCCGAGCATCGGCAATTCGCTTCGATTCGTCGCCTCACGCACGCAGCGGAGCGAATGGTACACGGGCGACGGCGCGCTGCCGGACGACGTGCTGCGGGACATCCTGAAGAAAAACAATCTCGGCTGGTGGACGATCAACCTGCGGCTCTACGGCTACGACGAAGTGAACGAGGCGCACGCGCGCATCATCAAGGAAGCATTCGGGCGGCACATGCAGCAGGAGATCGAGGTGGTGAAGTGGCATCGGGGCGAGCCGATTGAGAATTCCGGCGCCGGCGTGCCCGCGACGAACGCGCTGCAGATCATCAACTGGCGCGGCGGCCGGGGCGGGCACATCGGATTTTCGCCCGTGCTTCCGGCGTCGAGCGAGCACGTGCTGAAGCAGTTCCACAGCACGAAGAAGAGGTACGAGGATATCGGAGTCGACTACTACGGATCGTTCACGCTGTTCGAGCGCTACACGACGAACGTGAACATGATGGTGTACGACCGCGACGACGCGGCGCTGACGGCGAAGGTGCGCGCGCTGTTCAAGGTGCTGGTGGCCGACGCCGCGAAGGAAGGGTATTCGGAATACCGCACGCATCTTTCGTACATGGATGATGTGGCGCTGTCGTTCGACTTCAACAATCACGCGCTGCTGCGGCTGAACGAAACGCTGAAGGACGCGCTCGATCCCAACGGGATTCTCGCGCCCGGCAAGCAGGGAATCTGGCCGAAGGCGCTGAGGGCGGAGCGGGCATGAGCGCGAGAATGGAAGGTCCGTTGCCGGGCTGCATGGCGAAACTGTTGCTGCTGACGGTTGCCGCGGCGTGCATTGCGGCCGCGGGCGCGAAGGCGCTGGCGGCGGACGACGCGGCGCAAAAACTCGAGGAAGGGAAGCAGCTGTTTCATGCGCGCTGCGGGTACTGCCATCTGACGGGAGGCACGGGCACGATCATGCTGGCGCGACGGCTGGGGAAAGATCGCGCGCTGCTCGAGGAGCGGACGGACCTGAAAGCGGACTACATCAAGAAGATCACGCGGGTCGGGATCAACGGCATGCCGCCGCACAACCGCATCGAGGTGCCGGACAGCGAACTCGATTCGATTGCAAGCTATCTGACCCGGCCGGCCTCCGCACGCGTTGCAGCGGGGGAGAAAGGCGGCACACCATGAAGCGGCGCGACTTTTTGAAGAGCGCGGCAATCGTCCCGGCGACGGTGGCGGCGACGCAGTGGTCGGCGATGGCCGAATCGCTGGGCGCCCAGGTGCCGCGGATCGGGGCGGCGGTGTACGACGAGCGCTATGCCGATTGCCGGGCGTTCGCGGAGGCTCTCGCGAGGCAAGGCGCGGCCTTGTTTGCGGCGGGGGGAGATGCCGTCGCGCTGTGGTACGGTCCGCTGCGCGAGCACCTGGCGCGATATGGCGGCAGCGTCGCGGGGATGACGACGGAATCTGATTTGAGCGTGTCTCGGCTGTGCGCGAGGGAGTTCGGGCTGCGGATGGCGTATGAAGGATCGCACGATTGCCGGACGTCCGGCCGGATGAAGCATCACCTGCGGGGCAAGGGTGAGGAGCGGGAAGTGTATGCCGCGCTGCTGCGCGCCGACCGCCCCTGGGATCAGGCGATCGCGGAGGCGCTGTGCCGGCCACCGCTCAGCGAGCGAATTGTCACCGCATTTGCACGAGTGCCGGCCGTGACGACGCCTTCGTCATCGGGGCATCCGGTCTACCTGACATCGTGGCTGGTGACCGCGCGGATGCCGCAGGGGCAGGCGCAAGACTCCTAGTCGTATTCCTCAAGCCTATGAACCTCTGCTCCGGATTGGGCCTCCGCCGTGGCAGCGCTGCGGGAATCGGTTTTACAACGACTCATTTGTTAAACCATGCACCAGCTGCGATACGCGGCGCAGAGTGAAGCATGAATTAGCGCAGGTGTCAGGGTTCGGAGATCGGGGAACAGAAATCGGGAGCTCCGAAATCCACGCTTGACATCGACGGATAATCCACTACCATACGGTTGTGGATAAGTTAGATACAACATTTGCGGCTCTGTCTGATCCAACACGCCGGGCGATGATCGAACGGCTCTCCCGTGGGCCTGCTTCTGTGCACGGATTGACGGAACCGTTCGCACTCTCGCAGCAGATGATCTCAAAGCATATTGCCTGCCTGGTGCGGGCGCGGATTGTGATCAAGACGAAGCGCGGAAGAGAGAGCGTGTGCACGCTTAGGCCGGAGGCGATAAAGACAGTCAGCGACTGGGCGACCAGCTATCGCCGATTCTGGGAAGAGAGTTTCGACAAGTTGGATATGGTTGTGAATCAAATGAAAAAAGCGGAGGTCAGAGATGACAAAAGACGGGGTTAACGAGACAGAGCGGATGGTTATCACTCGAGTTTTTGATGCTCCGCGCGCATTGGTTTGGGAGGCGTGGACAAACCCGAAATATGTGATGCAGTGGTGGGGGCCGAAGGGTTTTACGGCGCCTTTTTGCCAGATGGATTTTCGCGTAGGAGGAAAATTTCTCTGCTGCATGAGAACGCCGGATGGGCAGGAGTTCTGGAATGCCGGGGAATACCACGAGATTGTTCTGCACGAGAAGATCGTTTCCTCCATGTACTTTTCCGACTCGAAGGGAAACAAGGTTGAAGCTGCGCACTATGGAATAGAGCATGAGGCCATAGACGATGCGTACGACGTGGTTACTTTTGAGGATTTCGGAAACGGCCAGACGAAACTCACCTTGATTGGAAATGAAACCATGGAGAGCGCAAAAAACAGCGGGCAAGTAGAGGGCTGGAATCAGATACTCGACAAAGTTGCCGAAGTTGTTGCGGGGCTGGCGCAGGCGAAATAAGAAGTTGAAGTCTTGATGACCGTCACGCGCGAGATACAGCTAAGGCTGGCGGCGGAGGCTTAGTTGGAACGGGCTTCTCGTCGCTTGGCCGAATCGTCGCATTTACGGCTAAGCGCCTCTTGCAGTCGCAACGGGAAAGCGCAACGCGCAAGAGGCAGTGGTCGCGCTCTTGTTCCCAGAAAAAACGCAGGAAGCGTAAGCTCTGCCTGGACGGACTCTATTTCCTGCACCTATTCTGTGCCTTCTTGTGCCCACGCGAAATTGGAGTGCCTTCGGTAAGTGCTTTAGAAAGGATGGCGGGGACGACGAGACTCGAACTCGCGACCTCTGCCGTGACAGGGCAGCGTTCTAACCAACTGAACTACGTCCCCGCGCCATTGGTTCCGGATGGTGGGCGATCTCAGATTCGAACTGAGGACCTTCCGGGTGTAAACCGGATGCTCTAACCGCTGAGCTAACCGCCCTTGAGTCATCGTAGCAGAACCCGTGCGGCCGAATCCAGTGCCGTTCGCCGTCAGCGACTGGCCGAAATCCGCCCGCGGCAGGCGCCTCTGGTGCGCGGTGACCGGAAGTCCCACAGAAGTCAGCCAAAGACGGTGCTCAAGCCGTGTGCGCGAGTGCCCGATTATGTCCATGGGCGGGCGTCTGTACCAAAGGACAGGGCAAAAAATTGGCCTGTCCGTGGGGTCAGGCCGCGGGTGATGCGGATCAGATGTTATCCGTTTCACTACGGAAGCCCGAGCCGACGGCCATTTTCCAGGTTGGCGCATGCTAATCTGCGGTCTCGCGAGGTTCTAGTACCGCCAAAAGACACCTATGTCTTCGCGTCTGGGCGAAATCCTGGTCAAAGACAGCCTGATCTCTGCGGATCAGCTGAAGCAGGCGCTCGACTACCAGAAGAAGAATGGTGGCCGGCTCGGGACGTGTCTGGTGAAGCTCGGACTGGTCAGCGACGACGACATCACGGCCGTTCTGTCCCGCCAATACGGCGTTCCCTCGATCAACCTGAAGTTTTACGAAGTCGACCCGGCGGTGATCAAGCTGGTGCCGCAGGAAACGGCGGTCCGCTACCAGATCGTGCCGCTCTCCCGCGTCGGTTCGACACTCACAATCGCGATGACCGATCCGACGAACGTCTTCGCGATGGACGACATCAAGTTCATGACCGGATTCAACGTCGAGCCGGTGGTCGCTTCGGAGACGGCGATCAGCGAGGCGATCCACAAGTTCTACGGGGAAGTGGAGAGCGTCGAAGAGCTCGACAAGGTGATGAAGGACCTTACGGGCGAGGAGGCGGATGCGCTCGAGCTGGCGGGCGAAGAAACCGAGATGGACCTGGCGTCGCTCGAAAAGGCCGCCGAAGAAGCTCCGATCATCAAGCTCTGCAACCTGATTCTGACCGACGCCGTGAAGCGCGGCGCGAGCGACATCCACGTCGAGCCGTACGAAAAGGAATATCGCGTGCGGTTCCGCATTGACGGCGTGCTCCAGACCGTAATGACGCCGCCGATGAAGTTGAAGGACGCGATGACGAGCCGCATCAAGATCATGTCCAAGCTCGACATCAGCGAAAAGCGGCTGCCGCAAGACGGCCGCATCATGATCAAGTACCTGAAGGACGGGAAGAAGAAGGAACTCGACTTCCGCGTTTCGACCGTCCCCACGCTCTTCGGCGAAAAGATCGTTCTCCGGCTGCTCGACAAGGAGAACCTGCGGCTCGACATGACGAAGCTGGGCTTCGAGGCGGAGTCCCTGGCCAAGTTCGAGCGGCAGATTCTGAAGCCCTACGGCATGGTGCTGGTCACGGGGCCGACCGGCTCCGGCAAGACGAACACGCTGTATTCGTCGGTCGCGCGGTTGAACCAGCCGGATACGAACATCATGACCGCGGAAGATCCCGTTGAGTTCCAACTGCCCGGCATCAACCAGGTGCAGATGAAAGAGCAGATCGGTCTGAACTTCGCCTCGGCGCTGCGCGCCTTCCTGCGGCAGGACCCGAACATCATCCTGGTGGGTGAGATTCGAGACTTCGAGACGGCCGAAATCGCCGTAAAGGCGGCGCTCACCGGCCACCTGGTGCTTTCGACTCTGCACACGAACGACGCGCCCTCGACGATCAGCCGCTTGATGAACATGGGTATCGAACCTTTTCTCGTGGCGACTTCGGTGAACCTGATCTGCGCGCAGCGGTTGGTCCGCCGCATCTGCGTGCAGTGCAAAGAGCCTCTTCAGATTCAGCCCCAGGCGCTGATCGAAGCGGGCTACACATCGGAGGAGTCGACGAAGACGACGGTGTACCACGGCAAGGGCTGCGCCACGTGCAACAACACCGGCTACAAGGGCCGGGTGGGACTGTACGAAGTGATGGAAATCAACGACGACTTGCGCGAACTGATTCTGGTGGGAGCCTCGGCGCTCGAACTGAAGAAGAAGGCGCTTGAGCTTGGCATGATCACGCTGCGGCGCAGCGGCCTGATCAAGGTAGCGGTCGGGCAAACGACGATGGAAGAAGTCCTGCGCGAAACGGTGCTCTAAGCGGAGGAAAGAATGGCTGGCATCACACTGAGCGAACTTCTGAAGAAGATGATCGAAATGGGCGGCAGCGACCTGCACCTTTCGACCAACAGCCCGCCGCGCGTGCGCGTGCACGGCAAACTGCGGCCGCTGGACATGCCTCCGCTGACGGCGGCGGACACCAAGGCGCTGGCTTACAGCGTTCTGACGGACGTGCAGAAACACCGGTTGGAAGAGAATCTGGAGCTCGACTTTTCATTCGGCTTGAAGAGCCTGGCGCGTTTCCGCGGAAACATCTTCCATCAGCGGGGCGCCGTAGCGGCCGTCTTCCGAACGATTCCGTGGGAAATCAAGGGATTCGACGCGCTTGGCCTGCCGGCCGTGGTGCGCTCGCTTTGCGACAAGCCGCGCGGCCTGGTGCTGGTGACGGGGCCGACGGGCTCGGGCAAGTCGACGACACTCGCCGCGATGCTCGACAAGATCAACAACGAACGCGAAGAGCACATGATCACGATCGAGGACCCGATCGAGTTCCTGCACAACCACAAGAAGTGCCTGGTCAACCAGCGCGAGGTGCACTCGGACACGCACTCGTTCGCGAATTCGCTGCGCGCCGCCCTTCGAGAAGACCCCGACGTGGTGCTGATCGGCGAAATGCGCGACCTGGAGACGATCGAATCGGCGCTGCGAATCGCCGAGACCGGCCACTTGACGTTCGCCACCTTGCACACGAATTCGGCCGTTTCGACCATCAACCGTATCGTCGACGTGTTTCCCGCGCACCAGCAGCCGCAGGTGCGCGCGCAGCTCTCGATGGTGCTCGAAGGAATCCTTTGCCAGGCGTTGTTGCCGCGCGTCGATGGGCGCGGCCGCGCCATGGTGATGGAAGTGCTGATCCCGAACGCGGCCATTCGCAACCTGGTCCGCGAAGACAAGATTCACCAGATCTATTCGGCCATGCAGACCGGTACGGGGACGACCGGCATGCAGACGTTCAACCAGAGTCTCGCCAACGCGTATTTCCAGAAGTTAATCACTTTGGAAACGGCGCTCGCGAGGTCCTCGAATCCAGATGAGTTACAGGATTTAATTAACCGAGGGGTGATTTCGCCGCCCGTGAGCGGCGGCCGGACTCCCGTCCGGCGGTAACCAAGGGGGAGGTAAGAGATCATGCCGGTCTTCACATATCGCGGAACCAATCGCGCCGGAGCAACCGTTACCGGAGAGCGCCAGGCGGAAAACAAGGCTCAACTGGCCGCCGCTCTGCGCCGCGAGCAGATCAACGTCAGCAAGCTCTCCGAGAAGGGGAAGGAGTTCAATATCCCCACCTTCGGAACGGGCGTCGAGTCGAAGGAGCTGGCCGTTTTTACCCGCCAGTTTTCCGTGATGATCGACGCCGGTCTGCCCCTTGTGCAGTGCCTCGAGATTCTGGCCGGGCAGCAGGAGAACAAGACCTTTCAGAAGATCCTTAACGCGGTTCGGGGATCGGTGGAAGGCGGCGCCACGCTCTCCAATTCGATGAAGCAGCACGAGAAGGTGTTCGATCCCCTCTACTACAACATGGTGGAGGCGGGCGAGACGGGCGGTATTCTCGACACGATTCTGCAGCGCCTCGCGACCTACATTGAAAAGAACGTCAAGCTGAAGCGCGCTGTGAAGTCCGCGCTGATCTATCCGGTGGCCGTTCTGAGCATCGCGGGTCTTGTCATCACTCTATTGCTGTGGAAGGTCGTGCCAATTTTCGTGACGTTGTTCAACGGTCTCGGAGTCGACCTGCCGCTGCCCACCCGAATCGTGATCGGCTTGAGCAACTTCGTCGGCAGCATCTACGGCGGCCTGATCCTGATCTTCGCGGTCGCCGCCGGCGTGGCCGTCAAGTTCTGGTATGGCACGCCGCATGGGCGCTTCATGATCGACACTTTGTTGTTGAAGGCTCCCGTAGTGGGGATCGTGCTGCGCAAGATCGCCGTGGCGCGGTTCACGCGGACGCTCGGAACGCTGATTTCCAGCGGCGTGCCCATTCTCGAAGGGCTCGACATTACGGCGCGCACGTCGGGTAACGCAGTGGTCGAGAAAGCGATTTCGGAGACGCGCAGGGCCGTCGAAGCGGGCCGTTCGCTGGTTGACCCGCTGAAAGAAACGGAAGTGTTTCCGGGCATGGTGACGCAGATGATCGGCGTCGGCGAACAGACCGGCGCGATGGACGCCATGCTCCAGAAGATTGCCGATTTCTACGAGGACGAAGTCGACGCGGCCGTGAAGGACATGCTGACCGCGATCGAGCCGATCATGATCGTGTTTCTCGGCGTGGTCGTCGGCGGCGTCGTGATTTCGATGTACTTGCCGCTGTTCTCGCTGATCGGAAAGCTGGCGGAACACTAGACCTGACCCACTGCAGCCTGGATGGCGGGCGCCGTTCCCACGCGGTGTCCGCCGGCTGCGGCCCGCAGCGGATCTTAAGGCCCGGCAGGGAACCAGCAACAAATCGGCAGATTGGACATGGAATTTACCCCCAGCGTCAATGAATGGCTTCCTTGGCTGGGACGCGTCCGCTTTCTCATCATCACTTTCCTGATCGCCGTCATCGTCACCGTCAGCCAGTGGACTCCCTTCGTGCTTCCCGTCCGGACGCTGATCCTGCTTGCGGCCTCCTGGTACGTGCTGGCGGCCTTGGACGTGATGCTGCGGCGGAAGTTTCCGGAGGCGCGCTGGCACGCGCCGCTGCAAATCGTCCTCGATTTGGCGATCATCACCGGTTTCGTGTACGCAAGCGGCGCGCAAGACAGCTATTTCGTCTCGCTGTATCTGCTCGCGATCCTGATGGGCAGCATCCTGTTCTCACGGCGGGGTGCGTTCATGGTCGCGGGATTCAGCTTCGTGCTGCTGGGCTGCGTGGTGGAGTTGATGTTCTACGAAGTCGTTCCGCGCACTTCGGCGTCGACGCCGGCCGCACGGACGCTGGAATCGTGGCTTGGCGTGAATCTGTTCGCGTTTTTCGCGGTGGCGTACCTCGGCAGCTTGCTGACGCAGACGATTCACAGGAAGGGCGCCGAACTGGAATTGAAGAACGAGGCGCTGAGGGATTTGCAGGCTTTCAATCGCGACATCATCGAGTCGATGCGCGGAGGATTGCTGACGACCGACCTGGAAGGGAAGATTCTGCTGCTGAATCGCGCGGGAGCTGAAATTCTGGGACGGGGCTTCGGTCTGCTCCGGGGAGAAGAAGTGGCGGACGTCTTTCCGGGGTTCTGGCCTGTGGACATGGACGACGCGGGCGGGCCGGTCGCGCTTCGCAAAGAAATCGAATTCCGGACTCCGGCGGGGGCGACGCGCTTCGTGGGGCTTTCCATATCGCCGCTGCGGACGGCGCAGGACCAGACCACGGGATTCGTGTTCAACTTTCAAGATCTGACCGAGCTGAAGCGCCTTGAGCGAGAGGTGTCAACAAAGGAGCGCATGGCGGCGCTCGGCCGGCTCTCGGCCGCGATCGCGCATGAGATTCGCCAGCCGCTGACGGCCATGACGGGCGCGCTCAAAGAGCTGGCGCGCCTGGCTCCCCTGGAAGACGACGACAAGAAGCTGGTGCAGATTGTCAGCCGGGAATCGCAAAGGCTGAACCAAATCATCACCGAATTTCTGGACTACTCGCGCGAGAAGTCCTACTCGTTCGCGGATGTGGACATCGTGGCGTTGATCGAGGAAACGCTGCTGTTGCTCGAGCGCAATGCCGCGACGGCGGGCAAGGTGCGGATCGAACGGCAATTCGCGACGCGCCAGCTTCGCGCGCGCGCCGACCGTGACGCCGTGAAGCAGGTGCTTTGGAATCTGTGCAACAACGCGCTGCGAGCCATGCTGGAGGGCGGCGTGCTGAGTGTTGGCGTGCGGCCGGATGGGGAATGGGCCCGCATTTCGATCCGCGACACAGGGGTCGGTCTCGATCCCCGCACCGCGACGAGAATGTTCGAGCCGTTCCAGTCGGGTTTCGTCGGCGGGACGGGGCTGGGCCTGGCAATCGTGTACCAGATTCTCCAGGCGCACAAGGGCCGCATTCGCGTGGAAACCGCGCCGGGCCAGGGCTCAGAGTTCATCGTAGAGCTGCCGAGAATCGCGGGCGCGCGCAACGCAATGCATCCAGGCGCACCCGTGGAAGAGCCGGTGGGGACACGCGTGACAACCATGGCGGGGAAGGCATAGGGCAGGATGGCGCAGATTCTGGTAGTCGATGACGAACGATCCATCTGCGAATTGCTGGAGATCAGCTTTCGCAAAGAGGGTCATAAAGTCGAGACGGCCACCAGCGGAGAGGCCGCCAAGCGGCAGCTCGCGTCCCGATTATTTGACATCGTCGTTTCCGACATCTGCATGCCGGATATGGACGGCGTCGACCTGCTGCGTTATTGCAAGGAAGTGTCGCCCGCCACGGTCTTCATTCTCATCACGGGTGTGCCCACCATCGACACCGCGATCGACGCCGTGAATTTCGGCGCGGACCGGTACGTGATCAAGGGCGACCGGCTGCTGGATGAACTGCGGCCGGCGGTCCAGAGGGTGGCGGAGAACCTTGCGCTGAAGAGGGAAGCGGGATACTTGCGGCGCGAGCTGCGGCGCGTGACGGGTCTGGACGGCATGATCGGCACGAGCCCGAAGATGAGGGAAATCTTCGAGTTGATCGCCAATGTCGCGCCACAGCCGAGCCGCGTGCTCATCACGGGAGAGAGCGGAACCGGAAAAGAGCTGGTAGCGCGCGCGATTCATGAAAACAGCACGCGAGCCAAGGGCCCTTTCATCACGATCAATTGCGGCGCGTTTCCGGAAACGCTTCTGGAATCCGAGCTGTTCGGCTACATGAAGGGCGCGTTCACCGGCGCAACCGAAAACCGCCGCGGACTGTTCCACGCGGCGCACGGCGGGACGCTATTCATGGACGAGATTGGAAACATGAGCGTCACCATGCAGGTGAAGCTGTATCGGGTGCTGCAGGAAAGCAAAGTCCGCCCGGTTGGAAGCACGGAGGAAGTGGACGTCGACGTTCGGGTGATTGCCGCGACGAACAAAGACCTGGAAAGGGAGATCGCGGAGGGGCGCTTCCGCGAGGACCTGTACTACCGCCTGAGCGTCATTCCGATTCACTTGCCGCCCCTGCGCGAGCGCCGGGAAGACATACCTCTGTTAGTGCGGGAGTTCCTGGGCCGGTTGTCGAAAGCCATGGGAAAGAAGGTGGACGGAATCGAGCCGGAGGCGATGCGGCTCCTGGAGGTGTACGACTGGCCCGGCAACGTCCGCGAGCTGGAGAACACGATCGAGCGTGCGGTCGCGCTCGAGAGCGGCCCGCGAATCTCCGCGGAGTCGTTGCCCGATAAGGTGCGGAGCCACGCGCAGCAGGTACTGTCGGTGTCGCCGGCGCCGAATGGCAATGGCAGCCATAGCACGATGGTCCTACCCGCGGAAGGGATGGACCTGGAGGATCACATCCAGCAGCTGGAGCGGTCCTACCTGCTCGCTGCGCTTGAACGATCCGGGGGAGTGCGGACCCGGGCGGCGAGCCTGCTGAAAATGACGTATCGATCGTTCCGCCACTATGCCAAGAAATATGAGATTTAGGACGCTCAAGGCGGGGCGGTATCCGTCAGTCGGCCTGACAAAATTAGTCCACTTTTAGGGCCAGAGCGATGTGTAGTTTCGTTACCATGCCCGAGAGTCTAGACCGGATGTTCCATAAGTCGCTGTTTATAGGAGTCTTATTGTATTTGTGCTCGGTCAGTTAACGTGGCGGCCTTCGTTGGTGAACGCCTTGCATACTATACGGCGGGTACCCCGCCAGGGAGTACTGACAGATTTTCTTGAAACCGGTTCAAGGAGAGACAATGAGCAAGAAACAGAAGGGTTTTTCACTTATCGAATTGCTGATCGTCGTGGCGATCATCCTGATCATCGCGGCGATTGCGATTCCGAACCTGATTCGCGCCCGAATCGCTGCCAACCAGTCGTCTGCGGCTGCTTCGCTCCGCACGCTGGCCAGCGCGTCGGCGATG
>DATJXJ010000012.1:0-52326 GCA_035500255.1 Verrucomicrobiia bacterium | reverse complement strand
AGTCGGAGTTGACCGCGCCGCTTTCCTGCCGAATCTCTACACCGGAGCGGGCGCGGCCTATACGCACGGGTTTCCGTCGCTGCCCGGGGGTCATGCGCCCGCGGTCTTCGAGCTGGACTATACGCAGTCGCTTTTCAATCCTTTGCTCAAGAGCCAGCAGCACGCTGCTGAAGACCGCGCCAAGAATCAGAAGCTCGAACTTGATCGCGCGCGTGACAACGTCATTGTGCGCGCCGCTACCACATACCTCGAGCTCGGAAAGGTGCGTCATTCGCTCGATCTGCTGCAGAAAGAGCAGGCAAGTGGCGAGAAAATCCTCGAAGTGGTGCGCGAGCGTATCGCGGCCAACCAGGAACTTCCCATCGAAGCGACGCGCAGCCAGCTTGCGCTCGCGCGAATTCAGCAGCGAACCGTACGGCTTGAGGACCGCGAGCAGGCTCTCGAAATCCGGTTGCGCGATATGACCGGCATTCCGGACAGCCGCGCGCTTGACGTCCAGCCGGAGGAGCCGTCGTTTTCGGACACGCTCGCGGCAGACACAGCCGCGATCCAGGCCGAGATGGTGAGCCTCGCGCTGCAAAACGACCGCAGCGTGGCCGAGGCCGAAAACGAGCGAGCCGCGCGAGAGAAGCTTTTTCATGGCGCGAAGCTGAGTTATTTTCCGACCGTCGATCTGGTCGGCCAGTACAGCGTGCTGAGCAAGTTCAACAACTACGACCAGTTCTACAAGACGTTCGAGCGCAACAACGTCAACGTCGGCGTGCAGGTCACGATTCCGCTTTTTGCCGCGAAGACATCTTCGAACGTGACGCTCGCCAAGCGCCAGCTCGACGAAGCCGAAATCGCGCTGGGCAACACGCGGCAGCAGGTGCGCGTCGAAGTTCAGGACAAAGCCCGCAACCTTCGTGAGCTGGAGGCGGACCGGGAAGTGGCGCGCCTCGATCTCCAGCTGGCACAGGAAAACTTGCAATTAGTGCAGGCCAGATTCGACCAGAGCCGGGCCACCCTGCAAGAAATCGAGCAGGCCCGCCTGGACGAGAGCGACAAGTGGGTGGCCTTTCTGGATGCGGACTTCGCCCGCCAGCAGGCCCAACTCACCTTGCTGCAGGCCACCGGGCAGTTAGCTAAGGTTTTTCAATAAGATGTATCGAAAAACCTTCTCTATGGCGGGTCTGGAAACTACAGTAGAATAACAACCAGTTCGTCTTGGCCGAGTTTCTGAGGGGGACATTATAGATGCCGTCGGTGATGAAAACGCTCTTCTTGAATCCGCCCAGCTTCGAGAAATTTGACGGCGGAGCGGGCTCCCGCTGGCCTGCGACCCGGGAGATTGAGTCCTACTGGTACCCCGTGTGGCTCTCCTATCCCGCGGGAATGTTGCCCGGCAGCCGGCTTCTCGACGGCCCGCCGCATCACATCAAGCCGGCGGAAGTCGTCCAGACTTCCAGGGACTACGAATTCGTGGTGCTGTTCACATCGACGGTCGGCTTCCACAGCGACCTGCGCATGGCGCGCGCGATGAAGGAACAGAAGCCCGACATCAAGATCGCTTTCGTCGGCCCTCACGTCCAGATCAAGCCCGCCGAAAGCCTGCTCGCCAGCCCCGACATCGATTTCGTCGTGCGCGGGGAATTCGACCATGCGGTGGTCGAGTACGCGCAGGGCAAGCCGCTTTCGGAAATCGGCAACGCGAGCTACGTCAAGGACGGACAGGTGGTGCACAACCCATCGCGGCCGGTGCTGCAAACCGCCGAGCTGGATGCGCTGCCGTTTGCGACGGACGTCTATCAGAACAACGTGGCCATCGAGAATTACAATGTGCCGTTCCTGCTGCATCCATTTGTCTCGTTCTACACGGCGCGCGGTTGTCCGGCGCTCTGTACCTTCTGCTTGTGGCCGCAGACGCTTTCGGGCCACGCCTGGCGCACGCGCTCGGTGGAAAACGTCGCGCGCGAGTTCAAGCAGGCGCACAAGATGTTTCCGCAGGCGAAGGAATTCTTCTTCGACGACGACACGTTCAACATTCGCAAGGACCGCGTTCTCGCCCTCTGCAAGGAGTTCAAGCCGGTGGGCTTCCGCTGGTCCTGCACGGCGCGCGTGCACGGCGACTACGAAACACTGAAGGCCATGGCCGACGCGGGATGCCGCCTGCTGATCGTCGGCTTCGAATCCGGCGACGCCCAGATCCTGAAGAACATCAAGAAGGGCCAGACGCTGGAGATGGGCCGCAACTTCGTGAAGAACTGCAAGAAGGTCGGTATCCACGTCCACGGCGACTTCATCGTCGGTCTTCCGGGCGAAACGAAAGAAACAATCGAGAAGACGATCCAGTTCGCCAAGGAACTCGACTGCGAGACGATTCAGGTCTCCATGGCGCACGCCTATCCCGGCACGGAGCTTTACGATCAGGGCACGCGCGAGGGCTTCCTGGCTGGCGAAGCGATCACCGACGACGGCGGGCACCAGCTCCCGCACCTCGAATATCCCGGCCTCTCGAAAGAATACATGGTCGAGTCCGTGAACCGCTTCTACGACAGCTACTATTTCCGCCCCCGAGTCGCGTGGCGCATCGTTCGCGACGCGCTCTGGGATTCGCATGAGCGCAAGCGCCTCTATCACGAGGCGGTGGATTTCCTCCGGCTCCGCGCGGACCGCATCAAGGTGGCACGAGCCCAAAAGGGCGTCGACAAGAAGGCGCTCGTCACCGTTCCTGCAATCGACACAACCTCGGGGGTCGGCGAGTCGCAGGGCGCATGACGTCGTCGTCGGGCCTGCATCTCAAGACCGTCGTCCTGATCGTGATCATGGTCTCCGTGGCTCCGCTCGGAGACGTGTTCCTCGGCAAGGGAATGAAGCAGATCGGCCCGTTCACCGGCTGGGCGCCCGGCGATCTCTTCCACTTCTTCTTTCAGGCGTTTACGTCTCCGACCATCTGGATCGGCATCGGACTCCTGCTGGCGTTCTTCATTGCCTACCTGCTGGTGCTGTCGTGGGCGGATTACAGCTACGTCTTGCCCGCTTCGTCGATTTCGACGCTCGTCGTCGCGCTTCTGGCGCGCTTCGTCCTGCATGAGACGGTCCGGCCGCTGCGCTGGGCCGGCGTGGCGTTGATCTGTCTCGGCGTGTTCGTGGTGGGGAACACGCAGCCGCGGACCACGGAGCACGAATCGTGCTGACCGCCGCTGTCCTGTATTTCCTGATCGTGGTTCCCGGCACATCCGGCGAGATGTGCATGTCACGGGCGATGAAGATCGTTGGCGAGGTGACGGACTTCCGGCCGGCCGCGATCGCTCGCGCAATCGTGCGCGCGATGACGGTCTCGTGGTTCTGGATTGGCCTCACGCTGATGGCCACCGGGTTTTTCGCGCTGCTCGGCATGCTTTCGGTGGCCAAGGTCAGCTTCGTGTTCCCGGCAACGGCGCTCAGCTACGCTGTCGGGACGCTCGGCGGCAAGTGGTTTCTCGGCGAGCAAGTAACGCCGCAGCGGTGGCTCGGCGTCCTTCTGGTCTGCATCGGCGTGCTTCTGGTGGCTCTCGGCAAGGCGCGATAGGCGAAGGATTTCGGCATGGCGATTGGGACGCTGCTGCGCGACGCGCTCTTTCTCGTGGCGCTCGTGCCGATCGCCTACTCGCTCGGGGCGATGATCGTCGCCGAGGAACTCTTCTTTCGCCGCGGGCCGTCCTCCGCAGAACACGGCTTCGCTCCCCCCGTCAGTATCCTGAAACCGATTTACGGCCTCGACCGCGAGACCTACGATAACTACGCCAGTTTCTGCCAGCAGGACTATCCCGAGTTCGAAATCCTCTTCTGCGTCTCGGACGACTCCGATCCGGCGATCCCCGTCATCCGGCGGATCATTGGCGATTTTCCCGGCCGCTCGATCCGGCTGCTGATCGGCTCGGAGCCGATCGGCGTGAGCGACAAGGTGAACAAGCTGTGCCGCATGGTCCGCGAGGCGCGGCACGAGATTCTCATCGTCAGCGACAGCGATGTCCGCGTCGGCGCTGGCTTCCTGCGCGCGGCAGTCGAGCCGTTTCGCGATCCTGCCGTCGGCGGCGTCACGTGCCTCTATCGTGGGCGGACGGATGGTTCCTTCGCCGCCGACCTGGAAGCGCTCGGCAACAGCTCCGATTTCGCGCCGGGAGTGCTGGTCGCATGGGCGCTGGGCAAAGGGAAGCTCGACTTCATGCTCGGCGCCGTGATGGCGACCACAAAGAAGCATCTTGCGTCGATTGGCGGCTTCGAGTCGCTGGCGGACTACTTTTCCGACGACTACGAGCTGGGCAATCGCCTTGCGGCGCGCGGCCGCGTGGAGCTCAGCCGCTTTCCCGTGGAGATCGTCTATCCGCGCGAGACGCTCCGCGAGGCGTTTCGCCATCAGCTTCGCTGGAATCTCAGCATCCGTTTTTCGCAGCCGTGGGGCCATCTCGGCCTGATCTTCGCGCAGTGGGTGCCGTGGGCTGTGTTGTTGGGCGCGCTGGTGGCGTGGCGCGCGGGCGTCGGCTATCTGGTGGCGGCGCTTCTGATTCGGATGGCCACGGCGGTGTTCGTCGGGTGGCAGGCGATGGGCGATCGGCTGGCCTTGCGCAAGCTCTGGATGCTGCTGCCGCGCGATCTCTTCGCGTTCGCGGTCTGGCTGGCCAGTTTTTTCCCGCAGCGCATTCATTGGCGCGGCCGCGTGTTTCGCGTGCGCGACAAGCGGTTGGTCCCAATCGATTAGCAACGGTTCGGCTGCCGCGGGCAGACTTCGAGGATACTGAAATCACCTTATCGAATTTTCCGGACCGGCCGCAGGTGCTTTCCCGCGTATGCAAAAGTCATCCAAGGCAAGTCTGAATCACCGGCCAAGGCGGGACGTTGACGAAATTCATCGCGGCCAGTAAAGTAATTGCAGGTCGCGCCTGCGGCCTTTTTTGTTGTTCGTCTCCCATCGGCTGGGAGGTCGTACAATTGGCAGTACATCAGACTCTGGATCTGATTATCCTGGTTCGAGTCCAGGCCTCCCAGCCAACTCTCTGACGAATCTGCTCGCGAAATTCGCCGTCCTCCGGGTAGTGTCCTAATTTGAAGTTCCTGTTACGCGATTGCGGCATTTAACGTGCTCCGAATCCATTCCGACAGAGTTAGCTTCTTGGCCTTGGCCGCGCTCTCGATAGCCCTTAGATCGTCTGCGTTGAACCGCACGGGCACGATACGCCCCTTGGCTTCGCCCTTTGGAAGTTTCGGCCTTCCCACTTTCCTAGGCTTCTTCTGTTGGCTCAAGGCTTCCAAACTCCTGTACGATTGCCGCTCTGACAGCTAGAAGCGGCGAAGTTACCGGTCTATCCGTTTGCAGGACTCTGCCCATTGGATGCCTCCCAACAACAATAAGTGTATTACGGTAATTAACGCTTGTCAAGAAGTATTTCTGTGTTACAGTATTTGAACTGAGGAACGATAGATGAGACACGTCCGACTCGTTTTCCCCTGCTTTCTCGCAATTCTTATTTTCCCCACCACAGCGGTCACACAACAGTCCATAGAGAATCAGACCTCCAAATCCACTGCTCATAACGAGAACGGACAAGGCAAGCAGGCCAACTTTCCAGCAAATGTGCCCCCTGAATCGAAGCAGGGTGTACCACTCCAAACCCCAGCCGCCGAAAAAAGCGATAAATGCATATGTAGCGTAGTAGCCGAAACTGACTGGTTGTCCAGAATTTCCAATGTCGCTATGTCTATCGGCACGCTCGCCCTCGCGGTCATTGGGGCCGTGACTGCTTGCATTGCTATCAGGACTCTTAGGTACATCGCCTGTCAAACGCAAACTGGCACAGTTACTGCGAGAGCCGCTAGGGATAATGCCCAAGCCGTCATAAATAGCGAACGCGCTTGGATGGTCGGTCTTAAGGTGGACACTAAATTCGATAAACCTCCCAAACAGAATGAGAACGCGGTCTACTTTTGTAAGATTACGAATGCAGGGAAAACTCCATCGAGAATCTTGGAAGTCGGCATGACTTTTCGGAGAACAGAAAACTTGCATCTTGTTCCGCCCGACCCAATGACGACCTACCAAAAGGGGGAGATATTCCCGTTCAATAAAATAGTTGTTCCTCCAAACGACCATATTCCGATGTACGCTGCACTCTTTCCACCGCTCGGCGAGGGCGAATATTCCTCGTTTAGAAATGGCAAGCTGCTTCTGTATGGGTACGGATACGTCAAATATCTCGATGTCTTCAGCAAGGATGATAGGGACTTTAGGGAGACTAGGTTCTGCCACTACTATTCCATTCCCACTCCCAATGAGCCTCTGGCGGAAGGATTCAGGCCCTGTATTGAGGCGCCCACCGAGTATCACAAGGCAACCTAGTAGACAGAAAAGTGCTAGGACACCATCATCCTCCGTGCGCGGTTGCCAGACCACGCGCCTCATAGTATCGTGCCCGCCGGGTTTCGTTTGCGGGGGACCATGCGCCACGCCTATCGCGCCATCATTGTTGCGTGCCTGATGGCGTGCGCCCGCGCGTTGCTCCCGTCGCCCGTGTCGGCTCAGGTCGATCTCTCCGGCACGTGGAGCCAGGCCGCCGCTCCCGACAACACCACCGACCCCGCCATCGGCGACTACACCGGCCTCCCCATCAACGACGCGGCGCGACTGCGAGCCGACAGTTGGACCGCCGAAAAATGGGCGCAGGAAGAGCACGAGTGCGAGCCGCATCCAGCCGACTACACCTTCCGTTCTCCGGGCGGCATTCGCATCTGGCCGGAGTTCGATCCGGTTTCGCAGGCGGTCGTCGCGTGGCACGTTCAGGTCTATTGGATGAACGCGCAGCGCACCATCTACATGGACGGCCGCGAGGCTCCGCCGCCCTACGCCGCGTACACGTGGGAGGGTTTTTCCGCGGGCAAATGGGACGGCGACAAGCTGAAAGTCACGACGATTCATCTGAAGGAGGGCTGGCTCCGGCGCAACGGCGTGCCGCGCTCGCCCAAGGCGACCCTCACGGAATATTTCATCCGCCACGGCGATTTTCTGACCATCGTTTCGATCGTGAAAGATCCGGTCTATCTCACCGAACCGCTCGTGCGGACGACGCACTGGGCGCTCAATCCCGGCTACACCATCTCGCCTTCCACGTGCATTCCGCGTCACGAATTCGATCACCCGAAAGGATGGGTGCCGCACCATTTGCCCGGCACGAACGAATGGCTCGGCGAATTCCCCAGCACGTTCGGAATTCCCGTGGAAGCGGGGCGCGGCGGCGCGGAAACGATCTATCCGGAATACCAGTCGAAACTAGCCTCTCTCCCCGTGCCGCCCCCGCCGCAGAAGAAGCAGGAGCCGTCCAAGTGATCTTCCGTCGCAGCCTGCTTGTCGTCGGAGCGATGGTGTTGGCCATGGCGACTATGCCCGCCCGGCATGCCTCCGCGCAGCAAGCGATCGCGAGTTCCGAAATTCGCATTCTGCACGTGCAGGGACGCGTCTACATGCTCGTCGGCGCCGGCGCGAATATCACCGTGCAGGTGGGTGACGATGCGGTCATCGTCGTCGACACGGGAAGCGGTGCGACGAGCGAGCAGGTCCTTTCCACGATCCGGTCGATCTCCAAGAAGCCGATTGAATTCATTTTCAATACGAGCGCTGACGCCGATCACATCGGCGGAAACGACAAACTCGCCAAGGCCGGGCAGTTCACCAGCGGCCTCGCGGGGGAGGAATCCGGCGCGTCGGTCGTCGCGCACCTCTCCGTGCTGGACCGCCTGAGCGCGGCTGGCAACGAGCCGAAGGTTCCCTCGGACTTGTGGCCTTCGGACACGTACGACAACGACCAATGGGAGCTGTTCAACAACGAAGCCGTGATCGTCGAACATCCGCACGCGGCGCACACGGACGGCGACAGCATCGTCTTCTTCCGCCGCTCGGATGTGTTGAGCGTGGGCGACATCTTCACGCCCGAGCGCTATCCCAGGATCGATTTGGCGGAAGGCGGCACGATCAACGGAGAAATCGACGCGCTGAACCGGCTGATCGACATCATGGTGCCCGAAATGAACGAGGAGGCCGGCACCTACGTCATTCCCGGCCACGGCCGACTGTGCGATCGCACGGAAATCGCCGACTATCGCGACATGGTCACAATCGTCCGCGACCGCATCGCCGATCTCGTGAAGAAGGGCAAGACGCTCGAACAGGTGAAGGCGGCGAAGCCGACTCTCGATTACGACGGCATCTACGGTGCGGACTCCGGCCCGTGGACCACCGACATGTTCATCGCCGCCGTCTACAACGATCTGAGCAAGCAGAATTCATCGCGGGTGGCGCCGGTCCAAGGCCGCGAGGCGAAAAATGACTAGCGCTCGCAGGCTGCCGGATCTTGCCGCGGTGATCGCGCTGCTGTTCGCGTTGATCCTGCCCGCCCGCAACACGATCGCACAGGCCGGCCCCGCAGCGGGGCAGCGCCGCACGCAGGTCACTCCCAAGGCCGGGGCGCTGATCGATCTGACCGGATACTGGGTTTCGCCGATCGACGACCAATGGCGCTGGCGCATGATGACGCCGGCCAAGGGCGACTTCTCATTCGTTCCGCTCAACGCCGAGGGGCGCCGTATCGCCAACCTTTGGGACCCCTTGGCGGACGAAGCGGCGGGAAATCCATGCCGCGCGTTCGGCGCCGCGGGCATCATGCGCCTGCCGGAGCGCCTGCACGTCGCCTGGGCGGACGACAACACGCTGCGCGTCGACATCGACGCGGGCACGCAGACGCGCCTGCTGCACTTCGACGGCCCGAAGTGGCAAGGCGGAGAGCCGCAGTGGCAGGGGGACTCCGTGGCTTCCTGGGAGAAGCAGCCGCAATTCAACGGGTTCGGCCGGCCCGTTGCCGGCCCGCCTGCGCCAGGCGGCAGTCTGAAAGTCGTGACCACGCACATGCGCGCCGGCTATCTGCGCAAGAACGGCGTGCCCTATAGCGAGAGCGCCACGCTGACCGAATACTTCGACCGCTTCGAAATGGACGGAACCGGCTACCTGGTCGTGACGGGGATCGTCGAAGATCCGCAGTATCTTACCGGCCGGTTCATGACCACGGAACAGTTCAAGCTCGAGCCGGACGGCTCGAAATGGAATCCCACGCCGTGCAAGACCGCGCCGCCGACGCGCGGCCCCGCTCGCCCCGGCGGTTTCTGAGCGCTCCTCTGTCTAGTTCGTTTTTGCCGGTGCAGGTGGCGGGCCGGAATTGATCAGCGCGCCGTCCCAGTGTTCGTCGGCCTTTCCATCCACGAATCGCCACATGTCGAACCACGTGGTCGTGTACTTCTTGGATGGATCGCGAGGATCCGTGTACTCGCGCGGCCGGACCACGATCACGTAGTCGCCCTCTGCAACCACCGACGTTACGACAGTCGCCGTCAAATGCTCGGGAATCGGGGTCGGCTTTCGCGCCGCTGTGAAATACTTCACCACGCCCGCGAGTCCCGACGCGACGTTGGGGTTGTGCTGAATGTAGCGGTCGGTGATCCACTGGTGGGCCAGGTCCCAGTGGTTCGCTTCCAGCAGGTCCTTCATGATGTGATACGCAGCCTGCTTGTTGGTGTTCAGCTGTCGGTTCTTGCTGGTGAAAAGAGCGTCTGCCGCCGCGCCCGTCACGCCCGTGACCGGCTCTTGGGCCATCGCAGGCACGCAGGCGACGAGCAGCGCAAGGAACATCCACAGCAATCGATGGGTTTTCATGCAGGCTTGATACAACCCGCCTGCGAAGCCTGTCAAGCCGTTTGAATCGGGCTGCCGCTGCGCTTGGCAGTTCAGTTGCTCCTAGGCGGGGCTTGGCGGCGCCGTTCGCACACCCAAATGCCGTGATATATCGTCGCCGCAGTTTCAAATCGCGCCGGCTTTCCCGATTCGGTGTGAGCCGGTCAGGATTTCCAGGATGCAGACCAGACGAATCGCTATCGCCTATTCCTGCGCCATTCCGCTGTTGCTCGTCCTTCTGTTGTTCGAACTCGGGGCGCTCTATCGGCTGGATGCGCACGGCAATGACGTCGTGAAAGCGGCTGGCGCCGTCGCCGAATGCGATACGCTGCTGGGCGCATTCCGCGATGCCGAGACGGCGGCTCGCGGCTATGTTGCCAGCGGCAGCGAAGTCTATCTGTCCTCGCACGACGATGCCGCGTCGCGCGTGCATGCCTCTCTTGCCAGGCTGGACGAATCGTCGAAAGACGATGCGGCCATGCAATCGAAGCTTCCGGAGCTGAATGAGCTGTCCGCGAAGCGGCTCGGCCTGCTCCAGCGCGAAATCGATTTGAGAGAGACGCGCCGTGCCGCGCCCGGCGATGCGGCCGGTCAAGGCTCGAGCCTGATGGACGATGTTGCGGCTGTCGTGTCGCAGATTCGCGCGGAGGCACTGGCCCGATCGCAGCAAGAGCAGGCCAGCGCGGCGGCGAGCCTCTCGACGGTCAAGACGCTGGTGAAGTACGGCGGCGTCGCAACCGTCTGGATCGTCGCTGTGGCCGCGCTGCTGCTCTTCTACGACGATTCGGGGCGCCTCCGCGAGCAGCTTGAACACAACTTGCACACGAGCATCCTGCAGTTGCTCCCGATTGGAGTATGTCTGACTACCGAATCCGGCGTGATCATCTACGTCAACCGGGCGGTGGAGATTGCCTTTGGCTACGATGCCAGCGAGCTGGTCGCGCGCAATGTAGCGCTGCTGCACCGGCCGGCCGATCCAGGCTCCGGGCCGAGCGTCGCCGACCTCTTCGCCGGGCCTGCGTCGCACGAGCCCTGGGCGGGAGAACTTCCGATCCGCACCAAAGACGGCGACGTCATGCACGAGGTCGTGTGGCTGTCGCGCATCCGCGTCGGCGGCAAAGATTGCCGCCTGCTCCTGCACGGCGCGGCGCTCTCCAGCATCGAAGCGCCAAGGTTCATGCCGCCGCTTGAAACGGCTCCAGGAATCGCAGACCCGCCTCGCGGAGCCGATCCGCGTGCTTCGGGGCAGACCATACCACCTGACTCCGGAGCCTCCGTGGCGCTGCGCCAGCCCAAATGAGACTCACGTGCTGTCCGGCTACGAGCGCTGCTTGCGTTTGCACGCGCGCTCCAAGCGTGGACAGGTCCACTGTGGAAGCCGCGTAAGCGATTGTCCGCCCCGTAGAATCGAGTACGATCTCGACGGGCACTTGCACAAAGATGCGGTTGCTGCGCCGCACGGCTGTTTCGTTCATTTCAGTCATCGGCTGGCTCCTCCTAGCGAACTACAGTTGCTTTCATCATCCAGTACGCCGCATTCGGATTCAGGTCCATGGTGATGCACGACGTTCCTGCCATCGAGAGATTGTCCGCGACCATCGTCCCGATCACGTATGTGCCGGCGCATGAATTCCCGCTCATCGAAAAAGTCGCGTTGTAATAGCTCGGCGGAGGGCCGCATCCGCTTCCCGTTCCCGACGAATTGCAGTGATGGATGTAGATCGCTCCTGCGAGAAGAAACTGGCTGGTGCCGCCCCACGATGCGCTCACGCTGCTTGCGGAACGGTCCTGGAAGAAAAGTATGTTTCGCTGCACGCCCTGCGGATCGCTCGAACCGAGCGGGTCTCCGTAGTATCCGGTGCAGGGAGCTATCAGCACGTTGCCTTGAATCGCCGTGGTCAAAGACAGATTGCCGGGCAGAGAAGAGCTTCCGGTGCAGCGCAGCGAACTCGCATAGAACGGATCCGTGGTCGATTTTCCGGCGTTGGCGCTCACCGTGATCGTGCTGGAGCCGGAAAAGTAGAAGACGGTGCCCCCGCTGCCATCTCCAGCGCCCGTGCTCGGCCGCACGGCGGAGCCGGATTGCAGCGACATCCCGCCGACGACGTAGTAGAGCCCCGGATCGAACACGGCGACGTTGTTCTTGATCGTGATGCCGCTCGAGTAGAGCCCCGGCGTGTACAGCTTGCATCCACCGGCATCGGGGCATCCATGCCCGGCGTCGTGATACGACATCGAGCAGGGAATCGACCGGCATCCCCTCGCGTATTCGTCCGCAGGGACGGTCGGAGCGCTCGGCTTTGCCGGCGCCGAATTCCCGTTGATTTGCGGGCATCCGCTCTGGCCCGGCGCGCAGACCGTCGCAAACGGATCGGACATCGCGGCCGTGGGATATTCCCACGCACCCGTCGTCCCGAAGTTGACGCCGCTCGGCGCAGTCGCCGGTCCCCCGACAACGCCGATGTCGCCGCCGGTCAGGCTGGGCCCGCCGTGGCTGAGATCGATCGATGCGCTGCCTCCCATGCTGAACGCGGTCGCGCTGCTGGAATTGACTTGAATGCTTCGCGCCGGCCCTCCGTAGATCACCACATTCGGATTGCCTTGCACGAAGGTCGAGGTGCCGCTGGGCGAAAGAATCAAAATCGGAGCCGCCGCTTGCACCAGAAGCCCTCCGCACACCGCGTAAGCGCGAACGTCCTGCGTCTGGCTTCCGCTGAGCAGACCCGAAAAGAACGTCTGCACGTGGTCCACGATATCGACCCGAATGAACGGGTGCGATGCCATTGCGGAGGGCGGGATCGGCGGCGTCGTACCGCTCACGTTCGCGTCGGACGCGGGAAAACTGACCGTCACCTGGTTGCCGGGAACCGAGTTCGTTCCGCTGTATCCGTTCAGCGCGGCATATTCGCAGGGCGTCGCCCCGGAGAGCGTCGCGCAATCGAACGCCGTTCCGATCGTGAATCCCTGGTTGCCGGTCGACGTTCCCTGCGAGGCCACGAGGATGTCCATGGCGCCGGAAGCGCAGGCGGCGTCGGCGGCATTCTGCGCCGTCTCCCGGTGGAACCAGAGATTCGCGATGTCCACCGCAAACGCCACGCCCGCCAGCAGGAAGATGCCGAGGGCGAGCACGACGAACACCATCGCCTGGCCGCGTTCGTTCGAATACCGATCGGCGCCTCTATCGGACATTGCGATTCGCCTTGGCCTTTCTCTTCGTCACACTTCTCGCCGCTTCAAAACACGACGCGCCCTGCGGCGGCCGCCTTCACCGTGACGGTGGGCCACCCGAGTCCGAAAAACGGCTCGTACGCATAGCTGATCCGCACCTGCACCCGGCCCGGCGGGTCGCACGTGCTATCCGGATAGCTCACCGTGATCGTCATCGCCGCCGTGTTGTGGAACGAATATTGTGCGTACTGCTTCACGGCTGCCTGCACGTTGCTGGCGGAACTGTCCGGACACGTCACGCCGACTCCGCCGGGCCCGCTGCAGTTTGCGCTGTCCGTCCCGTGCACCACTGCATAACGCACGCCTTCTTTCGCCGATGCGGCCAGCACGTTGTACGTGTAGATCAGCAGGACCAGCTCGAGCGTCCCGAAAACGAACAGCACGACGAAGAGAATGCTGAGAATGAATTCCACCTGCGCCTGGCCTGTCGATCCTCGCGCCGCGAGAGCCATTCGACCGGCCAGTTTTCTCCTTCCGATCATCGCGCGGCTCTCAATTCATCGCTCGCATGGCGACCTGCCGGTGGAATGTGCAGCTCACGTTGCCGCTGCTCGACGTGCACACCGGCGAGGCGAGTGTGAAGATGTTGAAGATCGTCCCGTTGATGAGTGGCGTGAACGTGTACGCCACGTCCACTCGATTCAGCACAAACGTGGGTGATTCCGGGTCGGAGGCGGGCCCCGCGAACGTGAAGGTACTTCCATAGCTCGCGCATTTGGCCGTTTGCGAACTGGTGCCCGCGCTGTTTACTCCTAATACCGCGCTGCAGACCCGCACCGGCGCGCCCGACGGCGAATAGACTGCTCCGCTCAGGTCTTGGTACGTCAGGTACGCCACGCTCGTCGTGGTGCTCGAAGGACCCGCGGCGGGCAGCGAAGTCGCCGAGGGCGACGCGTTGCCCTGGATTGAATACGACGCTCCGCTGCGCGGAGCTGCGGCCAGGTTGACCGCGATCAGAAAGAAATACCCAAAGTTCACTGCATTGAACAGCAGCATGAGCAGCATTGGGAGGACCAGCGCCGTTTCAACCAGGCTCTGACCCGAAGTCGACCGATCGGGGTCGCGAACGATCGCGGCAACTTTCACCGCCAACGTGCAAGACGATCGCGCGCCGGGCGCCGGAAGCCGTCCGCCGAGAGTCGGGAACTTTATTCGAAGGCTCGCTCTCATCGCAGATGCAAGCTTCAGCGGCAATCAGGTTGCCATCCGGCGCCGGTTTGACTCCGTGGAGCCATGTCGCCGCCAGTCGCATCTTCGACGTATGCTTTTGCTGCAAGGATTGTTACCAGCTATAGCGTGTAATCATGTGTGGAGAACCTCGGCTGCGTGTGGCCTCAAGTAGTGTCGATCCGGGAATAGCGATCCGGGGCGGTTCAAAACGGTGCTGTCAGCACTCGGCTCTTCGGTCCAGGCGGGCCTTCAGATCGGCCACGTTCTGGCCGTTCATTCTGCGCGAACGTGGCTGCCAACGTGCACGCTCAATCGTTGACATTTCGCGATGGCCACGCTCGAACAGCGACCTGCGCAGCTTCCGCACGCGCCCAGCCTCATGTTTCATCGGCTCTTCTGCTTTCCGGCGGCGCTCTGCGCCGTTCTCGCCGCCACGGTGGTCGCCGTGGCGCGAAAGGGGTTCACCGATCCCGATATCTGGTGGCATTTGCGAAACGTCCAGTGTCTCTTCGCCACCCACAAATGGTTGCGCGTGGACGCATTTTCGTTCACGGTCCGTGGCCAGCCGTGGATCGATCACGAATGGCTTGCGGAAATCCCTTATTACGTCGCGTGGCGTGGCTTCGGCGTGCTTGGCGTCAAGGTTCTGTCGCTGCTGATCCTGGAGTCGATCTTCGGCGGTCTGCTGTACCTGTGCTGGCGGCAGAGCGGGCATATCAAGGCCTCGGCCTGCGCCTGCTATCTCGCCGTCTTGCTCGGATCGGTTTCGTTCGGACCGCGAACTCTGCTGTTCGGTTACATCTATCTCATCGTGCTGCTGCTCGTCCTCGAAGAGTTTCCCGCGCGCAGCCCAGCGCCTTTGTGGGTTCTGCCGCCGCTTTTCTGCCTTTGGATCAATACGCACGGTTCCTGGGCGCTGGGACTGATCGTCTTCGTGATCTTCATCGCCGGAGGCTTTTTCGAGGGTCGGTGGGGCGCCGTGGAAGCCACGCCCTGGTCGCCCATGCAACTTCGCCGCCTGCTAAGGACACTGGTGATTTCGGTCGCGGCGCTCTTCCTCAATCCTTACGGCTATCGGCTTGTTCTCTATCCGCTCGACATGGCCTTTCGGCAGAAGCTCAATATCGCGCACGTCGCCGAATGGAGTTCGGTCGATTTCCACGATTTCCGCGGAAAAATCGCGCTGGTTTTCGTCTTCGCACTGTTGCTCGGGGCCCTGCTCGGCCGCAGCCGATGGCGCCTGCATGAAGTCGGCTTCGCGCTGTTCGGAATGTACGCCGCTCTGACGTACGTGCGTTTTCTGTTTCTTGCTGGGATTCTGGCCGCGCCGCTGATTGCCCGTCTGTTGAGTTTTCTTCCGCCGTATCGGCCCGAAATCGACCGGCCGGCGTTCAATTTGCTGATCCTGGCCGGAGCGCTCGCCTTCATGGCGTGCGGATTTCCCACCACCAGCCAGCTTTGGCGGTCCATTGATCGCGAATACCCCGAAGAGGCTGTCTCCACGCTCATGTCTCTTCCGCCGTCGGACCACGTGCTCAACTTCTATTTGTGGGGCGGCTACCTCGGCTGGGCAGACCCGCAATACCGAGACTTCATCGATAGCCGCGTCGATGTCTTCGAGCGCGCCGGCGTCTTGCAGGACTATCTCGATCTCATCAGTCTGAAAGATCCCGACGCCGCGCTCGACAAATACCGGATTCGCTATGTGCTGTTCCCGCCGGACGAGCCTCTCAGCTACGTTCTGCTGCACGATGCGCGATGGCGCGTAGCCTTCCGCGGCTCCGTCAGCATCCTCTTCGAACGCGTGAAAGACTGAAGTGGCATTGGAGATTCGGTCGAACACCGGCTCGTGGAAAGCCGACCGCTGGATCGCCGCTGGGCTGTTTGTGGTCTCTGCGGCCTGCCTTCTCGCCTTCCGCCGCTATACGTCGATGGACCCGGACGAGGGAATCGTTCTTCAGGGCGCGCAGCGAATCCTGCACGGCGAGGTCCTCTATCGCGATTTCTTCTCGTTTCTCACGCCGGGCTCCTACTACCTGCTCGCGGCTGTCTTCAAGATTTTCGGCGGCTCGTTCCTCGTGGCGCGCACGATCCTGGTCCTGTATGGAGCACTCTTCACCATCTTTACGTACGCGATGGCGCGACGAACCTGCTCGCGTTCGAGCTCTCTCTTCGCGGCCTATCTGACGGCTGCGACCTGTCTTCCGTGGCGCTTCATGGTCCTGCACAACTGGGACAGCACTCTGTGCACATGTCTTTCGGTCTACTTTGCGGTCCTATTCATGCAATCGCCGGGCAAGACGCGGGCGTTCGCTCTCGGCAGCTCTCTGTGCCTGACGTTCCTGTTCGAACAATCAAAGGGCGCCGGTCTCGCGCTCGGTCTGCTGCTGGGATTCGTCTTGGTCGCGCTGGTACGGCCGGCTCGCCCACAATTCACGCGGCGCCGGGCCTGCGCGCTCTTGGCCGGTTGCGCTTGGCCGCTCGTGCTGACGCTCGCCTGCTTTGGCTCCCATCATGCGCTCAGGCCGCTGCTGTCTGACTGGCTCTGGCCGCTCCGTCACTACTCGGCCGCAAACCGCGTGCCGTACGGATATGCGGACTGGTCCGATCAGGCCCGCCAGAATCTTTTTCATTCCGGCAGCCGATTTCAGACCTTCGTGGCGTTTCTCGCGGTCAGCCCCTGTTTCATCCTCCCCGCGCTCCCGCTGATCGCCGTCCTTCTTTTGGTCCAATGGCTGGCCCCGGCACGCCGCTCGGCGGTGGCGCCTGACCAGGAGTCGCACTGCGTGATTCTCGCTTCCACCATGTCCGGGTTGCTGTTATCGGTCCTCGCCACGCGTGCAAACATCATCCACTTTGTCTATCTAGCGCCAATCTTCTACGTCACGCTGGCGTGGATTCTCGACGGCGCCGGCCTCTCCAGCCGATTCCTGTGCGCCGCGCGGCCTGTGATCGCTCTGTTGATATCTGTGACGTTCTCGGCGACGACCATGTCTCTGTGGATCGAGAATCGAAACGCACGGTGGATGCTGGCCACGCGGCGCGGCGCCGTTCGAACCGTCGCGCGAGACGACCTGATCCCGTACGTTCAAGCCCACGTAGCGCCGGGAGAGCGAATCTTCGTCTATCCCTATTTCCCGCTGGCGTACTATCTGACGGCCACCTTCAATGCGACGAGCTTCGAATACCTGCAGCCCGGCATGCACACGCGCGAGCAGAGCGAGCGGGCGCTGAAGCAACTCGAAGCGGCCAAGCCGCGCGTCGTCGTCTACGAAATCACGTTCTACGACAAAATCCCCGCCTCCTGGCCCAATACACCGCCTCAAGCACTCGCCGCCGATGTTCTTGGCGACTACATTCTTAGTCACTATCACTCCTGCGCGATCTTGGCGTCGGCCTCACAATCGCGCTTCTCCTTCATGGCGCAAGACGGAATCTCTTGTCCCGTCGATGTGGCACAGTCGCATGCCTTGCAGGGAGGTTCGACGGATTCGCATCGCGCCGTTCCCACAACGGAATAGCCGTCAATTCCGGAATGGTACGGAAAACCTCACGCTCACGTCTGCGCCGCGGCGTCAATCGAAGCGGCATCGCCTAAAGTGCGCCATTTCAGACATTTCAACTCCCGCTGCGGGGCACGGCGAATGGACCCTCAAGTGCAATTCGTGGTCCAGGCCATCAATGCTCGCGCGTCACGTGCCAACGTGCGGAGCGAGGCAGTGATTTTCGTTTGAAGGAGTCGATGATGACGCACACGATCATTCCCCGGTCTCTGGTTCGTCTCTGGCGCGACGACTCGGGCCAGGGCCTGGTGGAGTATGTGTTGATCCTGGCTTTGATTGCATTCGCTGCGGTCGCTGGCATGAGCAATCTGGCCAGCTCGATCAACAGCGCTTTCTCCAAGGTCGGCACGTACCTCGGCAAATACATTTCCTAGGCCCTCGCCAAACGATCCGGGGATTCGGGCTGGCGGCCGCGATTCGGTGCCCGCCGGTCCTTGGAGGGCGCGTCTGTGGAATCGAACTTTGCCTTGGGCGCTCTGCTGATGTCCATCGTCGGCGCGCTCTTCGACCTGAAGAGCGGCAGGATTCCCAATTGGCTGACCGGCGGCGCTCTGACGGCCGGGCTCATCGTCCGCGCATGGTTTTCCGGCTGGCACGGGCTCGCAGCCGGTGCGCTCGGCGCTCTGTTCGGAGGCGCCGTGCTGTTCGTCCCTTTTCTGGCGCACGGCATTGGGGGAGGAGACGTGAAATTGATGGCGGCGGCCGGAGCCTGGGTTGGCGCCCGGCATGCCCTGGTCCTGATCCTGGCCACGGCCATTGCCGGTGGGCTTCTCGCAATCGGCTACATGATCGCCCACAGTCGAGTCGGCGACACGCTATGGAGAGTGGCGCGGCTGATCGCGATTCATGCGGGAGGCGGCGGGTCGCATGTCGACCTCGACGATTCTGTTCCGGATTCCATTCGGTTCCCCTACGCGCTGGCGATCGCAGCGGGCGCTTCTTTCGTCTTTGTCTCTTCGTCTCTTTGGAGGTGATGCACGGACGTTCGGCGAGTTTTCGTTGCGCTCGGCTTGGCTACGGTGCTGGCGGTGGCCGCCACGTTTGCCCTGTATCACACGCTCCGCAGGAATAGCGGAGCGGCCGCAGGAACTGCTCACGTCGTCGTGGCGTCGCGTGATCTGCCGGCTGGAGTCGTTCTCACTGCCGACGACGTGAAGCTCGCGAACTGGGCGGCCAACACGACGCTTCCGGGATCGTTCTCGAAAAGCGAAGAAGTTGTGAGCCGCGCTCTGATCTACCCGCTGGGAGCCAAGGAGCCGATCCTCGACCGTAATCTCGCGGCGCAAGGTTCGGGGCTCGGCCTTTCCGTCAAGATCCCCGCCGGAATGCGCGCCACGGCCGTGCGCTCAAACGAAGTCGTCGGCGTCGCGGGCTTCCTCTACCCGGGCTCCCACGTGGATGTGCTCGCCACCTTCGTTCTGCCGGGCAGCACCAATCCGGTGACGCAGACGATTCTGCAGGACGTGGAAGTCCTCACCGCGGGCGAGCAGATTGAGCCGGACCCGCAGGGCAAGCCGCAAGCCGTGAACGTCGTCACCCTTTTGGTGGATGCCGAAAGCTCGCAAAGGCTGCTTCTCGCGAGCACGCAAGGCACGATTCAGTTCGTCTTGCGCAATGGCGCGGACGCCAACAAATCCCCGGTCGCTCCCACATCTCTCAATCAGCTTGTGTCCGGGGGATCGCAGCCCGCTCCGCGGCCCGCGCCGCAACAGACCAAACGGGAAGCGCCGAAATCGAATCCGGCGGACTCGCATGGTCTGGAAATCATTCGCGGTAACACACGTAGCGTGGAGAAGTTCTGATGGGCGCGGCGGAATCGGTCGGCTCGGCGTTCAGAGCGAATCGAATGCTGGCATGGGCGCGGCGCCTGGCTGTGCTGGCTGCGCTGGCCGTGTGCGCCCCGCAGGACTACGCGCAAAAGGCCGACGCTCCGCTCGCCGAAACGCTCCACATTTTCGTCGGCAAGTCCGTCGTAATTCATCTTCCCGCGCAGCTCAAGCGGATTCTGGTCAGCAACCCTGCCGCCATCGACGCGCTCGCGACCGATCCGGCCGAAATCGTCGTCGAAGCGAAAGCGCCGGGCACGAGCAGCCTGATTCTTTGGGACGATTCCGGCGGTTCGCGCACGATCGATGTCACGGTCGATCTCGATCTGGCCGCGCTGCGAGCGGCGATCGAGCAGTCCTATCCGGGGCGTTCGATCGATGTGCGCTCGGACGCCGGCCGCCTGATTCTCACCGGCCGCGTGCCCAGCCAGCGGATGGAAGACGATCTCGTGAAGATGGCGACCGTTTATTCGAAGGATGTCGTCGACTCCCTCGATCGCCAGGTCATTCACCCGCGCCAGATTCTGCTCGAAGTCAAAGTTGCCGAAGTCGACCGCACGCGCCTCGATCAGTTGGGGTTCAACTTTCTTAGCGCCGGAGGCGGCAACACGCTTGGCACGATTTCCACGCAGCAATTCGGCCCGATTACCGGCTCGGGCGGGACGCCGCTGCAAATTCCGACCACAAGCGGAGGCTCGTCCACCTCAACCTCCACGACGTTCGGTCTGTCTGATCTGCTGAATATTTTCATCTTCCGTCCCGACATCAACTTCGGAGCCACGATCAAGGCTTTGCAGGAAAAATCGGTGCTGCAAATTCTCGCCGAGCCGAATCTGCTGGCGCTCAGCGGCTCGAAAGCCAGCTTTCTTGCGGGCGGCGAATTTCCGTTCCCCGTCGTGCAGGGAGGGCAGAACCTGGGCGTGGTCACGATCGAGTTTCGGCCGTTCGGAGTCCGCTTGGATTTCCTCGGCAACATCGCGGACGACGACACGATCCGCATGCAGGTGGCTCCGGAAGTCAGCAGCCTGGATTTCACCAACGCGGTCACGATTTCTGGATTCACGGTTCCGGCCATCGCCACGCGCCGCGCCGAAACCGAAATCGAGCTGCGCGACGGTCAATCGTTCGCCATCGGCGGCCTGCTGAACGAGCAGACCACCGCGCAGCTCAGCAAAGTGCCCGGCATCGGGGACGTTCCTGTGCTCGGCAAGCTGTTTCAGTCGCGCTCCGTTCAGAAGTCGAGAAGCGAGCTCGTCGTGATCGTCACGCCGCGCATCGTCGATCCCGTGCGCGCAGGCGCGCCGGCACCGTCCGTTCCGTCGAATCCGATGACGCCGCTCGACAGCAAGAGCTATGACCAGGATCTTCCCGGCCGCAAACCGGCCGAAAAGCCGGCCGCCCCGCCGCCGGCGAAATGAAATCGCATGACCACCGATCGTAACAATCGAAACGGGACGCAAGGGCCATCTCGCTTGGGCGGCCCGGTGCGCGTGGCGACGATTTGCCTCGACGAGGAATCGGCCCAGAGACTGGCCGGCTTCGCCGTATCAACTCCGCTCGTGCGCGTGCAGGTCGAACTCGACGACTATCTGGCCGAGGAGCGCGATGTGCCGCCGCAGTGGACGCGTTCTCCGATCGACGCGTGCTTGATCGACTTCGACCGGGACCGCAGCCGCGCGCGAGCCATGGCCGAGCGGATTCACGCCGGATTGCCCGATGTCGCGCTGTTCGCGGTCTCGGAAGATTCTCAGCCGGACATGATCATTCAGGCGATGCGCGCGGGATGCAGCGAGTACCTGTTGAAGCCGCTCACGGACGACCAGTTGCTCCAGTCGATCGCCCGCGTCGCCGCGCGCAAGAAGGAAATTCAGACCACCGGGCGCGTCGTCATCCTTCTCGGTGCGAAGGGCGGCGCCGGCGTGACCACCATCGCCACCCATCTCGGCGCGATTCTTGCCAAGGAGCACTCGCGCCGCACCTTGCTGGCCGATTTGCACCCCGCGATGGGCGACGCTGAGCTCTATCTCGGACTGCTCAAGTATCAGTATTCCTTCCGCGACCTCGCCTCGAACGCGGAGCGTCTCGACGGCGAACTTCTGCAAAGCTTCGTGCTGCACCATCGCAGCGGACTCGACCTGCTCCCGGCTCCGGTTTCTCCGCAGGCAAGGCGCGAAGTCGCTCTCGAGGCCATTTGCGCGACGATCGACTTCCTGCGCTGCTGCTACGACTTCCTGCTGATCGATTGCCCTCCCGGTCTGGGCGAGGAGACGCTCGGAGTTGTTCAGTATGCCGATCAGGTCTGCGTCATCGCAGTCCCGGAAGTGGCGGCGCTGCGGAATATCGCCCGGTGTCTCGATGGCCTCGCGCGGGCCAATTATCCGCGGGATCGAATCGGCGTCGTGATCAATCGATGGACCAAGAAAAACACGATCACGGACGAGCAGATTGAAGACGCGATTCACGCGCCCATCTTTTGGAAGCTGCCGAATCAATATCACGAGGTGATTCGCATCATCAACGACGGCGATCCATCCGCGCGCGCGTCCGGTTCGGATCTGGCGCGCAGCGTGAGCGGCCTCGCCTCCCAGCTTGTCAGCAAAGCGGGCGCGGTGCCGCACGCCGCGAAAGCGGGCAAGGGCCTGCTCGCCATGCTCGGCGGCTAGCGCCCGCCATGGAAGAAAGATTCGTCTTCGAGGAAAAGCGTCCGATGCCGGAACAAACCACAAGAGCGGGGCTCAATTTCAAGGACTATCAGGAGCTGAAGTCCAAGGTTCACCAGAATCTGCTGACCCGCGTCGATCTCGAAAAGGTCGCGACCGTCCGCGACGGCCGCGTCCGCAGCCAGGTTCTGGGGATCGTTCAGGACCTCGTTGCCAACCTTACGGTGCCGATGACGGCGGCGGAACGCGACCGGCTGGCGCGCGAGGTCCTCGACGAAGTCTTCGGCCTCGGTCCAATCGAGCCCCTCCTCCAGGACCCGACGGTGAACGACATTCTCGTCAACACGCACAAGCACGTCTACGTCGAGCGCGGAGGCATCCTGGAAGAGACCAACATCATGTTCAAGGACGATGCGCACCTCATGCACACCATCGAAAAAATCGTCGGCGCGGTGGGCCGCAGAGTCGACGAGTCCTCGCCGATGGTCGACGCCCGGCTGGCGGACGGTTCCCGCGTCAACGTCATCATCCCGCCCCTGGCCATCGATGGACCGGCGCTTTCTATCCGGCGCTTCGCGCACGTCCCCATCGCTGCCGACGACCTGATCGCGAACCAGACTCTCACCCAGCCGATGCTCGATCTGCTGAAGGGCGCCGTCAAGGCGCGCCTGAGCGTGCTCGTCTCTGGCGGGACTGGCGCCGGTAAGACGACTCTTCTCAATGTCCTTTCCGGCTGCATCTCCGAGCGCGAACGAATCATCAGCATCGAAGACTCCGCCGAATTGCAGTTGAAGCAACGCCACGTCGTTCGTCTCGAATGTCGCCCGGCCAACGTCGAAGGCGCCGGCGCGATCAAGCAGCGCCAGCTCGTCATCAACAGCCTCCGCATGCGCCCGGATCGCATCATCATCGGCGAGGTGCGCGGCGAAGAAGCGCTCGACATGCTCCAGGCGATGAACACCGGCCACGACGGCTCGCTCACCACCGTTCACGCGAACAGTCCCCGCGACGCGATTTCGCGCCTCGAAACCATGGCGCTGATGGCCAACGTCAACCTGCCCGAAAAGGCGATCCGGCAGCAGATTGCTTCCGCCATCGCGCTGGTCGTGCAGATCGCCCGCCTCAGCGACGGCAAGCGCCGTGTGACGCACCTCACCGAGATCACCGGCATGGACGATGACGTCGTCAGCATGCAGGACATCTTTCTGTTCGAAAAACGCGGCGTCGCCGAAGACGGCCGCGTGATCGGCACGTTCGCCGCGACCGGAATTCGCCCGCGGCTCGCGGAGAAGCTCAGGACGTCAGGCATTCCCGTGCCGGCTTCGCTGTTTGAACACGTGCTGCAGGTCTAGTTGGGGGAGAAAACTGTGTCGCCCATATGGCTGTTCATCGTGCTGCTGGCGATCACCTTCGGCGTGATTCTCTGGATTCTCGCTCCCAGCAAGCGCGAAACGGACATTCAGCGCCACCTCAGGGATATCGGCAGCCTCTATTCGGTCGACGCGGCCGCCACCAACATACTGAAGCAGCAGTCTCTCAGCGCGGTCCCCTGGATCAATCGGATTCTGATCAGGATCCCCGGCGCATTCAAACTGCGGCTGTCTATTACCCAGGCGGGCAGCCGCTGGAGCGTCGGCACTCTGATCCTCTCATCGATCGTCGCGGCCTTTTTCGCTGCGTGGTGCGCGGCCCTCCTCGTGCCGATCCTCGCGATCGACGTGCTGATTGGCCTCGCGGCTGGCGGTGTGCCGGGCGTCTACCTGTTCGTGAGGCGCCAATCCCGGTTCCGGCAGCTCGATGCCCAGCTTCCGGAGGCGATCGACCTGATGTCGCGGGCCCTGCGCGCCGGTCACGCCGTTATTTCCGCCATCGAGCTGATTGCGCAGGAGACTTCGGAGCCGCTCGCCAGCGAGTTCCGGGCCGTCTTTGACGAACAGAATCTGGGTCTGCCGATCCGGGAGGCGCTCCTCAATCTCGTCAGCCGCGTTCCGACCGATGACGTCCGCTTCCTGGCCACCGCCATTCTCGTGCAAAAGGAAACGGGCGGAAATCTCGCCGAAATTCTGGACAAGGCCGGAACCGTCATGCGGGAAAGGATACGGCTTAAGGGGCAGCTTCGCGTCTATACGGCGCAAGGCCGTCTGACGGGCTGGTTTCTCTGCCTTCTGCCTTTTTTCGTTTTCGGTCTGATCAGTCTCGCGAATCACGAATACGAACGCCAGCTGTGGGCGAATCCGATCGGAGTGCGCCTGATCTATGCGGCCCTGATCCTGATGGCTTTGGGCGTCTACACGATTCGGAAGATCATCAACATTCGGGTGTGACGATGAGTGCCTTGCTGCTCGCGGTTTTCGGCCTTGCGCTTTTGGGCGCCTTCTTCGCGCTCCTCCTTCTGCTCGATCGCCCGTCAAAAGAGAGCGCGCTGCTGGCCGAGGCTGCCGAGACCGTCTACCAGCCCTCGGCGGCGTCCTCGGGTTCCGCTCCCATCAGCGTGGAACGGCTTGCGAAGCCCTTCGCACGAATCCGCCGCCTCTTCGGCGGCGAGACTGACCCGGAAATCAGCCGCCGCCTGCTGCGGGCCGGTTACCGCAAGCCGTATCACGCGGACATCTTCGTGGGAGCCAAGCTGCTCGCCCCGGTGGCCGCGGGGCTGCTCGTCGCTTTTGCTCTGAAGCAGTCGGTGGTGTTCTGGTTCGTCTTCGCCATCGCGGTCGGATTCTTTCTGCCCGATTTCTGGCTGGTCCGCGCGATTCACAACCGCCGCAACGAAATCCGGCTCGCGCTCCCGGATGCTCTCGATCTCCTGGCCATTTGCGTTGAGGCAGGCCTCGGTCTGGATCAGGCGATCTTGAAAGTCGCCACGGAACTGAAGATCAGCCATCCCGCCTTGGGCGAAGAACTGCTCCAGATCACGCTCGAGCAGCGCGCCGGCGGCCCCCGGATCGCCGCGTGGCGGAACATGGCGGACCGCGTGGGGCTCGACAGCGTGCGCTCCTTCGTCAACATGCTTGTGCAGACGGAACGGTTCGGAACGCCGATCTCGAAATCGCTGGCCGTCTTTTCGGACGCGTTGCGAACGCAGCGGCGGCAGCTGGCGGAAGAAAACGCGGCCAAGACGACGATCAAGCTCGTCCTGCCGCTCGTGTTCTTCATCATGCCCAGCATCTTCGTGGTCACGATTGCTCCGGCTGTGCTGACGATCATGAAAAGCTTCGGAACGGTGCTCTGACGTGCGCGGGAAACCGTCCGACTCCGGCGCTCCGCGCGTCTTTGCCGGAATTTCCAATGTGGAGGTGCGCGTATGGACAACGTCACTGTAATTCGCGTGGTAGCGGGTGTTCTGGCCGTGGCGGTATTCGTCATCCTCGTCTTCCGGATGAAGAAATCCGCATCTCGCTAGCTCGGCTGGCCCGATCGATGCTTCCCGAGAATTGAGGGAGCCGTGTCTGCCGTATCGCTCGCTCGCGTGCGTGTGCTCAACCGCACGAAGGGAACGGTCGTCGCATCCTGCGCCGAGGTTGCCGATTCGTTCGGCAACCGCCTGGTCGGCCTCCTTGGCCGACGCTCTTTGGCGCCCGGCGGCGGCCTGTGGCTCGTCCCGGGTAACTCGATTCACACCCTCGGCATGCGCTTTCCGATCGACGTAGTGCTATTGAATCGCGAGCAGGCCGTCGTGGACGTCCGAAAATCTGTGCGCCCCTGGTCGTTCGTCTGGCCGAATTTCCATGCCCGCAGCATTCTTGAACTTCCCACCGGAACAATTTGGGCCACCCGCACCGAGCCGCGTGACCTTCTGCAGATCGAAGTGCTGGATTCCCCAAACAGAAATTAACGTCGCCGCTGCGGCCCGCCGAGAGTATCATCGCTTCCCCAGGCGCCTCGGCGCCGATTTCCCCTAGGGAGCCGCCATGAAGAAAGTTCTCGTAATCCTGGGAATCGTGCTCGCGTTGCTGATCGTGGTCGTCATCGCACTGCCTTTCGTGATCGATGTCAACCGATTCAAACCGACGCTGGAGACCGACTTGACGTCCGCTCTGGGCCGCAAAGTGGAGATAGGAAACATCGGACTCTCGATCCTCTCAGGCGGCGTGACCGTCGACAACGTCGTGATTGCGGACGATCCCGCATTCAGCCGCTCGCCGTTCCTGCAGGCCCGGCAGTTGACCGCCGGAGTGGCTCTGATGCCGCTGATCTTCTCGAAGAAACTCGAGGTGCGATCGTTCACCGTGACGGACCCGCAGGTCGCTCTTCTGCGCTCGCCCTCCGGAACGTGGAACTATTCGAGCCTCGGCGGAAGCGGCAAGGCTTCCACCGCTCCTGCTTCTTCCGCGGCGTCGTCCACGTCGCCCTCGGATTTTTCCGTGGAGAAGCTCACGATTTCAAACGGCACGATCACCGTCGGCACCGTCGGCTCGCGCGCCAAGCCGCAGACCTACCAGAACGTTGATGTGGAAGTCTCGGACCTTTCGTACACGTCGCAATTCCCCCTCCAGTTCTCGGCCAAGACGCCCGGCGGCGGAACGCTGAGCGTGGACGGCAAGGCGGGCCCGATCAACTCCGCGGACACCTCGCTCACGCCGCTGGACGCGAAAGTCGAAGTCCACGATCTCGACCTCGCTTCCACGGGATTTGTTGACGCTTCCTCGGGCGTGGGCGGCGTGATCGATTTCACAGGGAATCTCGCTTCGGACGGTCGCCAGGCGACTTCGGACGGCACTGTTCATGCGAACAAGCTGAAGCTCGTGGCGGCAGGCTCTCCTGCCAGCACACCTGTGAATATCGACTACGCGACGCAATACGACCTGAAGCGCGAGACGGGCACTCTGAAAAAGGGCGAGATCCACATCGGCAAGGCGCTCGCGCATCTCACCGGCGGGTACGACATGGCAGGCGCGACGACGACACTGCAGATGAAGCTCAGCGGCCAGGGCATGCCGGTGGATGACCTCGAAGGAGTACTGCCGGCGGCGGGCGTCACGCTTCCTTCCGGCGCTCGGCTGGATAGCGGCGGCCTCGACTTGAATCTTGCGATCAGCGGACCGGTGGACAAGCTCGTCATCACCGGGCCAGTGAACCTGTCGAACGGCAAACTGTCCGGCTTTAACCTGAAGTCCAAGCTGGGTGCGCTTTCGTCATTCACCGGTCTGGGCGGCGGCGGAGGATCGGATACGGATATCCAGACGCTCAGCGCGAACCTTCGCGTCGATCCCAGCGGCACGCAGGCCAACGATCTGAATCTTGTGGCGCCGCAAATCGGGACCATCACGGGCAACGGCACCGTCAGCCAGAGCGGTCAGCTCAATTGCAAAATGGTCGCGAAGCTGGCCGCCGGCAACATGGCCGGTGTGATGACCTCCGGGCTGTCGGCCCTTACCGGTGGCGGGAAGAGCTCCAACAACGGAATTCCGTTCACCATTACCGGCACAACGTCGAATCCGGTGTTCCTGCCGGACGTGAAAGGAATGGCCGGCAATATGGTGAAGGGGCTCGGCGGCACGGCGACCGGCACGGGCAGCGGAGCCCAGGGCGCGGCGCAGCAAGTCCTCGGCGGCCTCTTCGGCAAGAAGAAGTCGAACTAGGCCGCCGATCGCGGCGAGCCGCTTACTGCGCGGTCAAAGTCACCGAGTTCGAGGCCGGAGAGGCTGAGTAGTTTGTGTCTCCGCCGTATTTCGCCGTGATGTGGAGGGCTGTCCCGGAGGCGAACGACGTCGTGAGCGTCGTCGTCGCCCTGAGACCGGCAAAGGCTGTTGAAGAGCCGGCCGTCGGCGTCAGCGAAACCGCACCGACCTGAACCGAGCCTCCTCCTCCCCCTCCTCCGCCGCCCCCGCCTCCACTCCCGCCGCCGCAACCGGCCACGTTGGTCAGCAGGCCGAGCAGAATGAACGCAACGGCGGCGTAGGCGAGCCGCCTGGCGAAGCGCGTCTTGCTGAGGACCAGCAGCCAGCACAGGAGCATCAGGATTCCGCAGACGAGCAGCCCCGTCGGGAACTTCGGCGACTCCGGCGTTTCCCGGACGGCGACCGTCGAAATCAGTGTGCCGTTGTTGAAGAACTGCACGCTTCCGCTCGGCGCCGCGCCGCCGCTCTGAGTCGCGATCGTCGCCGTCAGCATGACGCCACCGGCTCCGACCGTCCCCGAGCTTGCCTGCAGGGAACTCGTCGTCGTCGCCTGACTCACGACAACGCTCAAGGATTGGGAATTGGTGGTGCTGCCGCTGTTGAAGCTCGTGTCGGTGGAAACGTAATTGGCGTTGATCGTGTGCGTGCCGACTCCGGGACAGTTGGCGGTTCCCGGGCAGGCGAAAACCTCCCCGCCGCCCTGACTGTTCAGGGCGATCGCGGGAGCCAGGTTCGTCGTTGCGTTGTTCAGCGTGTCGGTGAACGTAAGGTTCCCCGCGGCGGGGCCGTCGCCGTTCGCGCCGCCCGCCACCCCCGAGACAAACACGTCGAAAGCGAGCGGAGTGCCGTATATCACGTTGACGCCGTTCGTGAATCCGTTGAGACTGGGCGTCGTGACGCCGAGCGCGATCAAGCTGTTTTCCTTGCTGATGTTGACGCTGATCGCGTTCGACGTGCTGCCGCCAAACGTGCCGTCGCCCGGATAATAGGCCGTCAGCTGGTAGCTCCCGCCCGGCAGGAAGTTGATTGCGCCACTGCTGGCAGTGCCTCCGCTGAGCGCAAGTCCCTCGATCTGGAACGTGCCGGGGATTCCCGCAATCGCGAGATTCGTTTCCAGTGCGACGTTGCCGGTCGGCCCCGCGTCTCCATCCTCTTTCAGCACGCTCACGTTGACGGTGACGCTCTGGCCGTGCGTGACGCTGATCGAAGCAGGTGACGTGATGCTCGTTTGCGAACCTTGGAACCCCACCGCAGCGGCTCCCCATGCGTTGACCAGATTCTTGGCATCGACTGAACCGAGGCCCGTCGCCAGATCGTAGCCCGTCACAGCCGGATATCCGAGTGAGCCCGGCGCGGGAACCGTCGTGGTGTCGTTTCCCGGCACTCCGTTGGTTCCGTTCGTCACATCGTTGAACACACACGTCGTGGCTGTGGCTGGATTGGTGCGCGCGTTCGAATTGCAGTTCGAATAATTCTCCGCCGCGGCCAGCGGATAGAGCACGTAGTTCGCAAGCCCCTGCGCCGTTCCCACTTTTTGGTCGACGATCGCCATGATTCCGGCGAAAGAGGGTGCCGAAGCGGATGTGCCGCGGATGAGGTAGAACAAAGGATTGTCGTGCGGTTCGCAGCTCTGCTGGAAGCAGATCATGTAACCGTCGTGGCCGGCGGCCGTCAGTGCCACGTCAGGCAATCCGCGCGGATGCATGCCGCTAGTCAGCGTGAAAGAGTTCAGGATCGAGATCCCGGTTACGCCAAGAGTCTGCCACGGCGGTGTCGCATAGAGGATGCTGACGCCGCCGCCCCCTGCAAAAAGGCTCGATGCGGTGGGACACGGCGAACCGACCGCGGAAGGATTGCAGCTCTCGTTCCAAACCATTTCGGGAATGTAGCCGAGCGCCGAGAGGAAATCGACGCCGTTCGTTCCGCTCCAAAATGTGGCGTCGCTCGTGCCGGGGCTGGGGTTTTCGCCCGCGCCGCTTTCGTTGAACTCGGTTCCGCCCACGGCCGTGTCGAACGGAGTGGAAGCGAGCCCGCTGACGGCGGCATCTCCCGTCGCAACGGTCGTTCCGCCGGGAATCGGCTGGTCGCAGCCGGCCGCTCCGGCGTCGCCCGATGAGACAAAGATGCTGATGCCTTGCGCCGCTCCCTCCTGCCATAGCGAAGCCAGGAAGCCGGCTTCCTGCGGGGACAGTCTCGCTTCGCACTGGCTGAAGCTTGCGCTGAGAATGGGCGCCAGATTCTGGTCGACAATGTAAAGCGAGGACAGATCGACGCCGTCGGTCAGCAGCGTCGACGAGCTGATCACGGCGTCGATGATCGCGCCCGGCGCGACTGCGCCCGCCCACTCCACGTCCAGCGTGGCCTCCACGTCGTCTCCGGAAACGTCGCCGGGATTCTCGCCGTTGATGATCAGGTTGGGATTGCTGCCGGTCGTCGCCGGCAGGCCGAACACGGTTCGAAAGTCGCTGACGTCCGGAACGGAGATCGTGCTGCGTTCCACCACGGCGATGGTCTCGCCGTTGCCATTCAGATTGGACGTGTAGAGCGGATTCAGATCGTAGATCGCGGCGAAGTCCGCGGCGCCGAGGCCGTGAATAGGCTGATCCTGATTGTTGATGAGATTGGCGTCGCCCGAAACCGGCGCGTACATTCCATTCGTGGTGCGGCTGACGAGCGGGCCCTGAATCAGGTTCGGCTTGCTGAAGAAGTTGTGCAGCGACGCGACGCCGCGCACGACCGGAGCGAGCGCGGCCGGTATCGAGATATCGGTCGAATTGGCCACGTGGAGTTCGCCGCCGACTCGGTACTGGCGCATCTGCGTCTGGAACGCCGCCTGCACCTGCGCGACGGTGCCGGAAAATTCGATGGAGCGGCCGCTGCGCGCGACGGCGTCGATGCTGAAGCCCTGGCCTTGCAGCCAGGAGGTGACCGCCTGAATGTCCTGGGGCGCCACGCCGAAGCGCTGGCCGAATTGTTCCGGCGTCAACCAGCGATGGTAATCGGGCGAATCTTTCGTCTGCTGGCTGTCGAGCAGAGTCTGCAGATCGTGATCCTGTTCCGCGGACGCGCCCAAAACGAGGATCATGCGGCGCGCGACAGCGGTGCCATCGACCGGTCCGACGTCGAATGCCGGGCGCGCCAGCGGATGCTTCGATTGGGCGAGGGTCACGCGGACGTTATTGTCCACCGCCCGCGTGATGCGCGCGGCGGGCGCCGCCTGCGCCGACGCCGCAACCGGAACCAGACAGAGCGATGCAATGGCTAGACCGAGCTTGAGAACGAAGACGGAATCGTTTCGCATAGACCCTCTGAGCGGCTGACCGCGCTCCTCGATTTCTCGTTCTCGCCCGATCGGGACTGGACACCCGGTTTCGGAAGGTGGGCGAGCCCAAGACACGCGGCCGCAACTGCACAGACGAGAGAAGCCGGGCGCATGTTGCCAAACCCGTCAAGGACCGTCAAGAATAAGCTTGCAGTCCGAGATGACCAAGACGGAATGGTAGACGCGCCGTCCGCGAGAACGGTTGCTCGCCTAGAGCATCTGGCGAAGGACGTATTGCAGGATGCCGCCGTGCTGGTAGTAGGCGACCTCGAACGGAGTATCGATCCGGGCGACGGTCGTGAAATGGAGCGTCACTTTCCCGCTGGCGTCGCGCGCGGTGACACGGATGCGTTTGCGCGGCTCGAACGTCTGGGCGAGACCCTCGAAATCGAAAACTTCGAGGCCCGTGAGGCCCAGCGATTTGAAGTTTTCTCCGGGCAGGAATTCCAGGGGGAGCACGCCCATGCCGACGAGATTGCTGCGGTGGATGCGCTCGAAGCTTTCGGCGAGCACGACGCGGACGCCGAGGAGGATCGTGCCCTTGGCGGCCCAGTCGCGCGACGAGCCGGAACCGTATTCCTTTCCGGCGAAGACGACCAGCGGGACGCCTTCGGCGCGGTACTTCATTGCGGCGTCGTAGATGGACGTTTTTTCGCCGCTCGGCTGGTGAATCGTCCAGCCGCCCTCGGTGCCGGGAGCGAGCTGGTTTTTCAGGCGAATGTTGGCGAACGTCCCGCGCATCATCACTTCGTGGTTGCCGCGGCGCGCGCCGTAGGAATTGAAGTCCTTCGGCTGGACGCCGTGCGAGATGAGGTATTTTCCCGCCGGGCCGTCAGGCTGGATCGATCCGGCCGGAGAGATGTGGTCCGTGGTGATGCTGTCGCCGAGAACGGCGAGCGCGCGCAGGCCGCGCAGATCGGAAATCTCGCCCGGCTTCACCTTCATGCCATCGAAGTACGGCGGGTTCTTGATGTAGGTGGACTTGCCGTCCCACGCGTAGAGATCGCCTTCGGGAATCGGCAGCGCCTTCCAGTGCTGGTCGCCTGCAAAGGCGTCCGCGTATTCCCTGGCGAACATCTCTTTCGAGACGGCGCTTCGAACAGTCGCTTCGACTTCCTGCGGCGTGGGCCAGATCTCGCGCAGATAGACGGGCTTTCCGGCTTTGTCGCTGCCGATCGGCTCGTTGACGATATCGAAATCCATGCGACCGGCGAGCGCGTAGGCGACGACGAGCGGCGGCGAGGCGAGATAGTTGGCGCGGCAGAGCGGGTTGATGCGGCCCTCGAAATTGCGATTGCCGCTGAGGACGGAAACGGCGACGAGGTTGTTGTCCTTGATCGCCTTGCCGATCGGCTCGGAAAGCGGGCCGCTATTGCCGATGCAGGTGGTGCAACCGTAGCCGACGAGATTGAAACGCAGCTCGTTCAGATAGGGCCACAGGCCGGCCTTCTCGATGTAGTCGGTGACCACTTTCGAGCCGGGCGCGAAGCTGGTCTTCACCCACGGCTTGGTGGCGAGGCCGCGCTCGACGGCTTTCCTGGCGAGCAGTCCGGCGCCGAGCATCAGCGACGGATTCGACGTGTTCGTGCAGCTGGTGATCGCGGCGATGACGACGGAGCCGTCAGCGAGGTCGAACTTATCGCCATTATTTTGCACGCTCACGTGCCTGGGGCTTTCCGTGAGCGATTTTTCGAAGGCAGCCTTCGCCTGCGTGAGCGGAACGCTATCCTGCGGCCGCTTGGGTCCGGCCATCGTGGGAACCACAGTGCCGAGATCGAGTTCCAGTCGATCGGAGAAAACGGGATCGGGCGTTTCGTCCGTGCGGAACAGGCCCTGGTCTTTCGTATAGGCCTCGACGAGCTTCACCTGATCTTCCGCGCGCGCGGTGAAGCGGAGATACGCGAGCGTTTCCGCATCGACGGGGAAGAATCCCATCGTCGCGCCGTATTCGGGCGCCATGTTGGCGATCGTGGCCCGGTCGGGCAGCGTGAGGCTCGAAAGGCCCGTGCCGTAGAATTCAACGAACTTTCCGACGACGCCCTTCTTGCGCAGCATGTGCGTGACCGTGAGGACGAGATCGGTTGCGGTGGCGCCGGCGGGCAGGCGTCCGTGGAGCTTGAAGCCGACGACGTCCGGAATCAGCATGGAGAGCGGCTGGCCGAGCATGGCGGCCTCCGCTTCGATTCCGCCGACGCCCCAACCGAAGACGCCCAGGCCGTTGACCATCGTCGTGTGCGAGTCCGTGCCGACGAGGGAATCGGGAAACGCGACCCACGCGCCGTCGCGCTTTTCGCGGAAGACGACGCGAGCGAGGTATTCGAGATTGACCTGATGGCAGATGCCGGTGTCCGGCGGGACGACTTTGAAGCTCTGAAGGCTCTTCTGTCCCCAGCGCAGAAACGCGTAGCGTTCGATATTGCGCTGCATTTCCAGATCGGCGTTGAAGGAGAACGAATCGGCGGAGCCGAACTTGTCGACTTGCACGGAGTGGTCGATGACGAGTTCGGCGGGCAGCAGGGGATTGATCTTCTTCGGATCGCCGCCGAGACTCTTGATCGCGTCGCGCATCGCGGCGAGATCGACGACGGCGGGCACACCGGTGAAATCCTGCAGCAGGACGCGCGCCGGCATGAACGAGACTTCCTTTTCCGCGGCGGCGGACTTCGATGGATCCCAGCTCGCGAGCGCGCGAATGTCGTTCGCGTGGACGAAGCGGTCGTCCTCGTGACGGAGAAGATTTTCGAGCAGCACTTTCAGAGAAAAGGGCAGGCGAGCGACGTTGCCGACGCCGGCGCGCGCCAGCGCGTCGAGGCGATAGATTTCGAAAGAGTCGCTGCCGGTGCGAAGCGTCGAGCGTGCGGAGAAGGAATTCCTGGACGATGCGCTCATGCGGGGACGAATTCTCCTTTGGTGCAACAGCATATTTTAGCGCACTCGGAGGGAGAGGCCGGTTCCGTTTTTCGGGATGCCGCTTTCGGGCGCGATCGCGAAATCGCAAGAAATTGGCGATTAGAGACGGCACCTGCGCGGATTCTGCGAGGGTTAGGGTCGGTTCTAATCGCTGGAATGGCGATTAAGAAAATCATAGGGGTCCGCAGATCTGCGGAGTGTCCACCTCTGGCGCCCCGGCGCAAACGGCGGAGGAGCCGCCGGTGCGCTGCGAAATTCGTCAACACTCTCACGCCATCCATGTTAGGCGTAGGGAAGTTGTTGTCAAGCACGTGACTCTGTGGACTGGGATTGAGCGCTTGCCTCCGCCGCGTATACTGCAGGCATTGTGACCGATCAGAACCCTGGACGCGAGCGGCAACGGCTCGCCGAGCTGTATGCCGGAATGGCGGATGGCGAGCTGGAGAAGCTTGCCGGCGAGGCGGCGACGCTCAGCGATGTGGCGCGCGAGGCGTTGAGACTCGAGACATCTCGCAGAGGTCTCGCGGTCGTGCTGCAGGAATCAATGAGGGTCGACGCTCCCCCTCCGGGTCCGGTGACCCTTCGTCGGTTCAGAGATTTGCCAGATGCGCTTCTGGCGAAAAGCATTCTCGATTCGGCGGCAATCGAATGTTTTCTGGCGGACGAAAACACAATTCGGATGAACTGGCTGTGGTCGGACCTTTTGGGCGGCGTGAAACTGTGGGTTCGGCCCGGGGACGTCGATGCGGCTGAGCTACTCGACCAAGATTATGTCGAGGTTTTCATAGTCGACGGTGTCGGCGAATACAAACAACCGCGGTGTCCGAACTGCCAGTCATTCGCCGTGTCGTACCGGGGACTCATCAAGCAGCTTGCGTACGCGAGCATTCTCGGCACCTGGTTGACCGGCATCGTGCCTCCGCTGCGGATTCACCGTCGGGGTTGGGACTGCCATGCATGCGGACATGCGTGGGGAGACATCAACGAGCCTCCCGGGGAAACGCCCTAGCACACTCACCAATCGCTAGGCGCGGCTCGGCCGCGCATCAGGCTCACTCCGTTCTTGCGTAAAATCGCCGCTGGCGGATTTCGGTCTACTTTTCGATGACGCCGCAGGCGATGCGATCGCCCGAGTTGCCAGAAGGATCGGACATCAAGTCATCTGCCTTCGCGTGGATCACCAGAGCGGTGCCGCCATCGTGGAAGAGCGAGTTCGCGCCGTCGCCGAGCGTGACGGCGTTGTCGACGAACGTCGCTTTCGCCTTCCCGTCCTTGCCCACCACAAGATTCAACAGGTCACCGGCGTGCGGGTGGGGATTCTGGGCATTATTGATTCCGTGGTGCGCCATGGTCGGATTGAAGTGGCCGCCCGCGGTCTTGAAGTCAGGCCCGTCGCATTTGCCGACGGCGTGGATGTGGATGCCGTGATCGCCGGCAGCCAACTGAGACACTTTCACCGTGATGCTGACGCCGCCGCTGGTCGCCTTGAGTTTGGCCGTGCCGATCTTCGCGCCCTGTGCGTTGACGATATCCGCGTGCGCCGATTTCGGCGCTGCGTCGCCCAATGCGACGGCGGCTGAAAAACAGAAGAGCGCGGGAACTACCAGCAGATTGCGGATTCGCATGGTGTGTCCTCCTTGAAAGGCGATCGAGCGGATTGCGATCGCGGGGATTCTACCACAGGGCCGGGTCAGTGCTTGGGGGCGACGTAGCCTTCGGGAAGGTTGGAGCCTTCGCCGAAGAAGAACTGCTCCATCTGCTCTTCCATGATTTTCTGCGCGTTGGGATCGAGAGGATTCAGGCGGTATTCGTTGAGCAGCATCTTGGAGTGGTCCACCCACATGGACCAGGCTTCCTTCGAGACATGATCGTAGATGCGCTTGCCGAGATCGCCCTTCCAGGGAATGCGGTCGAGGCCGGGCATCTCGCGCCCGAACTTCACGCACTTGACCATCCGGACCTGCTGCGCGCCTTGTTTGTCGTCGGCCATCGCGAAAACTCCCTCCGTTGAGCGATCGCACCATCTTAAGCGGTGTGGCGGAGTGCCCGCAACTGCGGCGAAGAGAAGCCGGCGATGACTAGCCCGCTTTCAGGGCGTCGATGTTCGCGACGAACACATCGCGCAGCGAGCGCGCGGGACGGCCCGTGAGGAGCTGGACGTGGCGCGAGCAGATGCCGAAGTATCCTTCGCGGATCGCGCGCTCGTAAGAGACCATCTCTTCGCTGCCCCAGACGCCCGTACCGTCATCGTTCATCATGCCGTCGACGTAGGCGCGCGGGAAGCCCGCGGCGTCGAAGATCGCCAGGCGCTCTTCCTCACCGACGTTGACGTACTCGATCGGGCGGCCGGTGAGCTCGGACGCGATCGCGGCGGCCTGACGGAATGTGTAGAGCTCGGGGCCGGTGATTTCGTAGGTGGCGCCTTCGTGGCCGGGAGAGGCGAGCACGGCAGCAGCGGATGCGATGCAGTCCTTTTTCGATACGAAGGCCATGCAGCCTTCGCCAGTGCTCATAATCCACTTCCCGGTTTGGACGGCGATGGGAGCGATCATGTTGGTGACAACTTCGGCGTACTGGCTGTCGCGAAGGAAAGTGAATGCGGCGCCGCAGCGACGCAGCAGTTCTTCGGTGAAGTAATGGTCGGCGGCGGCGAGCGAGGGGTGCCTGGGATGAATTCCGACGCTCGAGGTGTAGGAGATGTGCTTCACGCCCGCCTTGACGGCGGCCTCGATCGCGGCCTGGTGCTGTTTCTGCCGGCGGCGGCCGACAGCGAGGGTGCTGATCAAAAGCATCTGGTCGCCGCCCGTGAAGGCCTGCTGCAGCGTTTCCGGCTTGTCGAAATCTCCGGGGCGCACCTGCGCGCCGCGCGCGGCGATCTCCGCGAGCGCACCGGGATTGCGCGTGACCAGAATCAGGTCGGACGCAGGCATTTTCTCGAGCAGGATCTGCGTGACCTGGCGGCCAAAGCTGCCGGACGCTCCGGTGATGATGGTCTTCATGAATCGCCTTTCGGGGCGTGGGATAGGCGCGTGATCTTACCATCGAATCCGCTGCGTGCCTTGACAATGAGCGCGGCCGCAAGGACTATCGTTGGTCCCTTCGCTGGTGCGCGAGGCGCCGGCGAGAAGGAGAAATCGATTGCAACACGTCAGGCTGGGCAACACGGGATTGAAGGTGTCGCGGTTGTGCCTGGGCACGATGACGTTCGGCTTTCAGTGCGACGAAACGACTTCGTTCGCGATTCTCGATCGCGCCGCGGCTGCAGGGATCACGTTCATGGATTCTTCGGACGTGTATCCGCTCGGCGGCGGACTGGAGCGCGCGGGCCGCACGGAAGAAATCATCGGGAAGTGGATCCGCGGCAAGCGGCACGATTGGGTGATCGCGACGAAGTGCTTCGGCCAGACTGGGCCGCAAGCGTTTCATTCCGGGAATAATCGACGGCATATTTTGGATGCGGTGGATGCGTCGCTGCGGCGGCTTGGCACGGACTACATCGATCTCTACCAGCTGCACGGCTTCGATCCCAATGTGACGATGGACGAGACGCTCGGCGCGCTGGACTCGATTGTGCAGGCGGGCAAGGTGCGCTACATCGGATGCTCGAACTATCTGGCGTATCAGCTGGCGCGCGCGTTGGGGCGAAGCGACGTGCGCGGTTGGGCGCGATTCGTCTGCGTGCAGCCGCGCTACAACCTGCTGTATCGCGAAATCGAGCGCGAGTTGCTGCCACTCTGCGCGGAGGAGGGAATCGGCGTGATTCCGTTCAATCCGATCGCGGGCGGCATGCTGACCGGGAAGTACGACCGCACGAAGACCGCGCCCGAAGGGACGCGGCTTGCGTACGCAGGCCGCATCGGAGATTTGTACCGCGGCCGCTACTGGCAGGAGCAAATCTTCGACGGCGTGGACACGCTGCGGGGAATCGCGACACGCGCGGGCATTCCGCTGACGACGCTCGCGGTGGCCTGGGTGCTTACGAATCCTACGATCACGAGTCCGATCATCGGCGCGAGCAAGCCGGAGCAGCTCGATGCGACGGTTGCCGCGCTGGACGTGAAGCTCGACGCCGATCTGCTGGCCGACCTGGACAAGGCGACGGTCCAGTTCCGCTAGTCGGGGTGCGGCGAGGCATCTCGTGCCTGGCCCGTCAGAGCCGGCTGCTTCCTACCCGGCTTTTCCTTTCGCGGGCGGACGCGGCTGCGGAACCTACTTCTTGTTGATGACCAACTCCGGGGGGCGCTTGCGAGGAACGCGCTGGCCGCGCCCGGGAAAGCGCGCGAGGACTTCGCCATCCCACAGGCGAATCGTGCGCGCGGAAAAGAGCCAGCGGTTGCGCACCTTGACGAGTTGATCTTCGTAATAGCCGGTAAAGCGCAGCGTGTAGGGCGGCTCGCCCTGACATTCCGTGACGAAAGCGAAGGATCGCGCCGAGCACCGCCTGGAATCGCCTTTGACCTGCAACTGGGTGACGTGGTGCTGGCGGCCCGGAAAACTCGGGACGTTGCGATAGTGTTCCGCGAAACGGCGAATGTTGTCGCGGCCTTCCCAGCGGTCGGGATCCTCGAAGACTTCCTCGATGACGACGGCATCGGGAATGAAACAGGCGACGAGGGCATCGACGTCTCCGGTATCGAGGGCCCACCCATAATCTGCGATCAAGTCGTTGATGGCGATGCGATCGGCCAGCGTCAAAGGTTTCGCTTTGGGCATGTCGGGTGGGTCCGCCTCAGGATTGTGATGATTGCGCGCGCTCCCTTTGGAGCGGCCACATCTTAAAGAATTCCGCGAAAAAAATCAGGAATGGAAATGTGACGGCCAGCAGCGCCGAGGCCAGCCAAATCTCGAAATCGTAGCTGGGTGGCCCGGGTTTGACGGCGCCGCTCACCATCGGAGCAGCCGCTCCATACGCCAGCGCGAGGCCCGTGCCGATCACGGCCGAGGCGAGCGTGTTGAGGACGCCCTTCAAAGGCTGCGACAGCCTGCCGAACATCCATCCCTGCATCATGTTCAGCGTGATGATCGTGCCGAAGATGAATGGTATCGGCACGCGGACCATGAAAGACACGACATCCATCCTGGCCACGTCCACTCCCACGTAGAAGGCGAGTCCGCCGATTGCCAGCATCACGGCCGTCCAGACGATGCCAAGCAGCGGCTGCCGCATCAAAGCCTTGGATGCCGTGAACGGCCAGAGATCGAAATTCAGCGAAAGGAACATCACCGAAATCGCCGTCACGTAGAAGACGAGCGCGTTCCAGGCGTTGAACAACCCGTGCGGATCGAGCGCCGGCACGTACACAGGAGCGCCGTGCATGAAGCGATAGTCGAAGAACAGCCGGAAGAGCAGATAGTTGATGATGTAACTGGTCACGAGCATCACCAGCCCGGCCGCGACCGGATTCTTGATCAGCCTGGTGAAGGGCCAGCCGCCCCACATGATCGCCAGCCAGAACGTGACGACCACAGACGTGATGATGCACATCGCCAGCATCGGCGGGGGCGGGTTGACTCTGCCGCCGACCGTCGAGAAATGCGCGATCGCCACGATGGCGCCGACGGCCAGAGCCGTGAACGTCAGCAAGATACCCTTGGCAGGCTGCCGGCGCGCTGCCGCGAAGGGCGGATGTTGGCCGCCCCACGTGACCGAGATGACGATCTGCATGGGGATGAAGCAGATGGTCAGGAACGCCACCCAGTTTGCAAACACCGGAAACTTGAAGAGCGCGATGAAGGCGAGTGAAAGGGCCATCACGAGCAGCGAGGAAACGATTCCGAGGGCCGGTTGTTTCACTTCAGCCTCCTTGTGGAGTGAGTGGAGAGCACGGGGCCGCGTCAATAGCCGACGGTGAAGCGCTGGCGATGATGCTTCGGGTGCTCCATTTCGTCGAGCATCGCCACCGCATAGTCCTGCAGCGAAATGTGACTCTTGCCGGAAGCGTCGTAGAGGATGTGATCGGTGCCGAGACGAAACTGATTCGTGCGCCGGCCGGGCACAATCATCACCGAGGGCGACAGGAAGATCCAATCGAGGCCGGGCTCCTTCTTGAGCAGGTAGTACAGCTCGCGCGTGCCGCGTATGCCGGGCTTGAACGGCTCGAAAGCCGCCGGAAAATCCGGGGAGTCGAGCAGTTCGATGCCGGCGGGTGTCTTGAGGCTGGCCGCGCCGCCGACGGCGAGGAATCGTCTCACTCCGGCTTTCTTGGCGGCGGCGATGATCGCTTTATGTCCCCGGACATGGCGCTGAAAAACCTCCGGGCCGGGCACGCCACGCGCCGGATTGAAGGAGCTGATCAAGACGTCGTGGCCTCGGAGGACGCGCGCCAACTCGTCGCGGTGCAGCACGTCGATTTTGAGCGCGCGGAGATTCGGATGCGCGGCGAGGCGGCCGGGGCGCCGCTCGATCGCGGTTACCTGGTGGCCGCGGCGCAGCGCCTCCGCGAGAATCTTCGAGCCGACGAATCCAGTGGCCCCGATCAGGGCAACCTTCATTCTGGCCTCCGTGTGGGAAAACTCCGCGATCGCGCGCCGGATCGTGGTTGACTTGCGATGAGATCGGCGGGATTGTACCACCTTCGCATTTCATTGCACGGACGGAGATGGCCATGACCACGGATCCATTCGGCGACGCACACTCACTGCTGACCCAGCCGAAGCTCGAATTTGCTTTCGAAGTGCGCCTGCGATTCACGCGCGTGCAGAACATCCCGGAAATGCCGAGCGGCGCGGGGCGCGGAGCGGTGTACCTGGACAGCGGGGAATTCGAGGGCCCGCGGCTGCGCGGCAAGGCGGTGCCGAACAGCGGCGGGGACTATTCACTGTTCCGGCCGGACGACGTACTTTCCTTCGACGCGCGGTACATGCTGCAGGAGGAGGACGGCACGCTCATCATGCTCTACAACAAGGGATATCTCTGGGGGCGCAAGCCGGACACCATGAAGCGGTTGCGCGACATGGCGTTCGCCGGAGGCCCGACCGTCGATCCGTCGGAATATTATCTGCGGGCGTGTCCCACTTTCGAGGTCGAAAAGGGCAAGCACGACTGGCTGATGCGGTACGTGTTCATCGGCATCGGCGAGCGGAAAGCGGACGGGAATCTGATCCGCTACTACGCGCTCGTCTGAGGCCGTGCACAAGCGCGAAAGCCCCGGCCGCGAGCGTCCGGACGGCAGCCGGGAGTATGGTACGCTTTCCTTAGGCGGAGCGTTTCGCGCAGGCAGGGCGGCGCCGAAGCGCTTCTGGCGGCAGCCTTCCGCCGCAACTTTGAGGAGCCCCACGGAGAAGTACCTATGAATACGCGCGCAGCCGATGTGGCGGAATCGGTCCGAACGGACGCCTACTACTGCGAGGTCCCTCATGAGCCGTGCGCGGTAGTGATGTTCGGGGCGTCGGGCGACCTCGCGAAGCGAAAGCTCCTGCCCGCGCTATACGACCTCGCGGTTCACGCTTGCCTGGCTCCGCGCTTCCGGTTGCTAGGATTCGCGCGGACGGAGATGACGGACGATCAGTTCCGATCGAACACCGGCGATGCGCTGGCCAAGAAGGACGGCCCGGGCGCGGACGCCGCCAAGCGACAGGAGTTCTTGAAGCAGCTCCACTATTTCCCCGGGAACTACGACGATCCGGCATCGTATCAGCAGCTCGCGCAGCGGCTGGATGAGCTCGACCGTGAAGGCCACCTGGCGGGCAACCGGCTGTTCTATCTGGCGACGCCGCCGGAGGTCTATCCGCACGTCATCGAGCAACTGGGCCGCGCCGGTCTGGCGAAGCCGAAGAGCAACGGCTCCTGGACGCGCGTGATCATCGAGAAGCCGTTCGGGCGCGATGGTGCGTCGGCGCGGGAACTGAACGCGACGGTGCTGAAGGTCTTCGACGAGTCGCAGGTCTATCGAATCGACCACTATCTCGGCAAGGAGACCGTGCAGAACCTGCTGGTTTTTCGTTTCGGCAACGGCATCTTCGAGCCGCTGTGGAGCCGGAACTACATCGACCACGTGCAAATCACGGCGGCGGAAGCGCTGGGGGTGGAGCGCCGCGCGGCGTTCTACGAAACGGCGGGCGCGCTGCGGGACATGATTCAGAGTCACGTGTTGCAGCTGATGTCGCTGGTGGCGATGGAGGCGCCGGCGAATTTCGACGCGACTTCCGTGCGCAACGAGAAGATCAAGATTCTTCAATCGATTCGTCCGCTGGACCCGGAGGCCGTATGGAAGTCGGTGGTGCGGGGCCAGTACGGAGCCGGAAGCGCGATGGGGGGAGCGGTTCCCGCGTACCGGCAGGAACCGGGTGTGAATCCGAGTTCGGCGACGGAGACGTTCGTTGCTCTCAAGCTGATGGTGGACAACTGGAGATGGAGCGGAGTGCCTTTCTATTTGCGCTCGGGCAAGCGCATGCCGCGGCCGGCGACCGAAATCGCCATCCGGTTCAAGCAGGCGCCGCACATGGTTTTTCAGGGCAGCAGCATCGAACCAAATTCTCTGGTCCTGAACATCCAGCCCGACGAAGGAATTTCGCTGTCCTTTGGCGCGAAAGCGCCGGGATCCCAGATGCAGATTCGCCCGGTGACGATGGACTTCCTCTACCGGCAGGCGTTCGGCGCCGGTTCGCGCGAGGCGTACGCGACGCTGATCAATGACTGCATCCGCGGAGACGCGACGCTGTTCGACCGCGCGGACAGCGTGGAAGCGGCGTGGGGACTCGTCGATCCGATTCTGAAGGCCTGGCGGGACGCCGCGGCTCCACCGTTTCCCAACTATCCCGCGGGAAGCAACGGGCCGCGCGCGGCGGACGAGCTGTTGACGTCCGAAGGCCGGCGCTGGCGCTCGCTCTAGCGCGAGAGCCGATTCAGAGAATTCCCCGGACGAAATTACATTCCGAATCTGCGAGACGACATGATCCTTGCGGGAGACATCGGCGGGACCAAGACGAATCTCGGACTGTTCGACGTGCAGAACAGCCAACTGGTCCGAGTGTCGCAGAAGCGCTACTTGAGCCGCGATCACAAAGGGCTCGAGGAAATCGTGGCCGATTTTTCAGCGAGCAACGGAGCGAAAGTCGCCGCCGCCGGATTTGGCATCGCGGGACCTGTGGTCGACGGCCGGGTGAAGACGGGGAATCTGCCCTGGATCGTGGACGGCGCGACGATCGCGAAGCAACTCGGACTCGATCGAGTGCGCTTGCTGAACGATCTGGAGGCGACGGCGCACGGAATCAGCGCTCTCGGCCCCGGGGATTTGGAGACGCTTCATGCGGGCGTTTCCGCATCTCAGGCGCCTCGGGTCGTAATCGCCGCGGGGACCGGCTTGGGCGAGGCCATTCTTTTTTGGGACGGCAAGCGGCACTTTCCGACCGCTACGGAAGGCGGGCACGCGGACTTTGCGCCGCATACGGATCAGCAGGCCGACCTTTGGAAATTCATCAAAGCGCGCGGGGAGTTTGTGAGCGCCGAATTGATCCTCTCTGGCAGGGGCTTCCGGACCCTGCACGAGTTTCTGAGCCCGGCGACCCGGCATCCTTCTTTCGATGATCCTTCCGTGGATGCCGCCGCAGACATCACACGCAAGGCGCTGGCGAATGAATGCCCGGTATGCGTGGATGCGGTTCATCTGTGGGTCGAGATCTACGGCTCCGAAGCAGGCAACCTGGCGGTGCGAACTGTGGCGCGGGGCGGCATTTACGTCGCGGGCGGCATTGCCGTGAAGATCCTGCCGATGCTACGCGATGGGCGATTCGTCGCGGCCGTTCAGCACAAGGAAAAAATGACGGACTTTCTGGCGCAGGTTCCCGTGCAAGTCGTGCTGGACGAGGAGTGTCCTCTGAAGGGCGCAGCGAACGCGGCTTGGAAGGGAGATTAGGCGCAGCCGCGATTTCGTTGGCGTGATCTCTCGAACAGTCTTCCATCCATTTAGGTTTTCGGCGTAGTCCTAGTCCTCAGTTCCGGTACCGACCAAAACTGTCGCGGTACGCCTTTTCACAAAAGGGATCGCCGGTTCCGCGACCGGCGCTCTTTCGGCATGCCGTATCCAGCCCAATCCGCGTTAAGTGGCTGAATTCCGGACGCATCGGGCGGGCCGGTCTATGGCAGTGGAATTGCCGATGGATACTGTTCGGAATCACTTGAGCTAGGGGGAAGAGGCATGAAGCGCTTTTTGGGTCTAACGATTCTGGCAGCCGGACTGGCGATGCCTGCGCACGCGCAATCGCACGCTCCCGCTGGAGCGGCGGGCGGTCCGTCCTCAGCGAATTCCAGTGGTGGAGGCGGTGGCTATGGCGGCGGCTGGGGGTCTTCCGGCGGGACCCGGCTGACGCAGTACCCCCTGGCGCATTTCGCGGTGACGAGCGTTAGCGGTTCGCAGCAGGACTACGTTCCGTCGACGTTCGTCGCATACAACCAAGCCATCTCGCATGGACAGGAGATACTCGACGCACCGCCGAAGACGGTGGCCGAGGCCGCGCGTGAGAACAGCATCGCGCGGATGCAAAAAGCGCGCGTTGTGGTGGTGCAAGGGCCCAACGGCGAGATGGTCGTCACTTCCCGCTAGCTTTCTCGCTTGCCTTTCGACCCGGGCTCGCCCTGCGAGCCTGGGCCCCAGATGTTCCCACCGCAGCTATTCGGATTCGCAGTTCACCCTTCTGAGCATCGATCGGCAGAACCGCTGACATATTCGCATTTGCCGCCGCTGGCGCTCGCAGGCGCTTGGCGCACCGATGCCCCCGGAAAAGAGAACGGCCGCCTGGCGGGTGGGAGTGCCAGGCGGCCGTCGGATGCTGCTACGCTGCGGCTCCGCCGGGTGGAGCGGAGCCACGTGTTGGGGGTTTACTTGGCGTTCGCGCTGCTGAACGAGTAGACGAAGCCGATCGTCGCCGTATTCTGCTCCTTCACTTCGAAGTTGTTGGAGCTGAAGCTCTGGAAGAAGATCGGCAGGCTCGCGAAGTCATAGCGGTACTCTCCGCGAATCAGCAAAGCGCTCGTGAGGTTGTAGGAATACGTCCCGGTAACTTCCTGCGCCCAACCGCGGTCACCGAACGTCAGACCGGAGTATCCTTGCGGATCGTCGTAATACTCGTAGCGAACCGCAAAGTTGGTCTTCGGGCTCAGTGTGTACTTCGCGTAGCCTGCGACGCCCCACCAATTGACTGCCGGCGAGGGGTTGCAGCTCACGAAGCCCTGGGGATTCGGGTTGTTCGATACCTTGAGGTCATCGCAGTTCGTCGAGTAGTAGCGAGGACCGAAGCCGTAGTCGCCGTTCACCATGAACGCCCACTTGGAGTTCGGAGTGAAGGAGATCACAGTGTCGGAGATCTGCTTCCAGTCGTTCAGAGTCTGGCCATCGAACCCGAAGCCGTCGGTCACCGGACCCGCGAAGTAGTTTTCCGTGACGGACCACTTCATGTTGGGAGTGTACGCCAGGCTGGCGCCGTAGGTCAGGCCGGAACTCTGTCCGAAACCGCTGGTTTCGAAGACGGAGTCGTGGTTGATGACCGTATTGTTCCAGCCGTTGACGAGGTAGCCCGTCAGCGCGAACTTTGAATTGAAGGCGTATTTCGCGTTCGCGCCGAAGTGGAAGAAGGGAATCGCGTAATTGAAGAGGATGCCGCGACTGTAGTTCCAGTTCGCGTTGCTCTCGATCACTTCCGCGCCCATCGGCGTGACGAACTTGCCGACGGTGACGGTCAGGCCCTTGCCCACCGGAGCGAGGTACGACAGATACGCTTCCTTGAGGTAGAAGTTGCTGCCATCGCCGAAGCCCGTCGTATCGGAACCGTTGACGATCTTGGCAGCATAGCCATAGCCAGCCGCGATGTGATATCCGAGCCGGCCATCCGGCGTCATCGCGTCGGGAGCCTTGTCCAGGATCAACTCCGCCATATTGAAGTTGAATCCGTTGGTCGGCGCCTCAAACGAGCGCAACCCGGCGATGTTGTTGTACGGGTGGTTGTTGTCGTACCCGTAGTAGGCGTCACCGAAGCCGCTCAGAGTGACCGGACCCAGTAGACCCGCCAAGTTGATTTTCGGGGCGTCCTCGGCAGGAGCCGCGTTCGGCGTGTAACCGGCAGCTGCCCCGGGCTCTGCGTAGGCGGCTGTCTTGATTCCCGGCGCGCTCTGGTCCTTGAGTGCGGCGATCTCCTGCTGGAGCAGGGTGACTTCTTTTTCCAGCTCTTGGAGACGCTGATCCGAGGTCGGCTGTGCGGTAGCAGCCGGCTGCGTCGCGGCCGCAGGCTGGGCTGCTTCCTTGTCTGCAGGCTGGTTTTCAGCCCTCGAAGCCGGCGCCAAGCTTACTGCAAACATTGCAGCCAACGTGGCCGTGGCCAACTTATTGATGCATGTCATGTCGTTTCCTCTCCCTCCCTGTCGCGCTCACGTGGTGAATTGTGAGTTCGCGGCTTTTACCCTGGATAAACGTGGATTAAGCTAGGGTACAGACGACGGCGGAAATGGTCCAACTCATTAAATCTATGGCTCATATCAAAATATCTTTGTAGCGCCCTTATGTAATCCTTATCCCCGTGGACCGGCCAGTACGGACATTACGATCGGGCCATCAAGAAGGGCTTTCGGAGCCGGAAATGAGACCGAAAAGCACGGTTGCCGGAGGGAGAATCCGGCTGCGGCTAGTGCCGTCTGGCGAAAAGAAAGAGAAGACCGAAGACGAGCACTGGAATGAGGGCTATCAGGATGTAGAAGAGGACCTGCCGGATCCAGGGGGTGCGCCGCTTCTTCCAGTCGCGTAACTCGGGGCGTTCGGCGACACCCACCCTTTCCGGGTGCTGAAGATCGAGAGCCATCTCATGAGCGTTGGCATAGCGGTTCTTGGGATCGCGCTCGATGGCCCGGTAGATGATCTCCTGCAGCTCGGGCGAAATCGATGGATCGATTTCGCGGGGCGGGATCGGATTGTTGAGCAAGCGGTCGTTCATGATGGCGAACGGATTGGGGCCCTGGAACGGCGCCTTGCCGGTCAGCATCTCGTAGAGCATGACGCCAAGCGCATAGATGTCGCTGCGGCCGTCGCCGCGCTTGCCCTTCACTTGCTCGGGTGAGATGTATTCCGGCGTGCCCATCACTTGCGAAAGCTTCGCGAAGGTGAGGCGCCGGGCGCCGGCCTGGCCGGCGATGCCGAAATCGATCAGCTTCACGCGATCTTCGGCATCGACCATGATGTTTTCGGGTTTCAGGTCGCGATGGACGATTCCATGATTGTGGATGTAATTGAGCGCGTCGCAAATCCCCAGGGCGATTCTTACGGCGCGCTGGGGCGGAAACTTTTTCTGCTCGTTGAGTATCTGCCGCAGGAGCTTGCCGTCAACCCACTCCATGACCATATAGAGCTGACTGCGGTCGTCGTCGCTGAAGACTTTCATCACGCTCGGATGGTCGAGGGAAATGCCGATGTCCTGCTCGCGCTTGAAGCGATCGAAGAGAACGGGATCGCTTTCCATTTCGGGATGGGGAACCTTGATGGCAACCTGCCGGCTATTGCGGAGGTCCGTAGCGCGGAAAATGGAGGCCATTCCGCTGCGGGCAACGACGCCGTCAAGCTGGTAATGGTCGAGTTGTTCGCCGGGGCGGACTGGATGCCTCGTATGTGCGCCAGGCAGGAATCAGCGGAGCGTCTCCGGGTCAGCGCAGCCGATACGGCCGGCCCCGGTACATTCCAACGCGTTCAACGCCTCGGACGCGGATTATTTGCAGGGTGATATTATCACTGCCGTCCCGCTGGTTGGCAATATCTACGAGACGCCGCGCAGCCGCCTGTAGATCGGTGGCATTCCCCGTCACCGCGGCCATTTCGGAGCCGCTGACAGACCCGTGGAGTCCGTCCGAACAGAGCACGAGGGTATCGCCCGGAAGCACCTGGTGCTCCTGAACGTCCACGTTCACGAAGAGTTCCGAACCGAGCGAGCGAATCAGCATGTGATGTGTGTTGGACCCGGCCGCTTCCGAAGCCGATACGATTCCGAGTCGAATTTGCTCGTTGGCGACCGTGTGATCGCGCGTCAGGAGGTTGGCCTGGCCACGGCGGATCAGATAGCAGCGCGAATCGCCCACGTGGGCGACCGCTGCGCGGTCGTACCGCAGCGCACAGGCGACGAAGGTCGTTGCCATGCGCGAGCCGCCGGGGCTGGCGGCGTGGCCGGCGTCGATCACGCGCGTGTTGGCGGTCTTGATCAGGCGCTCCAAAAGAGCCGGATGCTGTTCGCCCGCGGGCGCGCTGCGGAAACCATCCAACACGCTTTGGACCGCGGTGTGCGACGCGACTTCACCCAAATCGTGGCCACCGACTCCGTCCGCGACCGCGAAGAGCCACCCGCGCGAGCGGGCCTCGTCCGCCGTGGCCGGGGCCACATAGCCGAGACAGTCCTCGTTGCCCTGACGCACTCGCCCGACGTCAGAGATTTGCGCGAATTCCACGTCCATGGAGTTTTGGAACGGACGGAAGCCCTCGGCGACGCCGCCGATGCTGACCGCATCCGTCGCTGGAAGGCCTCTATACATTAGACCCTGATCTTTCTCTGCAGGACGCCGCGAACACCTGCCGGCCACCAATGGCCCAACGGCTTCGCCGCATTCCCACGGCGGGCCGACGCCTTGGATCGATTATGGTACCGAGAGAGCATTTGCCGGGATGCAACATTTGAATAGGCCGGATCAAAGTTCTCGATGGCAGTGCCGCTGGAAAGAGAAAGGGCCCGGCATCGCCGGGCCCTTTCGGGTTGATTGGTCTCGGAGAACTACGCCCGGCTGGTAACGAGCGTCGTCTTCCCCTTTTTCTTGCTGGCTACCGCGAAGTAGATGCCGCCGTAAATGGCCCACACAGCGGCGATGGCCAGGGCGAAGTAGGGCTCCTTCCACGTGCCGTAGCCCATGAAGGGCCCGATCAAGTAGAAGGACATGCAGACGAGGTTCGCCACGACGCCGAACGCCGGGATGAGCCAGTGCTTGAGGAAGCTGAAGTTCGGGTGCTTGTGGTAGGCCACCATGCACACGACGCAGCTCAAGCAGTAGAGCAGGAACGTCCCGAAGTTCGATGCCAGCGTGACCAGCGTAAAGGTGTTGGGCAGCGCCGCCATCTTGTCGTGAGTTAAGTATCCGAAGCTCGACCAGAAGCCGTGGGGCAGGGCCGCGATCGTTGCGTCGGACGGAGCGCCGGCATCGCCGAACACCATCAGCAGCGCGATGCAGCCGAAGACGATGGAGACGATCGCCAGGGTCCAGATGGCCTTGTGCGGGCTAAGGTTCTTGTCGTGGAGAAGGCCGAAGTGTTCCGGCACTTCCTGATCCTTGCCCATCGCATACGTCACGCGCGCTCCCGTGTTCATGCAGGAGAGCGTGGTGCCGATGAGGGCCAGGAACACCGTAAGAGCCTCGATCAGCATGAAGATCCGGCCGTGTCCCGGACCGAGAATCGCGTTGCCGATCATGACCATCATGTCGGCAAGGGGCGCGGCCGAGCCGGAAGCGCTCTGCATGCTGTAGCCGCTACTTAAGGCGTAGTTCGCGGCGAAGTACTCGAACAGGTAGCAGAAAGCTCCTTGCACCAACAGCGAGGTGATGACCGCGATCGGGATATCCCGTTTCGCGTTTTTGGCCTCACCGCCCAGCGACGTACAGGATTCGAATCCGACCAGGATCAGGATGGCTACGTTGGCCTGCACGAACATCCATCCGAACTTGTGGATTCCGATCACCGATTTCGCGCTGGAGTGGGCCAGGAAGTTGCCGCTCGAATCGCTTGTGCTGTAGTCGATGTGGTAGGGAACGGGAGCGCCGCTCGCGTCCTTCTTGCACTGCGGGACCATGCTGGCATCGCGAACGACGTTGTTCTGGGCGTCCACCGCAAACTCGCAGTTGTATGCGTCGGTCGAAGTGGCATCCCACTGCCACGCCACGCTGCCCGGCGGATGATTCATGCGATAGCCGATGGCCATCACGGAAAAGACGATCAACGCCGAGATCTGAATGATGTTGATCGCCACGTTGACCGCCGTCGATCCGGTGACGCCGCGATGCGCGATGTAGGAGACGCCGAGGGTGAAGAGGATCGCCACTACCATCATGAAGGCCGGCCCGGGGTTCGACGCGCTCATGAAATTCGGCCAGAGCGTTCCGGTTACGTAGCCGACGAAGAGACCTGTCGCCGCCACCATGACGCCGGGATAGATCCAGTAGTAGAGGTGCGAGCCCCAGCCGACGATGAACTTCATCAGGCGGGCGTACTTCCAGGCCTTTTCATGGTTCAGGAACGACTGCTCGGCGAAGTAGTAGGAACTTCCAGTGCCGGGGTACAGCTTCGACAATTCCGCGTAGGACACGGCTGTCGCCAGACACAACAGCAAGGCGAATACGATGCCGCTCCACATCGACGGCGAGGTCGCGCCTTCCGTCGCCTGCGCGTAAAAGGTGAGCCACAGGAAGGCACCGGGAGCGATGAGCGCCATGGCGTTCATCGTCAGCCCGGTCAAGCCTAAGGTAGCCTGCATCTCACCCGTTGTTTTTTGTTCGGCCATAAACACTCTCCTTGTATTGGGGGGTGGATCCCGAGGCCCGGAGGTTATACAGAAGTATGAGATTCGCAAAATGCAACATTTCGATGGGGGGGATAGATGTTTCAAATGGCGCAGGGGAGACCCAAGCGTCTGTATTCGCTTGCCTTATCTCCGTCATTTGCCGAACTCAGGGCGCCGATGCCGGATTCGCAATATATACTTTCGGCGACCTGATTCGATTCGAGCGCCACGATGGAGGCCGAAATGATCCGCGATTTTCGGGGCCGCGAGCCGCAGATTCCCGCGAGCGCCTACGTCGCGGAGAACTACAGTGGTTATTGGTGGCAGGTGACGAGCGGCCAGACAAGCACTCCACGCCCAATTCTTGCGGATGTACGCGCCTTTGCATCGCTTTCTGTGCCTGCTAGTATGGTCGGATTGCTGGCGAGTTTTCTAGCCACTAGTCACTTGCGACTCGTCACTGGTCTTGGCCACTAGCCACTCTCAAGGGGCGCAGGCAATCGATGTCATCGCAGAAGCAATTCAGGGCCATCAAGGGCACGCGCGACATTCTGCCGCCCGATTCCGCGGTGTGGAATTGGTTCGAGCAGGCGGCGCGCGACGTATTCGAGTCCTACAATTTCCGCGAGATTCGGCTGCCGATTTTCGAGGAAACGGAGCTTTTCGCGCGCTCGATTGGCGCGGATACGGACGTCGTCGGCAAGGAGATGTATACGTTCGACGATCGCGATGAGTCGTCGATCAGTCTGCGGCCGGAGGCGACGGCGAGCGTTGCGCGCGCCTACATCGAGCACGGGATGCAGACGCTGCCGGGGAATCAGAAGCTTTATTATGTGGGCCCGATGTTTCGCCGCGAGCGCCCGCAAAAAGGCCGGTACCGGCAGTTCTATCAAGTCGGCGCGGAGGTGCTTGGCCCATCGGACGCGCCCGCGATCGACGCGGAAGTTCTGGAAATGCTGATCGTGCTTTTCAAGCGCCTGGGACTACTGAACACGACGCTGTACGTGAATTCGATCGGCTGCCGGGAGTGCCGCCCAAAATACGTCGAGCTGCTGCGCGCGGAGCTGCGAAGGGTGAGCGACAAGCTCGGGCCGGACAGCCAGCGCCGCATCGAGACGAATCCGCTGCGCGTCCTCGATTCGAAATTGCCGGAGGAGCAGGCGATCATCGAGAAGCTGCCGCGCATCTCGGAGCACCTTTGCGCGGCCTGCAAGCAGCATTTTTCGGAGCTGAAGGACGAGCTGAACCTGCGAGAGATTTCGTTCGACGAGAACTGGCGGCTGGTGCGCGGGCTCGACTACTACACGCGGACGACCTTTGAGGTAACAGCCACCGGCCTCGGCTCGCAGAACGCGGTCTGCGGCGGCGGGCGATACGATGGATTGGTCGAACTGCTCGGCGGCCCGCCAACGAAGGGCATCGGTTTCGCGATCGGCACCGATCGCGCCATGCTTTCGATTCAGGAGGGAGCCGCGGCGCCGCATCTGCCGGGGTTGGCGGTATTGATTGCGCGCATGGGCGCGAAGGCGTATCCGGTGGCCGTGAACATCGCCAAGAAGTTGCGTGCGGCGGGCTTGGCGGTCGAATTACCGCCGCAGGAGATGAAATTCGGCAAGGCACTCGGTCTGGCGGACAAGCTCGGCGCGCGCTACGCCTTAATTATCGGCGACGATGAGGTTGCTTCCGGAACGTTCACGCTGAAACGGCTGGCCGATGCCGAGCAGCAGAAGCTGAATGAGAATGAATTGCTCGAGTATTTGGAGTCCGAGAAGCGAGGAACAAGTGGCTAG
>DATJXJ010000011.1:0-2448 GCA_035500255.1 Verrucomicrobiia bacterium | reverse complement strand
GGGTCGATCGAGGTCGCGCTGACGCAGCGAATCGGGCGGGTTTCGGAGGAAGAGTACGAGACGCTCAAGTTCCTGCTCGAAGAGAGCGGGCGCCCGGTGACGTGGCTCGCGATCGCATCGCGGCCCGACAAACCTGAAGCGACCGACGATATTCTCAATCGCCTCGAACCGCTGATCGCGCGCGGCGGCGTGCCGCAGGTCCTGTGCAAGCCCTTCAGCGTGCAGATGGATCTGCGCAATCCATTCTCATTCGCGGACATGGCGATGTGGGGTCCGGTTTTCAACCAGACAGTGGAGAAGCAGAAAGAGTTCTACAGCGACCCTAGTTTCCGCGCTGCGTTCCGCGAGGAACTCAAGCGGCCCCATCTGTTCCAGGGCCGATGGAACAGGGTCGAGGTGCTGGAAGTCGCTAATCAGGCTCTCAAGCCATATGAGCGCAAGACCGTGGCGGAAGCGGCGGAGATGCGCGGCAAAGATCCGCTGGATACGTTCTTCGACCTCGCGCTCGAAGACGACCTCAACATTCAATACACGATGCAGCAGTACCACGAGGAAGGCATCCGCAGGCTTATCACCGATTCGCGCACGATGATCGGCCTGTCAGACGGCGGCGCGCATGTGAACATGCTGTGCGACGCGGGCTACTGCACCTACCTGCTCGGCACGTGGGTGCGCGAGCGGCAGGCGCTGACGCTCGAGCAGGCGGTCAAACGAATCACGTCAGAGCCGGCGGACTTTTTTGGACTCAAGGATCGTGGGCGGCTCAAGGCAGGACTGCCTGCCGATGTAGCGATCTTCGACGAGCGCACGGTCGGTTCGGCCAAGCGTGCACGGATGCAGAACGACCTGCCCGGCGGAGGGCGCAGGCTCGTGATGCCGGCAGAAGGAATCGAGTACACGGTAGTCAACGGCGAGGTGCTGTACGAGCATGGCAAGCATGCCGGCAATCTGCCGGGCAAGGTGCTGCGCTCCACCGCCAACTGAAAACTTCGCAACCGAAAACCTGAGGAGAGATTGTCGTGACGCAGTTTGCACTTTCGATGTTCCCGACCGACTACGCGATTCAGCCCGTCGAGCTGGCGCAGGAAAGCGAAAAGCGCGGCTTCGAGTCGCTATGGTTCCCCGAGCACACGCATATTCCCGCATCGCGGAAGACGCCGTGGCCGGGCGGCGCCGATCTGCCCAAGGAGTACTGGCATACGCACGATCCGTTCGTGGCGTTGGGAGCTGCTGCGGCTGCGACGAAGAAGCTCAAGCTCGGCACGGGAGTGTGCCTGGTGATCGAGCGCGATCCGATCACGCTGGCGAAGGAAGTCGCGTCGCTCGACATGATTTCCGGCGGGCGGGTGCTGTTCGGAATCGGAGCGGGATGGAACGTCGAGGAGATGGCGAACCACGGGGCGGATGCCAAGCGCAAGTGGAAAATCGTCAGGGAGAAGATCCTGGCGATGCGCGAGATATGGACCAAGGAAGCCGCCGAGTTTCACGGCGAGTTCGTGAACTTCGATCCGATTTGGTCGTTCCCCAAGCCGGTGCAGGTGGGTGGACCTCCGGTCCTGCTCGGTTCGCAATCGAAGCGGGTGTTCGAGCGCGCGGCGGAATATTGCGACGGATGGCTGCCGATCAATTTTCCGCGTTACGACTTTGCGGGCGGCGTTAAGCAGCTGCGCGAAGCGGAGAAGAAGACAGGACGGAAAGGGCTCTCGCTATCGCTGTTCGGATCGCCATCCAAGGAGGATGCGATCAAGAGCTTTATCGACCTGGGCTTCGAGCGGCTGATCTTTCCGCTGCCTTCCGAAGGGCGCGAAAAGATTTTGCCGATGCTCGATAGCTACGCGAACGTCGCGGCCAAATACCGGTAGAACCCCAATCCTCGGAGGGAATGCGCTCGGGCATCATTCTTTGCTCTTGACTGTCCCTACGCTCTTAGTCTAGTTTGCCAATCGACAATATCATAGATAAATGGCGGCATAACAAATTAACCAAGCAAAGAGAGCGTTTTCTATGTCGAGCGGAGGCCAAGATGAGCCTTTTTTTGGGCCATCAGATGAGTAAATCAATTGGATAAATTATTCACAGCGCCAGGCAGGAAAATCGACGCACAGACCATAGATCCCTTCTTTCTGGACCGCATCGCTCAAGCGATCAGCGGGGTCAGATTCGGGTCGGTCGAGATCGTTATCCAGGACGGCAAGGTTGTGCAGATCGAGCGCAAGGAAAAATTCCGGATCGACGCACGCAAGGACGGTCCGGCTCGCATTACGGGGTAGAACGGTCCCGCCAAAAAGATTCAGCAAGAAACAGGGCTGACCGGACAACCGGAGGTTCGCAAAGGTGAAGGAGCACCATGAGCAAACATCCGTTGTCCAGATTCGTAGCGGCAGCCGGCCTGATACTGGCGCTTGAGAGCCACGCACTAGCCGCGCACATCAACCAGACCAATTGCAC
>DATJXJ010000010.1:0-55378 GCA_035500255.1 Verrucomicrobiia bacterium | reverse complement strand
CTGCCAGACGAAGTGCACCTACTGCAATTTCCATACGGGCGTCGTGTCGAAGGACCGCCACGCGCCCTACGCGGAGGCCGTTTGCCGCGAGATTTCCAAAGCGGGCGCCTCGCCGCACGCCGCCGTCGACAGCGTGTACGTAGGCGGGGGCACTCCGAGCCTTCTCGACCCCGCGCATCTGGCGAAGATCATGGAGACGCTGCGCGCGGGCTTCACGACGCAGCCGCTGGAAGCGACGCTCGAGGCCGATCCTGAAACGATCTTGCCCGAAAAGGCCGAGGCGTGGGCGGCGGCGGGATTCAACCGCATTAGCCTGGGCTCGCAGTCGTTCGACGATCGAGAGTTGAAGGCTGCGGGCCGTATGCATCGCCGAGACGATATCTTTCGCGCGATCGAGTCGCTGCGCGGCGCCGGAATTCGCAACATCAGCATGGACCTGATCGCGGGCCTGCCGCATCAGACCGCCGGATCGTGGGAGAAATCTGTCGACGAACTTCTGCGCATCCGGCCCGAGCACGTCTCCGTCTACATGCTCGAAATTGACGAGGGCAGCCGCCTGGGCAGGGAAGCGCTCGCGGGAGGCGGCCGCTATTCCGCGCAGGCGATTCCGGATGACGACACCATCGCCGATTTCTACGAGACGGCGCGCCAAAGGCTTGCTGCGGCGGGCTGCGAGCACTACGAAATCTCCAACTGGGCGCTGCCGGGACGCCGCTCGCGCCACAACCTGAAGTATTGGGTTCGCGATCCGTATCTCGGGTTTGGAGCCGGGGCGCATTCGTTCGACGGCATGATGCGCTGGGCCAACGCGCACGAGCCGCTTCGCTACGTCGCCTGCATCGAGCAGGGGAGTTCTCCCGCGGAGCAGTTCGAGGGGCTGACGCCGACGCAAGTGCTGGATGAAGAGCTGTTTCTCGGCTTGCGGCTGCTGGAAGGCGTGGACTTCGGACGAATCGAAAGTGAATTCGAGCCGGAGCTGCCTCGACAAATCGCGGCGCTGCGCGAACGCCTGGAGCGTCTGCAGTCTCTTGGCTTCATCGAACGCGATGGCGGCCGCATCCGCCTCGCTCCCGATCGGCTGACGGTGTCCAACGAAGTGTTCGTGCAATTGCTTGGGTAAGTCTGCGGGCAGCCAGTCAAGCAGGGGTAGCGAGAGCGGCCTAGTTCTGGAGACCGAGCGCGCGAATCTTGCTGAGAAGCGTCTTGTAGGAGACGCCGAGCTTTTCGGCGGCGCGAGTCTTGTTCCACTTTGCTTCGCGCAGCGCGTTTTGGATCTTGAACCGCTCGACGTGAGCGACGGCCCGCTGTGAGACCTCTTCAAGCGGCCCTTCCCAAAGAAATTGTTCTTCCAGCATTCCCTCCGGAAGATCGGCGGCGGTCGGCTTTGCGGAAGGAAGCTGAAGGGCGTCGGGGCCGATTTCCGGTCCATTGGCCAGAATGGCCGCACGCTCGATCGCGTTCTGGAGCTCGCGCACGTTGCCGGGCCACGGATACGTTGCCAGGCGCAGGCGCGCCTTCTCGGTCAGTTTGAGCGACGGCTTGTGAAATTCGCGCTTGAAGCGCTCCAGGAAATTCTCGGCCAGCAAAAGGACATCGTCGCCCCGTTCGCGCAGCGGCGGAATCGTGATAGGCACGGCGGAAATGCGGAAGTAGAGGTCCTCGCGGAAAGTCTTCTCCGCTACGGCGGCCTGCAGATCTTTGTTTGTGGCGGTCACGATACGGACATTCGCTTCGATCGACTGCGTGCCGCCGACTCGCTCGAATCTTTTTTCCTCGAGTACGCGCAGCAATTTGGTTTGCATCGAAAGCGGCAGCTCCCCGATTTCGTCGAGGAAAAGCGTCCCGCGATGGGCTAATTCCAGCTTTCCCATTTTGCGGGCTCCGGCGCCGGTGTAGGCGCCGCGCTCGTGGCCGAAGAGTTCGTTTTCGATCAAGCCTTCGGGAATCGCCGCGCAGTTGAGGGCCACAAACGCGTTGTCCGCGCGGGGGCTGAGGTGGTGCAGGGCACGCGCGAACAGCTCCTTGCCGCTGCCGCTTTCTCCCAGCAGCAACACGGTCGAGTCCGTGGCGGCCACGCGTTGCGCCATCTGGCTCGCCTCTTTCATCTTCGGATGTTCGCCGACGATTCGCGGAAAGCCGTAGCGCTCTGCGTATTCCTCACGCAGCAGCAGATTCTCGCGGAGCAGCTCCTGCTGGCGAGCCGCACGTTCCAGCAAGAGCTTCAAGTGGTCGAGGTCGACTGGCTTCTGGATGAAATCGAACGCGCCTTCCTTCATCGCCGTCACGGCTTCGTCCACCGAGCCGTAGGCGGTCATGATGATGACGGGCAGAGTGGGCTCGGCTCGGCGCGCTTCACGCAGCACGTCGATGCCGGAATTGCCGGGCAGCTTCAGGTCGGAGAGAACCAGCAGATAGCGGCGGTTGCGGACCTTGTCGATGGCCGCGCGCCCGTCCGGCGCTTCCTCAACCGTGTAGTCGGAGCGCTCCAGGGCCTTGCGGAGCATCGCCCGCAACTCGGCCTTGTCTTCCACCAGTAGGACGGGTTCCATCGTGGGAGATCTTTAGCGCGCCCATCCGGAATCGCCGCCGGACTTCCGCAGCTCATCCTCCGCGTCCGCGATGGCCTTTTGATCGGCGTCGATCTGCGCCTTCATTTTGTTGATGTCCGCGACTTTGTTGTTGATATCGCTGCGCGTGAATCCCTGCTGCATGCCCTTCATCGGATCCGTGTAGAACTGCGTGTTCAGCTGGCCCAGCTCGCGCTGCATCACGTCGAGAGCGGCCTGATCCTGTTCGAGCTTATGGTGCAGGGAGGCGAACCGGTCGCGCCAGGACTTTTCGTCGTTGGCGGCGGGCTTCCCTGCGCCGGCCGCAGCATTCTGATCGCCCGATGACGTGCCGGAGGTGCCCTCGCCGACGGTCGAAATGCCGCCCTGCGTAGGCATATTATCGTTGGTGAAGGTCTTGGCGCTCTTGGGCGCCTCTTTGCGCTGCTCGCGAGCCTTGCGCGCGGCTTCGACCAGGGAATCCTGCTGGGGCGTGGTCACGGTCTGCGCCTGGCTCTGGCCCTGCGAGGCCGATTGCTGGTCGTTCTGCTGGCTCCACGCGCCAGCCGGAAGGGCGAGGATCGCCGCCGCGGTCAACCACACGATTCTGCGCATGGCTACGCCTCCTGAGGGCGCCCTTGGGGGCGCTCCGTCTCACTAAGTTTAGATGCTGGCTGCCTGTGAGGGGAATAGAGAGGGCACCCGCTCCTGCCGCAAAGGTAACCACAGCAGGAATTCGGCTCCGCCACCGGGCTGGTTGCGTGCTTCGATGCTGCCCCCGTGCTGCAGGGCCACCTTTTGCACCACTGCCAGGCCGAGCCCGGTGCCCTCGGACTTCGTCGTGAAAAAGGGCAGAAAGACCTTGGGCAAATCCTGCTCCGCGATGCCGGGCCCGTTGTCGGCGACGCGAATCCTCTGCCATTGCCGGCCGCCCAGCTCTTCGATCGTCCCGGAGACCATCACGCGAGGAGCTTTCGAGGCTGCGCCGGCCGCTTCGGCCGCGTTCCGCGTCAGGTTGACCAGCGCTTGCCGCAGCAGCGCCTCATCGCCGGGCAAATCGGGGAACGATCCCTCGCAGACGACATCGCATTCTGGCTCCATCTCCCGAAGCTCCTGCACGACGTGCTCGATCAGCGTCTGCATCGGCACGGTCTCGTAGCAGATTTCCAGCGGCTTGGCGAAGCGCAGAAACTCCGTGACGACGTGCGCCAGCGCGCGCGTCTGATCGAGGATCTTCTCCGCCGACTCCTGCATGTCGCCCGGCTCCGCCTCGCTGCGGATCATCTGCGCGTAGCCGGAAATCGTCGCGAGCGCGTTCTTGAACTCGTGCGCGATGCCGGCGGACATTTCGCCCAGCGCCGCCAGGTTTTCCTTCCATCGAATCTGCTTCTGGAGCGCTGTCAGCTCGGTGAGATCGCTCATCAAGCAGAGCGCCCCGCTCACTTTCGACTCCTTCTTGCTCGGCGGGTCCGAAACGCGGGTGCGCAGCGCCGGGCGCCCGGCTTGGAAGATGGGAGAAATGGTGACCCCGAGCCGCCGCGTTTCGCCTTCCGGCGTGACGTGCTCGACTTCGTTTCGTTGAAACGTCTCGCCATGGCGCAGACATTCCGTCAGCATTCGCGCCAGGCCCGAATCCGCGCCCAGGAGCTCCTTGTACGAGCGATAGCGCAGCGGGCGCATGCCGAGGGCTTCCTCCGCGGCCGGGTTCGTCGAGGTGATCGCGCCCGTCGCGCTGACGAGCAGCAGGCCCGTCGGCATGTTCCGCGTCACTTCCTCGGTGAGGCGTTCGGATTCCTGCGCGCGCTCCTGAGCCAGCATGTGGAGCCGCGCCAGCTCCTTTTCCTGCGCACGAAGCTTTTCGATCACGCCCTGCATCGAGGCGGCCATGAAGGCGGATGCGTTCTCGGTGTTGGCTTCTCCCTTGGACCAATCTTTCCGCGATTCACCGGACTCGCCGCGCAGAAACTTCCGCGCCATCATGATCAAGATGACCGCGGCTCCGGCCAGCACGACGAAAGCGATGCCCCACGAAATCAACAATCCGGTCGGGATCGCGGCGTGATGAGGCGCGGGAAGGGGGGATGTCATGCAAGGTCCCCTGCAACGTATTCGCCGTAACTCGTTTTGGCCATCAGCGCACCATCAGCAGCGATTGGTACCAGTTCACCACCGGCGTTCCAAAGAATGCCACGAGCAAGGCCGCCATCCCGAGGAACGTGCCGAACGGCAGCTCGTAGGTCGATTCCTTCCGCCGCGACCAGATGAACGCCAGGCCCAGCACGCTTCCCAGCAGCGAGCCGGCGAAGATCGTCAGCAGCGTGCGTTTGATTCCGAGGAATGCGCCGACCATCAGCATCATTTTCACATCGCCAAAGCCCATCCCCTCGCGGCCGCGGACGCGGAAATACACCTCCGACGCGAGCCAAAGCAGCCCGCTGCCAAACGCCGCGCCCAGCACCGCGTCTGCAAGCGAAAGCGCGGCAGGCGGAGCAGGGAAGTCGAATAGGTGGCGCGCGAGCCACTTGGCCGTGCCATCGGCCGGTTGTAGTGCCAGGCTGAACGCAAGGCCGAAGGCAAATCCGGTGTAGTTGACGACGTCCGGCAGAATTCTTTCGCGCAGGTCGGTGAATACCAACACGATCAGAAGTGCCGAGAACACGGCCCACTTCGCAGCTTCGACCGACAGGCCAAAGTACAAGTAGGATCCCAGGAAGAGCACCGCGGTTATCAGTTCGACCAGCGGATACATCGGAGAAATCCTGGTCTTGCAGTCGCGGCATTTGCCGCCCAGGAGCAGCCAGCTGAGCACCGGTATGTTGTCCCAGGGCCGGATCTTGGCGCCGCATTTGGGACATGCAGACGAGGGCAGCACGATCGACTTGCCCTCGGGGATGCGGACGATGCAGACGTTCAGGAAACTGCCGATCATCAGGCCGAAGCAGAATACGAATATGCCGATTTCCGACGCGGGGATCACAAATCGAATCTGCCACATCCGCAGAGGGCTCTCAAGGCGCGGCCGGGCCATCGTGTCCGAGTGTTAACGCGTTTTCCGGCGTAAGACCGCCCCGGCCTGCTCCAAAAGGTCATTCGGGGAGAGGTTCGGGACGGCATTGCGTGAGAGTACTTTATAGTGTAAAGTACTTGTCAGGAGAGATGCCTATGTCCACGAGCGACCTGCGATCCGACGGCCCCGCCCTATCTCGGCTTTGGTGCGCGTACTTTGCCGCCAATCGGGAGGCGCCCGATGAACTCCCCTGGCACGACCCGTACGTTCTTACAGCGGTCGAACGCCGCACCATCGCGCATTCGATCCGGCAGTTCCAGTTGGGCGAAGCCGCCGAGGGGCGACGACTCCAGATGCGCGGGCGCGTCTACTCGGACTCGGCCGGCGACGCGGCGTTTCCGAACGCGCTGCTGCTGTTCATCAAAGAGGAGCAGCGTCACAGCGGCCAATTGCTGCGTTTCATGCGCATGCACGGAATACCGCCGGTCGGAAAACACTGGCTGGACGGCGTGTTCCGCCGCGTGCGCGTGATGGCCGGCCTCGAGCTGGAGTTGCGCGTCCTGGTGACGGCGGAAGTGATTGCCGTCCCGTACTACCGCGCGCTGGCCGGCGCTACCCGCTCGGAGCTGCTCGGCGCGATCAGCCGCAGGATCCTGCGAGACGAAGCCGGGCACCTGCGATTTCAGGCCTCGATGCTATCGCGGCTTCAGCGCGGTCGCCTTAGCCTGCTTCGCCGTGCGGTCTGGTACGCCCACCGGGCGTTTCTTCTCGGCACTTGCTGCGTGGTTTGGGCCGAGCATCGCCCAGTGTTCAGCGCGGCGGGCTATTCGTTTGTGCGGTTCGTCCGCGAGGCGTTGGAACAGTTTGCGAGCCTTCAATCGGCTGCCTCACTACAAGCGGCTCTGGGGCCCGAGTTCAGCGCGCCGCCGAATTCGGACTACTCCCGGAGCGAACACCGGGCAACGCCTCCAGTTACCTGGTCCGAAGTGCACATATCGTTGCAGCGCTGACGGAAGCTATACTCGAACCGCCGGAACGTAGGACAGCGAATAGGGCGGGGAGTCCTTGAAGGCTCAGAGAAAGCCCGAGGCGAAGAATCGTGCGGAAGGAGGCCGGCTGCGAATCCGGCCAGCGACGGCGCGCGATGTTCCAACGATCACCTCGCTGATCCACGAGTTGGCGAAGTACGAACGCCTGACCCGCCACACGCGGCTGGACGCCAAACGCCTGCGCCGCGATGGTTTCGGCCGCCGCCCATATTTCGGCGCGCTCCTCGCGCTGCGCGGCAAACGTCCCATCGGTTACGCGGTCTACTACTTCGCCTATTCCACGTTTTCCTGCGGGCCGGTGCTTTTCATTGAAGACATTTTCGTCCTGCCGGAAGAGCGCGGACGGGGCGCGGGCAGGGCGCTGATGGTTGCGCTCGCGGGCGTCGCGGTCCGCAAGGGATGCTCGCAGATGGAATGGATCGTCCTGGACTGGAACGCGCCTTCGATCCGGTTCTACGAAGGGCTTGGCGCGCGGCTCGATCGAACATGGGTGCTCACGCGTCTCACTGGCTCCAATCTTCGCCGTCTCGCTCGCGCCCGATGAGAAAGACGGTATGATGGATGCTCTCGCCGCATGGCCTCCTGGATCACAAAACAGGTTCATCGTTACGAGCAGATGCGGTTCGATCAGGAGCCGCGCCGCCGAACGCTCTCTTTCGTTTGGGGACTCGAACACATCGGCGGCGCAGGCAACGGTGAATCGCCGCGGGCCTTCCTCGATCGCTACGTAGGCGACGCGGTCGCGCGAAGCGACGACTGGTATTCCGTCTCTCCCGCGCACGACTACGCCGTAACCGACAACGTCCTCACGTTCACCAGCGCAATCGCCTCGCCCTGGCCCGAGAACAATCGCGTCCACGCGCAGCTTTTCCCGGCCAGGAACAAGCGCGCTGCTGTCGTTGTTCTCGCTCAATGGAACGCCCGTTGGGAGGAGCAGCAGAACGTCTGCCGCTGGCTCCAGCGGTTGGGCGTCACCGCGATCAAGATGAGCCTGCCGTATCACGATCGCCGCTCGATCCCCGGCCATCCGCGCGCCGACCATCTCGTCGGGCCGAATATCGGGCTCACGATGCAAGCGGCGAGGCAAGCGGTGCTGGACGCGCGGCGGACGCTTCGCTGGCTCGAAGGCCAGGGCTACGAGCGCCTGGGCGTGCTCGGCACCAGCATCGGTTCGGCGATCGGATTCATCACCATGTGCCACGACCCGGCCGTGCGCGCGGGCGCTTTCGTCCATGCCTCGACGTACTTCGGCGAGGTCGTCAGCCACGGCATGACCACCACGAACGTGTGGGAGCCGCTTTCCGCCGAAGTGACGCGCGAGGAACTCATTCGTTTCTGGCTTCCGATCAGCCCCTTCCCTTACATTCCGAAGCTCACGGGCGCCGGGAAAAAGATCTTGCTCATCACCGGGCGCTACGATCCGACGTTCTGGCCGGAGTTCACAAATCAGCTTCTGGGCAAGCTTCGCGCCGAACGAGTGGCATTCGAGAATTTGTCCCTGCCGTGTGGGCATTACTCGATGGGCGTGTGGCCATTCAGCAATATCGCGGGCTATCGATTCGGAAGGTTCCTCCAGAGCGCGCTGGCGAAGTGACGCGCAGTTCCTAGCGGAGGAGAGCGGCGAACTTGCCCTCGCCGATGGCGCGAGCCACGCGCTCGATATCCGGCGATAGCGAACGGTCCACGTCCACGCGCGGGGACATCGACCGTATTATTTCGTACGCCTTCCGCGTTTCCGGTCCGGGCCGCAGCGGAGCGAGAAAGTCGATCCCTTGGCACGCGGCGAGCATTTCGATGGCGAGGATGTGCTGCAAGTTGGCCAGCAGGGGCTCGAGTCTCCGCGCCGCGCCCATTCCCATCGAGACGTAGTCTTCCTGATTCGCCGAAGTGGGGATCGAGTCGACCGAGTGAGGCGCGGCGAGCGCCTTCATCTCGCTGGCCAGCGCGGCGGCAGTCACCTGAAGGATCATGAAGCCGGAATTCAGCCCTGCCTCGCGCACCAGGAAGGCCGGTAGCTGACTCGTCTGCGGATTCGTCATCTGCTCGATGCGCCGCTCGGAAATCCCGCCGAGCGTGGTGATGGCTATCGCCATCTGGTCCGCGGCCATCGCGAGCGGCTGGCCGTGAAAGTTGCCGCCGCTGATCACTTCTCCCGCGCCGCCGGACGGGCCGGCGAAGACGAGCGGATTATCGGTGGCGCTGTTCGTCTCGATGGTCAGCGTCGCGCGGATGTGGGCAAGCGCGTCTCGCACAGCGCCGTGCACCTGTGGAGCGCAGCGCAGGCTGTACGGGTCCTGCACGCGCGGGTCGGCGACGGGCGACCGGTGCGACTCGCGAATCTGGCTGCCGCGATTCAGACGCTCGATGTTGCGGGCCGTGACGGAGTGGCCGGAATGCGGCCGCACGCTCGCGATGCGCGCGTCGTACGCCGAAGGGCTGCCGCGCAGCGCATCGAGCGAGAGCGCGGTGGCCACATCGGCCGTGTCCGCGGCGATCTCCGCTTCGCGCAGCGCGAGCGCCAGCAGGGCCAGCATGGCCTGCGTTCCGTTGAGCAGCGCAAGCCCTTCTTTGGCCCCGAGGACCAGCGGCGCGATCCCAGCCGCCGCAAGCGCTTCGCCGCCCGGAATCCGGCGCTCACGCAGTGTCGCCTCGCCCTCGCCGATGGCGACCTGCGCCAGATGCGCCAGCGGAGCCAGATCGCCCGACGCGCCGACGCTGCCTTGCGACGGGATCACAGGATGCACCCTGCGATTCAACATCTCGATCAGGGTTTCGGCGACGACCGGCCGCACGCCCGAAAATCCCTTGGCCAGAGCGTTGGCGCGAAGCGCGAGCATCGCGCGGGTGGCCGGTTCGCTCAGGGCCGGGCCGACTCCGCACGCATGGCTTCGCACCAGATTGAGCTGGAGATGGCGGATTTCGTCGTGCGAGATGTGTTTGGATGCCAGCTTCCCGAATCCCGTGTTCACTCCGTAGACGTTCGTATCGGTCTCGATGATTCGCTCGATTACGGCGCGGGAGGCGTTCATGCGCTCGCGAGCTGCCAGAGAGAGCTGCGCCTCCGCGCCCTCGAAGACGACGCGAAAAAGGTCTTCCAGGGAAAGGTCCTCGCCGTCGATTTGAATCGGATTCACGTTCGAATTCCGGTCCCGACGACGATTTCCAGCGGCATGGTGACGGCGGTTCCGTCGGAGAGTTTGCGCAGGCCGGCGATGATCTCCGCCTCGGCCTTGGCGCGCGTCTCGCCCGTCAATTTCGCGACCAGCGGGCGAAACGGCGCTGCTACTTCCGTGAACTGCTGCCAGTATTGTTCGGGCGGGCCGACCCAGCGCCCCGGCACCGTGCGCACCTCTTCGCTGACTTGCGCGAATCCGGCGGCTTCCAGACGGCTCTTCAGCAGCCCGCGCTCGCCGAACATGAACGCGTGAGGAGCGTCAGGATCGGGCGGCGGAACCTCGACGTATTTCGACAGGATTCCGACCGTCGTGCCAAGAAACGGCTGCTCTCGCCTGCCCCAGACTACGAAGACGACGCGCCCGCCGCGCCTCAGCACGCGGCGGCATTCTCCGAACGCCTTCAGTTGGTCGGGAAAGAACATGACGCCAAAGCGGCACGTGACCGCGTCGAACGACTCGTCCGGGAAGGGAAGCGCCTCCACGTTCGCGACACGGAACTCCATGTTGTGCAGCCCGCGTGCGCGCGCGAGCTCCTCTGCCAGCGCAATCATGCCCGGGCCCAAATCCGTCGCTATGACGTGGCCGGAAGGGCCGACCGCTTCGGCGATCGAGAGGGCCGGATCGCCCACGCCGCTGGCCAGGTCCAGCACGCGCATCCCCGGCTTGAAATGTCCCGCTTCCAGGATCGTTTCCGTGGCTCCGCGCGTGAAGGCGGACATCGGCGCTTGCCATTTCCTCCAGGCGGAGACAGTGGCCTCTTCGGTCCACTCCTCGCGCAATCTGTGGCGATATCGTTCGACCTTTGCTGGATCAACAGCGCTCATGGAGTGGCCTCCGTTTGTGGTTGCGTTTCGTCGCCAGCAGACTCAGAGCGGCCGCCGGCCGGCGGAAAATACTTTCGATACTTTTCCGGCAGGGATTTCGGGCGGCCCTGGCTGTCGCAGATCACGTGATTGGTTTCGCCGGTGGCGATCAGCTCACCCGATGATTGGTGAAAGACCTCGTAGCTGAAACGAATCGTGCGGCGCTGCGCCTGCGCCACTCGCGTGCGCACGGCGAGAACGTCGTCGAACCGGGCGGGACGCTTGTAGCGGCACGAAGCTTCGGCGACCACGATGAAGCTGTCGTCTTCCTTTTCCATCCGCCGGTACTCAAAGCCGAGATGGCGGCAGAGATCGACGCGCCCGACCTCGAACCAGACGAAGTAATTCGCGTGATAGGCCACGCCCATCTGGTCCGTTTCCGCGTAGCGGACGCGAATCGTGCTCTCGGCGTAGTCGCGGATCGCACTCACCCGACTAGTCTCCGCTCCATTTGGGACTCCGTTTTTCGAGGAAAGCCGCGATCCCCTCGCTGAAATCCGGAGTCGAGCGAATGTCGGCGTTCGCCTCGATCGCGGCTTCCAGTTCCGCCCGAACGGCGGCCCGTTCAAAACCGAGCAGCAGCTTCTTGGTCTGCGCGATGGCAGTCGGGCTCGCGGCGAGCAGAAGGCCCGCGATTTCGTGGGCGCGCGCCATCAGTTGCTCGGCGGGAACGATTTCCGTCACCAGTCCGATGCGCAGCGCCTCGGCGGCGTCGATAATGCGGCCGGTCAGCAGCAGGTCGCGCAGGTGTTTGTCGCCGAGACGGCGGCGCAGGAAGACGGAGACAATCCCGGGAATGAATCCGAGCTTGACCTCCGTGTACCCGAATTTCGCCTCCGGAACGGCGATCGTGAAATCCGCCAGAGTTGCGATGCCACAGCCGCCGGCGATGGCCGCTCCGTTCACGGCGGCGATGAGCGGCTTCGGGAAGCTGTACAGGCGCGAAAACATTTTCGTGGCCCGTCGAGCGTCTTCCAGGTTCTTCTGCAAAGTCTGCTTGGCCAGATGCTGCAGCTCGTCCAGGTCCATGCCTGCGCAGAAGGCCTTGCCGGAGCCGGTCAGGATCACCACCCGCACGTTGCTCTCCTCGGCCTGGTCCAGCGCGCGGAGCAGATCGATGATCATCTGCGCGGAAATCGCGTTTCGCTTTTCGGGAACCGTGAGAGCGATGGTTGCGATTCCCGTTTCGTCCTGCTGGTACGTCAAAGTCGGGTAGCCCATCGTTTCGGTGCTCCTGCTGTCAGTTCGGTTTCGCGGCCGCGGCATCGTGCGCGTATTTCTCGCGCAGTTCGCCCGTGATCGCGCAGGCGATGGCCAGCGACTTGGCGTCGATGCCCGTTGCCACGCCGCGGGCTGCCAGCGTCGCCAGCACGGTTTCAGTGGGAATGTTGCCAACGAGCTCGTCGCCGGCAAACGGGCAGCCGCCGAGGCCGGTCAGCGCTCCGTCGAACCTTCGGCAGCCCGCTTCGTACGCGGCCAGCACTTTCTCGGCAGCGCGGTCGGGGCGGCTGTGCAGGTGCACGCCGATCTCGACGCCCGCGACGCAATCCTTGACGGCCCGATACAGCTGCGCGACGTCGTCGGCGGACGCGGCGCCCACAGTGTCCGCCAATGACACGGTCCGCACGCCGATGTCCTTCAGCCAGACCAGCGCTTCCTCCACGATCTCCGGCCCCCACGGCTCATCATACGGGTTGCCGAAAGCCATCGAGATGTAGACCACCAGTTTGCGCTTCGCGGCCTTCGTCTCGCGTTGAAGCTGCTCGACCAGCGAGCGCGATTCGGCGCGCGACATGTTCGCGTTGGCGCGGCGAAAGTAGGCGGAAATCGAATATGGGTAGCCGATCGTGGTGACCCCCGGCGTGCCAAGGGCGCGGTCCAGCCCCTGCGCATTCACGACGATGCCGATAATCTCCGGCGCTTGGCCTGAAGGCAGCTTGACCTTGCTCAACTCCTGCATCACGGCTTCGCTGTCCGCCATCTGCGGAACGTGTTTGGGCGATACAAAGCTGACGGCGTCGATGTGCGCGAAACCGAGCGCGACCAGCCGCGTCAGATAGCGGATCTTCTCGTCGGTGGGGATCACGTGCGCCAGGCCCTGCCATGCGTCGCGCGGGCATTCCACGATGGTGACGGCGTTGTCGCTCATGTTCTAGAAGTCCATGGATTGCCGTAGATATGTCTCGCATACCACAGCAGCAGAATTCCGAATACCGCGGCTGCGCCCATCAGTCTGGGAAAAATCGCAGGGATTTGGCGGCGCACTCCCTCCGCCACCGCCGCAACGGCTGCGATCCCGACTCCCAGGCAGCCCAGAACGTAAGAGCCTTCATAGATGAACCAAAGCCCTGAGGCGGAGAATTCCGCAGAGCGCGCCAGCGCCGACGCCGCAAACACGGCCAGCGCGCAGGGCGCGATACACATCAGCGTGAGCGCGAATCGGTAAGGCCCGTTACTTCCCCGCTGGTTTGCGAAGGCATTCACCTAAGTCTGGAGTACCCCCGTCTTGAACTCTCGAATCTCTGGATTGAGCGCCGCGCACTCCAGCGCCTCGATCAGCGCTTCCCGCGTATGCGCGGGATCGATGATCGCGTCCACCCAAAGCCGCGCGGCCGCATAGCGCGGATCGGTCTGATGCTCGTACGTGTTGCGAATCGATTCCTGCAGGTCCTTCTTGCCGGAGGGGCTCAATTTCTTCCCTTCGCGCTCGAGCTGGCGCACGCGAAGTTCAACCAGCGTCCCGGCCGCCGAATCGCCGCTCATCACCGCATACCGCGCCGTGGGCCAGGCGAAAACGAACCGCGGGTCGTACGCCTTGCCGCACATCGCATAGTGTCCCGCGCCGAAAGTGCCGCCGCAGATCACGGTGATCTTCGGGACCACGCTATTGGCCACCGCGTTCACCATTTTCGCGCCCGCGCGAATGATCCCGCTCCACTCGGCCTCTTTGCCCACCATGAAGCCGTTCACGTCGTGGAGGAAGATCAGCGGGACCAGGTTCTGATTGCAATCGAGAATGAACCGCGCGGCCTTGTCCGCGGACTCCGTGTAGATCACGCTGCCGAACTCGATGCGTCTCTCGCCGGTCGCCGGCGCCGTGACCGTCACGTTCTTCTTTTGGTTGGCGACGATGCCCACCGCCCAGCCGCCGATCCGCGCGTAGCCGCACACCACGGTCTGCCCGCGCTCGGCGCGGTATTCCTCGAACCGGCTGCCGTCCACGATACGCGCGATGACGTCGCGCATGTCGTACTGCTTCGAAGCCTCCGCGGAGAAGATCCCGTAGATTTCGTCACCGGGATGCGCGGGTGGTTCAGCCGCCACGTGGTCAAACGGCGCTCCGGGACCATGTCCGATCTTGTCCACCAGCTCCCGGATGCGAGCAATGCACGCTTCGTCGTTCGGTTCGCGGAAATCGACCGTGCCGCTGATCTGAGCGTGCATTTGCGCGCCGCCCAGCTCTTCAGCCGAGGCCTGCTGCCCGATCGCCGCCTGGACGAGCGCTGGTCCCGCAAGAAAAAGGCCGCTGCCCTCCGTCATCAGGATGTGATCGCACATCACCGGCAGATAGGCCCCTCCCGCGACGCACAGACCCATGATGGCCGCGATCTGCGGAATGCCCATCGCGCTCATCACGGCGTTGTTGCGAAAGACGCGGCCGAAATCGTCCGTGTCGGGAAACACGTCCTCCTGAAGAGGGAGGAAAACGCCGCCCGAATCGACCAGGTAGATTGTGGGGATGCGATTCTCGATGGCGATGTTCTGTGCGCGGATCACCTTCTTCGCGGTCATCGGGAAAAAGGCGCCGGCTTTGACCGTGGCGTCGTTGGCGATGATCATCACGCGGCGGCCGGCCACGTGGCCGAGGCCCGTCACGACGCCCGCGGCGGGCGCGCCGCCCCACTCGGCGTACATCTCAAAGGCAGCATAAAGCCCGAGCTCGAAAAGCTCGGTCCCGGGATCGATCAGTTTCGCGACGCGCTCCCGGGCCGTGAGCCGTCCCTTCTTATGCTGGCCTTCGGCGGCCTTCGCGCCGCCGCCCTCGCGGATCCCCTCTTCTTCACTCTTGATTTCGGCGACGCGCTCGATCATTGTGCGGCTGTTCTTCTGAAACGCCGCCGCTTGGGTGTCTACGCGCGTCTCGATCACCGTTCCGCCCACTTGCACCTCGCCGCCGGCCGTCCGATTGCCGGTCGAATTGTATCACTCAGTGCGTGAGAACTTCGCGAAGGGAGCCGGCAGCCGCGGCGGCGCGTCAGACCTTGCGCTGGCTGGCGGATACGCGCTCGCGAATGAAGTCGACGATGGCCTGCGTTGACGTCCCCGGAAGAAACACTTCGGCGATGCCGGCTTGCTTGAGCCCCGGAATGTCCGCTTCCGGGATAATGCCGCCGATCAAGACCGTCACGTCTCCCATGCCTTTCGCGCCAAGCAGTTCCATCAGGCGGGGGCAGAGCGTGTTGTGCGCGCCGGAAAGAATCGAAAGGCCGATCACATCGACGTCTTCCTGCTCGGCGGCCGATGCGATCATTTCAGGCGTCTGGCGAAGCCCCGTGTAGATGACCTCCATGCCGGCGTCGCGGAGAGCGCGGGCAATCACCTTCGCGCCGCGGTCGTGTCCATCCAGGCCGGGCTTCGCGATCAACACTCGAATCTTCTTGTCGGGCATACGGATGCAAGGATACTGCAAAACAGACCCAATGCGCGCCCGCGAAGAGGGCTGCCGGCAGGCTACCGCGTCACGTAACCGTGGTCTCTTCGTAGGTCCCGAAGACGTCGCGAAAGGCGTCGCAGATCTCGCCGAGCGTGGCATACGCCTTCACGGCGTCGATCAGGTAGGGCATCGTGTTTTCGGTCCCCGCGGCGGCTTTCCGAAGGGCGCTCAGCCTCCGGCTCACGTCGTCGTTCGAGCGCTGCGCTCGCAGCTCGCGCAGGCCTTTCGCCTGCCGGTTGGCGACCGTTTCGTCAATCTGAAGGATTTCGATTGGCTTCTCTTTCGTGACCAAGTCGTTGACGCCGACGATGATTTTCTCCTTGCGGTCCACGGCGGCCTGAAAGTGGTATGCGGCGTCTGCGATTTCGCGTTGCGGGAAGCCGCGCTCGATGGCGGCAACCATCCCGCCGAAAGCGTCGATTTGGCCGATGTAGTCGCGCGCGCCCCGCTCGACTTCGTTGGTCAGCGATTCGACGAAATAGGAGCCCCCGAGCGGATCGGCCGTGTTCGTCACGCCGCTCTCATGCGCAAGAATCTGCTGCGTGCGCAGCGCGATCGTCGCAGCGGCTTCGGTGGGCAGCGCCCACGCCTCGTCCAGCGAGTTGGTGTGCAACGATTGCGTGCCGCCCAGCACAGCCGCGAGCGCTTGAATGGCCGTGCGGATGACGTTGTTGTACGGCTGCTGCGCCGTTAGCGAGCATCCGGCCGTTTGCGTGTGGAATCGCAGCGCCCATGACCGAGGATTTTCCGCGCCGAACCGTTCGCGCATCACGCCGCACCAGAGCCGCCGCGCGGCCCGGTACTTGGCGATCTCCTCGAAAAAGTCGTTGTGGGCGTTGAAAAAGAACGAAAGCCGCGGCGCGAAGTCGTCCACTTTCATGCCACGCGCCAGGCAGTGCTCGACGTACTCGATCCCGTCGCGCAGCGTGAACGCGAGCTCCTGAATCGCCGTCGAGCCGGCCTCACGGATGTGATAGCCGCTGATCGAAATCGGATTGAATTTCGGAGCGTGCTTCGCGCCGAACTCGATCGTGTCCGTCACCAGGCGCATCGACGGCGCCGGCGGATAGATGTACTCCTTCTGCGCGATGTATTCCTTCAGGATGTCGTTCTGCAGCGTTCCGGAAATCTTCGCCCACGAAGCGCCCTGCTTTTCCGCCACCGCCAGATACATCGCCCAGATCGGCGCCGCCGGCGAATTGATCGTCATCGATGTCGTCACGTCCGCCAGCGGAATCCGATCGAAGAGGGCCTCCATATCGGCGAGAGAGCTGATCGCCACGCCGCATTTGCCGACTTCGCCTTCCGAGAGCGCGTGGTCGGAATCGTAGCCCATCAGCGTTGGCAGATCGAACGCCACGGAGAGGCCGGTCTGGCCCTGGGAGAGCAGATAGCGAAAGCGGCGGTTCGTGTCTTCCGCCGTGCCGTAGCCCGCGAACTGGCGCATTGTCCACAGGCGGCCGCGGTACATCGTGGGATGGATGCCGCGTGTGTAGGGAGGCTCGCCCGGCTGGCCCATGTCGCGCGACGAATCCCATCCCGCGAGGTCGGCTTCGGTGTAAAGCCGCCGGATCGGATGGCCGGAGACCGTGGTGAAAACGGCGGGGCGCTCCGGCGACTTCGCGAGCGCCGGGCGGAGGGTTTTCTCCTCCCAGTCGCGCTCGCTCGCGGAAACGGCGCGAGCGGACTGCAATGAAGGCGTGAATCCGAGTTTCCGGTCCTTCGGCTCGCTCATGGAGCGCCTGCGTATGCGAAAGGGCTACTTCTTGCCGCTCGTGCTGTCCGCGTCGGGAGTCCCCGGGATATTCGGCGTCGAAGAGACGGAGCCTCTCATCGCGTCGGAGAGAGTGATGTTGTGAGCTTCCAGCGTGCGGCCCATGGCCTGCTCGAAGTTCAGCTGCGCCTCGATCAGGTTGATGCGGTCACGCAGCTCGGTCCCTTCCGCCGCCGTCAGCAGTTGCTGTTTCTGAATGACGGTGAAGGCAGTCGAGCTGCCAAGCTGCAGCCTCTTCACTTCGTCATCATAGCTCTGTTGCGCCAGGACGCGCGCCTGTTCCGCGGCGCTGATCGCCGCCTTGTCCTGCAGCAGCGTAATGAGCGTTTGCCGGACGTTCAGAACGATCGTCGACTGGGTCTGGCGGTACTGCGTTTCCTGCTGCCGTTCATTCAATTGCGCCGTCGCGTTCGCGGCCTGTGCGGCGCGATTGCGGATCGGCAGCGTCAGGTTCAAGCCTCCCTCAAATGTCGGAAACCGGCTGTGAATCATCTGGTCCCAATCGTTCGTCAGGCCCGCCGGTATCGGCGTGCCGGGCACGCTCTCGGGCACGCCGACAAAGCCGATTGGAACAGTGGTATTCGGGAACGTGCCGCTCAGGGCGTAGACCGGCGATGTCGTCGTAATCAGTCCGTTTGAAACGAGCGGAGTTGTGACGCCCTCGAGGCCCTCAGTCGCATACAATCCGAACAGGTTGAGCGTGGGACGCATGAGGTTCTTCGTGGCCTTCACTTCGATTCCGGCGTTCTTCAGGTTCAGGCCCGCCTGTTGCAGCTCGGGCCGCTTCTGCCAGGCCTCTTTCACGGCGTCTTCCAGAGTGATCGTCTCGTCCGCCGGGTTATAGATCTGCGTGGTCGGCACGATCTCCACTCCTCGGAGCGCCGGCGCCAGCGGGTCTTTCGTGATCGCCACTAAAAGAGTGGTCTCATCGAGCAGTTGCGTGGTCTGGGCTTGCACCAGCGCCTGTTGGTCCGTGGCCAATTGCGATTGCGCGGTGATCACGTCCAGCGGCGCCATCGTGCCGATTTCCAGCTGCTTCTTGTTGTTTTCGTAGAGCTGCTGGTCAGCCGCGACCGCCACCTGCTCGACCTTGACGTTCTCGCGCGCGAAGACAAGCTCCCAGTAGTCGTTCGCGATCTGTGTGACCGTGGAAATAACCTGTTGCGAGAATTGGGACTCGCCCACCTTCACCGTGTTCTTCGCTTCGATGATGTAGCGCTTATTCACCGTCCGGCCGAACCCGCTCAACAGCGGCTGGGTCAGCTGCACTTGCAGCGTCGATTGCACCGACGGGTTGAACGAGTTGAACGACGACGTGCTGGAAGAACGCGTGTTGTCGAAGGTGACCTGCAGCTGGGTCCCCGGCTCAAACCCTTGCGTGTAGCCGAAGTTCGAAACAAAGCTATGGCTGATGATGGCCGAGACGGCCGAGCCTACGCCGACGCCGGCCAGGAATGGGTTGTTGATTGGGAACGATTGCTCTTCGAGGCTTTGAGTGGAGGTCACGGACGGATCGAATTGCGTCTTCCCGTTGGCCCCTGATTTTGCCAGCAGCAGGCTGGCCTCATTCAGCCAGGGCACGTAGCGCTCGACGGCGATGCTCAGGTTGTTCTCCAGGCCCAGCGAAACGGCATCTTCGAGGCTCAGCATCAACTTGCCGTTCGAGATCAACTGCTCGATTCGCGGCGTGTTCGCCAGTTCAGGCTTCGGGAACGTCGCCGGCACGTAGGGCGCAAAAACGGTCGGAAACCAGCGGCGGCCCTTCGAATAGTCCGGTCCCAGGTCCACGCTCCGAGCGGGGGCGGGCGGCGGAGCCGAACTTGCGGTGGGCGGCTGGTAGATCGGCGGCGCCTTCACCTGGGGCCGCGCCTGCGACTGGGCGTCCGGAGCTGGCGCCTGTTGATTCTGAGCGTAGAGCGGCGAAACCAGAAGGGAAGCCGCCGTCAATAGCGCCATCACCGCATGCAGTAAACTTCGGTTCATCGTGTTTTTCCTCTCCAAACAGCCATCGGTCCTTTGGGGCTCGGATTGCCTAACTCATTGAAACGTGCGGAAGCCCCATTTTGTTTCAGAAACCAGCAGCCCGGCGCGAGATCCGTCCAGACGTATCCCCCTGCCGTTTGACGCGGAATTGGGAGTTCAGGCTCTCCAGAAACGTGCTGGACACCTTGTGCGCGCCCCGAAAAGATGGCGAAGGGAGTGTAGCATCGCCTCTCCGGGTTGCCAATTACCGGCGTAGAACCGCCACTCGCCGATCCCGCGTTGACACCCTGCGGACCAGGCTCTACCATCCCCCACGTCACGCGGAACCACTCATGAGCGCATACTCGTTCATTTTCGCCGCGCCGCAATCGATTCAAGAGAAAAGACCTCACGTCAAGATGCGGCTGCTCGCCCTGCTGGTTGCCGCCTGTGCGTGGCTCGTCGCGGCGGTGCCGGCGCGCGCCCAATCGGTGGAACAGGTGGCGGCCCAGGCGAAGGGCGGCTACGTCAGCGATTTGGCTGGGGTTCTCAGCCAGTCGGCCAAAGATCAGCTGACGGCGCTCTGCACCGAAGTCGACCAGAAAACACAGGCGCAGATCGCCGTCGTCACGGTCAAGTCGCTCAACGATCAGTCGGTGACGGATTATTCCTTTGACCTCGCCACACGAATGGGGATTGGGCCGAAATCCACGAACCGTGGGGTGCTGATACTCGTCGCGCCGAGCGAACACAAGTATTGGACTCAAGTTGCCTACGGGTTGGAACCGATTCTGTCGGACGGAAAGGTCGGCGGATTTGGGCGAGAGGCGGTGCCCTATTTCCGCCAGAATGACTTTGACGGCGCAATCCTGCTGATGACCCGCAGGGTTGCCGATGTGATCGCGGCGGACCGGGGTGTCACGCTCGGCGGCACCTCTCCCCCTGCGGCGACCGAAGGACCGAGGAGTTCCCCGCGACTGCCGCTCATCGTCATAATCGTGATTTTCGCCTTCGTCTTCTATGCCGTGAGGGCGGCGCGAAGTTTGGGCGCTGGGTCAAGCTATCGGCGACGCGGCGGCTGGTGGATCGGGCCCATGATCGGTGGAGGCTGGGGCGGCGGTGGATTCGGCGGCGGTGGTGGCGGGGGCGGAGGGTTCGGTGGTTTTGGCGGCGGTGGCGGAGGAGGATTCGGCGGCTTCGGTGGCGGCTCGTTCGGCGGAGGCGGTGCGGGCGGCAGTTGGTAACGATTCAGTGAGCGTCTTTACTCAGGTTCGTGACGGAGCACGCTAAAGCGATGGAAACCAAACTCAACGACTTGGTTGCGCGTCTAAAATCGGCCGCTGGCGACAATCTCACGGCGGTTGTGCTCTACGGCTCCGCCGTAACGGGAGAATTCCAGGAAAAGCACTCCGACTTGAACGTGCTTTGCGTGGTCGCGCGAGCGGGCCACGCCGATCTGGAGCGACTGCACGGTGTGGCCGAATGGTGGATGCGACAGGGAAATGGCGCGCCGCTGGTCTTCACGATGGAGGAACTGAAGCGGTCGGCTGACGTTTTCGCCATCGAAATGATCGACATGAAGCGGCATCACCGCATGCTCTACGGCGCCGATTTCCTGGAGAATCTCGATGTCCCGATGCGCCTGCATCGCGCGCAGGTGGAGCACGATCTGCGCGTCAATTGGCTGCGGCTGCGGCAGGCGATTCTGGCCGCGCCGCAGAAGAAAAAGACGCATTTCGCCATCTTGGTCTCTTCGCTGCCGATATTCTGCGCGCTTTTCAAGCACGCGCTGATCGCGTTGAATCAGCCGGCGACTCATGGCAAGCGCGCTGCGGTGGACGGCGTTGCCGCTCTGACGGGCGCCGATCCGTCCGCCTTCCACGCCCTGCTCGATTTCCGGGAAGGGAAACGCCGGGGAAACGATATTGATATTGAGGCCACGCTCCATTCGTATCTGGAGTTTGTGGAGGTGGCCACAAGCGAAGTGGATCGTCGTCTGGATACGCTCTAACTTGCTCGTGCCAGTTCTCTGGCGGGAGGGTTCTGATGAAGGCACTACTGGGCGTTGTGGTGGTTCTGCTGATCGTCGTCGCGGCGTGTGGGCTGTACTTCGTCTCGATTCGAAATCAAATGGTGACGAAGAATGAGACCGTGAAATCCGATTGGGCCCAGGTGGACGTGGTCCTGCAGCGCCGCGCCGACTTGATCCCCAACCTGGTTGAAACCGTGAAGGGTGTCGCAGCACAGGAAGTGACCGTCTTCACGGACATCGCCAACGCGCGCGCCAAGTACCTCAGCTCGCAGACCCCATCCGACAAGATTGCGGCCAGCAACGAGCTCTACGGCATGGAGCTGAAGGTCCTGGCGCTCCAGGAGAACTACCCCCAGCTGAAGTCGAATGAGAGTTTCTTGCGGCTTCAAGACGAACTCGCGGGGACCGAAAACCGCATCGCTGTCGAGCGCAAGCGCTACGACGACGCCATCCAGGACTACAACACCTATGTCGGCCTGTTCCCGCAGAGCCTCGTCGCGGGGATGTCCGGATTCAAGCGCAACGACGCGTACTTCGCGGCGCCGCAGGCCGCTCGCGAGGTGCCCAAAGTCCAGTTCCCGGCGCCGGTCACGCACTAGAAGCGGTCACCGAGCTCCGCTCGCTGCCGCGCGCGGCGGGCGGGGCCGGCCGCGTAACTTGACCGCCTGCATTCGGGCGCGCTACGCTATCCACGAGCACGATACATCTTGATGAAATACACCGTCCGAATGGCCGGAGGCATCAGCGAGCTCTTCGGTCCCCTTGATGAGAACCTCAAGTTCCTCGAATCCGCTTTGAACGTCCGCACGTTCCTGAAAGACGAAGACATCGAAATCGAAGGCGAACCGGCGCAAGTGGAGCGCGCCGCGCGCATTTTCGATGCGTATAGCGAGCGCGTTCGCGAGGGGCGCATTCCGGACAGCCGCGAAGTGAAGGCTCTGCTGCGGGTGGCGGCCGAGGAGCCGGCCTCCACGCTGCACGGCGCGTTCTCGCCGTCACGCACGCGTCCGCTGGGCCGAAAGAGCATCGCTCCCAAGAGCGCGAATCAAAAGCGCTACATCGAGGCGCTCGAAACCTACGACATGGTTTTCGCCATCGGTCCCGGCGGCACTGGAAAAACGTACCTGGCCGTCGCGATGGCCGTCTCCGCGCTCCTGGCCAAGCAGGTCAACCGGATCATTCTGGCCCGGCCTGCCGTTGAGGCTGGCGAACGCCTCGGCTTTCTGCCGGGCACCCTGCAGGAGAAGGTCGATCCGTACATGCGCCCGCTGTACGACGCGCTCCACGATCTGCTCGAAGCGGACAAGCTCGAGCGTTTCGTGGAAAAAGGCATCATCGAGGTCGCACCGCTCGCGTTCATGCGCGGCCGAACTCTCAACGATTCCTTCGTGATCCTCGACGAAGCCCAGAACACAACCAGCGAGCAGATGAAGATGTTCCTCACCCGCCTCGGATTCAATTCCAAGGCGGTCATCACCGGCGACGTCACGCAGATCGACCTTCCCGATTCGCGCCGGTCGGGCCTTGTGGAAGCCATTGAAGTCGTCGGCAAGATTGAGGGAATCGCGCTCGTCTATTTCGACGAGCGCGACGTGGTCCGCCATAGCCTGGTCCAGCGCATCATCAAGGCCTACGACGAATACTCCGGCGCGAAGCCCGGTTCGGGCCGTTCCGCCTAGCCGCGCCAGATCGCCAGCCTCGCCATGACAACGTCGCTCGAAAACTGGGCTGCGCAGATTCGCAGGGGGGATGTGCGCGCACTCTCGCGCGCCGTTTCCGCGATTGAAAATCACGCCGCGGAGGCTGAGCTGCTTCTGAAGGAATTGTTTCCGTACACCGGCAAGGCCTGGCGGATCGGCATCACCGGCGCTCCCGGGACGGGAAAGAGCACTCTCGTCGATAAACTCGCCGCGCACTATCGCGCCGGGAAAAAGAGCGTGGGCATCATCGCAGTCGATCCATCGAGCCCGTTTACCGGCGGCGCCATCCTCGGAGACCGCATTCGCATGCAAGGGCACGCAGCCGACGAAGGCATCTTCATCCGTTCGATGGCCACGCGCGGTCATCTGGGCGGTCTGGCGCAGGCCGCCGGTGACGCGACGCTGCTTCTCGACGCGGCGGGCAAGGATGTCGTTCTGGTCGAAACGGTCGGCGTCGGACAGGGCGAAATCGAAATTGTGCGCCTCGCGGATTGCACCCTCGTGGTTCTGGTTCCCGGCATGGGCGACGATGTGCAGAGCCTGAAAGCCGGCCTGATGGAAATCGCGGACATTTTCGTGATCAACAAATCCGATCGCGAAGGAGCCGGGCGCTTCGAGGAGCGGCTTCGAGCGGTGCTGCAATTGGTTCCCGACCGGGACGGCTGGAAGCCTCCGATCGTGCGCACGGTGGCGACGGAGGGCCAGGGCGTAGCCGAGCTGGCCGGCCAGATCGCTGCGTTTCGGGAACACTTGGCGCTCGCAAAGGACCGGCCGAAGAGGGAACTCGCCTACTGGAAGGATTGGCTGCTCCGCCTGCTCGAAAGGCGTTTGGTGGAGCGGGCGCTCGGCAACGGAATTACGGAAAGCCAGTTCGATGCCATCGCCGCGCAGGTGGCGGCGCGAAAGAAAGACCCCTACGCCGCGGTCAGCGAAATCCTCTCCGGGAGCCGCGCGTGAAGCTCGGCGACCTCGAATTCCACGTGATTTCCGCCGGCCATGTGCTGCTCGATGGCGGCGCGATGTTCGGAGTGATCCCGCGCCCCCTGTGGGAAAGGAAGATGCCCCCCGACGCCCGGAATCGCATCACGCTCTCGATGAACTGCCTGGTGATTCGCGCGAACGGGAAAAGGATCTTGGTTGAAACCGGCGCGGGCGACAAGATGGCGCCCAAGCTGCGTGACATCTATGGCCTCGACGGTCCCTTTCTGCTGGACCGTCTCCGCGCTCTCGACCTGCGCCCCGAAGACATCGACATCGTCGTCAATACGCACCTGCACTTCGATCACTGCGGCGGCAATACGCACCTTGTCCTGGACAAAGTCGTGCCCGTGTTCCCAAACGCCCGCTACGTCGTTCAACAGGGGGAGCTCGACCACGCCATGCGTCCGAACGAGCGCGATCGGGCCAGCTATTTTCACGAGAATTTCGGACCGGTGGGCGCGGCGGGCAGGCTGGCGTCCGTCGAGGGCGAGCACGCGCTGGCGCCAGGCGTCGAGCTCGTGCGCGTCGCCGGTCACACGGAGCACATGCAGTGTGTGAAGCTGACCGGCGGCGGCAAAACGGCCTTCTTCTTCTCCGATCTGGTGCCCACTTCGGCGCATCTCCCGCTGCCGTGGATTATGGGGTACGATCTCTACCCCATGATGACGCTCGAAAACAAGAAGCGCTGGATTCCTGAAGCGATTCGCGAAGGCTGGATTGCGCTTTTCCCGCACGACGAGCGCGTCCCTGCCGCGTACGTGCGGGACCGCGACGGCCAGTGGGAAGCGGAGCCGGTAACCATCGGCTAGCGCGTTGCGTGCCGCAAGGGCGGGCCATCACGACCGGGAGCCGGAATGGCGAAGAAGACCTCCAGATCGAGCAAGAAGAAGGAAACGGTAAGGATCGGCATCATTGGTGGCAGCGGTCTCTACCAGATGGCGGGTCTGACGGACACGCGCGAACTCCGGATCAAGACGCCTTTCGGCGATCCGTCCGATGCGCTGGTCGTGGGAACGCTCGAGGGGCGGCGCGTGGCCTTTCTCTCGCGCCACGGCCGCGGTCATCTCTACTCACCGAGCGAGATCAACTACCGCGCGAACATCTGCGCGATGAAAATGCTCGGCGTCGAACAGATCATCTCCGTCAGCGCCGTCGGCTCCCTGCGCGAAGACCTGCCGCCGATGGACTTCCTGATTCCGGACCAGTTTTTCGATCGCACGCGCGGACGCAGGGCGACTTTTTTCGGAGAAGGGATCGTCGCGCACATCGCCTTCGACAAGCCGACCTGCCGGCGGCTTTCGAAGATTCTTGCCGATGCGTGCGAGCGGACCGGCGTGAAGGCGCACGACGGAGGCACCTACGTTTGCATGGAGGGCCCCGCGTTCTCCACGCTCGCGGAGTCGCACACCTACCGCCAGCTCCGCTTCGACGTGATCGGCATGACGAATCTCACCGAAGCGAAACTCGCGCGGGAAGCGGAACTTTGTTACGCTACGTTCGCGATGATCACTGACTACGACTGCTGGCACCCCGAGCACGACTCGGTGACCGTCGACATGATCATCGGCTATCTCAATAAGAACGCCGAAAACGTCCAGCGCGCGATTCGGGAGGTCGTTCGCACGCTCGGAGACGAGCGCGCGTGCAAGTGCGGTTCGGCGGTTGCGCACGCGATTCTGACCGACCGCAAGCGAATCCCGGCCGCCGCCCGCAGGCGCCTGGCGCCGATCGTCGGCAAGTACATCTGACCGTGGGGCCCGCCGTTCGCGACGGAATCAGCTTGGAATCTCAATCGCCACAATGTCCGGGGCGGTGGCGCTCGGCCACCCCGCCAGAAACGGAACGACCATGTCATTGCTCGTAGTGGGTTCGGTCGCGTTTGACGCCATCGAAACGCCGCACGGAAAAGTCGATCGTACCCTCGGAGGAGCGGCCACTTACTTCGCCTTGGCCGCGAGCCACTTCACGCCCGTTCGGCTGGTGGCCATCGTCGGAGAAGACTTTACGGCCAAGGACGAAGCCGTATTTCGCGGGCGGAAAATCGACCTCGCGGGCCTGGAGCGAGTGCCCGGCAAATCGTTCTTCTGGGCCGGCCGCTATAGCCAGAACATGAACGAGCGCACCACGCTCGCCACGGAGCTGAACGTCTTCGCGGCCTTTCAGCCCACGCTGCCGAAGACCTATCTCGACTCGCAGTACATTTTTCTCGGCAATATCGATCCCACGTTGCAGCGCTCCGTACTCAAGCAGGTGGCGCGCGCCCCGAAAGCGGTCGGCCTCGACACGATGAACTACTGGATCGAAGGAACGCCTGCCCAGCTCCGCGAAACCCTGAAACACGTGCACATACTGACCATCAATGACGATGAGACCCGTCAGTTGACCGGCGAGCACAACCTGTTCCGCGCCGCCAAGCATGTCTTCAAAATGGGACCGAAGACGCTGATCATCAAGCGCGGCGAGCACGGCGCGATCATGGTCCACGACGGCTTCGTGTTCGCGGTGCCGGCGTTCCCGCTGGAAGAGGTGCGGGACCCCACCGGCGCGGGGGACACTTTTGCCGGCGGCTTCATGGGATATCTGTCAAGCAAGGGGCGCGTCACCGCGCAGACGCTGCGCTCGGCCATGGTGTATGGCTCGGTGCTGGCCAGCTTCACCGTGGAACAGTTCGGAGTGGAACGGCTGGCCAGGGTGACCCGAAAACAGATCGCGGCGCGCGCGCGGCAGTTCGCGAAGATGACCACATTTCGCCTCTAGTGGGGGCGATGCGATTCCCGAGCCAACCCTTGGGACATCAGGCGAATCCGAGTTGACGAGTCGCTTCGAGGGATGCTATCAATCGTTGCGGTTTGGCAGGGGAACTTGCAGGAGATTTGGCTGTTCCCTCGTTCCGCTTTCCCGGGTGCTCCAGGCCGGCGGCCCCGGATCCCCGCAGAGATTCTTAGGAGGCAAGGTTTGAAGCTTGCACGCTGGAGCGCGCTCGTATCGGCTGTGGGTCTGTTGCTGCTCGGAGCTTGTGGCGGCAAGAGCGCGCCTCCGTTCAACTCGACGCCGGCTATCTCGGACCTTTTTCCCTCCAACATCACAGTGGGCAGCCAGGACTTTACGCTCTCCGTTGTCGGCTCGGGCTTCGCCTCGGGAAACAAGGGTGTTTCGTTCGTCTATTGGAACGGATTCGCGCGGTCGACGACGCTGAATGAGATCACGGGCCAGCTCCAGGTTCACATTTTCGCTTCCGATGTTGCCGCTCCCGGCACTGTGAACGTGACGGTGGTCAATCCGAGCCCGGGCGGAGGGACGTCCTTGCCATCCCCCTTCGTGATCGAGCCCGTGCAAGCCGGCGCGCCGGTCGTAACCTCGCTCTCGCCCTCGGATGTGAAGGCGGGCAGCGCCGCATTCACGCTCACCGTCAACGGAAGCAACTTTACAGCCAACGATCCCGTGACTTGGAACGGGGACGTGCGGTTGACGACGTTCGTGAATTCCAATCAGGTCACGGCCAATATCCTCTCCACGGACATCGCGAACGCCGGCTCTGGCAGCGTGTCCGTCGCGACTCCCGGCCTGCTGATCGCCGCGCCGTCGATCAACATGCCCATCAATGGTCCGGACAATTCAAAACCGGCCGTCTCCTCGATCGCCCCTGCAAGCGCCTCCGCGGGGTCCACCGACTTGCAGGTCACGATTCAGGGAACGGGCTTTGTGGCCGGCTCATTCGGGGAATGGAACGGGCAGCCGCTGGCCACGGCATTCATCAGTTCCTCGAAGCTGATCGTGCTGATCCCGGCGGCTGATCTCGCGGTCAGCACCAGCGCGAATATTGACGTTTCCAATCCCGCCCCCGGCGGCGGCACCTCCGGTCAGTCCACCTTCAAGGTCAATTGAGCCGTTTCGGACGCTCCGCATCGAATTCAACTCGTAACTGTTAATTCCCCCACCGCGTGCTCTGTGTAGACGCGCCTTTCGAAATTTCTTATTCTCGATTGCACATGCCGCAAGCCATCAAGCCGTCTGCGCTGCGTCCCGGCGACCAGGTCCGCGTGCTTTCGCTCGCCAGTCCCGTGCAGGAAGATCGGCTGCAGAAGGGCTGCGAAGAGGTCACGTCGCTGGGTTTCGCGCCGAAAGTCGACTCGCGATCCGCGCTGGCCCGCGGCGGTTTCTTCGCCGGGCCAACGGCCGATCGCGTCGCCGCGCTGCGGCAGGCTTTCGGCGATCCCGCGACCCGTGCGATCTTTTGCGCCCGCGGCGGCTACGGCACAAACTATCTGCTCGATTGCATTGCGGAGGCGCCCGCGGCTGCCAGGATCGTCCTGGGAGCGAGCGACGTCACGTCGCTTCAGGTCTATTTGTGGCAGCGTTTCGGCTGGATCACGTTCTACGGGCCGATGGTGGCCACGAATTTCGATCGTGGAGCAGGCGCACCGCACGGCTACGACCGCTTCAGTCTGCTGAGCGCAGTCACCGAGACCCGGCAGGGCTGGACCGTGGACTTGCAGGGTGAATCGCTCGTGGGCGGCGCGGCGGAAGGCGTGCTTCTTGGCGGATGCCTGACGCTCGTCGAGTCCACGCTGGGCACTCCCTGGGAGATCGACACCACGGGAGCGATTCTGACTCTTGAAGACCGCGCCATGAAGCCCTACCAGGTCGACCGCGCTCTTATGCACCTCAAACAGGCCGGCAAACTCCAACGCGTCGTTGGAATCGTCCTCGGAGATTTTCCGGAGTGCGATGCGCCCGCGGGCAGCGAAACCGTGCGCGACGTGGCTCGGCGCATTCTCGGCCCGCTCGGCGTCCCGATTGTCTGGGGAGCGCCGATCGGCCATACGTCGCGAGCGATGCTGACGCTGCCGCTCGGCGTGCAGGCCTCGCTTTCGAGCGCGGGGGAAGGCGCGCTGAAGATTCTGGAACCGGCGTGCGCAGCCTGATCGGCGCCTTTCTTGCCGTTCCGAGCAAACGCATCTTGCGCGCACGATCGAACGTGTGTTGTGAATAATGGACCAGGGATGAAATGACTTCGGGTCTGGCAAATTCGCGCGTGAACCACATCCATCTGCTCGGCATCGCCGGGTCGGCGATGTCGCCGGTCGCCGGCATGTTGAAGGAGCGCGGCTTCCACGTCACCGGCTCCGACGTCGGTGTCTATCCGCCCGCATCCACGCTGCTCGACTCGCTCGGCATTCGCTGGAACGAAGGCTACAAGGCCGAGCACCTGAAGCCCGCGCCGGACCTCGCCGTCATCGGCAACGCGATTTCGCGCGGCAACGCGGAGCTTGAGTACATCCTCGACGAGAAGATCCCGTACTGCTCGATGCCGCAGCTTCTCGAGGATTATTTCCTGCCGGGCCGGACGTCCATCGTTGTCGCGGGCACGCACGGCAAAACCACCACCACGGCCATGCTCGCCTGGATCTTTCAGACCGCGGGCCGGCGCCCCGACTTCCTGGTCGGCGGCGTGGCGCCGAATTTCGGCGATCGCAGCTACGGCCTCGGCGGCGGCCAGGAGTTCATCATCGAAGGCGACGAGTACGACACCGCGTTCTTCGACAAGGCTCCGAAGTTTCTTCACTATCATCCTGACGAGCTGATTCTCACGTCGCTCGAGTTTGATCACGCGGATATCTATCCGGATCTGGCTTCGATCGCGCTGCAGTTCCGGCGTCTCGTGAATCTCGTGCCGCGGCGCGGCCGGATCCTGATTTGGGGAGAGAGTCCGGATCTGAAGCAGGTTGTAGAGAAAGCTTTCTGCCCGGTCGAGACCTTTGGCCTCGCCCCGGACTGCGATTGGTGCGCGGGCGACGTCGTCTGGCACGATTCCGCCACGGAGTTTCGCGTCGCCTACCGCGGCAATGAGGTCGCTCGCGTCCGTATACCGGTCGCCGGCCGCCACAGTGTCCTCGACGCTCTCGCCGCTGCCGCGCTTGCCTATGGCCGCGGAGTCGAATGCGACGCGATCGAGCGCGCTCTCGCGACCTTCCAGAGTGTTCGCCGCCGCATGGAAATCAAAGGCGAGGCCGGAGGCGTGCTGGTGGTGGAAGATTTCGCGCACCATCCCACGGCCATCCGCATGACTCTCGAAGCCGCCCGGACGCGCTGGCCCGGCCGGAAGATCTGGGCTGCTGTCGAGCCCCGCTCGAACACCATGCGCCGCAAGGTGTTTCAGGACGCGCTGCCGGACGCGCTTGCCCTGGCCGACGCGGTCCTCTTCGGCCCCGTGAATCGCGCCCAGTTGCTGGACGAAGCCGACCGGCTCTCGCCCGACGCGATTGCCCAGGCGATCCGCAAGCGCGGAAGCGCCGCAATCGCTTTTCCCTCGTCTAACGATATCGCTGAATACCTTGCTGAAAACGCGGGCCCCGGAGACCTCATCTTGATTATGTCCAACGGCAGTTTCGATGGCCTTACGGCCAAGTCGCTCGAAAAACTCGGCGCGCGGGCCGGTGTGCGCGCATGAGCTGTCCCATCCGGCAATCCTGCCGACTGATCCCGCTTCTCGCCGCACTCATCGCACTCGCCGCGCCGCAGCGCGCCGCGGCCGCGATTGAGTATCGCGTTTCGCTCGCCGAGCCCGACCAGCACCGCTTTCATGTGACGATGACGATTCCCGTCGAAGGCAGCGAAGTGGTCACCGCGCTGCCGGCCTGGAACGCGCTGTATCGCGTCCGCGATTTTTCGCAGCGCGTCAGCGCGATTCGCGCCCTGTGTCCCGCCGCCATTGCCGTGCCGTTGAACAAGCGCCAGCTCGACAAGCAGACGTGGCGCTTCTCGCTGGACGGTCCGTGCCAGCCGGGCGAGCACAACTCTTTCGAGATCCAGTACGCGGTCGAGTGGAACGCGCTCGGCCCCTTCAACTCGCAGCTCGACGCCCATCATGCCTTCGTCAATCTCGCCGAAATCTTGATGTACGTGCCCGATCGGCGCCGCGAAAGCGTCTCGGTTCGCTTCGTCGATGTCCCGGCGGGCTGGCGAACGGCGGCGGAACTCCCCGCCGTGCACGTCGACAACATGTACGCGGCCGCGAGCTACGACCAGCTGGTTGACGCGCCGGTTGAACTTGGCGACTTCGAGGAATTCGGCTTCACCGAGGAAGGCGGCCGCTTTCGCGTGATCGTGGATTCGCATTCGTGGAATCGCACCCTGCTTGAGACGGCTCTGCATCGCATCACGCACTATGAGCTGCAGCTGATGGGCGGCCCTCCGTTCGATCCTCCGTCGAAGGAATATACGTTCTTCTTTCACATCGGCCCCGACGGCGACGTGGAAGGCGGCGGCATGGAGCACCGCAATTGCACCGCAATCTCGTCCACGTCGACCGAAGGCGCGGTGGCGGTTGCGGCCCATGAATTCTTTCATGTTTGGAACGTGAAACGCATTCGGCCGCAGACGCTCGAGCCGGTGGACTACACGAAGGAGCAGTACACGCGGGCCTTGTGGTTTGCCGAGGGAGTGACGAGCGCCTACGCTGCGTTCGCGCTCGAGCGCACGGGCCTCTGGTCGAAGCAGCAGTTCTACGCGGATCTCGGCGAGCAAATCGGCGAGCTGCAATCCCGCCCCGCGCGCGCGTGGCAAAGCGTGGAAGAGTCCAGTCTCGACGCCTGGTTCGAAAAGTATGACGCCTACAACCTGCCCGCGCACAGCGTCAACTACTACAATAAGGGCCAGATTCTCGGAGTCCTGCTCGATCTCTCGATTCGCGACGCCACCGATAATCACAAATCGCTCGATGATGTCCTTCGGCGAATGAACGAGGAGTACGCTCTCCAGGGCAAGTTCTACGACGATAGCACTGGAATTCGCGCGGTCGTCGAGGAGGTGGCGGGAAAGAGCTTTGCGGAGTTCTTCGGCCGCTACGTCTCCGGCACCGACGAGATTCCGTATGACGGCTTTCTTTCCGCTGCGGGGCTGGAGCTCAGCACCGACGGTGGTCGCACAACGGTCGGCGAAGTCGCACATCCCACCGCCCGCCAGCGCCGGATTCTCGAGGGCGTCCTGCGCGGCACAACCGACTGACATGCTGCCCGCGATGTTTGCGCCATGATCCGCACGCTCCTCGTCACAGTGTCGCTCGCGCTCGCTGTTGTCCTGGTGCTCCCTTGGTTCGTGATCTGGAGCGTCATCACTGGAAAGCCCGACGTGATGTATGCGATGGCGATGGGCGTGGTCCGCTTCGAGACGCGCCTGCTGGGCATCCGCGTGCGCGTCGAGGGCCTCGAAAGCGTTCCCAAGACCGCCTGCGTCTTCGTCGCCAATCACGCGTCGAATATCGACCCGATGGCGCTGATCCCCGCTTTGCCCCGGCGAGTCGGCATTCTCGTGAAGCAGGAGCTGTTCCGCATTCCGATCTTCGCCACCGCCATGCGCGTCGCGCAGTTCGTTCCCGTCGATCGTGGCGACAAGGACTCGACCACGGCGGCCGTGTCCACGGCCGTCGAGAATCTCAAGAAGGGTTTTTCCTATGTGATTTTTTCGGAGGGAACTCGCAGCCCGGACGGCCGCCTGCGGCCGTTCAGGCGCGGCGCGTTCACGATGGCGATTGAGGCCGGCGTTCCCGTCGTGCCTGTCTCGATCGGCGGCGCGCAGCACCGCATGGGCAAAGGCGAGCGCGTGGTCCATCCCGGCGAAGTGACGATCCGATTCGGCGAGTCCGTTGATGGCGCGTCCTACACAATGGAACGGCGTGCGGACTTTGCCGCGCGCGTCCACGATCTCGTCGCCGCAGGCCTTCCGCCGGACCAGCAGCCGCTCTAGCTCTCGCCTCGGCTGCTATACTGATTCCCGATGTCCGAAAAGCTCATTCACGAAATCATTCCGGTCGGTTTGCTGCAGTGCAATTGCTCGATCCTCGGCGATCCGGAAACCGGCGAGGCGATCGTGGTCGATCCGGGCGACGAGGTTGATCGCATTCTGCGCGTCCTCAAACGCCACAATCTCAAGGTTCGCGCCATCGTCAGTACGCATACGCACATCGACCATGTGGGTGGGCTGCCCGCCTTGCATCGCGCCACTGGCGCGCCCGTACTCATCCACGACGCAGATTTGGACCTCTATCGCGCTCTCGACATGCAGGCGCAGATGCTGGGCATGCCGATGCCGGAGACGATGACGATCCGCGATTTCGTGAAGGAAGGCGACACGCTTCGCTGGGGCGGTTTCCTCGCGCGCGTGCTTCACACGCCCGGACACACGCCGGGCAGCATCAGCCTCGTGGTCGAAAACGCCGCGGCCACGAAGCCGGGCGATCGGCTTCAGCCTGGCCGCCTCATTGCCGGCGACACCCTCTTTCAGGGCAGCATCGGCCGGACCGACTTGCCGGGCGGCTCGTTCCCTCAGATCATCCGCTCGATCCACCAGAAATTGCTCGTGCTTCCCGAAGACGTCATCGTTTTTCCCGGTCACGGCCCGAAAACGACGATCGGCTCCGAGCGCGAGTACAATCCCTTCCTGCGCTAGACGCCGCGCGTTGCGGCAAGAACCTCCCGGTGATATCGTCCGCGCGGTTGAATCGCGCCTGGCGCGATCAAGGGAGGCCATCGTGAACGGATCTCGCAATCGAACGCTCGCGCAAGTCGCCATCACAGCGGCTCTGATCTTGGCAGCGGGCGTTACTTGGGCCGTCGCAGTTCGCGCCGAGGAACACGCCGGGAAAGACGCACCGCTTGCGGCCCGCGTCCGGCGGCTGGAAGACATCCAGGAAATTCAGAGCTTGCTCGTCAGCTACGGGCGCCTCCTCGACGCCCACGACCTCGCCGGCTACTCGCGTCTGTTCGCCCAAGACGGCGAGTGGATCGGCGGCTTCGGCTCCGCGAAAGGTCCGGCCGCCATCGAGGCGCTGATGGTCAAGAATCTCGGCGCAACCAGCTCCAGCAAGCCCGGCTCGACCTATCACTTGCTGACCAACTTCCTGATCGACGTTCACGGTGACACCGCGACCGCGTGGTCTCGCTGGTCGTTCACCGTCACGGCCGACAACAAGCCTTCGATTCTCTACGGCGGCCACTATGACGACACGCTGGTCCGTGAAGACGGCCACTGGCGGTTCCAGCGTCGCGTGGCTGCGGCAGACATCCCCCATTCCGATCCGACGGAGACAAAATAGCGCCAATCGTGGCCATAATGGCCTAGTTCTAGAACCATCTATTGCGGACCAAGGAACACATCGCCAGCGCTTTCTTTGACTCTCTCGCGCCGCCGCTGGATAATCACCGCGGTTGTTCTCAGTGTGGTTTGGGCTGACGGGCTAGTGGGCTCTTGGGGGCTGCAGTTCGCAAGCGAATTGGGGTATCTTTCCTCTGTGCTGGCGGCATGCGCGGGACTCCCGAGTGGTGCACAACGCACCGAATCTCCAGCGTGACGCCGGGCGGGTTTTCCGGGACCGGCCTTCACGATGCGTTTTCAGCTGACAAAATCGGCGGGGTGAGCAAGACATGAGACGTTCCGACTTGGTCCGAAACTCCAGCAAGGGAAAAGCTCTGCGCACATCACAGATTGTGTTTGGCGAGAGGCAGCACCTTTTGCGCGTGCTCGATTCCGTCGAGCGCAGCGCGCTGCCCGCGGCTCGCCTGGATCAGGAGCGCCGCGTGATCGAGCAGTTGATTCACGCGCGCACGCAGGAGCTGAATCGCATCAATCCCGGATGGGACGAGAAGGTCGGCACCGTTCTGAGCGCGGAGGTCAAGCCCGATGCCTTGGACCAACTCTCCCGCCAGGCTCCCAAGGAAGACTACTATCTGCTCCGCTTGATCAGCGAGCATCCGAAGGTTTCGGCGAAGACGCTCGGCCGCCTTTCGCACCATCCCTATTCGGCGATTCGCGAAAATATCGCGCGCCATCCGAATAGTGACGCCGCCACTCTCTCGCGCCTCAGCCGCGACCGCAGCCAGCCGCTTTGGTATCTGGTCGCTTTCAATCCCAATGCGCCGGCCACGCTCCGCAAGAAGCTGCAGGAGCGCATGCGCCGCCTCGGCGAAAAATCCGCCACGCAGTAACTCGAACCCGTTTCGCGATCTTGAGTTTGCGCCCAGGGCCGCGAGCGTTCCCCGTTTGGCCTAGAAGAAAAGCGGCAGCAATCCCGCAAGTGCCAGCGCGGTGAGAAGCCCCAATCCCTGCAAGCCCGTCTTGCGATCGGCGAAGCCGAACGCGTAGATGCCTTTCACGAGGTTGTTGCTCGCCGCCGCGATTACGATCGCGGCGCCGGCCAGCGGAACCGGCGTCAGCGTGGAGGCGGAGCTTGCCAGGCTCAGGATGAACGGATCGACGTCGGTGAAGCCCATGATTCCCGCCAGCGTATAGAGTCCGCCGCGCCCGAGGTACAGCAGCACGAGATGGGTAATCAGCAGCATCGCGACGAACAGCAGAGCGAATAGCAACGCGGCGCCGACTTCGAGCGGGTTTTTCGGTTGCACGCCTTCTTCCGTTTTCGCCGCGCCGTGGTCCGGCAGACGCGTCCAGAGCCATCCTCCGACAAGGCCGGCTACAGCCAACAGCAGAAAGGGCCCGCCGAGTTTGTGGAGCAGTTCGCGACTGAAGAATAGGAGGAGCGCCAGAAGCCGCAAATACATCACGCCGGACGCTGCCAGCATCGATCCCGCATACAGGTGTGGCCGCGCCTGCTCGCGGGAGCGCTTGGCCAGCACCACCGTCGTAAGCGTGGAGGAATACGCTCCACCGAGCAAAGCTGCCAGCATCACCTCGCCGCGGCCCTTGGTCCAAACCTGCAGGAGATAGCTGCCGTAGGAAATCGCGCTGACAGCCACGACCACGAGCCACGTCTTGAACGGATTGAATCCGAACGGGCCGATCGTCTGGTCCGGCACGATGGGGAGGATGACCGCCGTCAGCAAGAGAAACTTCGAAAAAGTAAGGATTTCGTCGCCGGGCATCCGCCGGGCCAGGCTTTCCAGCGCTGTTTTCAATTCGAGCAGCGCCACGCCCAGCACCGTGAGCGTCACTGCGATCCAATACTTCTCGGCGGCGACGAGCGCTCCCACGACATACGTGACCATACCGGAGAGCTCCGTCGTCATTCCGGCGAGCGCAACTCCCTCCAGCTTGTGCCTGTAGGACTGCCAGAGAAACGCTCCGACGATGCCCAATCCGACGGCCGGGAGGACGAGCTTTCCATCCGCGAGCACGTACAGCGCATAGCCCAGCAGCCCGAGCAGCGGGAACGTGCGAACTCCGCCGAAGCGGTACTGTTCAGACGTTACCTTTTGCTCTTCGCGCTCGAGGCCAATCAGGAAGGAGAGGAAGAGTACGAGGACGATCTGCGTGCCGTCCTTGGGAATCAGTTGGACTAGATTGTCGCCCACGGCGCCGGGGAACTCCTGTCGTCTCAGCAGTATCTACCACGAAGAGCCCGGCCCGGCATATCTCGAAACGAATCTGCGACCTCAACTCGCAAGCACCGAACAAATCGACGGCGCAGCCGCGATATCCGGCCCGCCTAGTTCGTCGGGCGGTCCGTCAGCCTCGAAGTGATTTCGCGAACGTAGTTCTGCGTCTCGCGAATAGGTGGCACGCCGCCGTATCGATCCACGGCCTCGGGCCCCGCGTTGTAGGCAGCCAGCGCGAAAGCTAGATTTCCGCGATACCGTTCCAGCAAATCCTTCAGATAGTGCGTTCCGGCGTCAATGTTCTGCGCCGGGTCGAAGACATTCTTGACCGAATACTTCGCCGCCGTCGTCGGCAGCAGCTGCATCAAGCCGAGCGCGTTCTTTCGAGAGACTGCCTTCGCGTCGAAGTTCGACTCCGCGAAAATGACGCTCGAAATCAGTTTCTCGTCGACGCCGTGCTTTTGCGCCGCGGCTCGAATCAGCGCCGCGTATCGGACGCCAAAGTCGACATTCGCGGGCGGCGGAGACGGGAACACTTCCTCGGGCTCCACGGCGATCAACTCTCTCGCCGCAATCTCGACGGACCCGCCGGCCAGCGTCAGGCGCACGTGGTCTCCCCGAACGTCGAAGCTCGTCACATGAAGCCGCCCGCCCGAGCGCAGGACGGCGTAATCCGCCCGCGCCGGATTCGCCGCCGAAAGCGATATCGCGCCTGCCAGCAGCACTCCGGCGAGAGAGGGGAGATGCTTCATTCGCGCTATTTCGCTCCGGAGGAACTCGGGTTCGCCGGCGCCCGCTGGCGGCTGGCCGGCGGAACGATCCCGTTGTCGCGCAGGTACTCGACCATTTGGCCGTAGTGGTCCATCGCGTGCGACAGACCGAAGATCGCGATCGTCCCGGGCGTCCGCAGGAACGGCGTCGGCGGATTCGTCATCGGCACGAAAGCGTTGTCGGCCGTGATCGTCGCGATCGCCTTGTGCCCGAGCGCGAAAGAATCCTTCAGATATTGCATGATCTGCGCTTTTGTCTGAATGGCGTCCGGGCCGTTCTCGGCCTCGAACTGTGTCTCGGTCGGCTGCGCTTGGCCCAGAATCCCGCCGAAGAAGCGATTGTTGGTGTTCGCGATGTGCTTCACCTGCTGCGCGAACGTCCGCACACCCTTGAACTCGCCGTTCGTCGGCGCGAAGGAATACTTGTCCTCAGGCATCGCATCGGCGATCCCCTCGATTTCACGCTCCTCGATCGAAAGCTGGAAATCGAGCGCGGCGCTGATGTTGGTGGGAGTCGGCAGTTGCCGTGGTGGGCCGCCCTGCGGAGGCCCTTGCTGAGCCGAAGTCACGATTGGGCCGATACAACAAGCAAGCAGCGCGATTCCTGCCGCGTTCAGAACTTTCATCGAATCCCCCCTTTGGAGCGAACGATCCAAGGTCTTGCTCTGGCGTTGTGACGTCCCGGATACGTTATCCGTTTCCCAGCGCGTAGCGGCGGATGGCTTCGGCCACGCCGCCTTGATCGTTCGAGAACGTCTCCGCCCACCCGAGCGACTTCAGTTCAGAGATGCTGTTGCCCATCACCACCGGCAAGCCGGCGTATTCTAGCATTTCGCGGTCGTTCCAATTGTCGCCGATGGCCATCACGTTTTCGCGGGGAATCCCGCGCCGCCGCGCCCACTCCGCCAGCGCCGCTCCCTTCGTCACGCCCCGCTGGAGCACGTCCAGCATCGAAAGGCCTCGCTGCTCGTATTCCGTCAGCGCCAGCGTGTAGTCGCTCCGGAAGGCGAGCCTCTCCAGCGTGTCGAGCGCGGCGCGGATCGCGCCGCATTCGCCGATGAACATCACCTCCACGGGATCTTCGCCGTCCAGGCAGCCTACGAGCGGCATCGCCTCGCCCACCTGGCTGCGGTGGCGGCGCAGGTACGGCCCGACGTAGGGCCCGTCCCAGTCGATGCGCTCGAAAATCACCTGATTGGTATCGGGCCGGTCGAAGATCACGCCACAGAGCGAACGGAACTCCTCCGTGGCGTCCAAAACGCGCCGCGCGATGTCCGTCGGCAGCAACGACCGAAGATGCGTCTCGCCTGACTTTGACTTGAGCAGCGCGCCATTGCTCACGATCAGCTCGACCGGGCAGGGAAGTTCTTCAGCGATCAGCCGCGCCGAATGGAACCGCCGCCCTGTGACGATCATGATCTCGATGCCGCGCGCCGACGCTTCGGCAATCGCCGCTGCGTTTTCGGCGGGCAGCTTCGACGTGCTGTCCAGCAGCGTGCCGTCGAGATCCATCGCGATGAGTTGAATCCCCATGCACGCATTGTACCGTGCGCGGGCGGAGCGGTCGAAAGCGGAAGCGCGTTATTCGCGCAGCGCCGAAGTCCGTGAGCGTTCCATTTTGGACGGTGGCTGCGAACGCGAACTCAGAAGATACGAGTTGCCGAAAGCCGTTTGTTGCGGCTGGCGCGGTTTGCTAAGATGAAAATCACCGTGGGCGTGTAGCTCAGCTGGGAGAGCGCCTCGTTCGCAACGAGGAGGCCACCGGTTCGATCCCGGTCACGTCCACCAAGTTTCCCACCGTTCGTACTCGGGTTGCGCCTACGTGTGCTCGAACTCCGGGTCCATCGCATGGCTGGACTGGCTTGCGCCGTTCCCGGAAGCCGCGATGGGGGTCTCCGCGGCTTGCGGCGCATCCTGCGGCTCGAGGAGATCGGCCAGATGCAGCCGAAGATTGCCTGCGTTGGTGGCGTAGGAAAGTCCGGTTTGAATGTCGATGACTTTCGACCGAATCATCTTCTCGATCTCGTCGTCGAAGCACTGCATCCCTTCCGTGGACCCGTCGCGCATCGCGTCCAGCAGCGTCTTGCCCTCGCCTTCGCCTTTTTGGACGTACTCGCGCGTGCGCAGCGTCGACTTCAGGATCTCGAACGCGGCCACCCGGCCGGCCCCGTCGGGGCGGGGAATCAGCCGCTGCGAAATGATGTAGCGAAACGTCTTGGAAAGCCGCATGCGAATCGCGTTTTGGTCGCCCAGCGGGAACGCACCGATAATGCGCTCCACCGTCTTTGACGCGTCGATGGTGTGCAAAGTCGAGTAGACCAGATGCCCCGTTTCCGCCGCTTCGAGCGCCACCTCGATCGTCTCGCGGTCGCGCATCTCTCCCACCAGAATCAGCTTGGGCGCCTGGCGCAGCGCCGCGCGCAGGGCCAGCGCAAAGCTCGGCGCGTCCGTGTGCAGCTCCCGCTGGTGCACGGTCGCGCGCTTATGGGAGTGGAGGAATTCGATCGGGTCCTCGATCGTGATGATGTGGCACGGCTTCTCTTCGTTGATCTTGTTGACAAGCGCCGCGAGCGTCGACGATTTGCCGCTGCCCGTCGGCCCCGTCACCAGCACGATTCCCGGCCGCAGTTCCGCCGCCTCAGCCAGCTGCCCTGGCAGATGTAGCGCCTGGAAGTCCGGCACGCTGCTCGCGATGACGCGCATCACGATGGCGCAGCTGCCGCGCTGCGTGAAGATATTCACGCGGAATCGCGACACTTTCGGAAGGCTGTAGGAAATGTCGCAGGAGCCTTCGAGCTTCAGCTTGTCGACGGCGTGCTGGTTCCGGCCGATCAAGTCCGCCGCGATCCGGGCCGTGTCTTCCGAAGACAGGACGCCCACACCGGCGATCTTCAGTTGCAGCAGTTGCCCGTGCGTTTCCACCTGCGGCGCCCGGCCGGGCGAAAAGATGAGATCGCTGGTTTTCGGATGAGCCTTCAACATCGTCGCGATAATCGTCGGCGTCGAGACCGGCTCTTGCGGCGCGGCCGTTTCCGGCTTCGTTGTTGGCTGCGGGGCTGGGTCCATGAGTTCTGTACTCCTTCTAATCTTTGGACGGAGTTCGGCGAGTTCGAACTTGCAGGGGGTGGGCCAATCACTTCCTATCGGCTGGGAGGTGTTTCCAAATCATCATGCACCGGCGTGGCACCGCTCCGCCCAAAAAGAAACGCTACCTCCGCCGGGCGCCAAAGGCGTTATCATTGCCGTAATGGCAGCCACTGTAACACCCCCGGCAGTCGCCGGCATGGGGCCGCGGACGGCGGGCGCAAGGACCGGCTCGGTCCGCTGTGCCCGGCTCGCAGCGCTATGCTCTCTGGCGATCGGGGCGTTCTGGATCGCTCCCTGCTGGGCGCAGAAGCAGCAGCCACCACTCACGGGGACGCCTTCCTCGCAGCAGCAGCCCATTCCGGCTCCGTCCTCGGCGTTCGGGTTTCCGGAGGGTGAAGATCCTTCGCAGCCGAACATGACTGCCGGCGTGATTACGGTGAATTCGGATTCGCTGCGCATGGTGGAGGCGGAGGCATGCAACGCATGGACTGAATCCGGCGTGCACAGCCCGACGGTCAGTGTCAGCCGGTTGTCCGTGCCAGATAAGGCTTCGGGCGAATTCCAGCGGGCCTGCTCATCGTACAAGGATAAGAAGTTCATGCAGGCCGAAACCCACGCGCGAAAGGCCGTCGAACTGTATCCGAGCTACTCGGCCGGATGGGTTTTGCTTGGGCAGGTGCTCGACGCCGAACACAATCGTGCCGAGGCGGACAAGGCTTGCGAGCAGGCGATGACGGTCGATCCGCAGTACGTGGCGCCCTACCTCTGCCTGGCCGAATTCGCCGCGCGCGACGAGGACTGGGACCAGTTGGCGCGGCTATCCGATGAAGCCCTGGCCCTTGACCCAACGAGCAACGCCTACGCCCTCTACTATTCCGCCGCGGCGAGCTACCATTTGAAGCACTTCGCGGACGCCGAGACAAATGTGCGCGCCGCCATTCAGCTGGACCCTTGGCGCCATCTGCCGCAAGCTCATCTCCTGCTCGCGCGTCTTGCCGAGCGAAAGGACGACCCGCGCACCGAGATCGCGGAGTTGAAAGAGTTCCTGAAGGGCGCGCCGAATTCACCCGACGCGGCGTCCGCAAGACTGCGGCTCAAGGAACTGGAAGCCCCCGCCCCGAAGCAGCCGTAGAGGAACGGCTGTTCACCCGTCGAAACGCCTGTACTCCTGTGTGGTTTTACGGCCGCGTGGTGGTCGATTCGCGTTCCGCGACGATTTTTCTGGCGGTGGCGTAAAGAGCCTTGGCCTGCGCGATCGAGGCGACGCCCTTTTCGAGCTGCGGATCATTTTCAAGCGCGACTTTGTAGCCTTCGTTCAGGCCGAAGACGGTCGTGAAGACTTCCCGCTTGATTTCCCACTTGAGCCACGGCAGGTCGGCTTGAATCTGCTGGTCGGTGACTTGGATGTGCTGATCGGCCACGTACTTCTTGAACTGCGCGATCACGGAGTCGTCGGGCGCGAACTCTTTGGTGATCGCGGGCTTCTGCCCGAGGTAGAAGCGCACGAAATCGCCCACTCCCTGCGGCAGTGGATAGAACACGCCGCGGCGTTCGAGCTGATCTTCGAAGTCGTCCGGCTTCGGCGAAGCGATGGCCACGTCCGGCGTGATGCCGCCTTGGCCGTACACCTGCCGGCCTGTATCGGTGAGCTTCACTTCGGGCGCCTGCGGCGGCTTCGGATTGTAGTGGTAGTCGTAGAGCGTCACGTTCTTGTAGTCGCGCTGGATCAGGCGCCCGCTGGGCGTGTAGTAGCGCGCCGTGGTCAGCAGCAGAGCCGTGTTTTCGCCCAGCGGAAATTGCGTCTGCACCAGTCCCTTGCCGAAACTCGTATCGCCGACGATCAGTCCGCGGTCATGATCCTGTATCGCGCCCGAAACGATTTCCGAAGCGGACGCGCTCTGCCCGTTCACCAGCACGATCAGCGGAACTTCGATGCCCTGATTGCCGCGCACGGCGTAGTACGAGTGCTCCGCCGACGACCGTCCTCGATGCGATACGACCAACTCGCCCTTGTCGAGGAACATGTCGGCCATGCCCACGGCTTGATTCAGCAGTCCGCCGCCGTTGTTTCGCAAATCGATGATCAGGCCGTCGAGCTTGGAGACGTCCAGTTGTTTCAGAGCGTCGGCCAGGTCGCTGTCCGTCGTCTCGTTGAACGTGAAAACCCGCACGTAGCCGATGCCCGGCTTCACCATCGTGAAGAACTCGACTCCGGGGCGGGGAATCTCGTCGCGGACCACGGTGACCTCGATGGGCTGATCCCATCCTTCGCGGCCCAGAGCGATGTGAACGGTGGTACCCTTGGCGCCCTTCAGCATGTCCGCGACTTCGGTGGTGGTCAGGCCCGTGCAGCTCTTTCCGTCCACCTTCAAGATCACGTCGCCCGGCCGGATTCCCGCCTTGAAAGCCGGTGAATTGACGAAAGGCGACTGAACGACCGTTTGGTTTTCGCGCTGCGCGACGATCATCCCGACGCCGTAGTACTTGCCTTCCTGCTCCTCGCGGAATAACGCGTACTGCTTGGGATCGAAGAAATTCGAGTGGGGGTCGAGGACGTGGAGCATGCCCGGGATCGCGCCATCGTAGATGGCCTTGTCCGTGTCCACCGGATCGGCGTAGTTGCGTTCGACCACGGACAGGACGCGCGTGAACGACCGCACGGAATCCTGCGTATCGTCCGAATTGGCGGCATTGGCCCGCAGCTGGGGCTCATATACCAGCCGGCCGAGCAGCGCCGAAACTACCAGAACCATCGCGAACAGCACCATGCCGCGCGTCGATGCGCTGGCTCGATGCCGGGAGCCTTCGGATTGCGAAGTTTGCGATGAACTCATGCGGACCCCTTTTCGCCCCGTGCGAAAGTCAGTATAGCATACCCGCTTTGGCGCCCCTTTTTCGCCTGGCTCGGCTGTTCTGTTGCCGTGAAGGTCGCCTCTCGTGCTGGTTTGACACCTCTGGGTGCCTCTTCTATGATGCGAAAATGGCGGCGCGAGGGCGGCCGCCGAGCCTCCAATGCTCAGCATCCCACATCTCATCGTGCTCTTCATCGTGGCTCTGGTGGTCTTCGGGCCGGAAAAGCTGCCGGAGCTTGCGCGCAACCTCGGGAAAGTGATGGCCGAGTTCCGGCGACATACGGGAGAGCTTCGCTCGACCTTTGAAGGCCATCTGCGCGATCTGGAACGCGAGGCCGACTCGCGCAAGATCGGCGGTTCGACCGCTACCACGGCCACCACTGCTTCCTCTGGCGCACAACCGCAGCCCGCCGCGGTGACGCCGGGAACGGTGCCGGCCGATCCGCCGAACGCCGCCGCGATTTCTGGCCCTCCCGAACCGCCCGCCTGGGAAGAGCCGCCCGACCCCGATCTCCGGCAGCGGCCGTACGAGCCCCAGTCTCCGGGTGTGGGCGTCGAATCCGCTTTTGAGCCGCCTGCCGAACCAGAAAAAGCCCCCGAGCGAGTGACCGATGGCGACGCCCGCAGCGTCTGATCGCCCCTTGCGTCAGCGGCCGGACGATGAATCCGGCGGCACCATGTCCTTCTTCGACCATCTGGTCGAGTTGCGCAAGCGCATCATTAGCTCGCTGCTCGCCATCGGCGTGGGAATGATCGTCGGGCTCATGATCGCGAAGCGTTTCATCTACATCATCATCACGCCCGAGTTGGAGGCGCTGCGCGCCAACGGCCTTGCGGAGAAGCTTTACTACACGCACCCGGCCGGGGGCGTGAGCCTGATCATCAGTCTCGGGCTCTACCTCGGCATCATCATCGCCATGCCTTGGGTGCTTTATCAGGTCTGGCTTTTCGTCGCGCCGGGTCTGTACAAGCACGAGCGCCGCGCCGTCGCCAGCTTTATCGGCGCGTCCATGCTCCTGTTCATCACGGGAATCGCATTTGGATACTTCCTCATGCTGCGTCAGGTGCTTACGCGCGTGATCGGGCTGATGAACGATGGCCCGATTCAGCCGCTGATCAGCGTGAACGAGTATTTCGATTTGATCGTGATCATGCTCGTCGGCCTGGGCGTGATTTTCGAGATGCCGGTGATCGTTTTCATCCTGTCGCTGTTCAGAATCGTGACGCCGAGATTCCTGCTGAAGAATTTCCGCTACGCGATGCTGGTCATCACGATCATCGCGGCGGTCGTCACGCCCACGCCGGACGCGACCACGATGATCGTCTTCATGGTTCCGATGGTGGCGCTCTACTTCGTGAGTGTGCTGGTCTCCTACTTCGTAATCAGGCGCAAAGCGCGGGCGCCGGCTGAAGAGCAGGCGCCGCAAGCATGACCCGTTCCCGGAAGATCGTTCTCTGTCTATCCGCTGCGCTCGCGGCGCTGTGCGTTTCGGCTTGCAACCGCGACGCGCAGCAGCCGAATTCGTCCGTGAGCGCCGCGTCGGGCGCGCCCTCCGCTCCCGGGCCGGTGGTCGTCGCACCGGCGGATGCGGCTCCTCCCGCCTCGCAAACAGGCGGGTTCGATGGCGCGAAAGCCTACGACTTCACGGCGAAGCTGGTGGCTTTCGGTCCGCGCCCGCCCGGCTCGGACGCCATCCACAAAACGCAGGACTACATCGAGACCGAGTTGAAAAGCTTCGGCTGCGCAGTGGACACGGACGATTTCAACGCGCCCACGCCCATCGGCACATTCGCGATGAAGAACATCGTCGCGAAAATTCCTGGCTCCGGTCCGGGAATCATTCTGCTGCTCACGCACTACGACACGGTGCGCATCGACGGCTTCGTCGGCGCCGAGGACGCCGGTTCCTCCACTGGATTGATGCTCGAGATGGCGCGCATCCTGTGCGCCGGCCCGAAGGGGCCCAACGCGGTCTGGATTGCATTTCTCGACGGCGAAGAAGCGCAACTCGTTCAGGACGGCGTCGCCCAGTGGACCGCCACCGATAGCGTCTATGGCAGCCGCGAACTTGCCGCCCGCCTCGCTGTCTCTGGCGATCTCAAGAAGACTAAAGCCGTGATCCTCGCCGACATGATCGGCCAGAAAGATTTGAGGATTCAGCGCGAGTCCGACTCCACGAAGTGGCTGACGGACCTTGTCTGGCGGACAGCCTCAAAGCTGGGCTACAAAGATATCTTCGTGTCTGACGAGCAGCAGATTTCGGACGATCACCAGCCGTTTCTGCATCGTGGAGTGGCCGCCACGGATATCATCGACTACGCGGGCTACGGCCAGTACTGGCACACGCCGCAGGACACGATGGACAAGATCAGCCCGCGCAGTCTTGCCGTCACGGGCCACGTGATTCTCGAATCGGTCAACGAACTTCAAAAGCGCTGAGGGGCGGTTTTTTCTGCCGCAAAAGCATCACGTTCCATGATCCCTTAAGCGGCCTTAGCTGTCGCAAGATGACACCTTAACCGGCCCTCAGGAGCCGCTTTTTGCACCGGTCCCACGGACTAGGCGCGCCTGGGGCCCCGCAGGATCCGCGCCGGCAGCAGGACGACGCCTTTCACGAGTTCGAGCACGCCGTCGACGGCGATGCCAAGAATCCGGAAGGGCAGGAGCAGCAGCCAGACGATCGGATAGAGGACCAGCGCCAGCAGAGCCAGCGGCCAGCAAAGAACCAGCAGGACGCACCAGAGCAGGAAGGTGAGCATCGTATCCTCGAGTCTCCTTCACTGGAACATACGCACGGAGCGGTGATTTCGTTTCGCGCCAATCGGGCCATTGCCCGAAGTCGCGCTCGCGAACTGTGCTACATTTTCTGAAGACATGCCGACGATTCGCGTTCGCAGCTCCACCGGCCCCTACAACGTAATCTGCGCGCCCAACGCGCTTGGTCGCGCGTCTTCGCTGATTTCGAGACTCGGCGAATCGACCGGCACCTTCGTGCTTTCGTCGCCGCCGGTGTGGCATTACTGGGGGCGCGCGATTTCGAAAACGATTCCGGGCGGCCGGGATCCGATTCTGTTTGACGACCGCGAGAAATCGAAGAGGCTTGCGACGGTCGAAGGCATCGCGCGGCAGTTGGTCCGCGCGGGCGCGGACCGGCGCGCGACCGTGGTCGCGATCGGCGGCGGCGTGGTCGGCGACGTGGCCGGGTTTGCGGCCGCCACCTATCTGCGTGGCGTACGCCTGGTGCACATACCGACCACCGTGGTGGCGCAGGTGGATAGCGCCATCGGCGGCAAGACGGGCGTCGATCTGCCGGAGGGAAAGAATCTCGTGGGCGCGTTCTACCCGCCGCGGCTCGTCCTCACCGATCCCGCATTCCTTGGAACGTTGCCGCATCGCGAGTTTCGCTCGGGCGTCTATGAAGTGATCAAGTACGGCGTGATCGCGGACGCGGTGCTTTTTCAATTCCTCGAGCGGCGGATGGAGGCGGTTCTGCGCCGCGATCCGGCGGCGCTTGCGTGGATCATTCCGCGCTCGATCGCGATCAAGGCGCGGGTGGTGAGCGCGGATGAGCGCGAAGGCGGTTTGCGGCAGATTCTCAACTTCGGGCATACGCTGGGACACGCCCTGGAAACCGCGACACACTACCAGCACTTCCTGCATGGAGAGGCGGTCGGATGGGGCATGATCGGCGCGACCATGCTGGCCGTGGCCCAGCGAAAACTGAGCGAGCGCGACGCGGCCCGGATCATACGGGTGGTTGCGGCGGTCGGCCCGCTGCCGCCGCTGCGGGGAATCCGCGCGCCGGCCCTGCTGCCGATTCTGGCCAGCGACAAGAAGGTGCGCGGCGGGCGAATCCTGTGGGTCCTGCCCCGCAGCATCGGCAAGACGGAGCGGGGCTTCGAGGTTCCGTGGCCGGTGGTGGCGCGGGCGTTCTCCGATCTGCCGCATGTGGCCGCCCGCGCCGGATTGAAGTCTTGAGCATGGCGATTGCGACTGAGAAGCAACCGATCGCGGGCACGCGCCCCGAAGGCGCTCGCAACGAACGCGAAGCCGCCGCGCGGGTCCGCGAGATGTTCACGCGGATCGCCCCGCGCTACGATTTTCTGAACCATCTGCTCTCGTTTTCGCTAGACCACGTGTGGCGGCGGAGGACGGCGAGGCGATTCCTGCATATTCTGGGGCGGCCCGATGCGCGAATCCTGGACCTCTGTTGTGGCACCGGAGACCTGGCGTTCGCTCTGGACCGCGTGCGCAGCGGCGCGAACCGCGGTCCGATTTTCGGCAGCGACTTTGTGGAGCCGATGCTGATCCGCGCGCGCGAGAAAGCTCAGAGCGAACATCGCGCTGTCGTCTTCGCGGCGGGCGACGCGCTGCATCTCCCCTTTCCGGACGCGAGCGTCGATCTGATCACGACCGCGTTCGGCTTTCGCAACTTGGCGAATTATGAAGAGGGCCTGCGCGAATTCGCACGTGTCCTGAAGCCGGGCGGGGAAGCGGGGATTCTGGAGTTCACGGAGCCGACCTCGGGTCCGATGGCCGGGCTCTTCCGCTTCTACTTCAAGAAGATTCTGCCGCGCATCGGCGGCGCGATTTCCGGCAATGCCGAGGCCTACAAATACCTGCCCGGCTCCGTTTCGAAGTTTCCGTCGCCGCCGGAACTTTCCGCGCTGATGGAGCGATGCGGTTTCCGCGAGGTCAAGATCGCCTCCTGGAACTTCGGCAGCGTGATTCTGCACTCCGCTCAGCGAAGCTAACTAACGCAGCCGGATGCAAGCCACCTCGGTTATCATGTTTCGGTCATGCCTGCTGATGCTCATTCACCGATCGATCTCCGCAGCGATACAGTGACGCGACCGACGCCGGCCATGCGCCGCGCGATGGCCGAAGCCGAAGTGGGCGACGACGTATACAGCGAGGACCCCACCGTCAATCGCCTGCAGGCCCGAGCCGCCGAAATCTTCGGACGCGAAGCGGCTCTCTTTTTCCCGTCGGGCTCGATGGCGAATCTGACGGCGATCAAGACCTGGACGCATCACGGCACGGAAGTAATCTGCGAGGCGCAGGCGCACATCTACCTTTACGAGATGGCGGGAATCTCCGCGATCGCGGGCTGCATGCCGAACACGGTTCCCGCGCCGGGCGGAATTCTGAGCTGGGATCTGATCGAGCCGCACATTCGCCCAAAGATCTACTACCGCGCGCAGACGGCGCTGATCGAGCTCGAAAACACGCACAACATGCACGGGGGCACGGTGTATCCGACGGAAGCGGCGGAGGACATCTGCGACCACGCGCACGAGGCCGGGTTGCCCGTGCATCTGGACGGCGCGCGCGTGTTCAACGCGTCTGTGGCGCTGGGGCGCAGCGTGGCGGAGATCACGCGCAAGTTCGACTCGGTGATGTTCTGCCTGTCGAAAGGGCTGGGCGCGCCGGTCGGGTCGATGCTGGTCGGCTCGCGCGAGTTCATCGAGAAGGCGCATATCACGCGAAAGCTTCTGGGCGGCGGGATGCGGCAGGCGGGCGTGCTGGCGGCCGCCGGACTGGTCGCGCTGGAAGAGACGCCGAAAACCCTGCACCGTGATCACGAGAACGCGCGCTACCTGGCGGAAGGCCTGGCACGAATTCCCGGGATATGGATCGATCCGAAGAAAGTGGTCACCAACATCTTGATCTTCGACGTTTCCGCCAGCGGCAAGACCGCGGCGGACGTGGTCTCCGCGCTGGGCAAACGCGGTGTGCTGAGCGGCGCGACGGGGAAATCCACAATTCGCATGGTGACGCATTTCGACGTGGACCGGGCGGCGATCGATCGCGCGCTGGCCATCGTCGCGGATGTCCTTGGCGCGGGCCGGGGCGCCACGCGCTCCGCGTCGTAGCGCATTCCGCTCGCCTGGCATCCGACCTTTCGCGCATATACAATCCCATACGTATCGGGAGGGTAACGCTGGTGCGATTCGCCGGACGAATCGTCTGGATCGCCATCTTTCTGACCGCAGCCGCGGGCGCGTTCCGCAGCCATGCTCAGCAACCCTCCGGCTCCGTGAATCCCGGCAATGATGTCCAGCCGGAGGCGCGGGTCCTGGTGACGATCGCGAGCCAGAAGGGCGGATCGATCGTGGTTCCGAATGCGAGCGCGATCTCGATTCGAGACAACGGGCGTCCGGTGCAGGGCGCCGAGCTACAGGCTGTGAAGGATGAACCCCTCGTGTTTTCGCTGCTGGTGGATACGAGCGGATCGATGCGCGCGATTCGTCCGACCGAAAACGACGCCGCGGAAAAGATCTTCATCGCCCTGGACAAGCCGGGGAACCAGGCGTATCTGAACCTGTTTCCCGCGGGCGGGAGCGGCGACCTCGACGGCCGCGTTGTCGACCTCGAGACCGCGCGACGCGAGATCGGCTTCAGCGGCCGGCGTGGATCGACGAACCTGTACGACTCGATCGGCGACGCGGTGCCGCTGTTGACGTCGAGCCGATATTCAAAGATTCCGCGGCGGGTGATCGTTGCGCTGACGGACGGCGACGACAACTCCAGCCGCACATCTTTCGGCGGCGCCCTGGGATCGCTGCAGCGCTTCGGAATTCCCCTGATCGGAGTCTACATACGCGATCCGAACTTTCGAAACGGCACGAATTCCAAGGGAGAAGCGAAAGAGAGCCGCAAGAATCTTCGGAATTTGTGCGAATACTCCGGGGGCGAGGAGATCGATTACGACGAGCCGGGCGCGTTCCTTGCGTCGATTCTCAGCTACCTCGACAACCAGTATCTGCTCCGCTTCGCGCCTTCGCCGGAGTCGCCGCACGAGCTTCACTCGCTGCAATTGAAATGCTCGCTGAGCGATTGCGCCGTCTCGGCGCCGGCGTGGTATTTCGCGCCGTAGGCGAGTCGGCCCAGCGCGTTTCCCGCTCTTGGCCCGTTCGCGGCTCCTGTATACTGTGCGGGGCGTTACGGAGGGAATGATGAAGCTTTCGTGGCCGCTCGTTGTCCGTGTCGCTCTTCCATCGGTTGTCGCCGCAGGTGCCCTGATGATGCTCCACGCCAAGATTTCCGCCGCGCCGGCTGGCGCTGTGGGCGCTCCGCCCACGGTGGAAGAGGCGCGCCACTTTATCGAAGGCGCGGAGGCGCGACTGCTTGATCTCTGGATCAAAGACCAGCGCGCGCAGTGGGTGCATGAGAATTTCATTACGGACGATACGGAGCAGATGGCGGCCGATGCCGATGCAGCGGTTGCCGCCGCGACTTCCGAACTCGCCGCGAGGGCGCGCCGGTTCGACGGCCTGAAGCTGCCACCGGACGTGGCGCGCAAATTCATGCTGCTGAAGCTCTCGGTGGCGATTCCCGCACCGCGCGATCCCAAGCTGGCGGCCGAACTGACGAAGATCAATGCGTCTCTGGACGGCGACTACGGCAGGGGCAAATGGTGCCCCGACGGATCATCGGGGAAATGTCTCGACATCAGCGACGTGAACCGAGTGTTCGCCACCAGCCGCGACCCGAACGAGCTGAAGCGGACCTGGGTGGGCTGGCACGCGGTGGGCGCGCCGATGCGGCAGCGTTATTCGCGAATGGTGGTGCTGGCAAACCAGGGCGCGAAAGAGATCGGATTCGACGACGTGGGAGCGATGTGGCGGTCAAATTACGACATGACGCCGGATCAGTTCGCGGCGGAAGTGGACCGCCTGTGGCAGCAGGTTCGCCCGCTGTACGTTTCGCTGCACGCGTACGTCCGGTGGAAGCTGGAGGAGAAGTACGGGCCGGACGCGGTCCGCGAGGGCGCGCCGATCCCCGCGCACCTTTTGGGCAACGTCTGGGCGCAGGACTGGACGAACATCTATCCGCTGGTCGCTCCGTCGAACTCCGATCCCGGGTACGACCTGACGCAGATTCTGAAGTCGCGCAAAGAGACGTCGGTCAGCATGACGCACACGGCCGAGAAGTTTTTCATGTCCCTTGGATTCCCGGCGCTGCCGCAGACGTTCTGGGAGAGGTCGCTCTTCACCAAGCCGCAGGACCGGGACGTAGTCTGCCACGCGAGCGCGTGGGACGTCGACTTCGTCGACGATTTGCGCGTGAAAGTCTGCCTCGAACCGAACGCCGAGGATTTTCAGACGATTCACCACGAGCTGGGCCACAATTTCTACCAGCGCGCGTACGACAAGCAGCCGCCGTTTTTCCGCGACAGCGCGAACGACGGATTCCACGAGGCGATCGGCGACACGATCGCACTTTCGGTCACGCCGGAATACCTGAAGCAGATCGGGCTGCTGGAATCGGTGCCGCCTCCCGCGGCGGATATCGGACTGCTGCTGAATCGCGCTCTGGAGAAAGTGTCTTTCCTGCCGTTCGGTCTGATGATCGACAAGTGGCGCTGGGGCGTTTTTTCAGGAAAGATTCCGCCGTCCGAGTACAACAAGGCGTGGTGGGACTTGCGCCGTCAGTATCAGGGCGTGGCGCCACCGGTGGACCGGACCGAGATGGATTTCGATCCCGGAGCGAAATTTCACATTCCGGGAAACGTTCCGTACGCGCGGTACTTCCTGTCGTTCGTGCTCCAGTTCCAGTTCCATCGCGCGCTGTGCCGCGAGGCCGGCTACACGGGTGCGCTGAACCGCTGCTCGATCTACGGGAACAAGGCCGCAGGAGCGAAGCTGGCGAAAATGCTGGAAATGGGGAAGAGCCGCCCGTGGCCCGAGGCGCTGGAAGCGATGACGGGCGAAAAGGACATCGACGCGACGGCGATCCTGGACTACTTCGCGCCGCTGAAGCAATGGCTCGACGAGCAGAACAAGGGCCACAAAGTCGGCTGGTAGCGGCGGGGCAGAGACTTCGCGTTCGAAAGGAAATCTGCGCATTGCGGATTCGGCCCACGGTTTGCGCGCTGGCACTGGCGGCGCTTTTCGTTTTCATCGGTTGCAGCAGCAAGGAATCCGGCACGACGGAGCCGGCGCCCACGGCAGCGGTTGATCCGTCGACGGCCGGCTCGATCACGGGCACCGTCACGTTCGAGGGCATCCCGCCCGTTTTTCGGACGATCGACATGAGCGCGGAGCCCGCGTGCGTGCAGGCAAACCCGACGCCGGTGGCGCCGCCCGTGGTGATTCTCGGCGAGCATGGCGCGCTGGCAAACGTCGTCGTGTACGTGAAGGCGGGCCTCGGAAGCTACCGCTTCGACACGCCGAAAGAGCCGGCGGTGCTCGACCAGCGGGGCTGCATGTACTCGCCGCGCGTGCTCGCGTTCATGACGAACCAGCCCTTCGAAGTGAAGAACACCGATCCAACCACGCACAACGTGCATCCCGTGCCGCGGGAGAACCGCCCGTGGAATCGCTCGCTCGCGGCCGGGGAAGCGCCGTACGTATCGACGTTTTCGAAGCCGGAGACGGCGATTCCGGTGGCGTGCAATATCCATCCGTGGATGCGCGCGTTTCTTTTCGTCTTCGCGCATCCGTATTTTTCTGTGACGACGAAGAGCGGCGACTTCGAGCTGAAGAATCTGCCGCCCGGAAGGTACACGATCGAGGCGTGGCACGAGCGGTTCGGCACGCAGGACGTTTCCGTCACGATCGGACCGAAAGAGTCGAAGGCGATTTCGTTCACGTTCAAGCCGAGCGACTCGCGCTGAGACGAGCGGCGGCCGCTCGACAGTCTCGGCAACGCGATTCAGATTCCAGGCCGATGGCGAAAAAGAGCGCGGGGCTGGTGATGTACCGAATCCGCGGCGGGGCGCTGGAAGTGCTCCTCGTCCATTTGGGCGGGCCGTTCTGGGCGAAAAAAGACGCGGGCGCGTGGTTTGTTCCGAAGGGCGAGATCGAGCCGGGCGAGGACGAGTTCGCCGCGGCCCAACGGGAATTCGAAGAAGAGACCGGGTTCAAATCCACCGGTCCGTTCCTCGCGCTTGGCAGCGTGAAACACAAGAGCGGCAAGACGGTCACCGCATGGGCGTTCGAGGGCGACTGCGATCCCGCGGCGCTCCGGAGCAATACATTCACGATGGAGTGGCCGCCGCGCTCGGGCAAGCAGCGCGAATTTCCCGAAGTCGATCGCGCCGCGTGGTTCACGATCGAAGCTGCCCGCGAGAAAATTCATCCCGCCGAATTTGAACTTCTGGACCGACTCGGACGCCATCTCGAGCAGGGGCCGAAGCCCTAACTGGTGACTCCGGCGAAACCTGGGACAGCCGCGTGTGTTGTGGGGCGCCGGAATTGATCCTCGCCAGAAACGCTTTGCGTTTTCAGGCCGCGATACCTAGAATGAGAGGTCCTCGTCACCAGAGATGGCCTCGGATTCCATGCAAAGCTCACGCGGCGTGTACCGCTTCGCGGTGCTGACATCGTGCTTCACTGTGCTGCTGCTGATGGCGGGAGCGCTGGTCACCAACAACGACGCGGGCGACTCCGTTCCGGACTGGCCGCTGGCGTATGGCAGGCTGATCCCGCCGCTGGTGGGCGGAATCCGTTTCGAATACACGCACCGGGTGGTCGCGGGAATCGTGGCGATGCTGACGCTGATTCTCGCGCTCTGGCTCACGTTGGCGAAGACCAAGCCGCTGGCCAAGGTGCTCGGCTGGACGGCGCTCGTCCTGGTGCTGGCGCAGGCGACGCTTGGCGCGCTGCGGGTCTATGAAGTTCATCCCATGCTTTCGGCCACCGCGCACGCGACGCTGGCACAGATTTTCTTCATCGCCGTCGTGGGGCTGTCGCTCTATCTGAGCCCATGGTGGGACCAAGACCTTCCTCGCCTCCACGATTCGAAATCGCCGAGCTTGCGCACGCTGACGGCAGTGACGACGCTCACGATCCTCGTGCAACTCGTGCTCGGCGCGGCGTTCCGGCACGGCGCGTTTGGCGTCCAGCCGCACCTGTGGGGAGCGGGAGTGGTGACGTTCCTGGTGGTGTGGGCGGGACGCGCAGCGAAGATTCGCTTTCGGGAGAATCGCGACCTGCGGCGCGCCACGATTCTGCTGCATTCGTTTTTCGGCTTGCAGATACTGCTCGGATTCGCGGCGTGGTACGCGATACGAGTGATCGCGCCCGAATCTCCGCAGCCGACGGTGGCGTTCGTGACGCTGACGGTCGCGCACGTGCTGGGCGGCGCGCTGACGCTCGCGGCTTCCGTGATTTTCACTCTGACGGTGCGGCGGCTCATTCCCGGAGCGGCGACCGAATCAGAGGTCGCGCACTCGGGCGAAAGGGCAGGGGCGCTGCGATGAACGAGACGCGCGCCGAGTCATTTTCGGGTTTCGAGAAGCCCTGGGCGTACGTTGTTCTTACCAAGCCGGACGTTACCTTCCTCGTCGTCATCACGACCGTTGCCGGGTTTTATCTCGGCTCGACCGGGCCGCTCGACTGGGGCCGGCTGCTGCACACGCTGGGCGGGACGCTGCTGGTGGCGGGCGGCACGGCGGCGCTGAATCAATACATCGAGCGGGAAATGGACGCGGTGATGCGGCGGACGGCGTCGCGGCCGCTGCCATCGGGACAATTGCAGCCGCGGGAAGTGCTGGCGTTCGGCATAGCGGGCATCGTGCTCGGAGCGGCGTGGTTGGCGCTGGCGGTGAATGCGCTTTCGGCCCTGGTCGCAGTGGCGACGACGGTGCTGTATCTGGGGCTGTACACTCCGCTGAAGACGCGCACGACGCTCTCAACGGCTGTGGGCGCGATCCCGGGGGCGCTTCCTCCGATGATCGGCTGGGCCGCGGCGCACGGGACGCTTTCGCTGGGCGGCTGGATCCTGTTCGCGATTCTCTTCGTGTGGCAATTCCCGCACTTCATGTCGATCGCGTGGATGTATCGGGAAGACTACGCGCGCGCGGGTATCAAGATGCTGCCGACGGTCGATCCGAAAGGGCATGCGACGTTCCGGCAGATCGTGATGGCCTCTGCGGTGCTGGTATGGGTGAGCGCGCTGCCGGCGGTGGTCGGCATGGCGGGGATTTGGTACTTCTTCGGCGCGCTCGTGCTGGGAATGGTGCTGCTGCAAGTGGGGTTGTGGGCGAACCGCACGCGGACGAACGTGCGGGCCAAGTGGCTGATGCACGCCACGGTGATGCACATTCCTCTGCTGCTCGTGTGGCTCATCCTCGATAAGCTGATGATGCGGTGACGGTGACCGCCCTGTGACTCTGTCGTCGCTACCCGCAGTCAATGCCTCTCTCAACGGCGCCTGCACAATCCTGCTGCTTCTCGGCTTTGCGTTCATCCGGGCGCGGAAGACCGACCTGCACCGGCTCTGCATGCTCGCGGCGTTCTTCTGTTCGACAGCGTTTCTCGTCCTGTACCTCTACTTTCACGCGCACGCGGGAGTGATCCGGTTCAGCGGGCAGGGTTGGATTCGGCCCGTCTATTTCACGATCTTGATCACGCACACGACGCTGGCGGTGGTGATCGTGCCGCTGGTGCTGATCACGCTGTCGCGCGCGCTGCGCGAGAGGTTCGATCGTCACCGCGCGATCGCGCGGTGGACGCTGCCGCTGTGGCTCTACGTTTCGGTGACCGGCGTGGTGGTGTACTGGCTGCTCTACGTGGCGTACAAGCCG